>NZ_NFHE01000020.1 GCF_002161235.1 Pseudoflavonifractor sp. An85
GCTAAAACTTCTTCTTTGTCTGGACATAGTAATGAATCCTCTCTTTCGTATTGATTTTAGTATATCAGATTCATTAAAAATTGTCCGAAAAAGTGTCTTAATTTATGAGACCATTATAAAGTTCCATTCCCAATTCCTCCTGAGATAAGCCCTTTGATTTTCTAAGGGATAAAAGTTTTTCATTAAACTTCATTCTATAAAAGCCCTCCTTGAATATGGTGATTTAAATATATATGGATGCAGCTTTGGTGGCAAGCAAGGAGTGTTGGCAATTTGTCCACTAACATTAACATGGAGGTTTACGCCTTGTTTTGTACGGTGTGGAAACATCTTATAACATAAATGACAACCTTCTTTATAATAGCACATGTGAAAGGAGTGGAGTTAAATAGATAACTGTCTAAATAGTATTGACAAACTGATTAGATAAGTATATAAATAGAATAACCCAATGAGAGAGGAGAACAGACCATGGATCAGAAGTTATCCCGCATGAAGGAGTACCTGGAGCAGCGCGTGGCCCAGTGCGCCCAGGCTAGAGCCCAGCTCGTGGCGGACGACCGGGGGGACGAGGCCAACTTCCAGGCCATCCAGGGCAATGTGTATGGCATTTTTTCCACAATTCTGAATGTAGCTGTGGAACAAAACCCCGGAAATCCCCAGGGTGTGGAGGCCTTCTTCCTCAAAAAACTGGAGGAGATTCCTAGCCACTGGGTGGAGGCCTGGGAAAAAGCAACGGCCCGGGGGGACGAGATAGCCGCCCACCTGGAGCGGTTGAAGCTGGAAGCTGTGGAGAATGTGGGCTGCACCTTCCGGAGTGTTTGGGGGGCCAAGGCATGACGGAGACGGAGGCCATTGGCCTGTTCAAGTGCTTGGCGGACAAGTCCCGGCTGCAAATATTGAAATCCCTGGCGGTGGAGGACATGTATGTGGAGCGGCTGGCCCAGCGATTAGGACTGACTGCCGCCACCGTGTCCTTCCACCTGAAAAAGTTGGCCCAGGCCGGGGCGGTGTCCTCCTACAAGAGCCAGTATTACACCATGTACACCTTAAACCGGGCCCTCTTTGACACCACCATCCTGGACATTGTGCAGAAGGAGTCGGAGGAGGCGGACCTCCAGGCCCAGCGGGACCAGGCATACCGCCAGCACGTGCTGGACTCCTATTTCCAGGACGGACGGCTGAAAACCATCCCGGCCCAGCGCAAAAAAAAGCGCATTGTGCTTCAGGCGTTGGTTCAGCAGTTTCAGCCTCAACGCATCTACTCCGAGCCGGAGGTAAACGCCATCTTGGCCCGGTACCATGACGACGTGTGTACCCTTCGCCGGGACCTGGTGGGGGAGGGGCTGCTGGAGCGGAATGCCCAGGGCTATTGGCGGACAGAAGAGCGTGAATAATGGGAAAAGGCCCAGAAACGTAAGCGATACTCTTACGTTTCTGGGCTTTTTGTATGGCTTAGAAATCCAGCAATACCCGCTCAATGCCCGCCACGGCTTCTTCCACCATAGCGTCAATGTCCAGGCTCTGCTCAGCCTCCACTAGTTCCTCCACCTTCGGCTTGGTGCGGGGGTGCTTGGGAGTGAACACGGTGCAGCAGTCCTCGTAGGGGAGGATAGAGGTCTCAAAGGTGCCGATCTTGCGGGAAATGCGCACGATCTCCTCCTTATCCATGCCCACCACCGGGCGCAGCACCGGCACGGTGCACACGGCATTGGTGCAGGCCATGGCCTCCAGGGTCTGGCTGGCCACCTGGCCCACGGACTCGCCGGTGACCAGGGCCTGAATGCCGTTTTTCTCCGCTACCCGGCAGGCAATGCGCATCATGAACCGGCGCATGAGAATGGTGAACAGATTCTCGGGGCAGGAGCGGCGCAGCTCCTCCTGAATCTTGGTGAAAGGCACCACATGCACGCAGGTCTTGCCGGTGTAGGGCACCAGCAGCCGAGCCAGATCCAGAACCTTCTCCTTGGCCTCGGGGGAGGTGTAAGGGTAGGAGTAGAAGTGGATCATGTCCACAATGACGCCCCGCTTGGCGATCATCCAGGAGGCCACGGGGGAGTCAATGCCGCCGGACAGCAGGGACAGGGCACGGCCACCCACGCCAATGGGCAGACCGCCGGCACCCTCGGTGGGGTTGGCGTGGACAAAGGCATCAAAGTCCCGCACCTCCACATGGACGGTGAACTGGGGGTGATGCATGTCGGCAATCAGATGGGGGTAGGCGTCGTGGAGCTCGCCGCCCACATACTGGGACAGCTGGATGGAGGTCATGGGGAAGGTCTTGTCCGCCCGCTTGGTCTCCACCTTGAAGGAGCGGGCCATGGACAGCTCGGCCCCCAGGTATTCCTTGACGCACTCCAGAATGGCGTCCTTGTCCTTGGCGCAGGCCCGGGCCCGGCACAGGCCCGCCACGCCAAACAGCTTGCCCATGGCCTCCCAGGCCCCTTCAAAGTCGCAGAACTCGTCCTGGGGCTCAATGTAGGTGGTGGACTGGCGGGTGTACACCTTGAAGGATCCGTACTTTTTCAGCCGCCGCTTGGCGTTGCCCATGAGCTTCTCCTCAAAGGCCCGACGGTTGAGGCCCTTGAGTACCATTTCGCCCTGCTTGAGCAGGATAATTTCTTTCATATCGTTACCTCCGAATATTAGTGAGACAGGGCCTCCAGGGTCTGCTGGAAGGCTTCCAAAGTGGCGGTCAAATCCTCCCCGCTGTGGGCGTCCGAGAGGAACATGGCCTCGAACTGGGCGGGGGCCAGGTAGATGCCCCGCTGGAGCATTTCGCCGAAGTAGCGGGCGTACATCCCCACGTCGCTGCCCTTGGCATCCACAAAGGTGGACACTTCGGTGGGCGTGAAGAAGGGGGAGAGGAGGGAGCCCACCTGATTGATGGCCACAGGCACCGGGGACTTCTCACACAGCTTACCCATGTCCTGGGCCAGCGATGCACCCATGTCGTTGATGTGGGTGTACACCTGGGGATGGTCGTGGAGATAGCGCAGCTGAGCAAGACCAGCGGCCATGGCCACGGGGTTGCCGCTGAGGGTGCCCGCCTGGTAGACGCTGCCGCAGGGGGCCACGTGCTCCATGAGGGCGCGGCTGCCGCCATAAGCGCCCACGGGCATGCCGCCGCCGATGATTTTACCGTAAGTGACCAGATCCGCCTTCACCCCAAAGTACTCCTGAGCACCACCGGGGGCCAGACGGAAGCCGGTGATGACCTCGTCGAAGATGAGCAGGGTGCCGTGGGCATCGCACAGCTCCCGCAGCCCCTGCAAGAAGCCGGGGACGGGGCCCACCACGCCCATGTTGGCGGCCACCGGCTCCACGATGACGGCGGCCACCTGGCCCGGATTGGCTTCCAGTAGGGCCTGGACGCTGGCAAGGTCGTTAAACTGGGCGGTGAGGGTGTCCTTGGCGGCCCCTACGGGGACGCCGGAGGAAGAGGGGTGGCCTCCCGCCAGAGCGGAGGAGCCGGCGTTGACCAGCATGCAGTCGCTGTGGCCGTGGTAGCAACCCTCAAACTTGATGAGCTTGTCCCGGCCGGTGGCCCCACGGGCCAGACGCAACGCGGACATCACCGCCTCGGTGCCGGAGTTGACCATACGCACCATTTCCAGCCCGGGCACCATCTCCACCATCAGCTGGGCAATCTCCACCTCCCGGGGGGTGGGGGCTCCGAAGCTCAGGCCGTCCACCACGGCTTTCTCCACCGCCTCCCGGATGACGGGATGGTTGTGGCCCAAAATCATGGGACCCCAGGAACACACATAGTCGATGTAGCGGCGGCCTTCTACGTCATAGATGTGGCTGCCGTCCGCCCGCTGGATAAACCGGGGGGTGAGCCCCACAGAGCGGTAGGCCCGCACAGGGCTGTTGACCCCGCCGGGGAGTACCTGACAGGCGGCGGCAAAGAGTTCTTCCGAATTGTGGAGATTCATCCGATGTCCCCCCGTTTCATAGCGTCCGCCAGTTCCTTGGCGGAGTAGGTGATAAGCATGTCTGCCCCGGCCCGGTAGATGGACAGGGCCACTTCACACATCATTTTATATTCGTCCACCAGACCGGCGGCCGCGGCGGCTTTAATCATGGCGTACTCGCCGGAGACGGAGTAGGCGCACATGGGCAGGTTGAAGGCTTCCTTGCACCGATACAGTACATCTAAGTAGCTCAAAGCGGGCTTGACCATGAGGATGTCCGCCCCTTCTTCCACGTCCAGAGCGCACTCCCGCAGGGCCTCCCGGGCGTTGTGGGGGTCCATCTGGTAGCCTTTGCGGTCGCCAAAGGAGGGGGCGGAACCGGCGGCATCCCGGAAGGGGCCGTAGAAGGAGGAGGCGTATTTGGCGGAATAGGCCATGATGGGCAGGTTGACAAACCCGGCCTCGTCCAGGGCCTTCCGCATGGCCCCAATACGGCCATCCATCATGTCCGAGGGGGCCACCATGTCCACCCCGGCCCGGGCATAGGACAGGGTGATGTCCACCAGCCGGGGGAGGGTGGCGTCGTTGTCCACGTGATCCCCACACAAAATGCCACAGTGTCCGTGGCTGGTGTACTCGCACATGCACACGTCGGCGATGACGTAGAAATGGGGATACTTTTCCTTGATGGTGCGGATGGCCTGCTGCACCACCCCGTTGTCGTCCCAGGCGGAGGAGCCGATCTCATCCTTGTGGGCGGGAAGACCGAAGAGGATGCACTTGGTCACGCCGTGGGCCAGGTACTCCTCCACCGCCTGACACACGCTGTCCAGGCCGTAGTGGAACTGTCCGGGCAGGGAGGGGATGGGGCGGGTGCCTTGGAGGGTTTCATCCACAAAAATGGGGTAGATGAGGCTGTCGGGAGACAGGCGGGTCTCCCGGCACAGGCTGCGCACTTCGGGACAGGTGCGCAGACGGCGGGGTCTATGGGTCAATTCCATTTGGAATTCCTCCTTCTATTACAAAGTCTGGGCCAGCCGCAGCAGGCCGGGAATGGTGGCTTCCTCTGCGATCAAAACGGGGATGCCGTGGCGCTGGGCCTCCTGGGCGGTCTGTGCGCCGATGCACAAACCCGTGATGTTGCCCAGAGGAGCATCCTCGCCCACCGAGGCCACAAAGCCTTTCACGGTGGAGGCGGAGGTGAAGGTGACGTAGGACAGCTCCCTCTTCTCCAGCGCTTCTCTCAGCTCCGGGGAGCGGGGGTTATCGTAATGGGTGGTGTACACGGCAAGTTCCTCATAGGGGATGCCACGTTCTGTGAGCGCTTGGGTGAGCAGGGGAGAACCCTCTTCTGCCCGGGGCAGCAACACCTTTCCCGTGGCGGGGATGCCCTGGCCCAAGTCCTGGGCGGAGTACACCCCGGGGACATAGTCCGCCGTCAGGCCGTGCTTTTTCAAAGCGGCGGCGGTGCCGGGGCCGATGGCGGCCAGCTTTACGCTGCCCAGGGCACGGCTGTCCTTGCCCAGAGCGTTCAAAGCGTCGAAAAACACCTGCACTCCCACAGGGCTGGTGAAGGCAATCCACTGGTAGTCCTCCAGATGCTCCATAGCGGCGGTAAGGAGAGAACAAGGGGTGATGGGGGTGGTGTGAATGCAAGGATACTCCCACACCTTGGCCCCCAGCTCCCGCAGGCCCTGGGCCAGGGTGCCCTTGCGGGCAGCGGGGCGGGTGACCACAAAGGTGCGGCCCTTCAGGGGCAGAGCGTCGAACCAGTCGAAGGAATCGGCCAGGGCGCACACCCCACCCACCACGCTGATGGCGGGGCTTACCACCTGGTGATCCCGGGCGGCCTGGACCAGGGTGGCCAGGGTGGCGCTGACCCGCCGCTGGGCGGGAGTGGTGCCCCGCTCCACGATGGCGGCGGGGGTGTCGGGGTCCATGCCTGCGTTCAGCAGTCCTTCGCAGATCTGGGGCAGGGCGGACACGCCCATGAGGAACACTAGGGTTCCTTTGGTGGCCACCAGGGCGTCAAAGTCGATGTCCAGCTCTTTGCCCGCTCGCTGGTGTCCGGTGACAATGTGCAGGGAGGAGCAGCAGTCCCGGTGAGTCACCGGAATGCCGCCGTAGGCGGGCACTGCCAGGGCGGAGGTGACCCCAGGCACCACCTGGAAGGGCACATGGTGCTGGGCCAGCAGCTCCAGCTCCTCGCCGCCCCGGCCAAAGAGGAAGGGGTCGCCCCCTTTGAGGCGCACCACGTTGGCGCCCCCCAGGGCCTCCCGCAAGAGAATCTGGTTGATCTCCTCCTGGGGCACTGGGTGCACATTCACCCGCTTGCCCACGTCAATGGCCTTGGCAGTGGGGGGGATGAGAGCCAGAATTTCCGGACTCACCAGCCGGTCATACACCACCACTTGGGCGTTTTCAATGGCTTTTTTTCCTTTTATGGTGAGCAGGCCAGGGTCACCGGGGCCTGCCCCCACCAACGTCACATGTCCCATCATGGGTGATCCCTCCTCATACGCCGTGCCAGCTCCGCGCCCATTTCCCGGGCGTCGGCACAGGCGGCGCGGCTGGTTTCGATGTAAGATTCGCCCTCACCGTTGACATAGAACCCGGTGAGGGTGACGGTGTCCCCGTCCACCGTGGCGTGGGCGGCCACAGGGGAGGAGCAGCCCCCCTCCAAAGCCCCCACAAAGGCCCGCTCGGCGGTGAGGCACACCGCCGCCACCGGGTCATGGAAGCGGGAGAGATAGGAGGTGTCCACCCCTTGGCGGCTCTGCACCGCCAAAATGCCCTGACCGGCGGCGGGGAGCATTTCCTCCACCGGGAAGCGGCGGGAAATGCGGCCCTCCAGGCCCAGCCGGTCCAGTCCGGCGCAGGCTAGCACCAGGGCGGAATACTCGCCCCGGTCCAATTTGGCCAGACGGGTCTGCACGTTGCCCCGCACCGGGGCCACCGGGTGGTGGGGGAACAGCTTTTTCAGCTGGAGGGTGCGGCGCAGGGAGGCGCAGCCGATGGGCTTTTCGGGATCCAGGGTGTCCACCCCTTGGGGGAGCACCAGGGCGTCCCGGGGGTCTGCCCGGTGGGAGAAGGCCACCAGAGGCAGTTCCGGGGGGATGTCCATGGGCAGGTCCTTGCTGGAGTGGACGGTGAAGTCCACCCGGCCCTCCAGAAGGGCACGGTCCAGCTCTTTGACAAACAGACCCTTTCCCCCAATCTGGCTCAGGGGTCGGTCTAAGATGAGGTCGCCGGTGGTTTTCATGGTCACCAGTTCCACATCGGCGGTGGGATTATAGGCCCGGATGGCGTCTATCACCATCTCGCTTTGAATCACGGCCAGCCGGCTGTCCCGGCTACCAATGCGTATTTTCATATGGAGTCCTCCATGAGTTCTCGAATCTGTTGTGCTACGCGGGCGGTGCGGGCGTGGTCGCTGCCATCCCCCACCACACCGGCCACCAGCCCCTCTCCCACGCACACGGCGGGGAAAAAGTAGGTGCAGGCTCGGGGGTCATCGGCCACGCTCACCGGGATGCCCCGGTCTTTGGCCTCCTGGGCCACTTGCTTATTGGTTTCCCGGCAGTCGGTGGCAGCCACCGCCAGGGTGGCCCCCTCCAGGTCGCCGGGGAGGTAGGGACGGCCTACATGGATCACGGGGGGCATGTCGGGGTGCAACGTGGGGGCAATCACCACCACCTGTGCCCCAAATTGCAGCAGGGTCCGGGTCCGGCGCAAGGCAATGTTCCCGCCCCCCACCAGCACCACTTTTTGGCCCGTAAGGTCGATAAACAGGGGGAAACGTGGGTACTGGCCCATGTCTCTCACCCCTTTCCTGTGGTGTGTGCCCGAATTTTCTGGGCGCACTGGCGCAGGCTGTCCGGGTCGGGCGGGGTGGGCAGGCCGCCCACCAGCAGTTCCACGGTGCGCTGTACGGTGAGGGCAATGAGCTCCTCCGGGTCCAGTTCCTCCTCGGTGAGCTGGGGGGTGGCGGTAAGCCGCTGGACAATGGACAGCTTCAAGTCGTCCATCAGGGGCAGGCCCACCTTGTAATTGAGCCAGCGGTAAAATTGCCGCTGGTGCTTGTCCAAAATCTCCAACACTTCTTCGGGCACCGTATGTAGAGGAGCGGTATCCATCAGGTCGTCCACGTTGAATAGCTTTACCCCGGGAAGCTGCCCCACCTGGGGCTCAATGTCCCGGGGGATGGCCAAGTCCACCATGGCCTGGGGGAGTTTGGTAACTTCGGCCAGCTGTTCCACGGTGACGGTGTAGTGGGGGCTGGCGGTGGCGGAGACCAGGATATCCACTCCGTCCAGAAGTTCAAATCGGCGGTCATAGGGCTGAGCTTCGCAGCCCGAGGGCACCACCGTCTCCCCGTGCCGATAGGTGCGCAGGGTCACCATCACCCGGCATCCCGCCTGATGGAGTAGACGGGCGGACAGCTTGCCCATCTCTCCGTTGCCGATGACCAGAGCCCGCTTCCCCTCCAGGCTGCCCAGGTGCTGGCGCAGAAGTTCCACTCCCTGGCTGGCTGCCGAGGTGGGCAGGGAGGTGAGGCGCACGGTGGAGCGGATCTCCTTCCCGGCGGAGATGGCGGAGCGGAACAGGGTTTCCAGCATGGGGTGGGTGGAGTGACTGTCCCGGGCCAGGGTGATGGCCCGCTTGACCTGGGCCAGAATCTGGTCCTCTCCCCACACTCTCGAGCGCAACCCTGCCGCTACCTGCATCAGGTGTTCCACCGCATCCCCGCCCTGGCGGGTGACAAAGGCGGCGGAGAAGGGTGCAAAATCCACCCCTGCGGCGTGGCACAGCACCTGGCCGGGGTGGCAGGAGTCCTCACAGCACAGGTAGATTTCGGTGCGGTTGCAGGTGGACAGAATGACACACCCCTGGATGTTGGGCAGCTGGGCAATGTGGGCGTTGAGCCGCTGGACCTGGGTGGCGGTGAAGGACAGGGCCTCCCGCAGGTCGATGGGAGCCAGATTGTGCTCCAGGCTGGACATTAAAACCATCATGGACGAGCCTCATTTCTATATATAGGTAGGAAGGTACGGGCCGCCTGCTGGGCGTGGGAGACAAACAGGCGGCGGATGGCGGCGCAGTCCCCCAAGCCCTGGGGGATGCCCTCCACGTGCAGCCCCGCCTGGTGCAGCTGTCCGCACCAACTCTCCGCTCCTTCCAGCATGTCCCGCATGGCGTGCACGCCGCACACCACCGTCAGGGGGTGGACGTACAGCCGGGTCAGGTGGTGCATCCGCTGGGCGGTTTGTTGGGGGGTCAACCCGCCGGTGAGGGTGCCCACATACAGGTTGGTGTGGCCCTGGCGGTGGAGGGCCTGCTCCAACTGGGCGTAGACCCCGTGGGCCTCATGGCTGGTGCCGTGGCCCAGAAACAGGGCCCCTGTGTCCGGGGCCAGAGGGGGCAGACAGGCGGGCAGCGCCGCGGCCACCGCCTCCACGTCCTGAGGGGTGTGGAGCAGAGGTGAACCCACAGAGAAGGAGAGCCGGGAGGCATACCCCTCCAGCTGGTCCATCATGGCCTGATATTCTCCCCCGGGGAGCAGGTGGGTGGGCTGGAGAAGTATCTGGGTGTACCCTTCTTCCGCCAGCCGGTCCAGGGCCTGGGACACATGGGGAATGTCTGGCCCGCCCCCCTTGGCCAGGGCATCCCGTAAAAAGCGGCTGGTAAAGGCGTGGATGAGGGGTAGATTTGGAAATGCTTGTCCCACTTGGTGGGCAATGGCGGTGAGGGGAGGCAGGGCAGAAGGGCGACTGACCCCGTAGGACACCACTACCAGAGCGGTTTTTTGCTCCATGCCGCTTCCCCCTTCCCGTAGAAAAACAATCACCTTTCAGTATACTATATTTTTCCCCTCTGTCCACCCCCTTTTCCGCCCAAAAAAGGAGAATCTCCCAGGGAATTGACCATGGGCAAGATGAACAGATTCCCAGGCTCGGATTTGTGGAAAAATTCTTGCATTATATATCTTGCAAAATGCAAACAACCGGAGTATACTTAGTCCAGAACGTGAGAGGACCCCGGGGCTGCGGCCCAAAACCGTGGGGAGGAGGCGTGGTTTATGCAAGCCATTTGGAGTCAGCTGGAGGGCCGCCACAACTTTGTCTTTGTGGGCGAGGCGGGCAGCGGCAAAAGTGAAATTGCCATCAGCTTTGCCAAGCAGTTGGCCCAGCGCACGGACAAGACTGTCCACTTCTTTGACTTGGACATGACCAAGCCGCTGTTTCGCTCCCGGGACGTGGAGGAGGAGCTGAGCCGAGCCGGGGTACAGGTTCACTATCAGGAGTAGTTTATGGACGCGCCCACCCTGGTGGGCGGCGTGATGCCCCACCTGCGGGATGAGAACTGTCTGGTGGTGCTGGACGTGGGCGGGGACTACATCGGCGCGCGCTCCATTGGAGGCTTTGCTCCGCAGCTGAACAAGCCCCACACGGCGGTGTTTTACGTCATCAACTCCTACCGCCCCTGGTCGGACAACATCGACCACATTGACGGCACCTTGGGCAAGATTCTGGGCGTGTCCCACGTGCAGTTGGGCCAGCTGATGCTGGTGAGCAACCCCAACAACGGCCTGACCACCACCGCCCAGGAGTTTCTGGACGGCCACCGGCGCACGGTGGAGATGGTCTCCCCCTACATGCCCGTATCCCCATGGTGTATGCCAACGTCTCCCGTGGCGGCCCCGGCGTGGGCGCCATTCAGCCCGCTCAGCAGGACTACTTCCAGGCCACCAAGGCCTCCGGCAACGGCGGCTTTGAGATGATGGTGCTGGCTCCCGCCACCGTGCAGGAGGCTGTGGACCTGACCTACGCCGCTTTTGACTACGCAGACCGTGACATGAACCCCGTGCTCATCCTGGCTGACGGCGTCATCGGCACCATGATGGAGCCCGTGGAGCTGCCCGAGATGAAGAGCGATGAGGAGATTGCCGCCATCCGCGCCGGCAAGGCCAAGTGGGCCTGCACCGGCCACCAGCTGGACTACGCCAACCGCGCCTGGATCCAGCCCGGCCAGTGGGACACCAAGAAGATGCAGGCAGAGAACGAGAAGGCCGCTGCCATGTACGCCACCTGGGAGAAGGACATTATGGTGGAGGAGTACCAGGTGGAGGACGCCGAGGTGGTCATCGCCGCCTACGGCATCTCCGGCCGTATCGGCAAGTCTGTGGTGGACATCTGCCGCGCCGCCGGCAAGAAGGTGGGACTGATTCGTCCCATCACCGTCCATCCCTTCCCCTATGCCTCCTTCGATCACATCAACTACGACGTGTGTAAGGCGGTTCTGGACGTGGAGATGTCCATTCCCGCCCAGCTGGTGCAGGATGTGCAGGCCGGTGTCAAGGGCCGCTGCCCCATCGAGACCTGCCTGTGCTCCGGCGGTAACATCATGAGCCGGGAAGCCGTCCTGGAAGCTGTGGACGCCATTCTGGCCAAGTAAGGGGGAGAAGAAACATGGAAAAGATTTATTCCCGCACCAAAACCATCCAGGAGGACAAGGTCTCCGGCTTCTGCCCTGGATGCATGCACTCCACCGTGGTCAAGCTCATCGGTGAAGTGCTGGAAGAGATGAATATTGTGGACAAGGCCGTCATGATCACCGGCATCGGCTGCTGCGGCCTGCACATGGACTACATCGCCTATGACACCATCACCGCCCCCCACGGCCGCGCCTGCGCCGTGGCCACCGGCATGAAGCGCACCAGCCCCGACAGCCTGATCTTCACCTATCAGGGCGACGGAGACTTCGCTTCCATCGGCCTGGGCGAGTCCATTTCCGCCGCCAACCGCGGTGAGAATGTCACCGTCATCTTCATCAACAACGGTATTTACGGCATGACCGGCGGTCAGATGGCCCCCACCACCCTGCTGGGTATGAAGGCCTCCACCGCTCCCAAGGGCCGTATCGCTGAGGAGCATGGCTACCCCATGCACATGTGTGAGATCCTCAACCAGCTCACCGCTCCCTACTACCTGGAGCGCACCAGCTGCAACACCCCGCAAAACGTGATTAAGACCAAGAACGCCATCAAGAAGGCCTTCCAGAACCAGCTGGATGGCAAGGGCTTCTCCATGGTGGAGATCGTCAGCAACTGCCCCACCAACTGGGGTCTGGACCCCCTGGACACCCTGGATTTCATCGAGGAGAAGATGCTCCCCGAGTTCCCCCTGGGCGTCATTCGAGATCGTTCCAAGGAGGGAGTGTAAGGCATGGAAACCAATCTGTGTGTAGCCGGATTCGGCGGCCAGGGCGTCATGACCCTGGGCAAGTTCCTGGCATCTGCCACCTGTGATGCCACCGACAAGAATGTGACCTTCTTCCCCTCCTATGGCGCAGAGCAGCGCGGCGGCACCGCCAACTGCTTCGTGGTCATCTCCGACGGGATGATCGGCACCCCTCTGGGCGACGTGATGGACGATTTGATCGTCATGAACGGCCCCTCTCTGAAGAAGTTCCTCCCCACCCTGAAGGAGAACGGCACCCTGTTCATCAACAGCTCCATCGTGGACGAGAACGAGATTGACCGCACCGATGTGAAGGTGGTCAAGGCTCCCGTCACTGAGATGGCCCTGGAGATGGGCAACGCCAAGGTCTCAACGTCATCATGTTGGGCGTGTATGTGGGTTACACCGAAGTGGTGCCCGCCGACGTGGTGTGGAACACCATCGAGCACAAGCTGGGCAAGAAGCCCAAGCTGCTGCCCCTGAATAAGCAAGCGTTTGTGACAGGCCTGGAATTGGGCCGCAGCCAGCGGTAAGATCGCACCTCTGGTATCAACTCCTTTCATAGAGCAAAAACCCCCCGTCGAGGCGACGGGGGGTTTTTGCATGCTTATGAGGGGTTAGGAGGGAATACCAGGGTGATGACCAGCTTCCCCTCCCGGTAGGCGGCTTCCAAGGCGCCGCCCATCTGCTGGGTGAGCAGCTTGGCAATGGACAGGCCCAGGCCGGTGGAGTGGCGGGCGGTGTCCACGGTGAAGAACCGGTCAAACAGCCGCTGCACCAGCACTTCGTTGAGCGCGGGGGCGGAATTTGCAAAGGTGAGCACCCCGTCCTGGGTCAGGGTGACGGAGAGGTCCCCGGCGCTGTACTTTAAGGCATTGCCCAGGAGGTTGCCCAGCACTCGCCCCACGGCGGTGGGGTCCAGAGTGCGCGCCACCCGCCCCTCTGGCAGCTGAATGGTGGGGGTCATGCCCCGCTGCTCCATGGCCCCGTAGTGGGACAGCAGCGCCTCCTCCACCAGCCCCCGCAGGTCCACCGGTTGAGGGTGGAGGGGCTGGGGAGCGGTGAGCAGGGAGTAGGCAAATAGCTCCTCGGACAGCTGGTGAAGCACCTGGGTGCGGTTGGAAATTTGGGAGAGGTAGCGTTCCACCTTCTCTGACTTCTCCTCCCGTTTCAATAGCTCCAGATAGCCCACCATGGCGGTGAGCGGGGTGCGCAGGTCGTGGGAAATGTTGGTGATGGCCTCTTTCAGCTCCAAATCCCCCTGCTGGTACCGCTGCCGCTCCCCTCGCAGCTGGGCCAGCTGGCGGTTGAGGTCGTTGGCCAGGGCCTTCATTTCCCCATCGCCGCAGGACAGGGTGAGCAAGGTGTTGGTGTCCTCCACGAGCCGCTGGGCCAGTCCTTGGCGCAACTGGCGGGCGGCTTTGCGCATACTGTATATCTTTCCTGCCAAAAGCAGGACCACAAGGCCCAACAGGGCCACCAAAAGCCAGGGTAAAACCTTCATGTTTGGACCTCTATTTCAAATCTTTGCGCCGGAACAGCCACAGCCCCACGCCAGTGGTCACCACGGTGAGGGCGGCGGAGTACACGGGCAGAAGGGGCAGGTTGGGAGCGTCCCAGGCAGTGCACTGCATCACCTGTCCCCCAGGGGAGACGTCGCACAGCAGTTGGTACACGTCCCGCTTGGTACCCTCCAGATAAAAGGGGTATTTCGTCTCCTTCTCCACCATGGCGCCTGTCACCGGATCGTAGGTCAGTTGGGTATAGGTGGGTGGATAGTTCAAGTAGGAGTACAGGTAGCTGCCGGATAGCAGCAGGACAAAAGATAGCACCAGGGCCACCACAGCGGACACGGACCGGTTGGAAATGAGCATGGCCAGCATGGCATACAAAGAGGTCAGGGCCACGGTGAGCACCAGAGTGGCGCCCAGATAGGCCAAAACGGTGGACGCATCCTTCTGAAGAAATCCGAACAGGGGGATGCCTACGGCCAGATAGGGCAGAAGGTAGCCCACACACATCAACAGATAGCCAGCGGTGCAGGTCACCAGATGGCTGAGGTAAATTTCCCAGCGGCGGTGCCCCACCACCAGTTTGTTGCGCACAGAGCCGTCGCTGTAATCGGTGCCGATAAACAGGGTACAGAAGAGGGCGGCGAGGATGCACTCAAAGGGGAGAAAGCTCAAAAGCTCTTCGTCCAGGTGCTGAGAACTGGGAAAGGGATTCTGAATGGCATACAGATAGCAGGACACCGGAACAAAGGCCCCTGTCCCCACCTGAAAAATCATACAGGCCCAGAAGCTCTTGCTCCGCCACAGGCGGAAGAAGTCGGCCCGCAACAGGTTACCCACGCGCGTCACCTCCCACCAGGCTCATGTAGTAGCTCTCCAAGCTCTCATCGTGCTGGTGCATGGAGGACACCTGGCACCCGGCGTCCGCCAAGGCCTGCACCAACTCCGTCACATGGGGGTGGGCGTAGATGTCCGCAGAGTGGGAGGAGAGAATGGTGTAGTCCAGCCCCATCCCGTCCAGCACCCGGGCCAAAATGGCCACGTCGGACACCTCCACATGGGTACATTTGCGGCAGGCGGCCTCCACCTGGCTGGCGGTGATCTGCTGCACCATCCGGCCCCGGTCCATAAACCCGTAGTGGGTGGCCAGACGGGCCAGCTCGTCCAGAATGTGGCTGGAGAGGAGAATGGTGATCTGTTTTTCTCGGTTCAGCCGTAGCAGCAGCTCCCGCATTTCCACAATGCCCTGGGGGTCCAGCCCATTTACCGGTTCATCCAGCACCAAAAAGTCGGGGCTTCCCACCAGGGCCATGGCAATGCCCAGGCGCTGGCGCATACCCAGGGAGAAGTGGCGCACTTTTTTCTTCCCTGTGTCCTCCAGTCCCACAAGCCCCAACAGGTGGGGAAGGTCCTCCTGGGAGGGCAGGCCCAACACCTGGGCCTGCATCTTCAAATTGTTTATGGCGGATAGGTCTTGATAGATGGCGGGGGACTCCACCACCGCCCCCATGCGCTGGCGCACGGTGTGGATGGCCTTGTCGGTATGATCCACCCCGTACAGGGTGTAGCTTCCGGCGGTGGGGGTCTGGAGACCGCAGAGAAGGCGAATCAGGGTGGTTTTTCCCGCTCCATTCCGGCCCACCAGGCCGTAAATGGCCCCTTTGGGTACCTCCATGGACAGGTTGCGCAGGGCGTGGCAGGAGCCGTAGGTCTTGCTCAGACCACGGGTGGTGAGCACGGATTCCATGGCTTACGCCTCCTGCTCCACCCAGGTGGTGGCGTGCTGGGTCACATACCCCGCCACATAGTCCAGCACCAGGGCCAGACCCACCCCGCAGAACAGGTCAATGACGCTGTGCTGGCGCAGCAGCACCGTGGAGGCCAGGATGGACAGATTCAAAAGCTGCATACACACCCACACCACCCGGCGGGAGGGGGAGGGCTTGGCTTTGGCCCAGCGGTGGTAGCTCAGCGCCACCGTCATGGAGTTGAAGGCGTGAATGGAGGGCCAGACGTTGGTGTTGGTGTCTACGCTCCACAGCCCTCGCACCAGTTGGGAGAAGAAATCCGTCCCCTCCAGCCCCTGGGGGCGCAGATTTACCCCGTTGGGGATGAGGGCGCACAGCACCAGACACAGGGTCATGCCCCCGAACAGGGGCAGGCACAGCCGCCAAAAATCCTGCCGGGGCTGGGTGAGCAGCAGCCAAAAGAGGGTGGCGGGTACCCACACAAACCAGGCGAAATAGGGAATGACGGCATATTTGCAAAAGGGAATCCAGTCGTCCACAAAGCAGTGGACCACCCAGTCCGGCTGGACGATCACCGTCTCCAGCACGGAGAAGAACACCAGGTAGAATACCAGATATCCGGCCATAAACAAAACCGGGTGTCGCTTACACCATTGGATCATATCAAATACTCCTTCTTGTTGATGGAGGTAGTATAGCAGGGAAAGGTCAAGACAGCGGCAAAGAAACCCGTCAAGAAAGGGTCAAGATTTTAAAATTCTGCCAGCCGGAAGCCAATGCCCCACACCGACTGGAGGTACTCCTTGCCCGTGACCTGGCGCAGCTTCTTTCGCAGGTTGCTCATGTGCTGCTTGAGAGAGCTGTCGGTGCAGTCGGGAGTGTCCAGGCTGATGCGCTCCAAAATCACACTCTTGGCCATGGCCTGGTGAGGGTTTTGGAGAAACAGCTTCAAAATGGCGTACTCCGTCTTGGTCAGGTGCACGTCCTGCCCCGCCACCGTCACCTGACGGGACAGGGGGTCCAGGGTCAAGTCCCCCACGGTGAGCACCTGTTGGTCTGCCTCCTGCTGGGGGCGGCGCAGCTGCACCCCAATGCGGGCCAGCAGCTCAGAGGGATGAAAGGGCTTGGTGATGTAGTCCACCGCCCCGGACTGGAGCAGCTCCACCTTGTCCTCCACGTCTCCCTTGGCGCTGAGCACAATGACAGGGATGCCCTGGATGTGGGGCAGCACTTCCTCTCCGGACAGGCCGGGGAGCATCAAATCCAGCAGCACCAGGTGGGGGCGGTGCTGGGAGAGAAGGTACAGCGCCTCGGTGCCCGAGTAGGCCCGCAGCACCTCATACCCCTCCTGGCGCAGCAGCTCCTCCAACACATTGCCAATGTGGATGTCGTCGTCAATGATGGCTATGGTCTTCATGGTACACCCCCTGTGTGTGCGCTTTGCCCTCCATTATAGAGATGTGGAGGGCAAATGGCAAGGGGGGCAAAATCCTCTTGACAACTCTGTATCTACTGTATATACTGTATATACACAGATAGGAGGTGATGGGGTGAATCTTTGCATCGACAACCGCAGCGGGGCCCCCATTTACGACCAGATTTACACCCAGATCAAACATCAGATCATCAGCGGAGAACTGGAGGCGGACCAGGCCCTGCCCTCCATCCGCAACTTGGCCAAGGACTTGCGCATCAGCGTCATTACCACCAAACGGGCCTATGAGGAGTTGGAGCGGGAGGGATTCATCTACACCCTGCCGGGAAAGGGCTGTTTCGTGGCCCCCAAGAATGTGGAGCTGCTGCGGGAGGAGACCTTGAAGCAGATTGAGGCCCACATGGAGGAGATTGGACGGCTGGCGGCCACTTGCCAGCTAACCCGAGAGGAACTGCTGGAGATGTTCCGCCTGAGTATGGAGGAGTGAGAGCATGAACGCACTGGAAATTCGGAATTTGACCAAACATTACGGGGAATTTACCCTGGACAACCTGAATCTCACCCTGCCCTGTGGGTGCATCATGGGGCTCATTGGCGAGAATGGAGCGGGCAAGAGCACCACCATCAAGCTGATTCTGGACATGATCCGCCGGGATGAGGGCACCATCACCCTCCTGGGCCGGGACAACCGGGAGGATATGATCCTCACCAAGCAGGACATCGGGGTGGTGCTGGACGAGGTGGGCATTCCCTCTTGCCTCAATGCCGTGCAAGTGGGAAAAATCATGGCCCACACCTTTACCAAGTGGGATAAAGAACTGTACGCCCAGTATCTCAAACAGCTGGATTTACCCGAAAAACGCCCCTTTAAGGAGTATTCCAAGGGCATGAAGATGAAGCTGGGCATTGCGGTGGCCCTGTCCCACCACCCCAAGCTGCTCATCTTGGACGAGGCCACCTCGGGCTTAGACCCGGTGGTGCGGGACGAAGTGGTGAGCATGTTCAGCGAGTTTACCCGGGACGAGAGCCATGCGGTGCTCATTTCCTCCCACATCGTCAGCGATTTGGAGAAAATCTGCGACTACATTGCCTTTTTGCATCAGGGAAAGCTGATGCTGTGCGAGGAGAAGGACCGGCTGTTGGAGGAGTACGGGCTCATTCACTGCTCCAAGGAGCAACTCTCTGAGCTGAATGAGGAGGCGGTGCGCGGGGTGAAGGCATCCCCCTACGGGGTGGAGGCCCTGGTGCGCCGGGACGGCGTGCCTGCCGGGATGCCGGTGAGCCCTGTGAGCATTGAAGAGCTGTTTATCTTTATGGTGAAGGAGGCGGCGTAACATGAAGGGATTGCTACTCAAAGATTTTTATCTGTCGTGGCGCTACTGCCGGGCGTTTCTTGTGATTGTGGCGGTGTTTTTGGCTGTATCGTTTGTGGGAGAGGATAATATCTTCTTCCTGATTTACCCCATCATGATTGCCAGCGTGATACCCATGACCTTGCTTTCCTACGACGAGCATGACAAGTGGACGGCTTACAGTGGGACGCTGCCCTACACCCGGGTGCAGCTGGTGAGCGCCAAGTATTTGGTGGGCCTGTGTTTCGGAGCGGTGGCATTTCTCGTTTCCATGGCAGCCACTACCGTGCGTATGCTGACGGGAGAGGGATTTGTTCTGGAGCAGTTTGCTTTGGTGGGAACCGCCCTGTTGGTGTTGGGGTGCATAGGGCCTGCCGTGATCCTGCCTTATGTATTCAAGTATGGGGCGGAGAAGGGGCGTATGGCCTTTTACATTACCATTGGTCTGTTTACCGCCGCGGCTACTGTGCTGGCCGGAATTGGGTTCCAGGTGCAGGTGATGGGAGGCGGGCTGTGGCCTCTGGCGGTGGTGGCCGGGGTGGCAGTGTTGATCTACCTCGGCTCCTGGTGGCTGTCCATCCGCTTCTATCAGAAGCGAGAACTGTGACAAGAGGCAAATTCGACAAAAATACCCTCCATTTCTCGTGCGGGAAATGGAGGGTGTTTTTTGAGAAAATCCTTGTTTGACGGTGGGATATGTGATAAAATTTCGGGGATAATGTGTAAAGAGGGAGGATGGCTTCCGGGTGGCCGGGAGCCGACGTGTGAGGATGGCAAATAAAATCGGTTTTGACAATCAAAAGTATCTGGAAATGCAGTCTGCCCACATTCGGGAGCGGATTTCCCAGTTTGGCGGCAAATTGTATCTGGAGTTTGGCGGCAAGCTCTTTGACGACTACCATGCATCCCGGGTGCTGCCCGGGTTTGCCCCGGACAGCAAGATCCGCATGCTGCTGGAGCTCAAGGATAGTGTAGAGGTGGTCATTGCCATCAACGCCGCCGCCATTGAGCAAAACAAGGTGCGGGGCGACCTGGGCATCACCTATGACGAGGACGTGCTGCGCCTCATTGACACCTTCCGCTCCAAGGGCCTGTACGTGGGCAGCGTAGTTATCACCCAGTACGCCGGCCAGTCCGCCGTGGACAACTTCAAGCACCGCTTGGAGGACTTGGGTGTCACCGTGTATCTCCACTACCCCATTGCCGGGTATCCCCACGACATCCCCCATATCGTCTCCGACGAGGGCTATGGCCGCAACGACTATATCGAGACCACTCGCCCCCTGGTGGTGGTCACCGCCCCCGGCCCCGGGTCCGGAAAAATGGCCACCTGTTTGTCCCAGCTGTATCACCACCACCGCCGTGGGGTGAAGGCGGGCTATGCCAAGTTTGAGACCTTCCCTATCTGGAACCTGCCTCTCCAGCACCCGGTGAACCTGGCCTACGAGGCCGCCACCGTGGACCTCAACGACGTGAATATGATTGACCACTTCCACCTCCAGGCCTACGGGGAGACCACGGTGAACTACAACCGGGACATTGAGGTGTTCCCCGTGCTCCGGGCCATGTTCGAGCAGATCATGGGGGAGAGCCCCTATAAGTCCCCCACTGATATGGGCGTGAACATGGCGGGCAACTGCATCGTGGACGATGAGGCGGTGCGAGAAGCCGCCTGCCAGGAGATCATCCGCCGCTACTACACTGCCCTGTGCGACGTGCGCCGGGGGCAGGGGGACAAGGAGAGCGTGTACAAGCTGGAGCTGCTGATGAAGCAGGCCGGGGTGTCCACCGCTGACCGCCCCGTGGTGGCCGCTGCCGAGGCTCGGGCCGAGGAGACGGGGGAGCCCGCCGCCGCCATCGAGCTGCCTGACGGCACCATCGTCACCGGCAAGACCACCGAGCTCATGGGCTCCTCCTCCGCCGCCCTGCTCAACGCCTTGAAGAAGCTGGCCGGTCTGGGAGACGAGGTGCACATGATCTCCCGGGAGGCCATTGAGCCCATTCAGAAGGTGAAAATTCAGCACCTGGGCAGCCAGAATCCCCGTCTGCACAGCGACGAGGTGCTCATTGCCCTGGCCATCTCCGCCGCCACCGATCCCCAGGCGGATCTGGCTCTGTCCCAGCTGGACAAGCTGCGGGGCTGCGACGCCCACTCCTCGGTGATTCTGTCCGCCGCCGACAGCACCGTGTATCAGAAGCTGGGCCTGCGCATGACCTGCACCCCCCAGTATCAGAGCAATAAGCTGTTTCATAAGTGAGAAAAAACATCTCCCAGCCACAGGCTGGGAGATGTTTTTTGTATAAAAGAGGCTCAGAGACGGAACTGTCCGTAGAGGACGCAGCAGAAGGCACACAGGATGCCCATGACGAACGCGCCCACCCAGACAGAACCTGTTTTGCGGTACAAATAGGTTTGGCCAATACCAGCCATGGTCATGCCCACAGGCATGCCCCACAGGCGGGAGATGTCGATGCCCCAGCTGGCCAGGGCGCGGGTGGTGCTGCCGATGTTGATCTGCACGGCATTTTCAATGATGACCATCAGGGTAATGACACCCATGGCCAGCACGGAGTTAAACACACAGGACACAACCATGTCGCGCACCGGATGCCCGGTGTCGGGAAGTCTGCGCTCCACATTCATGCCGATGCTGGCGATGACGAAGCAAATCATCCACACCACGATGTAGGGGATGTAGTGCAGCATGTTGTGCCAGACCACGGGGCGGAAGCCGAAGAACAGACAGTAGAAGTCGGTGCCCAGCAGGGTGCGCTGCAAGGACAGGTAGGAGAAGGCCACGCACAGCACCACCAGGGCCAACAGCAGGGCTTTGCCAATGAGTTTGAAGTTCAACTTGTTCTCGCCCACATAGGTTAGACCGTATTCGGCCAAAACGGCATTTTTCTTCTTGCCCTCGGTGAACTTGAACAGGAACAGCATACACAGACCCAGCAGATTCAGGCCGATGATGACGGCCAGGGCATAGTTGGCGTATCCACCGCCGAACAAATTCTTCGAGAAGACCTTGTCGATGAGGGTGTAGATTCCCATACTGCCGGTGTACAACACGATCAGGGGGAACAGCAGGGCGGCCACAATGGAAATGGCCATGCCGGGGCCGCGCAGACCGATGTTGCGGGGCATGGGCTGACGGATGGTGGAGAAGAAGGGAAGCTGCTCGATGAGGAAGATGGCGAAGGTGAGGATGAAGGCCAGGAAGCTGAACATGCCGATGAGGCCAGCGACGTCTTTGAGGAACCACAGCTGATTGTCCCCGGAGATGTAGTTGGGCACATTTTCAATACCTACAGCTTCTTGAGCGAAATCCAGCAGGATGTTGATGCACTCGGAGTTGACGAAGGCGCCCTCGTGGATCATATCCTGCAGGCGGGTGACCAGGACCGCATTTCCTTCCTCAAAGGAGCCATACAGGGTTTCATATTGGACATTTTCAATACCACGGTTGCTGATGTCCAGGGCCTTCTGGACATTGGGCAGGTAGGTCAGCTCGGAGGCGGATTTGTCGGCCGTGCCGCTCAAAAACAGAATGTTGCCGTCATAGGTGTAGTCTCCACCGAAGGAAGGAGGGGGACACAGGTTGCACAGCATGCAGGCAATGGGGTCGTACTTCGAGGACAACACAAAGGCAGCGTCCGTACCCATGGAGTGACCGGAGGCAACAATGCGATCATGATCCACAATGGTCATGTCCAGCAGGTAGTCGTAATACTGCTCCAGGGCGGGGTAACGGGGGGTGTTGAACATCACGCCGTCATATTCGCTGTCACCGTTGCCCATCCAGTCCACGGACAGGGCCACGAATCCACGGCGTGCAAACTCCATGGCCCAGGATTCATGGTTTCTGGCGTTGCCGGAAATGCCATGGGCCATGATGATGGCGGGGGCGGGATTTTCTGTGGTGGCATTGTCGGGAACGTACAAGATACCGGTGTATTTTGTCCCGTCGTCGCCCACCAGGGTCATGGGGGTGATGTCTACCTTGCCCCAGGAAGAAATGATGCCCCAGTTGACCAGGGACATCAGGATCATAACGACCAGAGAAATCAGGAAGGCTCGTGTTGCGACCTTTGAGCCGCGCTTGTTTTGGGTACCAGATGTCATAATCATTGCTCCTCTCTTTTCATCGTTTGGTGTATGGAATCGGTCTGCACAATTCCTCCTTCCTGTGATACAATCTTGCATTTTGTATAAATTTATGGTTAAATATATACACAAAACTTGTTATATTATCAATATACTTTGCGCAATTAGAACAATGGCAGACTTACATGGAGGATGGGTTGCGCGAGAGGACAAATTTCGAGCGCAACTGGATGACGGGGTGAAGATATGAAACGCAGAATTGCCGTTTGTGACGACGAGGCTTTGAGTTTAAAGCGGATTTCGGATTGCCTGGAACTGATGGAGCAGGAGAGCCAGGAGGAACTCCAGGTGTTTTATTTTTCGTCGGGAGAGGATTTGTTGGACCATCTTCCCCCCGACCTGGATGTATTGTTACTGGACATTGGCATGGACGGTACCAATGGAATGGATGTGGCGCGCCATTTGCGTCGGTGTGGGGTGGACTGCATCATTATTTTTATTACCTCTATGACGGAGTACGCCCTGGAGGGCTATGAAGTACACGCCTTCTCCTTTTTGGCCAAACCGGTTCAATATGTGGCCTTGCGGCGTCAGCTCAATGAGGCGTTTGCCCAGTTGGATAAAAACTTGGATCAAAACAAAGGTGCTTCCATGGTGGTCAACGATGGGACCAGCACTGAAGTGCTACAGCTGGACGACATCATCTACGCGGAAGTGATTCAGCACAAGACGAAAATGGTCATGAAGCAGGGGGTAAGGACATACAAAATCCCCCTCTCTGTGGTGGAGGAAAAAACAAAAACCGCTTCCTTTTTCCGATGCCACAAAAGCTATTTGATCAATTTAAAGCGCATCGTACGCATTGATTTTTCCACTGTGACCATGGAGAATGGGGATCAGGTTCCTGTGAGTAAATACCGCAGGCAGGAGTTTTTATTGGCCTATTCCAGATTTGTGGGGGAAGTTCTATGATTGCCTTAGGGGATTTCATAGCCTTTTTATGTGATGTGGTATTTGCATATCTCTTTTTCCAGACCACAGAATCCAGCGATTTTGTGGACAAAAAGAGAAAAATTGTGGCAAGCTTGATTCTCCTACTCACGTTTCCGCTGTATCCAGTGGGTTTTTTGCAGGAATATGCCGGGGCGTGGGTGAGGTTTGCCTGGCGATTTGTGGTGTATGTAGGCTACGTCTTGGCGGCGACAGGATGCCGCATGTCATTGGCTTTGTATGCTTCTGCGTTCTGTGCCACGGTGTGCACGGTGTGTCACAGTATTTTTCTCACCCCGCTTACTGGCGCTGTGTTGCGGGGCTCGGTTCCCATCACAGGGATTCCCCTGGTCAATGAGTGCATTTGTGCCTGTTTGGTCAACGGGTTTTCCGTTGTGGTGTACGCATATGTATGCCGAAAGCTGCCCCTGCGCCAGGTTCACCAGGTGGGGCGGTCACGAGGGGTGATGGTGGCCACCATCACCATCATGAGCACGTACCTAAAGGCGACCCAGCTCCCGTTGACCTACGGGGAAGGGTACACATCCATGGAGACCACAGTCTACTTCATTGTTTTGCAGGTGGCCCTGTTGGGATGCCTGTTGTTGTCGGAACATTACCAAAGAAAATTGCAGGAAAGTGCTGCATACCGGTTTCAGGCAGCAACAGCTCAGACGCTGCTCAACAGCATTCGCCATCGCCAAAAGAAGGACCTGGAGGTGCGCCAACTTCGACACGATTTGAAAAATCATATGCTCACCCTGCGTACCCTGATCCAGAGCGGGGAAGAAGCGGGAGCTTTGGAGTATATCGACTCCTTTCTGGGGCAGGGCGGACAGAAAGAGATTCAGATACGCACAGGCCATAGCCTGCTGGACGCTCTGATGGAGGAGAAGCTGGCAGGAGCCATCAAACATCAGGCGGAAGTCCATGTGATGTTGGATTTCAGCGCTGGATTGTTTATCGAGGATTTTGACCTGTGCGTCATCATGGGCAACGCCCTGGACAATGCAGTGGAGTCGTGTTTAGGGGTAGAGCGACAGGATCTGCGCTACATTGACATTCGGGGCGGCACCAACGCCAACAACCTGGTGGTTACCATAAAAAATGGTTATTCCGGGCAGCTACACGGGGAAAACGGGGTATTCCGCACCACAAAGCGGGATAAGGAGCTGCACGGCTTCGGTTTGGACAACATCAAGAGGACCGTACAAAAATATCGTGGAGCGGTGGTGACGGACATGGATAAGGAAAAAAGAGAATTCCGTTTGACCTTGTTTTTCCCTTTGGACCAAGAGCAAGCTGGAGAGTAACGTGAAAAAGCAAAAAATTCCCCCGGAAATGACAGATTCCGGGGGATTCTTTAACGTTCTTTAATTGCGCTTATCAAACTGAGCCAAGGCGGAACAGGCTACCCCGATGCCCAGCATACCCATGCCGTTGAGGACGGTCAACTCGCCCAAGAGCAGCAGCACCACCACCGCCACGCCCATGGCTAGAGCCACCGCTCGGGCGATGGTGGACAGGTGGATGTGGATTTCAGGCTCCGGCTTGTCCGAGGTGTAGATTTGCATCAGGTCATCCATGGACACCCCCAGCGTTTCTGCCAGACGGGGGATGGTGTTGATGTCGGGACAGGACAGGTCTCGCTCCCATTTGGATACCGCTTTGTCGGTGACCCCCATCTGCTGGGCCAGTTCCAGCTGGGTCATTCCTTTCTCCTTGCGTAGCTCAGCGATGCGTGTCCCCAGTGTTTTTTTCACGGTAAGACCACTCCTTTGATTCAGGTGAGATAATCATGGCATAATTATAGCGGATATACAACCATCTGGCAGTTTACGCTTCTCGACTTCTGGTTGACTCAGGGGTAGAGAGGAAATCTCATGACAGTTTGGCCACATTTGCCCCATAATTTTTACCCCACGCCGCTTCTCGGCTGTGACAGGAGAAGAGGAGCACTTGTCGCTCCTGGGCAAGATTGGCCAGCAGCTCCAGGGCGGCCTGGGCCCGCTGGTCGTCAAAGTAGGCCAGGGTGTCGTCCAGCACCAGGGGAGCCTGGGGGGCGGTGAGCTGGGCCAAGGCCAGACGCAGGGCCAGATACAGCTGCTCTTGGGCGCCCGATGAGAGAAACAGCTGGGAGTGGGGCAGCTGTACCCCCTCCTGCTCCACCTGGGCGGTCAGGTCCCGGGCCAGGGTTAGCCCACAGTGCTGTCCCCCGGTGAGGCGGGAGAGCAGTTGCCCCGCTTTTTCATTCAGGGCCGGGGAAAACCGCTGGCGCAGGGCGGCGTTGGCCTCCTCCAGCCCTTCCAGGGCCAGGGTGAGGGCCTGATACTCCTCCTGTCGCTGGGCAATTTGCCCCGCCAATTCGCCCCGGCGGCTCTCTGTCTCCAGGGTGTCTCGGCCCAAGGCCCCGGTGGCCTGATCCAGCCGGGTCTGCCACTGGGCCATCTGGCCCTCCACCTGCCGCAGCTGGGCGGTGATCACCTGAGGGACCCCGGCAGGGGGCGTGACAGCGGCGGTGGTGGGCTGTGCTCCCTGGGCCTCCAGGTCTGCCACCCGCTCCCTGGCATGACCCGCCTGGGCCTCCAAAGCCTGGTGTTGGGTCAGCCAGTCCAGATACCGCTGCAAGGCATCCTGTGTGCTCTCCCCCTGAGACGGGGTAGGAGCGTACAGAATTTTGTCGTATTTGCCCATTTTGGCCACTAATACCATGGCCAGAATGACAGCCAGCGCCATGCACCCAAAGCCCACAAAGGACAGGGGGTAGATGGTGAGGAAAAAGCCCAGGATGATGAGCAAAAGACCGCCCACCCCCAACAGGGGCACCCACAGTTTCATAGCCCCAGACAGGGCCTGACGGCGGGCTTGTGCCTGCTGCCGCTGGCGGCTGTGCTCCTGGCCCTGTTGGTTGAGGTTCCCCGCCTGCTCCATGGCCTGGGCAGCGGTGAGCCCCGCAAAGCGGGGGTCGGGGGCGGGCAGGGCGTCCAGCTGGGCTAGCGCCTGGGCCTGCTGCTGGAGGGCTTGGGCGTACCGCTGGTTCAGAGCCTGTTGGCGGTAGGCCTGGTGCTGGGCCAGTTGCCGCTCCAGCTGCCCCTTGTACCCTTGCAGCCGGGCCAGTTCTTGGCGGGCCTGTGCCTGGATCTGCCGAGCCTGAGCGGTGTCCTCCAGGGTGCGGCGCACCTGGGCCAGCTCCCCCTCCAGCTGGGGAATGAGCCCGGTGGAGCGGTTGGCCTGACGGCGGTTGCGCCAGTCTTTCAAAGTGCGCTGGGTTTCGGAATAGGAGACCTCCTCCTCTCCCGTGGTGGCCAGAGCGGCGATGCGCCGCTCTAAATCCGGGGCGGCGGTGACGGCGGTGTCCCCCTGGCCCACCAGGGCGCAGCGGACAAACACCTCCCGGCTTACCCCCGTGAGGGTCTCCCCCACGTTGGCGGTGGTGAGGAAAGGCACCGGGTCTCCGGTGGCGGTGTACACCGCCTCAAAGCCCCCAAAGGGGCCGGAGCGGTTGGCAAAGCGGCGCAGAGTGATATACTGCCCCTGCCACTCCAGGCGGATTTCTCCCGCCATGGCTGCCCCGCTCCAGGGCTGGTACTTGGTTTTCTGGGCCAGATGTCCTACCTTGTCCCGCTCCCGGGTGTCAATGCCGTAGAGCATGGCGGTGAGGAAGGCTACCCAGGTGGATTTTCCACATTCGTTGGGGGCGGTGAGGATGTTGAGACCGGGGGAGAGGGTGAGGGTGGCCCCCTCCAGCTTGCCGAAGGTGGCGGTCATGGAGATGATGTTCATGCTCGGATGTCCTCCTCTCCCTCCAGGGCAGCCAGCCCGAAGCGGGTGGCCAAAATGAGCCGGGGCTGCTCCTCCGGGGGAGCCACCCGGATTTTTTCAGACATGGTGCGCAGGAAAAGGCCCGTCAGGGAGTCCTCTCCCGCCCGCTGCCACAATTTCTGGGGCAGGGTGGTGGCGTCGGTGACTTCCACATAGAAAAAGTAGGGGGCCGCCTGTTGGGTGATGGAGGAGAGGGCGGGGACGCTCTCCGCCTCTCCCGTGAGGGTGAGCCGCACCAGGTCGTCACTGTACTCCAGCCCCGCCAAGGTCTGGTACAGGGTAGAGATGTCCACCTCCTGGGTACGGTACTCCCGGTAGCACAGGGGAACGAACTTGGCGGTGGTGCCCTGGTGGGTCACGTCCACCAGAAAGCAGCCCTTCTCTCCCGCCTCGTCAAAACCCCGGCCCTCGGGGCAGCCCGGGTAAGCCCAAAAGGTATTTCCCTCCCGCTGCAATCCAGAACAGCGGTGCACGTGGCCCAAAGCGGCGTAGTGCGCCCCGGTGGCTCCCAGCTGACCTGGGGCAATGGGGGCGTAGCGGCCCATGGGGGCCACCTCCCCGTGGATGCAGAGGATATGCAGCCGCCCATCCTGGGGCACGGTGTACCCGGACAGGGGGGAGTCCTCCCGATGGGGGGCGGTAAAGGCACAGCCGTGGACCACAGCTCCCAGGGCGGAAAGTTCCACAGCCTCCATCTGGGGTGTGGAAAAGATGTGCACGTTGTCTGGCCACTGGGCGGTGGCATAGGGGGATTGGTTGGTGTAGGGGTCATGGTTGCCGGGGGAGATAAACACGGGAATGGACAGCTCCCCCAAAGCCTGGGTGAGGGCCTGGACGGACTGGGGATAGAAGCGCTGGGCATCCAACAAATCCCCCGGCAGCAGCACCACATCCACCCCCTCCGCCTGGGCCAGTTGGGCCAGACGGTGGGGGAGGTCCCGCAGTTCCCGCCGCCGTTGGGCGGCTTGGGGTGCGGGTAGGCTGCTGAGGGGGGAGTCCAGATGGAGGTCCGCGGCGTGTAGAATACGCATAAGGACAGCCTCCTTATCCGTCAATGTCCACCCGCTCTACCCTGAGGCAACGGCGGGTGTTGGTGTCGATGGTGAACAGCACCCCGTCCATGCCGCAGGGGCCGTCGGCGGGCTGGAACCGCTGGGGCAGGCCGCCCAAGAAGCGGTTGATGGCCTGGGCGGGGTGGATGCCGATCACCGACTGGGTGGGGCCGGTCATGCCCAGGTCGGTGACAAAGCCCAGCCCTTTGGGAAACACCTGGGTGTCGGCGGTGGGGACATGGGTGTGGGTACCCCACAGGGCCTGGGCCCGCCCGTCCAGATACCAGGCCATGGCCCCCTTTTCGCTGGTGGCCTCAGCGTGGAAGTCCACCAGGGTGAGGGTGGCGTCCCCCTCCTTCAAAATCTCGTCCATCTTGGTGAAGGGATTGTCAAAGTTGGAGTCCATGCCGCACCGGCCAATGAGGTTGACCACCCGGATGGTGGTGCCCCGGGGTCCGTCAAAGATACCCCAGCCCCGGCCGGGGGCCCGGCTGGTATAGTTGGCAGGGCGGAGAATGTAGGGGTTGCGCTCCATTTCGTCCACGATTTGGCGCTTGCCCCAGGTGTGGTTGCCCATGGTGATCACGTCCGCCCCGGCGGAAAAGATGTCCCGGGCCTGCTGGGGCATCAGGCCGTTGGAGGCGGCATTTTCCCCGTTGACCACGGTGAAGTGAATGTCATACTGGCGGCGGAGGGTGGGCAGGTGGCGGCAGAGAAAGTCCACGCCGCTCTCGCCCACCACGTCTCCGATGGCCAGAACACGAAGTTCCATAAAAAAGCCTCCTGGTTAGGAATTGGCCCCGTCCATGGTTTGCTGAATGATGTTATCAAAGCTCTCCCGAGACAAAGCTCCGGGGACGTACCCATAGACGTTGCCGTTTTTGTCGATCATAAAAGTGGTGGGGAAGGAGGAGATGCCGTAGGCGTAGAACAGGCTGGCATCTTCGTTCATGAGGGTGGGGTAGGTGTACCCGTTTTCCTCCAAAAAGGCGGTGATGTCCTCCACAGAGCCCTCGTCACCCAGGTTGGGGGCGGTGATTCCCAGCACCACCAGGTCCTTCTCGTTTTTACCATAGTCCTCATAGATGGCCTGCAAGTCGGGCATCTCACTGCGGCAGGGTCCACACCAGGTGGCCCAGAAGTTGAGTAAAATGGTCTGCCCCTTGTACTGGTCCAGGGTGTGGGTGTTGCCGAACTGGTCGGTGAGGGTGAAGTCCAGGGCGGGAATGGGGGCTTGGCTCTCCTGGGGGGCATCAGTGGCCTCCGGGGTGTCTGTGGCCTCCGGCTGCTGGGTCACCTGAGCGGTGGGGGTGGCCTGGGGATCCGAGCTGGCCAGGGACCCAGACAGGGCATCCATCCAGCCGGTGACCATCAAAAGGCCGATGATTACCAGCAGCGCCCCGCCCACCTTCACGGTGTAGCGCACCACGTTGCGGTGTTTCTGGAACAGCTGCAACAGAACCCCGGCAAACAGGGCTACCGCCAGGAAGGGGAGCACAAAGCCCAGGGTGTACAGGCCGATGAGGGCAAAGCCCTGGACAGCGGTGTCCGCCGAGCCTGCCATGAGCAGCACGCTGGCCAGAGCAGGGCCTACGCAGGGGGTCCAGGCAAAGGAGAAGGTGAAGCCGAACACCAGGGCCACCAGGGGGCTCATGGCCAGCTTTTGCAGGGGGAAGCGGATGCGCCGGTCCTGCTCCAGGGCCATGGGGCGAAACACCTCCAGTTGGAACAGACCAAAGGCGATGATGAGAATGCCACCCACCTGGATGATAATCTTCTGATACTGGTGCAGAGCCTGGCCCAGGGCGGTCATACCCAGAGCCAGCAGGAAAAAGGCAGCGCTTATGCCTATGACAAAGAACAAGGTGTTCACCAGGGTTTTCGCCCGGGAGGTCTGGGCGCCCTGGGTGTCCCCCATGCTGCCGGACAGATAGCCCAGGTACAGGGGGAGCAGGGGGAGAACACAGGGAGAGAAAAAGCTCAGGATACCCTGGACAAACACGGTGACCAGGGAGACGGACACGGAAAGGTCAAATCCAGACATACATACCTTCCTTCAATGAAAAATTAGCTGTTTTCGCCGTCCACCAGCATGAGACAGCCGTCCTTATCATATTTCAAAAGTTGGATTTCCATTCGGGTGTTGCGGGCGATGTCCCGCATCCGCACCGCCTCGGTCACCGAGGCCACCAGGGTGTAGGCCACGCCGTGGCGCTTGGCGCGGCCGGTGCGGCCCACGCGATGGACGTAGTTTTCCTGCTCGTCGGGCACGTCGTAGTTGAACACCACATCCACGTCGTCAATGTCCAGGCCGCGGGCGGCCACGTCGGTGGCCACCAGTACCCGCAGCTGTCCGGCCTTGAACTGCTGGAGGGTCTTCTCCCGCACCCGCTGCTGGATGTCGCCGTGGATGGCCTTGCAGGAGATGCCCCGCATGGACAGAAGGCCTGCCAGGCGGTCAGTCATGTTCTTGGTGTTGCAGAAGGCGATGGCTCGCTCGTACTGGCCGCCCTCCAGCAGGGCAATGAGGGTCTCCAATTTCTGTTCCCGGCCATCCAAATCAATGCGATATTGCTGGATATCCGGGCGGTTTTCCTCCACGGGACGCACGGTAATCTCCACCGGGTCGCGCTGGTACACCCAGGAGATGTCCATAACCTCCCGGCTAATGGTGGCGGAGAAGAGACCTAAGTTCTTGCGGTGGGGGATTTTGTCCAGAATGCGGGTGACATCCTGAATAAAGCCCATGTCCAGCATCCGGTCGGCCTCGTCCAGCACCACGGTCTGGACGGCGTCCAGGCGCACAGTGCGCCGCTTCATGTGGTCCATGAGACGGCCGGGGGTGGCCACCACGATCTGGGGCCGGTTTTTCAGCTGGGTGATCTGTTTTTCAATGGGCTGGCCGCCGTACAGGCACACAATGCGCACCCCTTCCCGGAAGGCGCACAGGTCCCGCAGCTCATCCCGAATCTGCACCGCCAGTTCCCGGGTGGGGGCCAAAATCAGGCCCTGTACCTGGTCGTTTTCCGGGTCCACATGCTCCACCATGGGGATGCCGAAGGCGTAGGTCTTGCCGGTGCCGGTGGGAGCCTTGGCCACCACATCCCGCCACTGCATGAAGTAGGGGATGGCACCGCCCTGAATGGCGGTGGCCTGGGTGAAGCCCTTTTTGTCCAGGGCCTTCATAATGGCCTCGGACAGGTTCATATCTTTGTAAAAGTAGGTATCTTGTACCACAACTCCATCAATTTCCATGATATATATCCTTTCTGTCTCTTACATGTATAGTCTCCTGTAGTATACCATATCCCACTATACACCGTAAAGTCCCGGAAAGGGGGAACCCGCCGGGATTTCTCAGATGTTTCCTCCACTCTTGAAATCCTACCAAACATATGGTATTATAGGTTTAAAAAAGCGGGGGGATGAACATGAAAATTTCCACAAAGGGGCGTTACGCCCTGCGGCTGATGGTGGATCTGGCCGCCCACGGGGGGGAAGAAACCCCGGTGTCCCTACGGGACGTGGCGGGGCGTCAGAACCTCAGCGACAAATATCTGGAGCAGATTGTCACCCCTCTGTCCCGGGCTGGCCTGGTGCGGTCGGTGCGGGGGGCCGGAGGTGGCTATCTTCTGACCCGGGCACCCCGGGAGTACACCGTGGGGGACATTCTCCGGCCTTTGGAGGGAGATTTGGCCCCGGTGGAGTGCGCCACCGACGAGGGGTTCTGCGAGCGATGCGGTAACTGCGTCACCGTGGAGCTGTGGCAGGAGATTCACCGGGCGGTGTCCGCCGTGGTGGACGGCACCACCCTGGGCGATCTGGTGGATCGCTATCAGGCCAAGCAAGGTCAGGAATGAGGGTGCATCGCAAACAAGGGGCACAGCAGGCATGGCTGTTGCCCCTTCTTTTCATTCTGGTGGGGGTTGGCGTGCGGCTGTGGCAGCTGGGAGGGCTGCCCTGTGGACTCAACCAGGACGAGGCCTATGCGGGGTACGAGGCGTACTCCATGCTTACCTACGGGGTAGACTCCTGGGGCTACGCCAATCCCTGTTACTTCATCTCCTGGGGCAGCGGCATGAACGTGCTGGAGAGCTACCTGGCCATGCCCTTTGTGGCCCTGCTGGGTCTCACCGAGTTGGCCATCCGCTTGCCCCAGGCCATATTGGCCTGTGTGAGCCTCCCAGTGGTGTATCTGCTGCTGTCTCGGCTGTTTGACCGTACCGTGGGACTTTTAGGGCTGGGTCTCACCGCCATCTGCCCCTGGCACATTATGCTCAGCCGGTGGGGGTTGGAGTCCAACCTGGCCCCGGGCCTGCTGCTGTTGGGGCTGTATTTCCTGGTACGGGGGCTGGACAGCCCGCCCTGGCTGTTGCTTTCGGGATTGTGCTATGGCCTGTCCCTGTACGCCTACGCCACCCTCTGGGTGGTGGTGCCCCTGACTTTGGTGGTGTTTTTGGTTTATCTGCTCTACACCCAAAAGCTGAAATTCTCCCCCTATCTGGCGGGAGCGGTGGGGGTACTGCTGGTGCTGGCCTTGCCCCTGCTCCTGTTCGTGCTGGTCAATCTGGGGGTGCTGGAGGAAATTCGCACCCCGTTTTTCTCCGTGCCCCGGCTGGTGTATCTGCGGGCCTCCGAGGTGGATTGGCGCAACTTGTTCTCCCTGGAAGCCTATGAAAACTTGGGGAAGGTGTTGTTCGGGGAGGGAGACGGCCTCATTTGGAACAGCCTGCCCGCCTACGGCATGTTCTATCCCTTCAGCTGGCCCCTGATGGCCCTGGGCGGGGTGTGCATGGCGGTGCGGGGGTGGAAGGGGCTGAAAGCCCGCCGGTTTACCGGGGAGGGCTTGTTGCTGCTGGGGCTTTTCTGTGCCGCTGTGGTGAGCTTGTCTCTGGACTACCTGAACATCAACAAGGCCAATTCCCTTCCCTTTTACCTGCTGTTTCTCCTGGCCTTTGGGGTGGATTGGGTGTTTGGTTTCTGCAAAGCCCACCCGGTGCTGCCCTGGGGGGGTGTGGGGGTGTATGCGGTGGCCTTCGGGCTGTTTGTGAACACCTATTTCACCACCTACAACGACGCCATTGCCGTCCAGTTCCGGGATGGAGTGGGGGAAGCGGTGGCATTTGTGAAGCAGCAGGGGTTTGACCAGGTGGCGGTGGACAACACGGTGGTCTACTCCCACATTCTCTTTTACGACCGCACCCCGCAGCCGGAGTTTGCCCAGACGGTGGAGTACGCCAACTATCCGTCCCCCTACCTCAGCGTCTCCTCCTTTGGCCGGTACACCTTCGGGGTGGATGACCAGACTTTGGACCATGACACCGCCTATCTAATCCGCCGCAGCCAGGCCCAGCAGATGGAGCAGATGGGATATACTGTGGCTTTCTTTGGCCAATATGCGGTGGCTTATTGGGAATAACAAATGCCCTGCGGCAGTTGCCGCAGGGCATTTAGCGTGTCGAAAAAGTTCGACACGCTTCTCAAAAATGCAAGCATTTTTGAGAGGAATTGCAGTCCGCTGCATACACCCTTGGGTCAAAGAGCGACCCAAGGCCACACTGGCGGACTGAGAAGTGTTTTTTTCGATGCGCATGTCCCCGAAAAAACGAGATTTCGATTTATTTCCCCATCTGCGGATGGGGAAACTCTGCCGAGGGCTTTTTACAATGTAAGATAGTCTGTCCTTCTTGCATTGACATGAGGCTTTTTGAGAAGTAAGTCAGTTGCCGCAGGCGATGGTAATGACCCGGGAGCGGTTGGAAATTTCCAAATCCGTGTACTCCCCACCATACTCCCCGTCTACGGTCCAGGCCAAGGGATTGGGGCTGGTGAAGTGGGCTTTGGAGCAGGTGAAGCCCACCACGCTGCCGTCTTCGGGCAGCTTTTGGGTGGTCAGGGCGGTGAGAATGGATTGCCAGTCCTTGGGGGTCTTGGGGTTTCGGATGAGCAGGGCCTCAAACTGGCCATCGTCCAGACACACCAGGTCCCGGGGCAGGTTCACCAGCCCACCGATGGATACGGTGTTGGACACCATGCCGTAGATGAAGTCCCCTTGGATGTCCAGGCCCTGGTCGGTGGTGACGTGGACCTGGTAGCTGGGGAAGTTCATCAGCCGCCCCGCCCCCTCCAGCACATAGGCCAGGTGGCCCAGCAGGTTTTTGGAGGCCTGGGGGGTGGAGTAGGACACGTCGGTGAACAGGCCGAAGGCGGCAATGTAGAGAAATTGCCGGTCGGCCAGCTGGCCAATGTCAATGGCCCGGGGCACCCCGCCGCAGGCCACCTGGGCCAGCTGTTGGGTGGAGCGGGGGAGATTGATGTTGCGGGAGAAGTCGTTGGTGGTGCCTGCGGGAATATAGCCCAGAATGGGGCGCTGTTCCGGGGGAAGAGTGAGCAAGCCCTGCACCGTCTCGTTGAGGGTGCCGTCCCCGCTGCAGCACACCACCCGGTCATATCCGGCGGCGAGGTCGGAGACCACCTGGGTGGCGTCCCCTCGGCCCAAGGTGGGGCGGATGGTGATCTGATAGCCCTCCTGGGCAAACACGGTGAGCACGTCCGAGAGCATGGCTTTGGCCCGCTGACGGCCTGCCGTGGGATTGTATACAAAGAGCAGCTGTTTCATGTTAGCTACCTCCTTCGGGTCTTATCATTAGTATACCGAAAAGGGAGGGGGGAAACAAGGTGGATTCTGTGAACACTGCTCTTGTCAAATCTTTCTTGCTTTCGTATAATAATGTGAAAAAGAGAAACGAGGAAGTGACCCCACATGAACCGCAAAACCTTTGCTGCCGCCTTTCCCTACACCGTGCCGGTGCTGATGGGCTATTTGTCCATTGGCATCGTCTTTGGGTGGATGATGTCGGCGGCGGGGTATGTGCCCCTGTGGTCGGCCCTGATGTCTATGACCATCTACGCCGGCAGCGGGCAATATCTGGGGGTGAGCCTGCTGTCCTCCGCCGCCCCGCTGGCGGATGTGGCCCTGTTGACCCTCATCATCAACTTTCGCCACCTGGTGTATGGGCTGTCCATGCTGGAGAAGTTTCGGGGCATGGGGTTGCGAAAGTGGTACATGATGTTTTCCCTCACTGACGAGACCTATGCCCTATTGGCGGGGGTGGAGCCTCCGGAAGGGGTGAAGGGCCGGGACTTTTACTTTGCCATCGCCCTGTTGGATCAGCTGTATTGGATTGCCGGGTCGGTGATTGGGGCAGTGGCGGGGGCCCTCATCACCATCAACACCCAGGGCATTGACTTTGCCATGACCGCCTTGTTTTTGGTCATCGCGGTGGAGCAGTGGCAGTCTGCCTCCCGCCACCTGCCGGTGTTTCTGGGCGCTGGGGGCACGCTGGTGTGCCTGTTGGCGTTGGGAGCGGAGAATGGCCAGTTTCTCATTCCCGCTTTGGGAATTTTGGTGTTGGGGCTGCTGCTGTTGCGCCCCTATCTGGGCCGAGAGGAGGAAAACGCATGAGTATCGCACAGACGGCCGCTGCCATTGCCGTGATGGCCGTGGTGACCTTTCTCACCCGGGCCCTGCCCTTTTTCCTCTTTGACCGGGGCGGCAAGCCCCCGCGGGTGGTGCTTTACCTGGGCAAATACCTCCCCGCCGGGGTCATTGCTATGCTCATTGTGTACTGCCTGAAGGGGGTGGGCTTTCAAAGCACCGGGCAGTGGCTGCCCTCCCTGCTGGCCTGCGCCGCGGTGGTTGGGCTGCATCTGTGGAAGCGCAACAACATGCTCTCCATCATGGGGGGAACCATCTTCTACATGGTATTGGTACAAGTGGTGTTTTAAGGTGAAAAAATTTTTTTAAAACTCTGTCACCTTTTGGGTATCTCAAGACATATATAGGTAAGAAGGGGTGTACATAGAAAGTGGATGGATTAGTGTTGGTGAATATTAAAAATGAATGTAACTGCTTTGTGATATGGGCAGTTATAAATTGAAAAAGAGAAAGGTGTGGGACCCATGAATAAGGATATGGTAGGGGAAGGAAGGTTTTTGGTTATTTTAGTAAAAGGAGGCATATAAGATGAAGAAGAAAACAATTGTATGGTTGCTTGTCGTAGCAATATTGTCCAATTTTCTGTGTATTGCTTCTGCCAGTGAACCAGATCCTAACACAGGTGAAAGTTATTATATTTTGTATTCTGAAGATGGAGAGATTCTTGCCTATAATATGCCTACCGATTTGAATCAGACTCGCGCAGAGGATGGAACATATTTGAAAAGAACTGTAATTGGAACAGGGCAAAAATTTCATATAGACTGTGGATATCATCCACAAACAGATATATGGCGCAATGCGGAACGGTATTATTTTACGAGTAGCAAAACAGTTTCTGTTGGAGTATCGTTTGCAGTGGGATCAAAACGCTTTAACACTACACTGGAAATTTCTGCAAATGTAGCATCAAATGTAACTGCAACTATGTCCTATAAAGCAGACCAAAACAGACAGTCGAAGATTCGTGTGTATAGTGACTTTGATTATACAGTGTATAGGGGAGAAATTAGAGATATCTATACAAATCAAATCTATCAGACGTTTGAATACGTGGACTTGGTTAAAACAGGGGAATTTTTTAAGGTCGAATACAAAAATTAACAGGGCTGATATAGAAAATGAAATGGATAATGAAGTAGTATGAAAGGTTAGATGTCTATGAATATATGGAAGATACTAGCCATATGTGGCGCAGGGGTGTCCATCATTCTGCTGTTTGCCGGAATTGGCACCATGAATGCGGTGGATCGGGAGCTCCAGATTGTGGCAGGAGTGGGCGCGGCCAATTTCACTATGCTCGCTCTGATTCTCGACAGGCTGGACAAGGGCGCTAAGAAATAATACAACACAGGAAAAAACTCGGGTCACGCATCAGCGTGATCCGAGTTTTTGTCGCCTATTCCGATTGGAACAAATCCGCCACCGTGCGGGCAAAGAGCCGTCCGGCGGTGATGGCCTCCTGGAGGGTGTTGCCGTGGCTGCCGATCTCCACCAGCAGGCACCCGGTGGAGTAGTGCTGATTGAACCGGGAGGTGCGCAGGGCGATGGGCCGGGCCAAGGTGGACCATTTATCCGCCAGGGCCTTTTGGATGGAGGTGGCCAGAGACAGGTTCACTCGCCAGTTGGGGTGGGTCTGGCCCAGGTAGTCGGTGCCCATGACCATCATCACCTGGGCGCAGTTTTCCACCGAGCCGGCCACGGTCTTGTAAATGGTGCCGTCGTCGGCCACCAGAGCGTCCCGGTGTACGTCAATGACCAGGCGAATGGAGGGGTACTGATCCAAAATCTTCTCCACCGCCTGGGAGGAGCGGTTGTAGGCGTCGTTGTAGTCCGGGTAGTCGTAGAGGGTGGTGTCGTGGAGCACCTCCAGCCCCGCAGCCTCCAGAATCTTGGTCATCTCGGTGCCCACCCGCACCATGTTCTGTTCCGTGTTCAAGGTGCGGTAGCTGTCACTCTCCTCATACATGTCTGTGCCGTCCATGGTATAGGCCTCGGTGGCGTGGGAATGATAGATGAGAATGTCGGGGCCTTCCGGGGCGGGGGTGAGCTGGGGGGCAGCCTCCAGCAGGGCTTTCACATCCAGGGCGTAGTCGGTATAATTGCGGATGCTCACCCCCTGGTAGGTGGCGTAGACGGGGGAGTCGCTGGCCTTTAGAGTGCTGGGAATGATGCCGTCCGGGGCGGTGGTGGTCTGGGGCGGGGGCTCATCCGGGGTCTCCTCCTCGGCCTCCGGTTCCGGGGTTGCGGTGGGCTGCGGGGTGGCCGTGGGGGCTGGTGTGGTCTGGGTTACTCCGGCCAGCAGGGAGGACTGGCCCAAAATCACCTGTTGCCACAGGGGGCGTGCGTCCTGATCAGACCAGGGAAGTTCCAATTCCAAAAGAGTTTGTGTCAGCTGGTCCCATTGGGCCAGCTGTTTGAGTTTGTCTAAGGCCGCAGTGGGATCGGCGGTGAGATAGATCAGCCACAGGGCCACAACTGTCAGGAAGAGGGCGATGCCCTGCCGGAGCGAGCGCAGCAGGGGGGCACTTGTCCTGTTCTTTTGCATAGCATTCACCTCTCCACAACCTATGCCCGGGGGCGGGGGGATAGAACCGCCGGGGAGCGGTTGCAATTGCTGCCAATTTAGGATATGATATTTCCCGATGTAATGAGAAGAAGGAGGCTGTTTTCCCATGAGAGACGGCTTGATTTGTGTGGCGGCGGGCACTCCCTCCATTCGGGTGGGGGACTGCGCCCATAACGGGGCGGAAATTGTCCGCCTGATGGAAGAGGCCCAGGCCCAGGGGGTGAAAATCCTGGTGCTGCCGGAGCTGTGCCTCACCGGCTACACCTGCGGCGACCTGTTTTTGCAGGATACCCTGCTGGATGGTGCCTTGGAGGCCCTGCGCAGTGTGATGCGGGCCACAGAGCACTTGGAGGTTCTCGCCGCCCTGGGTATGCCCCTGCGAGCGGGTGGGAAGCTCTATAACTGTGCCGTGGTCATCCAGTATGGCCAGGTGGTGACGGTGGTGCCCAAGACCCACATTCCCAACTATGGGGAGTTCTACGAGCAGCGTTGGTTTGCCTCCGGCGAGGGGCTGTTTTTCGACCACAGCTTTTTGGTGCGCCTGCCCCACCTGGAAGAGGGGTGGCAGGAGATGTACGGGGCCTCTCCCCTCATGGAATGCCCCGACGTGCCTGGTCTGCGCATCGGCGTGGAGCTGTGCGAGGATCTGTGGGTGAGCGATCCCCCCTCCCGCACCTTGGCCGAGTACGGCGCCACCGTGATTTTGAACCTGTCGGCCAGCAATGAAATCGTGGGCAAGAGCGATTACCGCCGCAATCTGGTGGTGGGCCAGTCCGGGCGGCTGTGCTGCGGCTACGTGTACGCCGACGCTGGGGAAGGGGAGTCCACCACCGATCTGGTGTTCTCGGGCCACAACATGATTGCGGAAAACGGGGCTCTGCTGGCGGAACGCCGGTTTGAAACCGGCCTGACCATCGCCCAGCTGGACATTGGACGGCTGTGCCATGAGCGGCAGCGGCTGACCACTTTCCAGAGCCGCCACCCGGAAGGGTGGGCGGAAGTGCGCTTCACCCTGGAAGAGACCAAACTGACCCGGCCCATGTCCCCCACCCCCTTCGTGCCTCAGGATGAGGCGGGGAGAGCGGAGCGGTGCCAGGAAATTCTCACCCTGGCGGCCTTGGGCCTGAAAAAGCGGCTGGAGCACACCCACGCCGCCACCGCCGTGGTGGGCCTGTCCGGCGGTTTGGATTCCACTCTGGCCTTGCTCATCACCGCCCGGGCTTTTGAAATGCTGGGCCGGACTAAGCGGGACATTTTGGCCATCACCATGCCCTGCTTTGGCACCACCGCCCGTACCCGCTCCAATGCGGAGATTCTGGCCGGGGAGCTGGGGTGCGGCTTTGAGGAAGTGAACATTGGGGACGCGGTGCGCCAGCACTTTGCCGACATCGGCCAGTCCATGGACGACCACTCCGTCACCTTTGAAAACGGACAGGCCCGGGAGCGCACCCAGGTGCTCATGGACATCGCCAACCGCACCGGCGGCCTGGTCATCGGTACCGGCGATCTGTCCGAGCTGGCCCTGGGCTGGGCCACCTACAACGGGGACCATATGTCCATGTACGCCGTCAACGCCTCCATTCCCAAGACCCTGGTGCGCCACCTGGTGGACTATGTGGCCCAGAAGCAGGGGGGCAAGCTGGGCGCGGTGCTCCAGGACATTTTGGACACCCCCGTCTCCCCCGAGCTGCTCCCCCCCAAGGACGGGGAGATCGCCCAGAAAACCGAGGATTTGGTGGGCCCCTACGAACTCCACGACTTTTTCCTGTACTACGCCATTCGCTGGGGCTTCTCCCCTCGGAAGGTGTTCCGGCTGGCCATCCACGCTCTGGGTGACCGGTACGACAAGGAGACCCTGCACCGGTGGCTGGGCAACTTCTACCGCCGGTTCTTTGCCCAGCAGTTCAAGCGCTCCTGTCTGCCCGACGGGCCCAAGGTGGGCTCGGTGACCCTCTCCCCCCGGGGCGACTGGCGCATGCCCAGCGATGCCGTAGCTCGGCTGTGGCTGGATGAGTGGGAGGACTTGCTGTGAACATCCTGGTAAATCTCTTTGTGACCTTCGCGAAAATCGGGGTGTGCACCTTCGGCGGCGGCTACGCCATGCTCCCCATCCTGCAGCGGGAGCTGGTGGACAACAAAGGCTGGGCCACCGAGGAGGAACTGGCGGACTACTACGCTGTAGGCCAGTGTACCCCCGGCGTCATCGCCGTGAACACCGCCACCTTTGTGGGTTATAACCGGATGGGGTGGCTGGGTGGCACCGTGGCCACCCTGGGAGTGGTGTTCCCCTGCCTGGTGATTATCATGGCCATCGCCGCCTTTTTGAGTAACTTTATGCACCTGGACGTGGTGGTTCACGCCTTCAACGGGGTGCGAGCGGGTGTGGTGGCCCTCATTTTGTCCAGCGTGTTGAAGCTGCTGAACACCTCTCTGGTGGACTGGAAAACCCGGATCATCTATGTGGTGGTGCTCCTTGCGGGCGCTGTGGGGGTGTGGGCCCCCATGCCCGGAGGAGCCCTGGGCCAGGTGCTGGGGGCTCTGTGCTCCCCGGTGTTCCTGGTGGTGGTGTCCGGCCTGGTGGGGCTGGCCATCTACGGTAAGAAGGGAGGGGAGAAGGCATGATATTTCTCCGGCTATTCTTCGAGTTCTTTAAAGTGGGGCTGTTCTCCGTGGGCGGCGGCCTGGCTACCATCCCCTTCCTCACCGACCTGGGAGTGCGTACCGGCTGGTTTACCTCGGGACAGCTGGCGGATATGATTGCCATTTCCGAATCCACCCCCGGCCCCATGGGGGTGAACATGGCCACCTATGTGGGCTTCCACACCGCCGGTGTGCTGGGCGGGGTCATTGCCACCCTGGGATTGGTGGCCCCCTCCATTGTGGTCATCCTCATCATTGCCCGGATTTTGAAGCAGTTCCGCCAGTCCCGGGCGGTGAACGCCGTGTTCTACGGCCTGCGGGCGGCTTCCGTGGCTCTCATCACCGTGGCCATGCTCCAGGTGGCGGTGATCGCCCTGGCCAAACAGGGTAGCCCCCTGGGCATCCACTGGGTGGGTGTGGCCCTGGCGGTGGTGGTGTTTGTGCTCATGAGCTACACTCCCGCCAAAAAGCTCCATCCCATTGTGTTCATTGCCGCCTCTGCGGTAGTGGGCATCCTGTTTCAGATGTAAGGAAAATTCCCGCTTACACCTTTGGTGCAAGCGGGAATTTTTTATGCCAACGCCCCCAGGGCGAGAAAGATGAGAGACAGAACCAGCAAAAGGGCCAGCAGCTTCCAAATAAACTTCAAAAACGCCCCGTAGGGTACGTGGCCCAGGGCCAGAGCCCCCATCACCACGGCGCTGGTGGGGGTAATGAGGTTTACAAGCCCCGATGCGCTCTGAAAGGCGGTGATGACCACCTCCCGCCCCACTCCCGCAAAGTCTGCCAGAGGGGCCATGATGGGCATGGACAGGGTGGCCAGCCCCGAGGAGGAGGGGATGAGGAAGGACAGGGGCAGGTACAAAAGGAAGGTGAGCAGAGTAAAGGTCACCGCACTGGCCCCCATGAGAGCCTGTTCTCCCCAGTAGAGCACCGTGGCGGTGATTTGGCCTCCGTTCATGATGACGGTGATGCCCCGGGAGATACCGATGATGAAGGCCACCCCCAGAAGGTCGGCGGCGCCGTGGACGAAGGCCCCCACCGTCTCCTCCTCTCCCAGTCCGCAGCACACCCCCACCAAAATGGAGGCGGCCAGAAACAGGGCGGACAGCTGGGGGAACCACCAGCCCAGGGCGGGCAGGGGCAGCCCCATCTCGTCAAAGGGAATGACGGCGTAAATCATCACCAGGAAGGTGAGGGCAAAGAGAATGAGAGCCAGAGACTGCACCCAGGTCAGCTTGGTCCCGTTCGTATCCTGGGCGGCAAAGCGGGCGGTGTACTCCTCCCGGCGGTTGGCCATGAGGGAGGCCTCCGGGCGGGCTTTCACCCGGGCGGCGTAGCGCATCACAAAATAGATGGACACCGCCAGCATCACCACCAGCATGATGACCCGAAGCAGCATCCCCGTGCCCAGGGAAACCCCGGCAAAGCCTGCGGCAATGCCGGTGGCGAAGGGATTGACGGTGGAGGCCAGAGTACCCACCCCCGCCCCCACCAAAATCACCGCCACAGCGGTGATGGGGTCGTACCCGGCGGAGATAAAAATGGGGAGCACCAGGGGATAAAAGGCAATGGTCTCCTCCGCCATGCCAAAGGTGGTGCCGCCCAAGGCGAACACGCTCATCAAAATGGGGATGAGCAGGGTCTCCTTCCCCCGCAGCTTGGCCACCAGGGCGGAAATGCCCCGGTCAATAGCCCCGGTTTTGCCCACCACCCCCAGAAAACCACCCACCATGAGGATGAAGGCGGCAATGTCAATGCCCTCATACAGCCCCTCCAGGGGGGCGGTGAACACCGAGGTGATGGGCTGGCCCTGTTGGGGAATCTGCTCATAGGTGCCGGCCACCGGCTCCCCCTCCGGCCCCGTCTGATAGCGACCGGCGGGGATGACCCAGGTGAGAATGGTCATGACAAAGAGCAGGATTAGCAAAATGGTATAGGCGGTGGGCATGCGAAAGGATTTCATAGGCTATGCCTCCTATGCGGTGACACAGGTGCCGCACTTGCCCGCCAGGGCATCCAGTCCCTTGTCCAGGCTGGTGATGATGGCGCGCCGTCCGGGGGCGGAGCGGGCGAACTGAATGGCGGCTTTCACCTTGGGCAGCATGGAGCCCTCCCCAAAGTGGCCCTGGTGGGCGTACTGCTCCAGGGTGTCCGCCTTCACCTCTCCCAGATTTTCCTGCTGGGGGGTGCCAAAGTGCAGGGCCACGGCGGGCACTTCCGTGAGAATCATCAGCACATCCGCCTCCATCTCAATGCCCAACCGGCAGGCGGCCAAGTCCTTGTCGATGACAGCGGCCACCCCTTCCAGGTGTCCATCCGCCCCTTCCACCACCGGTACGCCACCGCCGCCACAGGCGATGGTGATGGTGGTGTTCCAAAGGGTCTTCATGGTGCCAATCTCCACAATACGCTGAGGTTGGGGAGAGGGCACCACCCGGCGATACCCCCGCTGGCCATCTTGCTTCATGTGATAGCCCCGTTCCCTTGTGAGGGCTTGGGCCTGTTCCTGGTTGTAAAAGGGCCCGATGGGCTTGGTGGGGTGGGAAAAGGCTGGGTCTGCGGGGTCCACCACCACCTGGGTCACCACCGTTACCACGGGGATTTGCTTGCCCTTGGAGCGCAGAGCGGCGGTGAGGGTCTGCTGAATGTGGTAGCCGATATACCCCTGGCTCATGGCCCCGCACACGTCAAAGGGCATGGGCGGGGTCACCGAGGCCGCTGTCTCGCTGGCCAGGAGGATACGCCCCACCTGGGGGCCGTTGCCGTGGACGATGGCCAGCTCATACCCGGACAGAGACAGCTGAGACAGCTGCTGGGCGGTGCGCTGGAGCACCTGATGTTGAGACTGGGCGGTGGGGGGGAGCTGCTTATCCTCCAGCGCGTTGCCCCCCAGAGCCACCACCACTTTGGTGGCCTTTTTCATAGGGTCGCCACCAGAATGGCCTTGATGGCGTGCATCCGGTTCTCCGCCTCGTCAAACACCACCGAGTGGCGGGAGCGGAACACCTCGTCGGTGACCTCCCGGATGTCCACCCCCTTGTCCATCCACTCCTTGGCCAGTTTGGTCTGGAAGTCGTGGAAGGAGGGAAGACAGTGCATGAACCGGACCTCCGGGTTTCCGGTGGCGGCCAGCATGGTGTGGTCGATGCGGTAGGGGGTGAGCAGCTTGGCCCGCTGGGGGATCAGCTCCTCCTCACCCATGGAGGCCCAGATGTCGGAATAGAGCACGTCTGCCCCCTTCAAAGCGTTGGGGTCGCTGGTGAGGGTGATGTTGGCCCCGGAAATGGCTCCCTCCTGCTTGCAGGCCTCCAAAATGGTCTTGTCCACCCCGTCAATGAGCTCCTGGGGGCCGTAGCCCACAAAATCTACCCCCATCTTGCAGCAGCCGAACATCCAGGCGTAGCACATGTTGTTGCGCACATCCCCCACAAACACCACTTTGCAGTCCTTGAGGGGTTTGTTGATGTGCTCCTCCATGGTCATCATGTCGGCGATGATCTGGGTGGGGTGGTCCAGGTCGGTGAGGCCGTTGTACACCGGCACCCCGGCGTGTTTGGCCAGGGTTTCCACAATGGCCTGATCGTAGCCCCGGTACTCGATGCCGTCAAAGAATCGGCCCAGCACCTTGGCGGTGTCCTCCATGGACTCCTTTTTGCCCATCTGGGAGGAGCCGGGGTCCAGATAGGTCACCCGTCCACCTTCCTCCGCCATGGCCACCTCGAAGGAGCAGCGGGTTCGGGTGGAGGTCTTCTCAAAGAGCAACACAATGTGCTTGCCCCGGAGTGCCTCCCCGTGGAGGCCCATTTGCCGCTTGGCCTTCAGGGAGTGGCCCAAATCCAGCAGGTAGCGGATCTCCTGGGCGGAGAGATCCATGAGGGTGAGGAAGGATTTGCCTTTCAAATTCACTGCCATAACTGTTTGTCTCCTTTGCAAAAAGATTAGATGGAGCCCCGCACCAGGGGCATGGTCATGCACCGGGGGCCGCCCCGGCCCCGGGATAGCTCGCTGCTGGGAATGGTGAGCACCTCAATGCCCGCGTCCTCCATCACCCGGTTGGTGACGTGGTTGCGGGAGTAGGCCACCACCCGGCCGGGGGAGAGGCAGAAGGTGTTGGAGCCGTCGTTCCACTGCTCCCGGGCGGCGTCAATCACCGACCCGCCGCCGCACTTGATGAGGGTGACAGAGTCCAGGTTCAAGTGCTCTTTCAGGATGTTTTCCAGGCTCTCTTCCTCCTCGGTGATGGTGAGGTGGCCGTCCTCCAGTTCCAGCACGAACAGCCGCAGGTGGGAGGAAATGCCCGGGTGCATGGTGAACTTGTCTACGTCTACCATGGTGAACACCGTGTCCAGATGCATAAAGGCCCGGTTTTTGGGGATGTCAAAGGCCAGCACTTTGGAAAAGCCCACTTGGGGGGACAAAAGCCGCTTGGCCAGCTGCTCAATGGCCCAGGGCTGGGTGCGCTGGGAGATACCGATGGCCACCACCTGAGGGGAGAGCACCAGAATGTCGCCCCCCTCGATGGAACTTTCCGCCTCTCGGTCATAGTACACCGGGGTATTTTTGTACTGGGGGTGGTGGGTGAAGATATACTGGGCAAAGAGGGTCTCACGCCGCCGGGTGACCGTGTGCATCCGGTGGATGGTCACCCCGTTGCCGATGGCGGCAAAGGGGTCCCGGGTAAAGTACAGGTTGGGGATGGGGTCCAGGACAAAGGGATAGTCATCCCCCAGGTAGTCGGTGAGGTTTTTCCGGCCGTAGCCGTGAACCTGGGCTTTGCGCAGCCCCGCCATCATGGCGGACACCATGTTGTGGGTGGATAGGTCCAGGAAATGCTGGGCGATCATGGCTGTGCGCTTTTCCCCCCGCACCCCCGCCTCCCGGATATACTCCGTGACAAATTGCTGCTTGACCTTCGGATCGGTGAGGGATTCCGCCACCAGGTCGGTGAGGTACACCACCTCCACCCCATGTTCCCGCAGCAGTTGACAGAAGGCGTCGTGCTCCTGCTGGGCGATCTTCAAATATGGGATGTCGTCGAAGAGCAGACGCTCCATATACTCCGGCATCAGGTTTTCCAGCTCCCCGCCGGGTCGGTGGAGCAACACCCGTTTCAAGGGGCCGATTTCGCTTTTGATGTCAATGGCCGGCTGACCCATGCAATCACTCCTTTGCATTCACTTGCATGGTTACTCTGCCCCTTACAAGAAAAAATATGCAAAAATCCGGGCAGATGGGAAAATTCGTTGACTTTTCCACGCCGCCCCTCTAAAGTAGAAGGGAACGAAACGGGATGGAGGCCGACGTATGAAAGATTCGTCATTGCGGGAGCAGAAAGCGCAGGAGACCAAGCGGCAGATTTTAGCCGCGGCGGAAGCGCTGTTTGGGGAGCATGGCACCCACCGGGTGTCTATGCGCAACATTGCCGCCCAGGCCCATGTGACCACCGGGGCGCTGTACCACCACTTTGCCTCCAAGGAGGACATCGTGGCCACGTTGAAACGGGATCGGGCCACGGCTTTAGGGCGGATTTTGGAGCAGACCCGGGTGGAGCACAATCCCCTGTGCCACCTCTACCGGTTCTTGTGCGCCCTGGTGGACTACGAGGTGAGCCAGACCGGGTATACCATGTCCGAGTTCCGCAAAAGCCACCGAGGGGAGAAGGTGGACCCGGTGGACGACACTTCCACCCTCCATCCCATTGCTGGCCTGATCCGACAGGCCCAGGAGGCGGGGATGCTGGACACCCAGTGGCCGCCGGAGGACGTCGCCTTTTGCATTTTGTACCACGTGCTGTGGGGGGTGCGCTTTGAAATGTCCATCAATCCCGACACTCGGCAGGAGTGCGCCCAGATGATCCAGCGCAACCTGGATCTCATCCTCCGGGCTCATTTGCCTGGCACCCACCAGAGACAAAACCAGTGGATGGAGGAGCGTCCATCCTGAAATTTGTGCAGATGCAGCAGTGCAAGATGAACGACAAACCCACCTTTGACCGGGAGCAGGTGGTACCCCCCATTCAGCTGTTTGACAACCTGTACTTTGTGGGCAACCCTGAGGTGGGGTGCTTCATTTTCAAGACCTCGGAAGGCCTGATTATGGTGGACTCCTGCTTTGCCCACAACGTGGAGACCATTTTGCTGCCCGGCATGAGAGAGTTGGGGCTGGACCCGGCGGATGTGAAGTACATGCTGGTCACCCACACCGGACCCGACCACATTGGGGGTGCCTACTACTTCCAGAAGCACTACGGCACCCGCATCGTGGTGTGTGAGAACCAGTGGAAGCGCTGCCCCTCTCCCGAGGAGAACGAGGCCCGGATTCGTCGGGCCCAGGAGCCGGATTTCCAGTACAATCCCTTTGATATGCGCAGCCTGATTTGGCCCAACCAGGATATGGTGGGTCGGGACGGGGACGTCATCACCCTGGGGGATACCCAAATCCAGATTGTGAAAACCGAGCGCATGGTGGGGGGCGGCGGCCTGTCCTATCTGGCCACCGTGTACGACCACGGCACTCCCCACGTGTGGTGCACCTACGGTAACACCAATGTGGTGGGCAATCTGGAGGACATGGCCCTGTACCGGGACAATGTGCAGCGATTCAAGGAGTATGTGGAGCGGCTGGGTGCCGATGTGGTCATCAGCAGCCACCCCTTTGTGGACGAGTCGGTGAAGACCATGGAGCAGCTGCGGGCTCGCAAGGAAGGAGAGCCCAATCCCTTCGTCTTTGGCAAGGAGCGGGTGGCCCGGTTCTTTGATATCCTAGATTTGAGCGCCGCAGTCATCGCCATGCGCCGGGAGCTGGACTTGAACGAGGCCGGTTCTGGGCCATATGTGCCGGGGGTCATGGATTTCATCAACGGTTCCATCAATCCCAACGCCGGAAAATAAGCGCAAAACAACGATATAAAAAAGAGGAAGCAACCACGTGGTTGCTTCCTCTTTTTTGGTTGAATGGGGATGAATATGACCCAGAAGGTGTGGCATGATAGGAAGAAAAGGAGATGAAAATATGCAAAAGAATGTATGGTCGGCCCAGCAGATGGAGCAATACGAGGCTTGGTTGCGGGGCCAGGAGCGTGCTGCAGGAACAAGGGAGAAGTATTTGCGCGATGTCAGAGCGTTTCACTCTTGGTTGGGGGAGCGAGCCGTGGAGAAGGAACAGGTGGCGGCATGGAAGGGATATCTGCTGGAGCAGGGATATGCACCCGTCACCATCAATTCCATGCTGGCCTCTCTGCACAGCTTTTTTCGCTTTGCCGGGTGGACGGGGTGCCAAGTCAAGTATGTGAACATCCAGCGGCGGGTATTTCGGGAGAGCCAGCGGGAGTTGAGCCGTGCGGAATATCAGAGTTTAACGGACACCGCCCACCGGTTGGGGAAAACACGGCTGGGACTGGTGCTGGAGAGCATCGCCGCCACCGGCGTGCGGGTGTCCGAGGTGCGATACCTCACGGTGGAGGCAGCCCAGAGAGGCAGAGCGGAAATCTCGCTGAAAGGAAAGATTCGGGTGATTTTGTTGCCTGGAAAGCTGTGTAGAAAGCTGCTGAAGTATGCCAAGAAAAACAAAATCGCCTCCGGTGAAATTTTTATCACCAGAAGCGGGAGAGGGCTGTCCAGGGGACAAATTTGGGCGGAAATGAAGCAGCTGTGCCAAAAAGCTGGGGTGGAGGCATCCAAGGTGTTTCCCCACAACCTGCGCCACCTGTTTGCCACGGCCTTTTATCAGGTCAGCCGGGACATTGCCAAGCTGGCGGATGTTCTGGGCCATTCCAGCATCGAGACCACCCGCATTTACTTGGTGACCTCAGGGGCGGAACATGCCCGGGAACTCAATCGGCTGGGCTTTGTCCATTAGAGACAAAATGAATATTTTGTTGTGGGTGTCGCGGGATTTATCCCTCCATCCACAGAATTTTTCCATTTTTTGGGGTTTTTTCTTTCTTGTCCTAGAAAAAAGACGCAAAGACCCAGACCAACCATTGGTTCCAAATGGTTGGTCTGGGTCTTTGCGCCAATTCAGGCAGGAATGACTTGCCAACTCTGGTATGTAGTGATACAATATGGAAAAAGATTCTTTTATTCTTAATC
>NZ_NFHE01000021.1 GCF_002161235.1 Pseudoflavonifractor sp. An85
CACCTGCTCCCAGTACCCCCCCTGCTGCATCCGATGCTCCGGAAGATGGAGGAGCCTTGGTGGACTACGAGGCAGTAGGCCCAGAATTTTCAGATGAAGTCAATGTAGCCACCGAAGATGGCACGGACGCCGAAATGATAAAAATTTCTGGGAGGGATTAAGCCATGAACATCAAACATTTTGGAGGGCGAATGCTAGCCCTTGTATGTATCGCTTCTTTGATGGGCTGCTCTGCCCACACCATTTCTCAACCTTCCTCCACTGGGCATTCCGGATTTCAAAAGGAGACCAGCATCTCCAATGAAATGCGCTTGAATGCTGCCTGCCAGGTAGACGGAGGATATTATCTGCAAAGCGATGGATTGGTGTATTTTATGGACGCTACATCGGGGCGGATGACCCCTGTATGTGGGAAACCAGAGTGCCACCACTCCGACGACACCTGCAACGCCTGGGTCAATTCTCCCTTCTTGAGTTGGTACGATGGAAAGCTCTATTACGCCACCAGCAGCCTCAACACCGACAATCTGCTCACCCTATACTCCATGAACCAGGACGGAACCCAGCACGAAAAAGTGCAAACCATTCAGCTCCAAGGGGCGGATTGGTCTACCTCTTATCAGCCCATGCTGGTAGGAGGATGGATTTACTTTATGGATTCCAACTCCATGCTCTATCGGGCCAAACTGGGAGCAGATGTCTCCCAGGCCGACCTGCTGTTTCAAGAAAACTCCTCGGATATCTTGGAATCCACCTGGAAGTTTTGGGCGGATGGGGATGATGTGTATGCCATGAACCATGTACTGACTTCCAGTGGGGAATATGAGGACATCCTCTATCGCCTGGGCGAGAAGGAAACAGACACAAAAGAGATCTGGCGCTCTTCGGACATCGGCATTCTTGGTGTGGACGAATCGGTTTCCTCCTGGTACATCACAGGTGGTCACCTTTACTACTATTTTTCTGGCAGCGATGTCTGGGACATGGACTTACAAACCAATGTTTCCGCCAAGCTGGTGGATCTGCCGGATACACTACAAAGTGGAACCGCTATTTTCAATGATACCAATATTTTTATTTTGGATGATCAGCCTGACCCCACCTTCGGCCCCCAAAGTCCATTCCGGTATGGAGGCAAGACCATTCGGGTCTACACCTACCAGGGGGAGCTGTCCAAAGAACTGGACTTACAGCCCATCTACCAGCAATACCCCGATGTCGTTCATTGTGCCCTCATGTTTGCCGACACAGAGTACGCCTATGTATTGGCCTATCGTGGGATGGACAACAGCATTTCTACCCACTTCTACCGTGTAGACTGGGAAACAGGTGACTGGACGGAACTGGACACATGGCCTGGTGCCGCCAATGTCTATGAATCCACTACATCAGAACCTCCGATGCAAATCGGCTGAAGATAGGAGGAACTCCATGCAACTGCAACTACAAAACGTGACCAAGAAATACGGAACCCACACTGCATTAGATGGTTTCTCCTTCACCTTTGAGCCGGGAATCTACGGAATTTTAGGGGCCAATGGCGCTGGAAAAAGCACTCTGATGAACTTGCTCACCGATAACCTTTCCCGGACGAGTGGTGCCATTTTGTACAACAGCACAGACATTCTGGAGCTGGGCAAACGCTTTCGACAAGTGTTGGGATATATGCCCCAACAGCAGGGCCTTTACGAACAGATGACAGCTCAGGCCTTCCTGGCCTATATGGCGGAGCTGAAAGGGATTCCCAAGAAACTGGCCAAAGAGCAGATGGACACCCTCCTGACCGTCACAAATTTATCTCAGGTGCGACACCGGAAGCTGTGTGGATTTTCCGGCGGGATGAAACAACGGGTGTTGCTGGCCCAGGCACTCTTAGGGAATCCGGAGGTGCTGATTTTGGATGAACCAACGGCAGGCTTGGACCCCAAGGAGCGCATCCGAATCCGCAACTTCATCTCCTCCCTCTCCCGCAATCGCATCATCTTACTGGCCACCCATATTGTCAGTGATATTGAGTACATCTCCGATCAAATCCTGATGATGAAAAAGGGCCATGTCATTGGCAGCGGTACCCCTGCGCATTTGCTAGAGAGCGTTTCGAACAAGGTAAAAGAACTTCCTTGTCCTCCGGATTGTCTGGAACAAATGGAGCAAGCGTATGCCGTTGGTAATGTTTTTCAGCGCAACGGCGAGACATGGATTCGGGTAGTTGGCGACCACCTACCTGAGAAAGGGCATGAAGTACCCGAGCATTTGACCTTGGAAGATGTGTATTTATACTATCTGGGGGCGTGAGATAAACCATGAGAGAATGGAAACGAATCTTTACCCAGCGTCGCCTCTGTCTTGGTCTTTTGCTGATACTCTTTCTCAATGGTGTTTGGTTTATCCGAGAGCAGGCCTCCCGGCACTACGGTCTTGACCTGTCTCTCCCCTCCACTTCAGTCTCCTCAGAGTATGTCAGCCAAACCAACACGGTTTCCCAGGCAGAAGTGGATGCTTATGCCGCCTATACCCGCTATTTGCAGCGACTGGAGCAGGCAAAGGGCGAGCCAGTTTCTCAACGGATTGACACCTTGGAGCAGGAGCTGGGACAGCTGGAAGATGCCCTGACTGTAAACCCGTCCATGAATCTGTATGACCTCACTCTGGACTACATTGCCGTTCACAATGTGCTGTTACAGGCAAGGTATCTCCAGGACTATCCCACCTTTCTGGAGGACATTCAAACCAGCAAGGACAATCTCTTATCCTTCTCCATCTTTCATGATACAGACTGCTTCTCTGGGCGCAATATTCTCAAGACCGCCTCGGATTTTGAAGCACTCAATGATGTGACCTTAACGATGGAGGCCAATGGCGCCGTGGAGGCTTTCATACATGCTCCCCTAACCGATTACCTGATGGTGGTACTATCCTTTCTCTTGGTGGTATCCTTTTTGGAAGAGAGGAAACAGGGTCTATGGAGTTTGATCCATGCCACCCCCCAGGGGCGATTGCTCCTTACCCTGTGCAGAGCCCTGGCTCTCTTGGGTGGCTGTGTCCTTTGTGTCCTTTTGCTGTATGGTGAGACGTGGATGCTTAGCATGTATGTCTATGGAGGAGCCGGCAACTTAGGTCGAGCGGTTCAATCCATCGAAGTCCTGGGAAAACTACCGACGCTGTTTACCGTGGGTCAATTTCTGTTGCACTACGTCCTGCTACGGATTGCAACCATGTATCTGGTGAGTTTGCTCCTCTGGCTGCTTCTGAGTTGGATGCCCCACGGGAAATTTGCTTTTTTGGTGGCAGCCGGGATTATGTGCTTGGAGTATGCCCTATATACGTTTTTGCCGGTGCAAAGTCCCCTCAACCCGTTGAAGTATTGGAACCTATTCACCTACATCAGCTTATCCGACCTCTACACGGAGTATCTGAACATCAATGTATTTGGGTATCCATGGGGAATCCGAATGATATCTGAGCTCGCACTTCTCCCCCTATGCGTGCTCTTTTTGGTTGCCTGTATCATGACGCAGTGTTTGCAAAAGCCCTACCACCAAAGGGACTGGGTAGCCCCCATTGCCGCAAAATACAACCGCCTCACAGACAAGGTTTTCTGTGGCCGCGGTCTGTGGGGAATGGAATGGTTCAAGACACTTTGGATACAAAAGGGGGTCGTTGTCATTCTTTCCCTCCTATATGTCACCAGCCAACTTTCTTTTTCTTCCAGCATTCCAGTGTCCAGCGCCGTGGATAGCACGGTGAGACAGTATACCGCAGCGTTGGAGGGTGAGATTACCCCGGACACCTTCGCCCAAATAGGCCAAATGGAAGAGGAACTACAGAGTACCATAAACACCTACGCAGAGGCAAAGATCGCCTACCAAAACGGGGAGATGGAACGCTCTCAGCTGAACGTCTATGCCCACGAAGCGGAAGTAGCACAGATGAAGCAAGAGGCCATTTCCATCGTCCGGCAACGTGTGGAGAACTTGGCAGACAACGCAAATCAGCTGGGCATTACTCCGTGGCTGGTGGAATCCACCCCCTATGAACGCATATACGGCGAGGCCGCCAGCAAAAACCAACAGAACGCCTCCACCCTGGCTTTGTTGGCCTTGGTGTTCCTCCTGGCGGGGAATCTCCCCTACGAGCGTCAGGCTGGGATGATGCCACTCCTAATTGCCTCCCCACGGGGCAGAAACTCCCTGCTGAGAAGAAAAGTTGCAGTGGCTGGTCTCTGGGCAACCGTCGTTTGGACTGTGGTATATGGGTGGGAACTTCACACTTTGCTGTCATCCATCCCCATGGATACCCTATCTGCTCCCATACAAAGTCTCCCTTTCCTGGAGCGCCTGACCATCCCTTGTACCATCCAAACCTTTTTATTTGCGTGGTATTTGGTACGTCTTATGCTCCTATTGGGTGGTGCAATATTGATCCTGGCTCTATCCATCCCAGCAGGTCAGAGAACCGTAGTATCCTACGCTGTTGTTCTAGCAGTCTTGGTTTTGCCCTCCCTCCTGTATTTTTATATGGGGATTCATGCACTGAAGTATGTGTCTTTTGCCCTGCCCCTGCAACTGCTTGATTTGGTGCAGGTCAAGCATCCGCTGGGGCTGCTGGGCATTCTTTGTGGGGGTTATATCATCCTTCTTGGCCTATCCATGTATCGTCTACGCCGAGCATTGAAAATCTGCCGATAACATAGGGGGAAGCCGGGATGTCCGGCTTCCCCCTATGCATTTCTTCAGTTCCCGTCCTTATGCCGCTTGAAGCCCTAAGTTGTTCATACGAACTCATTTTCTCTAAATGCACAAAATGTATTGTAATCAGCCATACAAAAGAGTATACTGGTTTTAGAAAGGCGGTGTACAACTATGGCAATCAAAACAGCAAACGTAACAGCACGGGTACAACCAGAAATCAAGCAGCAAGCGGAGGCTATCCTGGATCAGCTGGGCATTCCCGTATCCGTCTTGATTGATACCCTTTATCGCCAAATCATTATGACCAACAGCATTCCATATTCTTTTAGTGTCCCCTCCCTTCCAACACGGGATTCGATGTCTGCAGCACAGTTTGACCAGATGATGGAGAAAGCGCTGAATCAGGCCAAAGCAGAACAGGGAATGGACTTGGATGCTGCATTTGCCCGTATCAGTGAGCGTATCTGAAGATGGAATATAGAATCAAACTGACCAACTATGCCGTAGCACAAATACAGGAAATCACCAGCTATATCACCCAAGTTCTTCAAGCTCCAGATACAGCACGTCGCTGGCTTGCAAAACTAAAGAAAGATATTTCCTTACTAAATACCATGCCCAGCCGTTATCCTCTGACACCCGAAGAACCGTGGCGCTCAGAGGGGGTACATAAAATGCTGGTGTCGAACTTCCTGGTGTATTACTGGATCGATGAAGTGCAGAAAGTAGTATGGGTCACCGCTGTTGTCTATGGGCGGCGAGATCAAATTCAGGTGCTTCGAGATATACCAAAGGATAAGATCTGATAAGGCGAGTGCTTCTTTTGTTTACAGTCCCTCAATCTCTGCGCCGTGTAGGATGCAAAAATCACTTGCCTACCCCTTGTCCCAGAGTTACAATACAGACATACAATAACACGAAAGACGCTCCCCTTCCCTGTCGGCGCAAAGCGTCGGCAAAGGCTTGGGAGCGTTTCTGACCACAGAACATACCACACACACCCTCGGAACACACGGAAATCACGAGTTCAAAGAGTGCCCAAGAGAAAGTGGATGGGAGCGGAAAGGGTTAGAAAGTCTTCAAGATTGTCAGGAAAATTTTGACATGACCCTTCGGGTCCAAGAGGCCGCAGGTTCAAATCCTGTCACTCGGACCAAAAATCCGCTGCTTTCTCTCGAAAACAGCGGATTTTCTTTTGATTTGTGCTTAGATTTTGGACTGAATTTTTCCCTTTCCAGGTTGACCACATAAATACCACAGACAGGATTAGTTTTCGCCCACAGAAAGGGTGCTTCTTTTTATAAAGAATACCCTTCTTTTCTGTGGCGAAATTCTTACTGCTCCACCTCCACTTCCTCACGTTTGGCAATCTCTGAATAGTTGTCCATATACGCATAGCGGCGCATGAAGATGACACGTTCTTTGATGGTCAACGTATCCAAAAAAGCCTCAATGATACGAGCTAATTTTCTGACTTCCATTTCGTCTTCAACAGTCTTCTGATCCGGAATACAAGACTCCAATTCCTGCAGCGCACATTCGGAACGACAAAATAGCAACTCAACAATTTTCTCATCATCTGTCATGATATCACCACCTTTCTCTTCTCACCCACATACTACGATTTTATCAGCAAAGACTAAAGGAGTCAGGAGATTTTTCGATCGCAACTTATATAAGAAGGAAATAAGACTGCCTTGGATGAGTTTGTGGCGTAGTTGAAGCAGCCTAATGCAAAATCAAAACCACCCGCTCAAACGGGTGGTTTTGACTCAACTTTCGCACATAGAAATAGAGTATACACCTTCCGATATTTTTAGCGTAAACCAAAACATTTCATGCTTGGTGCTCGCTTCAGATTCAGAAACATCCTCTACCACCGGCGACTCTTCCCAGTCCCACGAAATTAGTTCACCCTTTATAAATTCAAACAATTCGTTCACCTGAGTTTCCATATTTCCAGCGTCTGCACAGGCTCTCTTTGAAAATGATACCGTAATGGTTTCTCATCCGCTCTCCTCCCCGCCCTCTCTTTTACCTTATACCAGATTCCACTGCTGCCCATCTGGCATTACCAGGAGGCTCCCAGGCATCCGCTCCAGAAGTTTCCCTGTCGCATAGTCCCGTACCAAAGTCTCCTCACGGTAGTCCGGGTCCTCATGCCATACCGTGGTATACATCTTGTCTCCATCCAGAATCTCAAAGCTTTCCCGATCTTCCAGTACGAATTCCCGTTGCTCTGGCCAGAGGATTTGGAACTTGTTGTCGTTTGGCGTCCGGGTCAACATCAAAGGCGGCGTGTGGAGCAACAGATTGTAGCAATCCTCCGCTACAGAAAGTGGTAGAACCGCAATGGGCGTTGCTTGTCCTTTCTGGTCATCAAAACCCATGATGCGAATTTCGTTCCTCGGAAAATCAACCAGTAGTAATACCACCTGTCCGTTATGGTACACCGGCCTGCCCAAGTACTGTCCTGGCTCTGGATGTACGGGTTCATACACTGTTCCCTCTGGGTAGCGGACCAGAATCAGCCGGTTCTGCTGAATGGGGTTTCCATAACGGAAAAGCTCCTCCGCCTCGTACAAGTCCCCATGAGTGTAGTCCATGCCCCAATACCATGTTTCGCTTCCCGGTAGCGCATCCAGATAGGTAATCCCATTGGTGATGATTTGTTTCATGCGGTTCCCTCCTCGGCTGTGGATGTACCGAGATTATATCATATAGGACTGTAATCCGGCATTAATATCATCTTAAGTTTTCATTGAGAAACAGATGTGCGGGCGTCGAAGCTCATGGTCTCGACACCCGCACGTTACTTTTATCCTCATCAGTTCTGTAAAACTCCTCTAGGATGTCCAAACACAGATTCCCCAACAGGCTCCTTCCTTGCTATGTCGACCATCCGCTCCCCGCGGCTCAAAATCCAAGTCGATGCATGGGTGAAAAATTCTTCGCACTGCTTTGGGACTTTCGGTTCGACCAGACCAGAAAAATGACCCTTCCATAGCTCCATTGGTGGGCCATACACATACCCCGGTTCCAAATGCACAAAATCCTGAAGATAATTTTTCTCTACAAACACCTGCCAAGACTCGAAGGTATTCAACCATTCTTGGCATGCTTCTATGATTTGTTTCTTTTTCAACAGCCAGTCTAGCATATAATTGCCGCCACTCCAGTTTTTACCCTTCTCCATATAATAGTTGTAAATGCACGCCAGGGCCAAATCCCAGTAGTCTTTGGATGCATTCATACCTCGAGATTGAAACGCTGGCGGTACTGGAAGGAAGTTTCCCAGGGTATAACACGCTTCTAAAAAAGATATGACAGGAGCATCAGAGTCCTCCACTTTGGGAAATCTTCCATCCAGATAACAGTCCATAATCTTTCGATTGGACCATACGCCTTTCACGCAGATCTCCTGCGTAGAGAGCCACTTACTGAGGGTAGCAAAGGCAGAATTCATGGTGTCGCTGGAAAAACCACCCCCTGCCTTTACACAGTATTTCAAATGCTTTTCGTCCCACAGTCTGGTACAAATCGCCTGGAGTAATTCACAACCATCCGCCTCACAAACAGGTTTCAACACAGCCTTTAATCCCTGCAATCCATATTTCTCCACACAAGCTGTTTCACACAGATTTTTGACCTTGTCCTCCTCTGCGATTCCTACTGCCTTGTAGGTGTGGTAGCGCTGGATGACATCATCTGTTTGAAACTCCATGATTTCCTTCCGAAAATCATATCGTTCTGGATGTCCCAACATCAAAAAATATTCCAACTCCATAGATGCCCCTCCCAAAGCTCGCAATAACACCGCCTATCATCCCGCCAAACTCTGGCCCCATATGTCTCCGAAATCCACTTGAAACACCAAGGTCAACGCTCGTAACAGCTCATCCTGAAAAACCTCGTCCTCGCTGTACGCCTGCCCCTCATCCTTCAGCCGTTCCCGTGCTGCTTCAAAATACGCCTTTCGCTGCTCCACCCATTTCTGGTCTGGATAGCAAGATAACCGAAGATTTGACAATCCCATGCGGATTCTTTCGTATTGCTCCGGACTCTTTTCCATCAACTCGAACGCACAGTCGAAGTAGTTTAACGCCGGGTCAATCTCTTTCCACCGACGTACCACCCCAGGACATTCATAACTCCGGAGGAAATACTCCACCTCCAATAAGATCCGCACAATTTTGCGGGTATGTACCGGTGTCCAAGAAAGCCACGCGGCCGCAATGCGCCAAATCTCTGCCATTCTTCGTTTGACATAGGCTAATCCATCCGACTCTGGTACTTCAGCAGGTGCTCGGTTGTAGCACTCGGTTTCCGCATACTGCTCCAAAAGCCCATGCAGTTCTTCATAAATGATTCCTACCGCCATTCGGTTGATTCGTTCGTTCATGGCCATATCCCCTCTCTGTTTTCCGTGTTCCTTGCAAAGGACAAGGTCCCCAGTACACTCTATCTAAGATATACCACATCACCGAACGATAATAATCCGCATCTCTAAACCTTTCTCTGAAAATACGCTTGATATTCCGCCATCAAAGCGTTCTCCACCTGTTCCACCACATCTTTCGGCTCCAACACACGCACCCGGTCTATATACTGGCAGACAAACTGTGCCATGGCTACCGGTAGGCATTTCACCCACACCTCCACGACATCCTCGGTCTCTGTGCCTTCCACAGCCCACCAACAGCTCCCGAAATGATCCTCCATAAAGGTCATGCTAGCCTCTGGCTTTCCAGGGATTTTCTTGACCCGCAATTTGATATGTTTGGGTCGTTCTTTCTGATCCTCGTAGAACATGTACAGATGGGACGCCTGGTAATCCTCCTCCTCCACCTGACGAATGCGGAAGTCTCGTTGCGGATCTTCCTCTCGGGTTCGCTCTGTCACCCGGATGTTGCTCATCAGGTCAATGCGGAAATGAGCGGCATCCAATCGGCCCGGAAAGAATCCCACCAGATAAGGATGTCTGTACGCCCAGAGGATGTGAATCGGATATACTTCCATGGTCTTCCCCATAGGATGCAGCTGATGGTCTGTGCCATAGCCATTGAGTTGAACTACAAGACCATACTCTTTACGCCCCTGATTCTTGTTTTTGTGTATGACCTGTTCAATGGCCTGGATGTTTTTCTGAATATGCTCCGGCAAATCGGTCTGATAGTAGTAGTCAAAGGAATACGCTTTCCCCTTCTCCGATTCCTTGCATCGCACTTGATCCGGCCCCGGGTAATATTCCATCAGGTCATCTAAAATGGCCTTGACAGAATCTCGGCTGGTTGCAATGTCATATTCACAGTTCAGCCGCTTTACAATTTGGGTAATCGAGATCCGTCTTCCCAAACTGGTGCTGGTTTTTAGGATTTCTAAGACCGCCATGGTGGTGCGTCTCGTCCCTGTCCTACTCCGCTTTTGTTCTGACATTATCTTTTCCCCCGAAATCGCCATTGTAATTTTATCTATTATAGCACGTCAATGCCCGAGATCACACCACAGAGTTACAATACAGACAGCCAGAAACACGAAAAATGCTTCCCTTCCTGTGGCGCAGGGTTTGAACGCCAATCCCTCTCCCCCTCCCCCTTGTGAGCCGCTTTCTCTCAAAACATTTACATGTTTGCTATATCTTTATTTACAACTTGTTGCTTGCCAATGTCACCGTTTTTGCTATCCTTTTCATGAAAGCTCTACGATTTCAGAGAAGGAGGATGACAATGAAAATTAAGACTTGGATTTCGTTTCTATCTACGGCAGCCTGCACACTGTTTTTATTGGCTGGTTGTACGTTCCCCTGGCTTTCCGACAACTCCCCTGAAGAAGTTGAATTGGAAGCTGTGGGCATACGTGAACTACCCTTGACATTCCAAAAAACCGACGGAATGAAATCCGGATCTCTGTCCTGCACCATCCAGCAGATCGAAACGGCGAATAATGTAAGCGACTTGACGGAAGAAGGCTTTGAAGACTGGCCCACATTTGAGACCGTGGACAGCAACGGTCAACGTACCATCTTGAGGTACCCGGAGTATATCGATGACAGCGGGGACCTCATCCCAGGCCTGTCCCTGGTGTTGGTGGATGTATCCATCACCAGCCAAGGTGCGCAATCCTATACACGCCATGACCTGAATGAATACGGTGATTCTCTGGGAGAGTTTGATGATCCCTGTGTCTTTCGGGCAGATGCCCTTTTGTATCTCTCGGATATCCAGGAGAACGCTTATGAAGATGGGTCGATTGTTTACAATGGCGGCGAATTTGGCTATTTCAGCGGCAGGAACCAGCGGCCAGAACATCGAAATGCATTTCGTCTGGAGGATGGAGAAACGTTAGATCTAACTCTTGGCTTTTGGGTATACGATATACAACAGGGTGGATACGTCCATCTGGACAACCTATATCTATACTGCACGGAACAGATGCTAACCAAGGTGGATCTGGATCGTACAGGAGGCGAACATCCATGAAAACGGGGCTCAAAGCCGAGTTGTGGAAGGCTCTTCATAACCCAATGTTCTATGCCGCACTCATTCTGGGTTGTTTGATCAGTTCGATCAATGTAGTAGAAAACCTAATCACCGCAGAGCAGATCAAGTCCATTATTTTCGCAGAAGATCATACCGGCTCGCAGTCTCCGTGGGGATTTTCCCTGTTCTTACTTTGGATGCCAGTGAATGGCGCCAGCTATGGAAGATATCTCTTCTATTTGGTCTGGCCTGTTTTGGCTGCTATGCCTTTCGGATGGTCCTATCTCCAAGAACGTCGGGGCGGGCTTTTTAACCAACTAGTCTCCCGCATGGGCCGGAAATCCTACTATGTGACCAAATACATCGCCGTGTTTATCAGCGGTGGCCTGGTGGTAGCTGTTCCGGTGCTGTTGAATCTACTGGTCAATGCCACATTCTGTCCCTATGTATTGCCAAATATCCTCAATATGCTTCGGATCTCCGACGGCTACTTTCTATCCGAACTGTATTTTACCGTTCCGTGGGCCTATGCCCTTATCTGGTGCGGCGTTGATTTTCTGTTGGGCGGCGCAGCAGCAGGATTGTGTTTTGTGGCTGGAACCCGGCTGCGCCTTCAGGTCATGACCATACTTACCCCCTTTGCTCTGCTTCTGGTGGTGGACGCGGTATGTACCGCCCTACGCAGCCGATTTGGATGGAACGTGGAACTTTCCCCCCTCCAATTAGCTACAGCGGTCCCAAACTATTTCAATCCCGAGTGGGTAGTTGGATCTGCATGTTTGATTCTTGCTTTTGTGGGCTTTGGGATTGGATACTGGCAGGTGGTACATCATGAATTGGCTTAAATTATTGCAACATGATCTGAGATATGGTCTCATACGTTGGCGTTATCTACTTATCTTTCTCCTGTTTGTTCTTCCCTGCATCACTTGTTACAGCGACGTCCAACTGGCCAATGTCCCAGGCACCTGGATGGATTACATGCTGTACTGCTTCAAAGGGTCTGTGCCTATAACTTCATCCCCTGAAATATCTCTGGCTTTACCTATCTTTTGGATCATGGCCGTGGCTGGGAGCCTGCTGCTGAATCTGGACTATTTTCTCTCTGACCTCACCCAGGCAGGACAACAAATCATCATCCGCAGCAAAACTCGGCGAGGATGGTATCTGTCCAAATGCGCCTGGAATCTGTGTAGCTGCATTGTGTATATGGTGTTGGTCTGTGCCTCCGTGCTGTTGTTCACCCTTCTGTCTGGAGGCGATGTGTCTTTACAAAGCACCCCAGGTGTTATGGAAATTCATTTTTCAGAGCTGACCGTTGAGCCAACCTTATTGAGCGGTCTCCCTGGTCTCATCGTGGTTGTGTTCATGCCTCTGGTCACCCTCATGGCTTTGAATATGCTCCAAATGGCCGTATGCCTGCTGGTGCGCCCCATCATTGGTTTTCTTATCTCCATAGCGATCCTGGTGCTGTGCGTCTACTGCAACGTTCCCTTTGTGCTGGGCAACGGAGCTATGGCGATTCGAAGCGCACTGCTTGTCCCGGATGGTATCTCCCCAGGTTTCGCGGCACTCACTGCCGTGGCGATTCTTTTGGCCAGTGCAATTCTGGGATCCTGGAGATTTCAACATACCGACATCCTTGGACTGGAGGAATAAGGCATGAAATTAAATCTTGAACATGTAAACAAGACCATCAAAAAAGCCCTCGTGTTAGATGATGTCACAATGACTTTGGAGGGTGGCCACATATACGGCCTCAAAGGCCCCAACGGCTCGGGTAAGACCATGCTGATGCGAGTGATGGCCGGACTTATCCGCCCCACCTCCGGCCGTGTATGTGTGGATGGACGTCAACTGGGCAGAGACATGGATTTTCCTCCGTCCGTAGGCCTTCTCCTGGAGAATCCCTCCTTCCTACCCAACCACACAGGGCTCAAAAACCTGGAGCTATTGGCTGGAATTCAACACCGTGTGACCAGCGTAAACATACGTCAAACGCTTCAGGATGTGGGCTTGAACCCAGATGATCCAAGAACATTTCGAAAATACTCTCTGGGTATGAAACAACGCCTGGGCATCGCGGCGGCAATCATGGAGCAGCCCGACCTGATTTTGGTGGACGAGCCCACCAATGCCCTGGACGACAACGGCATCCAACAGATTTGCACTCTATTACGTCGGGAACGCGATCGAGGGGCACTCCTGATCCTGTCCTGTCATGATGCATCCATTTTGGAGGATCTATCCGATGAAATATTTCACATCTACGACGGCAAAGTGGAGCGGAGGACGATCTCATGAGCAAAAGGCGCCAATGTGTTCTAATTACAGTGGCAGTTCTACTCATAGCTGGTGTGTGGACCTGGCGATATGTGTCCCTGAACAGCTTCTATCATAACCTTAACCAAAAAGTGCGATACACCTATTCTGCGGGAGAAATCGCCCCCTTGGAGGCAAATGCTATGGATGAGGGTTACAGCATTCGAGTGGACGGATTCGCCATCCTGGACGTTCCGCAAATATGTTCGACCTTCTCTCTTTCGGAAACCGACGTAACCACGACCGCAGATAAAATCGCAGTGGCATACGCCACCCTATTTAACGCCAATAGTCAATTACCAGGTGTGAATCTGATTGATTTCAACCTGCACGGAATCGACAACTATGCCACGGTAGATTGGGAATTGGTTCCGTTGATGAACCCTGTGCTAAAAGATACTGGAAACTACGGCATCAGCCTGTCTCCTGGAACTGAGTATTCTGTGGTCATTCCGTTCGAACTGTTCCAGCAGTATTTTGGAGCAGACACTTGGAAGGAGTTGGATTCGTATCAATTTTATCTGTGCCGTTCCACGCCAGATGGAGAAATTGATATTCGCTGTCAACCTTCTGTCTAACGAAAACACACTTCAAAACCTAGCGAGAGGATCCTTCTCTTGTCTTCTGTGGCACAGTTTTTTCTGCTCCACCTCCACTTTCTCACCACAGCTGATCGTAGTACACCGGATCATAGCTGTCGATACCATCTCCTACCATTCGTTGAAATGGATGTCACGCTTCCTAATGTAACCTCCAGGTACCGTGGGTGTGGGTTCATCCACCACAATACCGTCTGAATGTTCAGCTCCCCTGTCCCTTGCTGATGGAAGTAGCTCGCAACAAAGGAACGAGCCACAAAGGCTATAAGCCGCCATAACTACCCACTTTACCCACCAACGTTTTGGGGCTTGGTAATTTGCAGCCTCCTCATAATATCGGTCACTCACTTCATTCATGGCCTCAAAAAATACGTTGGTACTCACATCTGTTCCCCTCTCACCCATATACTACGATTTTATCAGCAAGCGCTAAATGAGCTGGGAAATTTTTGTCACAATATCTTTAATACCTCAGAAAGACTGCAGTTTTGCCTTTTCAGCCGATCATGTGCTATACTATAGTTGGAGTATTGGGTCAACTACCCGGAAATGAGAGGTCTCATCCATGCGGAAAAATTCATTGGGGGATACCCTGCGCGAATTGCGCAAGCAAAAAGGGCTTTCACAGGAGGATCTAGCCGAGGGAATCTGCTCCCCGGTGTCCATCTCACGCATTGAGAATGGAAACCAAATCCCCTCTCAGCCAGTATTGGAAGCGTTGCTGGAAAAACTGGGTACCGGACTTTATCAAATTTGCAACGTATACTACCGCAGTGAGCAGCAGGAGGATTTTGAGGAAAGAGCCCAAGTGATCGTCAATCTGGGGGAAGAGGAAAACATGGATCAGGCCTGGCAAGAGCTGAACCGTCTGCAACAAGACTGCCCTGACGATACTCGAAGCCGCCAACTCTGCTGGTTGGTGGAGTCCACGCTGCGGCTGGAATGCCACGACACTGACCCAGAGAACTATCCTCTTGCGTACACCATGGAGCTGGCCCAAAAGGCGCTGGCCCTGACCCGCCCCAACTTCGACTATGAAAACTTCCCCAACTCCATTCTCACTATCTTCGAGGTGGACCTACTCCATATCATGGTGGCCATTTGGGCAGGCATGGACCGCAACATGGATGCTTTGCGCCTGGGAGAACGCCTGTATGCGTCGCTGAAAAAGCACAAAAGCGATGTGGTCAGTTATGAACGGGCCAAGATCAATGTGGTGAGAAACTTGGGAGCCATTTTGGCCAAAATGAAGATGTACCAGGATGCGCTACAATACATCGACGAAGCAGAAGCCTTGAGTTTAAAAAACGACGAGCACAGTCTTTTGGTGATGATTGAATTGACCCGGGCAGAAATTTACTGTCTGACAGACCGCAAAGAGGAGTGCGCCGATATTTTGAAAACGTTGGCCGCCTATACGGCATTGACAAAGCAAACGACATACCTTTCGTCGATTCAACGCCTCGCCCACGATAAACTAGGCCTTGACTTGTGACCGACCACTGCTTAACAAATGATGCGAAAGAGCCATAACAAATCGTGTAAGTTTATTCTATACACGGTTTGTTATGGCTCTTTTCAGGTTTTGAGGTACAATGATCCCAATGGTTGTAAAAAGGACGCGAACCATCTGGAAAACCGGGAGGAATGACCATGAAGAGCTATATTTATCAGAAAAACAAGCTACTCACTGCCATCATGGCAGTGGTGACCTTCCTGCACACAGCAGCACAGGCAATGGTGGCCCTGATGATCAGCCGAATCATCGACACCATCAACGAGAGCATTTCCACCGGCAGCACTGCGCAAATTCCCCACATTGCGATCCTATGTGTCATATTCGCGCTGTTTGTAGGCGGAGTGGTATTTGCCTCCATGTACATCCAGGGCCTTTGGATCAAAAAAATCATGCTGCAACTGAAAAACTCCTTGTTCCACGGGATGCTGCACCAGCCCATGTCCACCCACCAAAACCGCAACAGCGCCGAGAACCTAACCCTGCTAACCCAGTCTGTGGGAACCTTTGAAGAAAACTATTTGAAAAACAGCATCAAAATTTTCGAGTCAGCCCTGAGCATTGTGATAGCGGTGGTACTGCTGTTCACCATCAACCCTCTAGTAGCTGTAATATCCATCGTGGCCATGTGTATTCCCACCCTGCTGCCCCAACTGTTCGGCCAAAAAATGGCCCGCTGTCAGGAGGAGGTTGTAAAACGGACTACCGATTATACCGGCAAGGTAAAGGATGCCCTGACCGGCTACGAGGTACTGAAAACCTACCATGCCGAGCCACACAACGAGATCATCTGCCGAGACCAGGCCAACGCCATGGAGAGCAGCAAGTTGAAGATGACTGCAACCAACGCCATGGTGTATAGCGTGGCCAATATTTCCTCGGTGATGGTACAGCTATTCCTTATGCTGTTGGCTGGTATGTTCGCAGTGCGCGGTCTGATTTCTTTAGGCAGTATCTTAGCCGTGGTAAATTTGACTAGCATGGTGGTGTCCCCCGCCTTCGAGATTTCAGGGCAGATCACACAACTGAAGTCTACCCAACCCATTGTGAACCAAATGCTGACCCTGCTAAACACCCCTGATGCCCCTGCCCCCAGAACTGAGGTCAAACATAACCTGGTACTGGATAATGTAACATTTTCTTATTTAGACACCCCCGTGCTCACCCACACCAGCACTCAGTTCGCGCAAGGTAAAAAGTATGCCATCGTCGGCAAAAGCGGCAGCGGGAAAAGCACCCTGTTAAAGCTATTGGCCGGCTACTATAACAACTTTGACGGCAACATTCTCGTGGACGGCCAAGTTGGCGTGCAGTGCGACTGCGCCGTCATTCACCAAAATGTGTTTTTGTTTGACGACACCATCCGTAACAATATCACCCTGCACGGCGATTACTCTGACATCCAAGTGCAGGCCGCTGTCCACGCAGCAGGCCTGGACGAGGTAGTGGGCAACTTGCCGGAGGGGCTGGAGACAAGCGTTGCGGAGAACGGGGCCCGCTTCTCTGGCGGCGAACGGCAGCGCATCGCCATAGCCCGGGCTCTGCTGCATAAAAAGTCTCTGCTTCTGGTGGACGAAGCCACATCCTCCTTGGACGCTGAGAACGCGGCAAAGATTGAGGATAGCATCCTGAGCCTGCGGGGAATCACCTGCATTGCCGTGACTCACAAAACTGATCCCCAAAGCTTGGCTCGATATGATCATGTCTTGCGCATGGAAAATGGCAAGCTCTACCCAGAGCCAAAGATTTCCTGAAAGAGCCATGATCGGCGCTTCTTGGATTGGAGACGCAAAAAGGCAACCCGGGAAAACTGCGCAACGCAAAAGCACAGTTTTCCCGGTTTCTCTCGTCACACTGGGGGAGTATCTCCCCTCCCAAAGATAGCCGTTGATCTGACTGACACATTCAGTTTCTGGCCTGTATCGAGTGAGCCGGACTGAAGCGAATGCTTCTCTTTTCGGCTCTACAGGCTTTTGCTCTGTGTCCCGCATCTCATGGGTAATGTAAGGATATGTATTCAGTGTCGTTTTCGAGGATACCTGTAACTCACTTGATATCCTGATACTTCAAAAGTCTAAACCCTGTAACAACAGATAAAATAAGATAACCGCTCAACACAACGAAGCACAGCAAAAATGATGATAAATCATTTGACGCCGCATAAACAGATGGCATATGGGTAGAGATTTTGAAAAAATCCAGATCCAAGTTTACTTTAAAAAAGCCAAAGATCTTCTCTAAAATTTGTGGGACATTTGGAATAACAAGGCCAAAAATAACCCCTGTAATTGCATTTCTGGTGAGAGTTGTCATCGTAATCGCAAAGCTGATGTGTGCCATCACAAACAGAATGCGTGCGATTATGGAAAGAACATAGTAACCGGGATAAAGAACGGTCCCCATGCCAAATCTGCTGCTTGCAAGAGCTCCTGTAACGATACCGCTTATCAGCATGACCAATACATATAAAGTGGATATTGTAAAAACGATGGAAAGATAGTATTTATTCTTCGCGACACCTCGTCCTATGATCGTTTTCATTACACCAGAATGATAAGCTTCCGCAACCATATTTGCCGTTAACAACATGAAGGCATAGAGAATGATATCTCCACCTAAAAATGTACCAATCAAGCTATCCACACCCGTAACAGGGCTGAATTCAGCTTCTAACGAAGAGATCCGGATGGATATAATCAGAAAAATAAAACTGAGAGCAAGACATCCAAAAAAGAAATAGTCTTTTTTAAGCTGATAAAGATGTCCACGGATTAGATTTTTCATACCGCCTGCCCTCCGGAAAGTTTTTCTACAAAAAATTTCTCAACGTCTTCATCGTTTGTCCCCAAACCACACACTCGCACTTTATGCTCCACCAGGAATTGGTTAAGATCCGCTGGATCGATTTTCTCATGGAGACGTAAGCTTTGGTTGGAAAGGACCTCGCATCGCACATCCGGATAGCGGGATGCAATGAGTGTTTTGGCACCTTCAAAGTGTTCCGGCTCAACCGTAACCTGGACACCGCTGCTGCATGCACGTTCCAGCGTTTCTTTGCTGAACTCATCAATCAGACGTCCTCCATCACTAATCGCGTAATCTGTGGCCAGTTTATATAATTCACTTAAAATATGGCTGGCAATCAGGATGGTAGTGCCATTTTCACGATTTAACATCTCCAGCATTTTACGCATCTCATATACGCCTTCCGGATCCAGTCCGTTAATTGGCTCATCGAGAATGAGAAAATCGGGATTTCCCAGTAATGAAATTGCAATACCCAATCGTTGCTTCATCCCCAGCGAAAATTGACACGCTTTCTTTTTCCCAGCGTTTTGCAATCCAACTATTTCCAGTATTCTGTGATGATCTTGAGATTGGATGTCAAACAGAAGCGAAAAATAGCGCAAATTTTCCAATGCTGTCATGTTCTCGTAGATGCCCGGTTTTTCAATCAGCATTCCCATGTTATTCCGTACTGCATCATCATTTGATTTCCCCAACAAAGTATAACTGCCTTCACTCTGCTGCGTTAAGCCGCAGATAATACGCATAAGTGTGGTCTTTCCGGCTCCGTTTTTTCCCACTAAGCCATAGATTGACTTTTTTGGCACATGAATGCTCACGCGATCCAGAACAGTTTTTGTTCCGTAGACTTTTGACAGGTTATCTGTTTGCAAAATATATTCCATATCATTGTCACCTTTATAGAATTTAAAAGTCCCTTATCTGCTTTTAAAGATACTCCTCGAGTTCCTAACAAACAGGTTGATCAGCTATTATTTTCAGAATACAACGGTTCGTTTCACGTCTTGTTCTCCCGACCATATCTTGATTAGGTTCTGAGATTATATCACAGCCAATAGAAAAAGCTTATGAATACTTTCTTAAGGTTTTTTAATTTTGGGAAGAGAAATGTTTTTTGTTTACAGTCCCTCAATCTCTGAATCATGTACCATGCAGAAATCACTTGTCTCCTCCCGGCCTCAGAGTTAAAATAAAGGTTAGAAAGTCGGCAAGATTGCAAGGAACATGTTCCCTTTTGAATTCAAGAGGCCACTGAATCCAAAAATGTCTCTGATTCAGTAGGTGGTATCTTTCCCCTTAGATATTAGCAAAGGAGGAACTTTTGTGATACGTTCGATCCATCCCTATGAGCCCTATATCCCAGAAAACGCCACAAAGCTCATCATCGGAACCATGCCGCCTTTTCGCTTTTGTGTTTCCGGTAAGAGAAGCTTATTTGCAAATGATGTAGATTTTTATTATGGATCAAAAGATAACGCCTTTTGGAAGCTACTATCCGAAGTGACTGGCGTTACGCTGGATTTTGTCAATTCTCCAGATGCCGTCAACCAAAGAAAGCAGCTATTGATGAATTTACACATGGGTATTACCGATATTGTAGGAAGCTGTATTCATCACAACGGGAAAGCCGATGATACCTCTCTTCTGGCCATCGAAGTAAAACCATTGGACAAGTTGCTTTTAGATCATCCCAATATTCAAGAGTTGGTTTACACAAATAGAGGTGAAGTAAAAAAATATATCAATCTTTTTTTTGCGGATAAGGGGTATCACAATCGAGCAAGAGAAAACGAAACCAAGGAAAGTGTCTTCATCAACGGCAAAAAATACGCTGTTACCCAACTGTACTCGCCCTCCCCCAACGCCTTGCGAAGCGTCAGTACAGAAAAACGCCTCCAACAATACAAGAGCTTTTTCCAAGATACCCTGTAGCACAGATGATTTGCCTACCGCAGCTTAAACCCATGCAATGGAATTTTATGTATCATTGCGTCATGACTTAAATTTCACCCTTTTAAAAGCAACTAGGGGATACCTCTTTCCATCCCAGGAAGGTATCCCCTAGCTTTTATTTTATGGTTACAAAATGTCGATGTACTCCCCACTGAGGGCTTTGTTCATGCTGCGCACGGCACAGAACTTTCCGCACATGGAACAGCTGTCCTCGTGCTCCGGCGCCCGGTCATCCCGGATGCTCTTGGCGGTCTCCGGGTCAATGGCACACTCCCACTGCTTCTCCCAGTCGAAGGTGCGGCGAGCATCTGCCATGGCGTCGTCCAGGTCTCGGGCGTGGGGAATCTTCTTGGCAATGTCTGCGGCATGAGCGGCAATGCGGGAGGCAATGATCCCCTGCTTCACATCCTCCACATTGGGCAAAGCCAGGTGTTCGGCCGGCGTGACATAGCACAGGAAAGCTGCCCCCGCAGAGGCTGCCACAGCCCCGCCAATGGCGGCAGTAATGTGGTCATAGCCCGGGGCAATATCGGTGACAATGGGGCCCAGGACATAGAACGGAGCTCCCATGCAAATGGTCTGCTGCAGCTTCATGTTGGCCTCAATCTGGTCCAGAGGCATGTGGCCGGGGCCCTCCACCATCACCTGCACATCCTTGGCCCAGGCTCTCTTGGTCAACTCGCCCAGGCGCACCAGCTCCTCAATCTGGCACACGTCGCTGGCATCCGCCAGACATCCAGGACGGCAGGCATCACCCAAGGAGATGGTCACGTCGTACTCCCGGCAAATATCCAGAATCTCATCGAAGTACTCATAAAAGGGGTTCTCCTCCCCAGTCATGCTCATCCACGCAAAGACCAGAGAACCACCCCGGGAGACAATGTTCATCTTCCGCTTGTGAGTTTTGATCTGGTCGATGGTCTTGCGGGTGATGCCACAGTGGAGGGTGACAAAGTCCACACCATCCTGGGCGTGGAGCCGCACCACGTCGATGAAGTCCTTGGCAGAAAGGGTGGCCAGATCCCGCTGGTAGTGGATGACGCTGTCATAGACCGGAACGGTGCCAATCATGGCCGGGCACTCCTGGGTCAGCTTGCGGCGGAAGGGCTGTGTATTGCCGTGGGAGGACAGGTCCATGATGGCCTCTGCCCCCATGTTCACGGCCGCCATCACCTTCTGCATCTCAACATCATAGTCCTTACAGTCCCGGGATACCCCCAAATTGACGTTGATCTTGGTGCGCAACATAGAGCCCACGCCGTTGGGGTCCAGGCATGTGTGCAGCTTATTGGCGCAGATGGCCACTTGACCCTTGGCCACCAAATCCCGAATCTCCTCAGCGGTGCGGTATTCCTTGGCCGCCACCTTCTCCATCTCCGGGGTAATGATACCCTGCTTGGCCGCGTCCATCTGTGTGGTGTAGTTTCTCATCTCATCCAGTCCTTTCCGGTATATGCTGGGATGGAAGCGCCCACAGACATAAAAAACGGGGATACCAGATTTGGCATCCCCGCTGCGTACAGCTTACATCTCCCTACGTTGGCATTATCCAAATCAGGTTCGTGGGTCGAAGGTCGCACCTTCCTCTCAGCCTGTATACAAGCTCCCCGTATTCCATTGTCCTGGGTGGCGACTCCACCCCGACCTATTTCATTATACACCCATTTTCGCAGTGAAGCAAGGCAATCTTTCATCCCATTTGCAATGCCCGGTACCGATTAAAGCAGGCAAAGAGTTCTTGGGTTCGAGGACGGGCTAAAAATGCTGTCTCATTCAGCGCCCCCAGCCCATTTTTCTCCATCAGCCGGTCCAACTCTTCCACCACCTGCTGCAAGGTATGTTTTCCGTCCAACAGGTGTTGCTGGGCGTACACCACGCAGTAGCCCAGGGCCGTGAGCTGTTCGGAATCCACCAGCTGCTCCACATGGCGCAGGTCGATGGTCTCCCGGTTGATGGAAACTCCGTCTCTCCCCATGGGTTTAAGTTTTATGCGTTCCCCACGGCGGAACTCACTTCCCTGCTTGGGACAGCGGTGGAAATTGGGCGTGGGGGCGATCTCCAACTTCTCACGGGCCACTGGGAAGGCTTCCGCCTCCCGCTTGGCCAGCTCTGTAATGTCCCGAGGCACATATCGGTCCATCTGAATGATGTGCTGGGCCGCGTGAAAATACGACCCGGAACTGCCTGCCACTAAGATGGTGGACACCCCATGTTGGTGGTACAGCTCCTCCACCCGCTCCAAAAATGGGGTGATGGGCTCCATGGTCCGGTGAATCACCCGTTGCATCAGCTCGTCCCGCACCATAAAGTTGGTGGCGCTGGTGTCCTCATCCATGAGCAAAACCCCTGCCCCGGCCTCCATGGCCTCCACTACACTGGCTGCCTGGGAGGTGCTGCCGCTGGCATCCTCCGTGGAAAAGCATCGGGTATCCTTGCCATTGGGCAAATCGTGGATGAACATGGAGATATCCGTCTGGGTGATGCTACGGCCATCCTCGGCCCGAATTTTCACCGCCGTGTGGTCAGTGATCACATACTCCCGTCCATCCCCAGCAATGTGATTGTAGACCCCCAACTCCAAAGCCCTGAGCAAGGTGGACTTTCCGTGGTAACCACCTCCCACAATGAGGGTGATGCCCTGGGGAATGCCCATACCAGTGATCGTTCCCCGGTGGGGTAACTTCATGGTTACTTCCCATTCCGGGGGTGACTGAAAGGGGACACTTCCCTTCATGGGCAGCTGGGAAATGCCAGAGGCTCGAGGTAGTACGCTGCCATTGGCCACAAAGGCGCACAGTCCCAGCCGGAGAAGCTGATCCCGGATATACTGCTGGTCCTCCGCCAGGTACACCACCTCTTGCAGCCGCTTTCCGTCCAGATTCCGGTACAGCAAAGACTGCTCCACGCATTGGGGTAGCAAATCAAAGAGAATTTTGCTCAGCTCCCGGGCGTCAATGGTGCGGCCTCGGGCAGGAAATCCCACCTCAAGACGCAACACCACGTCTCCTGTGGCGGGATGGATGACACAAGCGGTGCGCTCCAGCACCTCCTGTCCACAGCGGGAAATGGAGATAAGACCGCTGTGGCCCGATCCTCTGGCCACCCCAGATGCTTGGGACGCCTTCCGGGCAAACAGCCTGGTAAGCATGTCCTGTAAAGCGATGCGCTGACAGGGCTGGGCGTAGAGCTGTGGAGGGAATCCGGCCTTCTTCCCTGGAACACGAATGCTCAGCTTGGACGGCGCAGCAAAGGGGTCTCCCTGCACGTGGTCAATGGCCAGCACATATTGGGGAAACTGGTAAGCCCCCCTGGTATCCTTGTAGGCGGGATAACTGCGGCCATCGATGCGGGCCAAAAGCTGTTGGAGCTGCGTGGCAGTTTGCATGAGTCTTTCCTCCGGTGTCATGGTTTTCTTATAGTATACGTCACCGGGCTTGAATCTTCAACTCCACTGGATCGCTCCAATTTTCCAGTCACATTTCCAGACCACCGTGCATAGGATTGCGTGTGCGCAAGCTTAGTAATCAAATGGAGTTGATATCATATGGGAATGCCAGTCATTACACCCAGCAACACCACTCGAACCCAGGCCATTACCGACATCATCCAGTCCGTCGCTTTGCAGGAGACTGCCCTGTCCCACATCCTCAACGCTGAGGGTGAGAAAATTCAGAAGATGGTAGCCATGAAGGATGTCTCCGCCGAAGTTTTGCTGGCCACCAACAAGTCTGTGGAGTCTATGGTGAATGCTGTGTCCAGGCTGGAAATGATTCTCCATTCGAAATTGGCCATTTTCCAGGACTGCCTGTGCGAAAAGGTCGATAAACCCATGGAATAACCCGCATCAGGATGGAACTTCCCCAGGAAGTTCCATCCTTTTTGTGGACACCGTCCTCTCATTAGGTGCATATACTGCACCGCGGGGCATGTACGCCCCCATCATTTTTGTCCAGGAGGCTTAAAGCATGGCAACAAACTTTGGCCTAGCCAAGGATTATAACGTATTCGTCTTCGGTGATCTGACCCTGAGCAACACCGACGCAGAGGGTCGGGTGGCTGTAGGCGGCAACGCAACCCTGAGCAACTACGGCGTTGGCGCCAGCATTTCTCCCCTTCCCCCTGCCAACACCGATCCGTCCTTTGTCATCGGTGGAACTGTAAACGTCACCAACGGTTCCAATGCCAGCGGGAACACCGTCATCAGTCCCACCAGCACCGTCATCAACTACACCATGGGAAACCCCAACGGTTCCCTCATTGTCGGCACTCCCATCGACTTTGTGGAAGCCGAACGGTATCTGACCTGCGCCTCGGTGTTTTGGGCCACTCTGGAGCCCAACGGCGTGGGAGAAGTGGTGTTTGGGCAGCTGAATCTCACTGCCACCGATCCCATTTTAAACATCTTTACCTTTGAGAGCACCGATATCTACGGGACCGGGCTGGCCCTCAACCAGCTCAATGGCATCAACATCATCGCTCCCGTGGAGTCCACCATTCTCATTAACATCACCGGCCCCAGCATCCAGTATGGCAGCTATCAAATTTTCCGTAACGGCACGGCTGCCTCCCGTGACAATGCCAAACGAATCGTGTGGAACTTTCCCGAAGCTCTGACCTGGTCTAACAGCACCACCGCCATCTACGGCTCTGTGCTGGCCCCCTTCGCCGATGCCACCACCACCTTCAGCCAGATCAACGGCAACATCATCTTCGCCTCGTTTACCGGCAACGCAGAAAGTCACAACGAGCTGTTTGAAGGGGAACTGCCCGAGGCTACGGTGTGCCTACTGCCCACCACTAGCACATCCACCAGTAGCACTACCAGCAGTACTACCAGCAGCACCACCAGCAGCAGTACCACCAGTAGTACCACCAGTAGTACCACCAGTAGTACCACCACAACGACCACTACCACCACGGGCTCCACCTCAACCACCACCACCTCCACCCCCATCCCGGACCTGCGTTGTCAGGCCATTACGGATTTGTTTGAGTCGGTGGCGTTGCAGCAGGCAGCTCTATCCCACATTCTCAACGCCGAGGGAGAAAAGCTGCAAAAGATTTTATCCATGGACGATCTCTCCCACGAGACCCTTTTGGCCACCAACCAATCGGTGGAATCCATGGTGAACTCGGTGGCCAATTTGGAGGCCACATTGAAAAGTAAGCTGGATTTGTTCCAGGATTGCACCTGCAACTGTCCGTAATCTCGTGATTTGGGGGCGTAACATTTCTGTGTTGCGCCCCCAGATTTGTTTCAAAAAGGAGTCAAACACCATGAAAGTCGCCATTCTCACCATGTTCACCGGGCTGTCCTCCACCTACTCTCTGGTCAACGTGGTGGCCGATCAATTATCCATGCTGTTGGAGCATGATATTCCAGTGAAAGTGTTGGTCAGTGAGACCTGCCCGGACCAGGCCCGCGCCGGCATCTTCGCCGATCCCCGCATTCAGTGGGTCAAAATCGTCAACACCCACCAAGGCGCCCCCATCACCTGGTACGACTACGCCCAGCCCACCGGAACGGTACACGAAACCTTCTTCCAAGAAGCAGACCTCTTTGCTCAGGATTTTGTCCGGCACCTTCAGGATGTGGATGTATGTATCCTCCATGACATTCTATACCAGGGCTGGCATTTGGTGCACAATGTGGCCATCCGTAAAGCCCAGGAGCAGCTCCCCCACATTCGGTTTCTCTCCTTTACCCACTCCCTCCCCGTCCCCCGGCCCAAGCACATAGAATCCCCCTTCTCCGCCCGCTTCTCCCCCATGCCCAATACCACCTTTGTCTACCCCACCCGTTCGGGACTTGGGGCGCTGGCGGGCAATATGGGGTCACCCAAGACGCCTGTGCTGCTGTACCCAATTCTCTGCCCTTACTGGAATCGTTGAGCCCAGAGGTTCATAGAATCGCTCAGAGCGTAAATTTGCTGCGTTCTGAGCTTCTCATCGTATACCCCGCCCGACTCACCACTGGAAAACGATTTGAAGCCGTGGCCGCGCTGGCTGGAGCCATCCACAGCCAGACCCAAAAACCGTTCAAGTGGTGTTCTGCGACTTTCCCAGTGCGGACATTCCCAGCCCCCTCTACAAGAAGATGATCCTCACCCATGGCCGCCAATATGGTTTGGCTCCCACAGACATGGTATTCACCTCAGACCTGGGCTTCCCCGATGGATTTCCTCGCACAAGCGTGCTGGAGCTGTTTGGCCTGTCCAATCTGTTCATCTGCCCATCCTATTCTGAATCCTTTGGCTTGACAGTATTGGAAGCCGCCAGTCGGGGCAACTATTTGGTGCTCAATGAAGCCGTTCCAGCCCTACAAGAGCTGGGCACCACTTTAGGCGCCTATTTTATGCGCTGGGATGCCAGAAACTTTGGCTTTGACACCCGAGAGACGTACCAGCCATCCCAACGCGCCTATTACCAGGAACACGGAGCCCGTATTGTCCAGGCCATGGAGCAGGATATCAGCTTGCGGGCCAAAACTCTGACCCGCACCCAATGCCATCCAGACCATATTTTTCACCGGTATTTGCTTCCTCTTCTGGAAGGCAAAAAAACGGCTCTGTGACCATTCACAGAGCCGTTTTTTCACTTTTAGATACGCACCGCACCCACGCCCAGTACGCCCGGGCCGGTGTGGCAAGCCACCGAGAGGGTGAGATCGGCGCATTCAATCTCCTCTTCCAGATGGAAATACTCCATCACCTGGGTCTTCCACTCCTCCCGAAGCTGATCGGAGACCTGACTACATGCGATTTTCACTGCCAAATGGCCGCTCTCGTACAGGGGCTTCAACCGACCATCCAACTCCTGTTGGAGTTTGTCCAGCATCATCACCCGAGCCGCCTTGACGCCACGCACCTTGCCCACAGCCTCCAGCTTGCCTTCGCCAATGGAGAGTACTGGCTTGATGTTCAACATGGCACCGGCAAAGGCCTCCACACCGGAAACCCGGCCGCCTCGCCGCAAATACTTCAAAGTGTCCACCATGAGGAAGATACTGGCGTCTGCCGCCTGCTCTTCCAGGGTTTCCCGGATGGTCTTGGCATCCATACCCTGCTTTACCATGGACATGGCATCCCGAACCGACTGGCACTGGGTTACAGAAATCCGACGGTTGTCCACCACCTGCACCTTTCCCTGGTAATCCTCCGCCATCATCCGTGCCGTGGCATAGGTGCTGCTCAGCCCTGCTGACATGGGAATGTACACCAACTGATCGTAGCCTCGGAGAATGCGGTTCCAAAGCTCCAGGGTGTCCGCCGGGGAAGGTTGGGAAGTGAACATCTCCGCTCCCGCCGTCAGGCGCTGATAGAAGTACTCCTGGCTCAAGTTCAGGCCTTCAAAGTACACCTTCCCATCAATGTTGATGGGCATGGGCACCACGTAAACGCCCATATGCTCTCCTTCAGCCACGCTAATTCCGCTGTTACTGTCGGTCACTACGGCAACTCTAGGCTTCATTGGTACTGTCTCCTTTACGCAGCGGTAAAATAATTACATCTATTATACCTGATTTTTACTTTTCTTTCAAGCGTCGAGGAGGGAAGAAATTTCCTCCATCACTTTCCCGATGGGCTCTCGAATCACCAGGCCCGCCCGCTGATCGTAACTGGTGGCATCTCGGTTGATGAGGGCCAGTCGATTTCCCCGGTAATACTCCAGCAGGCCCGCCGCCGGATACACCACCAGAGAAGTACCGCCCACAATCAGCAAGTCAGCATTTGCAATGGCCTCCACCGCCCCTTGGATGGTGCGTCCATCCAGACTTTCCTGGTAGAGTACCACGTCCGGTTTAATGATGCCGCCACAGTGTGGACAGTGGGGAACTCCCTCCCCCTGGGCAATCTGCTCCACCGGATAGGCGGCCCCGCAAGACATACAATAGTTGCGGTACACCGACCCGTGCAACTCATACACCTTCCGGCTGCCCGCTTTTTGGTGCAAACCGTCGATGTTCTGGGTCACCACCGCTTTCAACTTGCCCTGCTGCTCCCATTTGGCCAAGGTCAAATGGGCCGCATTGGGCTTCACATCCAGGCAGAGCATTTTATCCCGGTAGAACCGATAAAACTCCTGGGTATGGGACATGAAATAGTCGTGGCTGAGAATGGTCTCCGGCGGCAAGTCATAGTGCTGGTGATACAGTCCATCCTGGGAGCGAAAATCCGGAATACCACTCTCGGTGGACACCCCTGCCCCACCGAAAAACACCACGTTTTGGCTCTCTGCCACCCATTGGCTCAACATCTCAATCTGATTCATGGTAGTTTCCCCTCCTTGTGATTCTATCATACTCAAACATTCCAGATCCGTCAATGACGCTGGAAACAACAGACCCGCCGCATCACCCCAAGGGGTGTGCAGCGGGTCTGCATCATCTTATGTCCAAAGCCATAACAGCAGCGCAGTGAGCAATCCAAATCCCACCAGGTAGACCAAGCCAATGAGCAATCCCGCTCTCAGGGCTGCCCAGATATAGGCGCGTCGGTCCTCCCGGCTCATCTCGTTGCTTTCCCAAGGACGATCCTCCTTGGTCTGTTCCCCCACTTCCTGAGGAGGCGGAGTAGGCTTCGAGACGGAACCACCCAAGTGCATCAAATTAGGACGAGAGACATCGCTCATGTCCGCAATCACGCGGCCGTCATCATCTTCGTACTTCTTCGGCTTGCGTGCCATATCTTACTTGTCAAAGAGGTGGCAAACCACATAGTGGCCAGGCTCCACCTCACGCTGACAGGGAGCCTCCACCTTGCATCGCTCGGTGGCGTAGGGGCAGCGGGTGTGGAACTTGCAGCCGCTGGGAGGATTGGCGGGAGAAGGAATGGAGCCCTCCAGCACAATGCGGTTCATCTTGGCGTTGGGATCGGGCACAGGAATAGCGGAGAACAGAGCCTTAGTGTAGGGGTGCAGCGGATTGCGGAAGATGTCCACCGTATCGCCATACTCCACCAGGTTGCCCAGGTACATCACGCCCACGGAGTCGGAAATGTGCTCCACCACGGACAGGTCGTGGGAGATGAACAGGTAGGTCAGGTTGTACTGATCCTGCAGGTCCTTGAGCAGGTTGATGATCTGGGCCTGAATGGACACGTCCAGAGCGGATACTGGCTCATCGCACACCACGAACTCAGGGTTCAGAGCCAGAGCACGGGCAATACAGATACGCTGACGCTGACCGCCGGAGAACTCATGGGGATAGCGAGCCTTGTGGAAAGGCTGCAGACCGCAGTTATCCATGACCTTATCAATGTAGTCATTGTACTCAGCCTTGCTCACCAGCTTGTGCTCTCGCACTGCCTCACCGATGATTTCACCCACGGGAAGGCGGGGAGAAAGGCTGGAGAAGGGGTCCTGGAAAATGATCTGCATCTTGGTGCGCAGAGCACGCATCTCCTTGGGGTTCTTCTCATAGATCTCTTCGCCGTTGAAGAGCACCTGGCCGTCGGTCTTTTCGCCAGCCAAGCGGAGAATGGTACGACCGGTAGTGGTCTTACCACAGCCAGACTCACCCACCAGACCCATGGTGGTACCTCTCTTGAGGTTGAAGGTCACACCATCCACGGCCTTGACATGGCCCACGGTCTGACCCATACCACCCTTGATGGGGAAGTACTTCTTCAGGTGGTTGACCTGAAGAATGTACTGGGGATCGTACTCCACGGGAGTGAAGTCTCCCGTGACGATTTGACTCTTCTTTGCCATTAGACTTCACCTCCCTGGTTTTTCTTGTCGTAGTAACGATAGCAGGACACGAAATGAGTGGGGCTGAGCTGCACCTGGCAGGGATACTCACCGTTGCAGCCCTCCACGCACATCTCGCAGCGGTCCTTGAAGTAGCAGTAGTTGGGCATGTCGATGGGGTTAGGCACCTTGCCGGGGATAGAATAGAGCTTGTCCACCTGCTTGCCCACCACGGGCTTGGAAGCCATGAGGCCGATGGTGTAGGGGTGGGCGGGGTTGGAGAAGATCTCGTGTACGGTTCCCTTCTCCACCACACGACCGGCGTACATGACCACCACGTAGTCAGCCATCTCAGCAATGACGCCCAGGTCATGGGTGATGAACATGATGGAAGAGTTGATCTTATCCTTCAGGTTACGCAGCAGGTCCAGCACCTGAGCCTGGATGGTCACGTCCAGAGCGGTGGTGGGCTCGTCGGCGATGATCACCTTGGGGCTGCAAGCCAGAGCCATGGCGATACATACGCGCTGACGCATACCACCGGACAGCTCGTGGGGGTACATCTGGTACACACCCTGGCTGTTGGCGATGCCCACCATCTCCAGCAGCTGGATGGTGCGGGCCTTGATGTCCTCTTTGGTCTTGCCCTCACCGTGGTGCAGAGCGATGACCTCGTCCACCTGCTCGCCGATACGGAACACAGGGTTCAGGCTGGTCATGGGCTCCTGGAAGATCATGGACACATAGTTGCCACGAATCTTCTGCATCTGCTCGTTGGGCATCTTGGTCACGTCATAGGCCTTGTCGCCCATGTTCAGGCGAATCTCGCCCTCCACCACCTGGCCCTGGGGCCGCTGGAGCAGCTGCATCAGGGACAGGCTGGTGACCGACTTACCGCAGCCGGACTCGCCTACGACGCCCACGGTCTTGCCGATGGGCACTTCAAAGGACACGCCGTCTACGCTCTTCACCACACCGGCGTCGGTGTAGAAATAGGTGTGCAGGTTATCGAACTCCACAGCGTTGTTGGGATCGGCCATCTGGGTAAGGTACTCACTCTCGGGCACGTTCTTACGCTTGCGCTGCTTCTCAAAGGCATTGGTAATCCGGCGGTTCTCCTTGGCAATACGCCGTGCCTCCCGGCCGGAGAGATAGCCCTCTGCTTTTTTCTTAGCCATAGTCTCTCTCCTCTCTTAGCGCTTCATCTTGGGGTCAAAGGCATCGCGCAGACCGTCACCCACGAAGTTGAAGCCCAACACGGTGAGCAGCAGGCAGATACCAGCGGGAATCCACACGAACCAGTAGGAGGTCAATACGAAGGAGTTGGACACGTCGTTGATGATGTTACCCCAGGAAGCGAAGGGGAACTTGACGCCCAGACCCAGGAAGGACAAAGTGGCCTCAGTAATGATGGTGGAACCCAGGCTCATGGTGCAAATAACAATGAGCTGAGGAATGACGTTGGGAATCAGGTGGCGGAAAATACGCCGGGGAATGCTGATGCCGCAGGCCTCGGTAGCAGTCATAAACTCCTGCTCACGCAGAGAGAGGATCTGACCACGCACCATACGGGCAATACTGGGCCAACCCAGGAAGCCCAAAATCAGCATCAGGTAGAACATTCGCATGGTGGGGTCCACGCGCATGCCGTCCATGGCCGAACCCATAATAATGATCAAAGGCATGGAGGGAATGCAGTAGAAGATATCCACCACACGCATAATCAGGTTGTCAACCCACTTGCCGAAATAACCGGCCACGCCGCCCAGAACAATGCCCAGGAAGGCGGAGATAAACACAACAATGAAGCCAATGACCAGAGACACGCGGCCACCGTACATCAGACGGGTGAGCATGTCCATACCGTTGCGGTCAGTGCCCAGCCAGTGCTCCTTGCTGGGAGAAGAGTAGGTGTCAAACACCTGGGTCTCCTTCTCCTGCTTGATGGAGTAGCTTCGAGTGTCCGCATCGTACACCAGAGTGTAGTCGTAAGTGCCTTCCTCGTTGGTGAAGGTGAACTCCTCCTGGTCGGCCTCAATGGCCTCGGACAGCTGCTCCTTAAAATCACGGGTAAAGGTCACGCCGGAAACCTTGGACTGCACCACAAAGCGGCTGATATAAGCCACAGGAGTGCCAGCCTGGTTCACGCCGCCCATCTCATCCACAGTGTACTCCTTGCCACCAGCGGTAAAGGTCTGCTCCCCGTTGGTGTAGGCCTTCAGTGCAGCACGCTGGAAGTCAAAGCTGAGCTGAGTGGAAGTGTCTTCTGCATTGACGATGTCCTTATAGGCAATGGCCAGTACTGTGTTGCCCTGGGAGATGAGGTAGAAGTCCTCCCCTTCCTCGGCAATGGAATAGGTCACATCCTTATAATCAAAGGACGCCTCGTTCTTGGTGGCAGCAATCATAAACTGAGCCTGGAGCATACCGCTGAACTCCTGTCCATCTGCTACCGTGTAGCGGAAGGAGGTGTTCTCGGTCACAGCGGCATATTCCTTGGACTGATAGTCATAACGGTAGAACACGTCGTTTTCCTTATAGGGGCTGACAACGCCACCAATAAAGGAGAATACAAACATAACGGCCAGGATCACCAGGCCCACCACAGCCAGACGGTTGCGGAAAAAGCGCTTGGCTACCAGGGCACCGGGGGACAGAACTTTGACGCGGCGGTCATCGTTCAGAGAAAGCTGCTCCTGGGAGCCGCCCTCGTTCTGATGGTTCATTTTCTTCTCGTCAGACATGAAAGCGCCTCCTTTCTTAAGCGATACGCACGCGGGGGTCAACCACAGCGTACAAAATGTCGGAAATCAAGTTACCGGCCAGAGTCAACACAGCCATGAACAGCAGGTAGAACATAGAGAACGGAATGTCGCCAGCGGTCATAGCGGTGTAGGACGTATAACCAATACCCCAGATATTGTACAGAGTCTCGGTAATCAGAGCACCGGCAAACAGGCTGGGCAGAGAGCCACCCACAATGGTAACCAGAGGAATCAGGGTGTTGCGGAAGGCGTGATGATAAATAACCTTCTTCTCGCTCAGGCCCTTGGCACGAGCGGTGCGGATGTAGTCGGAGTTGAGCACTTCCAACATGTTAGTACGGGTATAACGCATCAGAGAGCCCACCTGAATCACCACCAGAGTGACAATGGGGAGCACCAAGTGGTGGGCCATATCAAAGAACTGACCCACAGCATCCAGCTGATAGAAATCACGGCCCGTCAGACCCACCAGATCAAACCAACCCAGCTTGACAGAGAAGATCAGCTTGAGCAGAGTGGCAAAGAAGAAGGTGGGCAGAGAGATACCAGCCAGAGCGAACACGCTGATGGCATAGTCAGCCTTGGAGTACTGCTTGGTAGCAGCGATGACACCCAGAGGGATGGCAATGATCAACTGAAGAATGAAAGCAATGCCGCCCATGACAAAGGAAATCCAGATGACGCTGGCAAACTTGTCCACCACAGGCACGGTGAACTTCCAGCTGTCGCCGAAGTTACCAGTGAGCAGGTTACCCAGCTGATGGAGGAAGCCAGGAATCAACGGCAGGTCCAAACCATACTGCCCTTCCAGTTGGGCCAGCCACTCGGAGTAAGGCTTGGCACCGGGGGCCATGGACAGCTGGCGAGCCATGGTCTCCACGTAAGAGCTGGGCAGGCAGCGCAGCAGTGTATAAATGATAAAGGATACAAAGAATAGAATGACAACTGATAGTAGGATACGCTTGATGATAAAATTTCGCATAGAATCCCCTCCGTATTTGATGGCGAGTCACGGGGGTTCGTGTCCTCGCAAGATGTGTCTGCCCCGTCCGCACATCAGGCAGCCCCTCCGGCAATGTTTCAACGAAGCGTCAGAACAGCCGCCTCATGTGCAGGGATGCACACGGTTGCCCTGCGGTATTGCACCGCAGGGCAACCGTGGTGACAAATCTACTTCTTGGTATGATTTGTGTCCCGAAAACTTAGTTCAGCTCCAGCTTCTCGATGTCGTTCTTCCAATCCCAATAAGTGGTGATATCGGGAGTGAGGGTGGAGATGTTCACACGCTCGGTGGAGAAGATGAAGCAGTTGGTGCGCTGATAGATGGGCAGCTCAACAGCCCAGTCCATCACGATGTCCAGAGCTTCCTTGTACATGGGGATACGGGCAGCCTGATCGGTGGTGCTGCGGGCAGCCACGATAATCTCGTCCAGATCAGGATCCTTGATGTCGTAGTTGTAGTTGGAGTTGCCCTGGCTGTGGTAGATCTGATACATGTCGGGGTCGGGAGTGGCCTGCCAAGCAGCGGCAAACAGCTCAGCGGTGCCGGCCTCCATCTGAGCGAACAGATCGGAGGAGTTGGCAATATCGGTCACGCGCAGCTCCATGCCGATCTCGGCCAGAGCCTCGGAAGCCAGAGAGCACATCATGAAGGAGGGGTGGTCACCCTTACCGCCGCCGCCGATGATCAGCTCGTAGCTCATCTTGGCGCCAGCGGGAGCAGCGGTGATCTTACCGCCCTCCACGGTGTAGCCAGCAGCCTGGAAGAAGCCCAGAGCGGCCTCCTTGGCAGCGGCATACTTCTCGTCATCGCTCATGCCATCGGTGTAGATGGGGTTGCCGTCCACGTCGGTGGAGAAAGCCACCTGATAGCCGGCGTCAGTGACCTTGGGAGCAGCCCAAGAAGTGTCGGAAATGGGGTAGTTGATGACGTTGGCAGCCTCACCATAGTAGGAGTCGATGGCCACGTCACGGTACACGGCCAGCACAGTGGCCAGACCCTTACGCAGGTTCTTGGAAGCCTCGGAAGCGGAGTCATTGCCCACGCGGACGTTGTCAGCGTTGATGCCCACATAGCCGTAGCCCAGGTTATCCACAGTGTTGATGGTGATCACGGAGCCGTTATAATCCTTGCTGCCGCCGTTGGCCTCAGCAATCTCCTCGATGGCGTCCACGGAGAAGGAAGGATCGGTGATGTCCAGGGTACCAGCCTTCACGCCGGAAATCTTATCGGCCTCGGTGGTCTCCTTGAAGTTGATGTTCTTGATCTTGGGCTCGCCCTTCCAGTAGTTCTCGTTGGCCTCGAGAGCGACAGTGCCGTTCTCATAGCTGACGAACTTGTAGGGGCCAGCGCCCATGGGCTCGGAGCTCTTAGCGCGCACAGAGGACAGGTCGCCCTTGGGGAAGCCGAACTGGTTGTTCTCGTAGTCGTACTTGTCCTCGGAACCATAGTAGTGCATGGGAGCCACGAACAGAGACAGCTGATAGATGGTGGTAGCATCCAGGCTGGTGGTCACCAGACGCATGGACATATCACCGGTCTTCTGAATACCAGAGATATTGGGAGCAGACTCACCAGTGGCCACGTTGACGGTGTAGTAGTTGTACACGTCCTCGGGGATCAGGTCAGCCAGTTTGGTACCAGCGGTCTCAGCCTCCATGGAGCTGAAGTTCCAGCCATACTGGTTGCCCATGGCCAGAGCGAAGTCCTTCACAGTGGCGTCAGCCTCCAGCTCGAAGCCCCACTGAGCAGCAGCGGCGGCCACGGACAGAGTGTCATCCTCCACGGCGGTCTTCACATAGTCCACGATCTCCTGGCAGTACTTCACCAGGCCGTCGTTGATGGCGTTCCAGAAAGCAGTCTGCTGCTCCTGGGTCACGAAGGTAAAGTCGGTGTTGTTCTCACCCAGCTGACCCAGCAGAGCGGACAGAGTCACGTTGTTCTGACGGTACTCGTTCATACCCATGATGGGCTGACCGTACAGAGTGGAGCTGCCGTCATAGGTGGGGTCACACAGGACGTACATGGAGAAGATCACGTCGTCAATGTCCAGCTCGTGGCCATCGGAGAACTTCACGCCGTCCTTCAGGGTGATGTCGTAGTACACGGTGCCGTCAGCGTTCTGGGTAATCTCAATGTCAGAGATGCCAGTGTAGGTGTACTCGGTGCCGTTGTACTCCTTGGTCTCGCCCTCGATGCCCTTGAGGATCATAGCGCCCTCGCGGTCAGCGCCAGCCAGCTGCAGCTGGTTGAGGGTCACGATGTTTCCATCGTAAGCAGAGGTGTAGAAGAAGGGAGAGAACTTGCCGTCGTAGTTGCCGTCACCAACCACCAGAGTACCGGTGTTGGAGCCGCCGGACGGGTTATCTGTGTTGCTCTTGTTGCCGCAAGCAGAAAGCAAACTCAGAGTCATCACAGACGCCATGCCCAGCGCAAGCACTTTTTTGGTGCTTTTCATGTAGAGATTCCTCCTTTTATAATATTGAACAAAGAGAACTTTGAATCCTCCCAGCTCACAAGGAAATATACCAGTCTCTGTCTCTCTCTCACGGAAACTGGTTTTGCAACTTCATCTGCTGAATCTTTCAATTTTTTCGCCCAAGTGTCCACGCCAAGCGGTCAAATGTTTTTTCAGCAGATTTTGCAAAGACTATTCTATTATGTTTTGCCCGAATTGTCAACGAGAACATCCTGTGATATCTCACAAATTTTCGTGCTTTATCACATTAAACGGACCACTTCCACCGAATTTCCATTCGTCTCCACACGGCGGAACAGACAAAAATCACAATCAAAAGGCCTAAAAATGCAAAATTGCAGAAAGAACATCCCTCTTGCAAGCCATGCAGCACCAGATAGCAAATTTGTCCACAGAGTGTGCACATTGACAAAATCATGGCCAGTATGGTGCGCACAGGAAGCTGCTTGACGGTTGTATCATAGACGTATTCCCGCAGTGGATTGCCCCAGTAGGCCATGCGGCACACTGCCCACACCTGGGAAGCCACCGCCAAAACCGTGAGCATGAAGGGCAGCAACACATACCAGGTATTGCTCAGAGCCGGCACCGGCATGAAGCCGCACACCAGTGCCGCCACCGTCGATCCAGCGGTGAGGACAATGCGGCGGCGCATACTCTCCCGATAGGTGACCTCCGTCTCCTGGAAGGTAAAGTAGCGGCCCGTGTAGGCCAGTTCCCCCCCTGCCCCAGGTGCAAACTGGGAGGCCTTGGAGTAGCGGTTCCAGCGCTTTCGTTTTTTCTCAGCCATAGCGCTTAGGCGATTCCGCTCATGTCAAAGTGCTCCAGCCAGTTCTTGGCCGAGGCACACACCCGCTGCAAGCAGCTCTCTTCGAAGGGGCTGTCCAAGCCAGCACGCTCCAGCAAGGTGGTGAACACCTGACTGCCACCCTGACGGGTGTAGGCCATGTAGTGCTCCCAAGCCTCGCCCAGGTCCTCCTGGATCTTATCCCAAAACTGCAGAGCCACCGTCTGGGCCAGGCAGTAATCAATATAATAGAAGGGGCTGGAATAAATGTGGTGCTGACGCTGCCATCCCTCACCCTCGCTATAGAAGGGAATCTCCCCGTCCAACTTCATCCAGGGCATATACACCCCCAGCAGTTCCTTCCACTTCTGGTGACGCTGGGCAGGGGTCATCTCCGGGTGGGCATACACCTCATGCTGGAAGTGGTCCACCATGGTGCCGTAGGGGATGAAAGTCAAAGCACTGGACAGGTGGCTGTAGTGGAACTTGCGGGTATCCTCCCCGAAGAAGCCATGGGCCCAAGGCCACGCAAAGAACTCCATGGACATGGAGTGTACCTCGCAGGCTTCCATGCTGGGCCAGATATACTCAGCGGGAATGCGGTCCCGGTTAAGCCAAGCATCAAACGCGTGGCCTGCCTCGTGGGTCACCACCTCTACGTCTCCCTGGGTGCCGTTGAAGTTGGCGAAGATGAAGGGCACCTGGTAGTCCAGAATGCTGGTGCAATAGCCGCCGCCAGCCTTACCCTCCGTGGAGAGCACATCCAGCAACTCCCCATCCAGCATGGTGCGGAAAAACTCGCTGGTCTCCGGGGACAGCTGGTCGTAGAACTTCTTCCCCTGCTCTAAAATATCCTGGGCACTGCCACAAGGGCGGGGATTGCCGGAGCGGAACTCCAGAGCGTTGTCGGCAAAGCTCATGGGGTATTCCTTGCCCAGACGCTTGGCCTGCTCTTTGTAGATACCATCCGCCACAGGCACCAGATACTTTACCACAGCCTGACGGAACTTCTCCACGTCTTCCTTGGTGTAACAGTTGCGGCCCATCCGGTAATAGCCCAGGGTGGTGTATCCCTCGTAGCCCAGCTTCTTGCCCATCTCATCCCGGAGATGTACCAGCTGATCGTACAGGCTGTCCAGCGCCTCCTGGTTGTCCTTGTACCACTGCCCCTCTGCCTTCCAGGCATTGAGACGACGGATATCGTCGGCATCACTCTTGAAAGGAGTCATCTGAGACAGGGTGTACACCCCGCCCTCAAAGGGGATCTGGGCAGAAGCCAACAGCTTCTCATACTCCTGGGTCAGGTCATTTTCCTTCTGCATCAGCTCAATGATGTCAGGCGAGAAGGTCTTCAGAGCAATCTCAGCATTGACAAACATCAGGTCTCCAAACTCCTGAGAAAAGTCTCCGCGGAAGGGAGAGTGGAGCATGGCCTGGTTCCAAGCCTGCTGATACTCCTGCAACTGGGGGCCAGCTGCATTCCAGAACTTCACTTCTTCATCATAAAAGGTGTCCCGGGTATCAATGGAGTGGCGGATATTGGCCAGAGTGCTCATGGTGTCGGTGTGGCGGTTGATACGGTCCATCTCCACAAATACCTGACGGGCCACATCATAGCTGTCCGCAGCCTTCAGCTTCTCCACCTGCTGCGCCATTTCCCCTTTCAAGTGTTCCAAATCCGGTCTCTGATATTCCATCTGAGAAAACTTAACCATAACAGGTTCCTCCTTTATCAATTATGTAGTCAGGGCTGCTTTCCATTCCGAAAGCAGCCCTTTGGTTCCTTTTAGAACGGCAGTCCCAGTCCGCCGGTGAGGCGGGACATCTGACTGGCAGCGTCATCAGTGGCCTTGCGCATGGCCTCGTTCACCGCTGCCACAATGAGATCCTGGAGCATCTCCACATCGTCCGGGTCCACTGCCTCGGGATCAATGGTCACAGAAGACAGCTCCTTCTTACCAGACACCACTGCGGTGACCACGCCACCGGCGCTGGCCTCGTAGGTCTTGCTCTCCAGCTCCTCCTGGGCCTTCATCATATCCTGCTGCATCTTCTGGGCCTGACGAATCATCTGATTCATGTTGCCGCCCATACCACCCATGCCTCGGGTGTTAAATCCTTTTGCCATATTGATTCCCTCCTAGATTATGTGCAGTTGTGTTACTCTTCTATTACGTTGCTATGTCCTGCAGCCAAAAACGCATCCAATGCATCAGGCTGATCCGTGGTCACCGGTGAAGTTGCTTTCGCAACCACCGGCTCCTCCGCTGGAGCGGTTCCCACCTGGACATGCACCGCCACGCGATGCCCCAAATGATGGGCCACAGTCTGGGCAATGGCACCGGAGATGTCCGGCTTGGACACCAGATCTGCCACAAACTGATTGGTAGCCCACAAGGTTACCGCCGTGCCATCCCAACGTCCGGCTAGCATTCCCGGCATGGAAAAAAACATGTAGTCGCCGGTGGACAATACCCCTTTGAGCTGCCCACACACCACATTCCATCCCGGCCAGCCCTGCCCGCCGCCAGTAACCGAAGGCGACACAGAAACAGGCTCCGACGGGGGAGGTGTCTCCACCACCGGCTCTGCCGGAGTGGTGACTTGCACAACAGGCTTTGCTTCCGTCTTTTCCTGTAAAGTATTTTTCCTTGCAAGTTCTGCAAACGCCGTGTTAGCCTGATTTGGGCTCACTTCCCACGGGGGCGCATCCATAGGTTCCTGGTTCTTTGCCTTCTGGGGTTGTAATGTCGGTACCGCTGTTCCCGCAGAAGTCTTTTGTTTTACTTCCTGTACAGGCATTTCCCTTGACGCAGATACCGAAACCTGTCCGCTGGAAATCATCTGTTCCAGTTTGGCCACCCGGGTAGCCAACGCCTGTGTGCTGGCGTCCAGTGAGGGATCACACAACATCACCAGGCACAGTTCCATATCGGTACGACGATTGGCCGAGTGGACCAGTTCTCCAGCCGTCTTCTGAACTAGGGAAAGCATGTGCACCAATTTAGGTACATCAAACAGCTGCGCCAATCGCTGCAAGGTAGATGAATCATAACCGCCAGTCAGCAGTCCCACCCCACCTTTGGGAGCACTCTTGGAGACCAGCAGATCCCGGATCAGGGCGGAAAGTTCTCCGGCCAAAGCCGCCATCTCTTTGCCTCCGGTATACAACTCGTTGAGACGCTGTAAGGCGCCCGCTGTGTTGCCCTCTGCAATCTCCTCCAGCATGGCCACCATTTGCAGGTTTCCGGCCAGACCCAGAACCTGAAACACCCGGTCCTGGTCTACTCTCTCCCCTGCTCCCACACACTGGTCCAACAGAGACAGGGCGTCTCGCATGCCACCGTCAGCCAACCGAGCAATCAGGGCCGCACCCTCTTGGGTCAGTTCGATGCCCTCTTGCTGGGCCACATAGCTGAGCCGTCCGGCAATCTCTCCAGCCTGAATCCGCTTGAAGGCAAACTGCTGGCAGCGGCTTTTGATAGTGGCCGGGACCTTATGCAACTCCGTAGTAGCCAAAATGAACATCAGGTGTTCCGGCGGCTCCTCCAAGATTTGCAGCAGGGCATTGAAGGCCTGGGGCGAGAGCATGTGCACCTCATCGATGATATACACACGTTTTTTCACCGTGGCTGGCGTATACGCCGCCTCCTCCAACATGGCGCGCACGTCGTCCACGCGGTTGTTGGACGCTGCATCCAGCTCCACCACGTCCAGAATGGAGCCGTTTTCAATGCCCGTACACGCTGGACACTGGTTACAGGGGTTCCCCTGCTGGGGATTTTGACAGTTTACCGCCCGAGCCAGAATTTTGGCACACGTGGTTTTTCCAGTTCCCCTGGTGCCGGTAAACAAATAGGCATGGGTGAGCCGTCCGGCCTGCACCTGACGTTTCAGCGTCTCCGTAATGTGCCCCTGCCCCACTACATCATCAAAGGACCGAGGCCTCCACTTCCGGTACAGCGCTTGATACATGCTCCACACCTCCCGATAAAAGAAAACCACTTGTGTATAGAATAAGACCGCGCACCGGCCTTTGAAGTACAAAATATACTCGTTACCCATACAGCCGGCTCAAGACCGGCACCCCCGCGGCACACGCAGCGGTCCGCTTAGTGCTGCTCGGTTCCCCGCCTGACACGGTTCACGGGGCCACGTTGCGCAGGACCAATCCGTCATCACTGCTTATATGGGGCAGTCAGTACATTTTGTCTCCGGGGGCCGGGATTCATCCCTGCTATAGCGGGTTGCAGATACAGGGCACCGCTAACTCCCCGACTAGCGCGGCCTTACTCCACACACAAGTGTGTTAAAAGCCGTTGTTTATTCTACCACATCAGTATAGTATTTTCAACCGAATTTTAAATTTTTCTCGTCCACCCTTTTCTTTTCTGGATTTCCCTCTTTACAAAGATATTTTTTCTGCTATAATAGGCAAGTACGGGCCTGTAGCTCAGCTGGGAGAGCGTTCGGTTCGCATCCGAGAGGTCGACGGTTCGATCCCGTTCAGGTCCACCATATTATCAAAACAGTATAGATGCCGTAGGCTGAAAGCCTACGGCATCAACTGTTTCCGGGTTTTTTCTCCTCAAAATTTCACCGAAAATTCCATAGATGCAAACCGCTGTTTCTCAGTAACCGATGGGAGTCGAACCCCCTTCTCCCCTGAGATTTGCGTAGACATCCCCACTTGGCGCCCTTTTTGAAACCGGCTTATTCAAAAAGGGCGCTATCTTTTTCAAAACAGAATACACAAAGTTTTAGGCGTCAATTTGTTGGTCGTGACCGACCATCAGATTGGCGCCTTTTTTCATTTCTAGCAAAATTCAAAAAGGGCACCACGCCCCAAGGAGGTAATCATTATGAAACGAGACACATTTTTTCAGGAGTTGAGCCGAGTACTCCAACGGGAAGGCTTCACCACCCAAGCAGAACAGGATAGTCTGTTACCTGTAGAGTGGGATGGCCACCCTCTCTGCAGGATCACAGAGGGCGGCGGTGTACGCTACTGGCAGGAGAATGTGGCAAATTTGGAACGGGAACAAGCCTGTCAAAGAGCCGCAGATCTGGCCTGTATGGTGCGGGAATACACTACCCTGCTGGAGCAGGCTCCCCCCTTGAGGGCACAGGGGCTGACCGGAGACTTTCGAGTGCTGGCCGACTTCAATGGGACTGTGCTGGCTGGACACCAGACCAAATTCGGCATCCACTTTGTCACCTGGGACCGGGACTTCCGCTGGACAGGTCTCAACTACGGCCACTACTTTCAGGAAAACTACATGGCTGCCAAACAAGACTTTGCTATCCGTTCCGGCCTTGTCCCCCAGTACCAAGTTTTCAACCAGGAACAGCTCACAGAAATCTTTCATTGCTGCGCTGATACCCTAAACACCTGTTCAGCATCCCGCCCCATCAGTTTCTCTTCAACGCAGGCTCCATCGACAAGCGCTCCTACATGGATATGCTCCAGCTGGAGGAAGCCGAGTACAATCTCATCAAGTTTCCCCAGCGGGGTGTCTGCCTGTACAAGTGTGGCAACGAGCGATACCTATTGGAAGTTCATGCTCCGGCCTACAAGGAGAAGCTCTTTGGATCGGCAGGTGGTCGCTGATGGCAATCCCTGCGGCAATCGCCAAAGCCGCCGCTACGCTGCTCACCAACGAGAAAACTCGAAAAGGGGTTGGCTGGGTGCTGGTTGCGGTCTTCTCCCCTGCCATTCTTTTGATCGCTCTGCTCTGCTCCATTGGCTCGGGCGGTGCCGAACATAACAATGCCTCAGTGGAAGCGTGCTTCTACGGCAGCACACTCTCCGCTGAAATCCCCGGAGAGTTTCGCCACTCCATTGAGGAGATGCGTTCCGCCTTCTCCCTTCTGGATTCGGCGGTGGTCTCCGCCAATGAGCAGACGGAGAGCGGCAACGGCCTTGACCCATTGCGAGTCAAGACCGTTTTTTATGCTCTCTGCTTTGGCGAGGATGCTCCATCCCAAAGCGAAGCGGACAGCTTTGTTGCCTGCTTCTACACCACAGAAACCAGAACCCGCACCGTGGAGGTGGAGCAAGAGGACGGCACCGTCACCACCGAGGAGGAGACCTACACCGTCAACGTGCCCCTTTCTCTCTACCAGGCATACACCCATCTGGAAGCTCATCTGGGCAGAGACATCACAGAGGATGACAGAAACAACATCAACCACGTCTACACCTCGGTGGCTGGAACTGCTGGCGGTGGCAGCTACAACGGTGAGTATCTCCGTGGAGATGGAACGAGTGTCGAGCTGGACATCTCCACCTTCACCGATCCCTCCACCAAGAATTCCGCAGACCTGGCTCTCTATGCCATTCACGCCTGGGAGTCCGGCTGGGGTTATGTGTGGGGAACCTACGGCAATGTCCTCACCGATTCTCTCTTCGCCTACAAGCAGGCGCAGTACCCCGACGGTGTCGGTACCTACGCAGACTTCATTCGTTCCAACTGGCTGGGCGGTCGGACCACCGACTGCGTGGGTCTGATCAAAGGCTACGGCTGGCTCGACCCAGAGACACTCACCATCGGCTATGCCACCAACGGTATGCCCGATCTGGGCGCCAACCAAATGTTCTACTCCGCTTCCGTGTCTGGTCCCATCGATACCATGCCGGACACACCTGGTCTGGCAGTCTGGCAGAACGGACACATCGGTGTGTACGTCGGCGACGGTTATGTCATCGAAGCCATGAACACCCAATGCGGTGTGGTGAAGACCCAGCTGGAAGGCAGAGGATGGACACACTGGCTGGAGATTCCCTATATCAACTATAACTGAGAAAGGAAGTGCCCATGAAGCAAGTGAACCGGACCTTCTCCTTCGATTTGGCTGTGCCTGCACCCCTTGACTGGTTATCGGGATACCGATATAATCGGAGATGGGTGATGCATATGACGATTCAACAAGTCCTGCGGGAAAAGGGTCTCTCCCGCTACCAGCTCTCCAAGCGCAGCGGGGTTCCATGGGCCACGCTGGCGGACATCTGCTCGGGCAAAACGTCGCTGACGCGGTGCAATGCCGGGACACTGAGCAAGCTTGCTGCCACGCTGGACATCCCCATGGAGCAGCTCCTGACCATGACTGTAGAGCAAAGGCAGGCCACGGACGGGAAGCCAAACGACCGCACCTATCTGGAACGGGACCTGCCGGCCAGCCTGCAAAAGGCCCTGGATGAATATATCCAGGGAGAGAAAAACCATGTGTCCTACATGGACTGCCTGTGGGGAGAGCTGTATGGCGCCATCAACTCCAACCAGTGGAGCAGCGCCATCACGCAGGAGCAGGCGGACTACCTGAGAGCAAAATACCTGTAATGGGGGAACGACGGGATCGCATCTTACAGATGCGGTCCCCTTTTTCTGTCCCCCCGATTATCTACAAAACCGCACGGTATCGCCCCGCTGCGGAAACAAATGATGGAAGCCCTTCCGTGAAGCGGTGTCAGTGGAATATTGTGTAGGCCGGAGCGTTTGCTCCGGCCTTTCTCGTTAAGTGCCTGCCCGCCTGGAAATCAGACTGCATTGGTCTCATCAAGGGCTATGGCTGGCTGGAGATTCCCTATATCAACTATAACTAAGGAGGTGCCACATGAAACAAGTAAACCTGACCATTTCTTTTGACGAGGAAAAACTCTCTGCCTTGAAACGCTACATGAGCAAGCGAGATCTGGAACTGGAGCGTGAGATGACGGATGCCCTGGTAAAGCTCTACGAAAAGTATGTTCCTGCCCCTGTGCGCGAGTACATCGATGAGACTGACACGTCTGCTCCCACCAGATCCCGGCGCAGTCCCAGACCCACCACACCCAAGCCCGTGGAGGAAACGGAGGTGACACAGTGAACAGCAAGGATATCACCCTCTGGATTGACCAGCGTTGGTACGATGCGCTGAGCAAGCATTTGAAAGATGAAACGCTGGAGGAACACCTGGAGGACGTCATTGACGAGATGTGCAACCAGCTCCCCCAGCGGGAGTATGAGCGCATCAGCGCTGAAATCTGGAAGGAGGATCAGGAGGAGCGGAAAGCCCGAGAAGCCGCCCGCCGCTTTGCCGTCTTCCATGTCACGGAGGGCGGAAACTCTATCTACTTCCTGGCGGAAGAACATCTGGAGTTCCTTCAGACCGCCGGCCGCCTGCGCAATTACATCCGCAAGGCCGAAGGCGATCCCCCCGCACGCTTCACCGGAATGTTTCCCCGTGGAGAAAAGTTATCCCGTGAGCAGTTCGACACATATGTGTTGGAGCGATTGGGCAACACCGGACGAGTGGTGGGTGCATACCACATTGACCTGGACAGTGAGCGGCTCGATGCACTCAACATCATGGACGGCTGGCAGCGATTCCGCATTCAGGATGTCAGCACCGCCGCCTACTTCGCAATGAAGAAAAGCAGCGCATCCCCGGAAGAACGGTGGCGCACCTTCCTGGATCGTCTGCAAGGAAAAGAGGTCACATACGAAACAGAAGCGCAGTATCTCACCGGCAGTCGGATGCTCCGTGCAGAGGACATCTCCTTCGCAGAGGATATTATTCAGCACGACAACCTGCTGGAGTTCTACATGGAGGTATCGTCCTTTGCGGATCAAGTGTTTGGAACCAACGTGTGTACGGCTGAGAATGATGACTGGCTGAACATCTACGCCAGCTATGATCTGGATCATGGTTGTGTTTGCGACTGGCTGGACGTGTACCTGCGGCACGGCAACGGCGATGAGCAGGACTTCAAGTACCGGCTCAGTGCTGAGGAGCAGGCCCTGCTCCTCCCCAAGATGGATGCCTACTGTCAGGAGCATTTGGGCGAGAGCCTGGAGGAGTGCTGTGCAGACTTCCTGACGGAGCAAACTCGCACAGTGCCGGAGATGCAGATGTAGCGCCGTGTTGCCCCCAGTGGGCCGATTTGCGGGGCTTCCCCAGGCTCCCCCACCGTGTACCCCTCCCAGGGCAGTTGCGGGGGATTTGGGCCGATTTGCGGGGCAGCGGGTAGCCGACGAAAGCGAAGCAGGGGAAAAGAGAGGGGTCGTGACCGCCCCCTCTCCCGCCACAACTGCCCGCAGTGCGGGCAGTTTTCGGGTTCCACCACCGGGGTCGTGAGCAGCATTT
>NZ_NFHE01000022.1 GCF_002161235.1 Pseudoflavonifractor sp. An85
TAGCATATATGGGAATGGGAGTATTCCACCGTCCTATACCTCATCCCTGTAACTTATCCACCGTATCAGTTCATTATAAAAATCTTAGATTTTTGTCTTGACAACTGAGCCACTATACAGCTTGTACAACCATGCCATCTTTGTAATCTTCCAACATATGAATCGTTCCAGATGCAGGAGCCGTCACGACATATTTCTCCTGACCACTTTTCAGGGCAGATAGCTGGGCATCGATCGAAGCAATTTGAGTTTGACTCTCCGCAATGTTGTTTTCTGCACTCTGTATGGCCGCATGATAAATTTCTGAAATTTTTGCGGAGTTCTTTTCTAATTCCACTTTGATCTGCTCATCGCTATACCCATAATCCTTGTATGAACTGACATCTACAGTGTTTTGAACTATCTGAGCCTTATATGCCTCATAGGTACTATAATATAGTGCATCCTCTGCGCTACTAGCGCTAAAATAATTCGTATCATCCTGAATGGACTCCACTAACTTCTCAAGCTGAGCAATCTTCGTCTCATAGACTGCCCGTGTTGCCGAAAGCTGCTCAACCTGCAAATCGTAATCTGTGCTGGCAATCGTGAACAACTCTTCTCCCTCTTCCACTACAGCCCCCTCCTGCATATAGGAGTTCAGGATCGTTCCAGAATACGCCGGCATAACATAGTTTGCTTCCGAATTGGACACAGTTCCCGTAGAGACAACTACATAAATCTTCGGCGCCTTTGTACTCCAAACGACAACGCCAAGCAAGGCAATTAAAACAATGAGTACAATGGCATATCCAAAGGGGGGCAGATTCTTTTCAAACAAGATACGGCTGTCTCTCAATTCATTCAGACTTTTCACACCTTTAGCCATAGGCCTTCTCCATAAAAATATCCGCTACTATATCCTCATTCTCTAGGTGGTTGACATAAACCGTGTAGCTGTTTCTAGTCACTTCAATCCCCTCTTCATAGGCATACACCGCTAGCTTTTGATATGCAACATTCATCATGCTTTGCGGCCCCACAAAGCGTACATAAAGACAATTTGGTACTCGAAGTTCCGCTTCCATTGTGTATGGTGCTTCTGTTTTGTTAATATAGCCACTGGCTTGGCGCAGTATCCGTAGATTCAAACCCACCTCACCATTTCCAGTTTCCACTACCCCTGTATATTGCACCATAGGGCCAACAGGTTGACACCCTTTGGCTTTAATGTAGTTATCCATTTTTTCCAAGAAGGCCATGTCCTGCACATCTTCAGGATTCAGATTAGCAATCAAAACATTGGTCAATTTTAGAGTTTTGTTGCTGATTTGTAATTTCGGCATGAAAAACGCCCTTTCTTTTTTGCGCAAAAATTTTCACTGATATTAAACATAAAACCAATTTCTTTGGGGAGAGTCTCTTATTTCTGCTTGATCTCTAGTTCACCTATAACACAAAAAAGTTACCATCTATAAAGAAACTACAAATCCCAATTTGGTGGGCAATGTGTAAAAGATAATTTTACGGAAATGTTCTAAACAGAAATATTTGATATATTCTGGGTGTTAGCGCCCAGCAGAAACAGTCCTTTTGGGGTGGGGCTATTTCAGCCGGGCCCGAACATAGGCACAGTCTCTACTCATAAAAGGTCTGTTGAAACATCGAAAAATCTCTTGATTTGACCAGAACATGTAAAGCTCTAGCTTTGCCTACAAGAATACTTGCAGGCAAAGCCAGCTTTTTATACGACTCCAACTGAACTACTGCATATGTGTCAACCATTAGCCCGAGCAATCAATCTTGAAGTCTTAATCTTGCTTACTTTTCAGTAGAGCATTTTTCAACTAGACTTACTTGCGTTCAAGTCAGAATAACTTCTATCGTTTTTTTCTATTTGGTGCATTTCGAAAAAATCGACTCACAAAAAAAACAAGTTGACCATATGAAACAACAACAACACCTATTAAATAGGGATAGCCCAGTTCAAAACAATCTTTCATCTGCAGTACCAGCACATAAATATCTACAACAAGTAAAAAACTTGAAACTGCAAGCAGTATTTTTTCAGCTATAAAGAACCACTTAGATTCCAGGATTTGCTGGATATTCCCTTTTTCTTGTTCTGAATACATATTACGGACATAAAAAACGTAGGAAAACAGAAAATACGCCGCATATGCGCAAAACAAAATCAACGGGACACCCCAAATGGACTTTTCAAATATTGCAAATATAACTGAAAACACAAAATGTACACAAAGCCAGAGTACAACATGGTAAAAGACTGTTTTCTTGTTAAATGTGAATACAGCATGGTAATACGGCAACAAAAGGAAAAAAACCATGCTCAACCAGACAATTCCATCAATCATATTCAGAAAAGCTTAACCTTGCTAAAATAAATTTGTTTGTCTGCCTTCCCGTCAGATCTGTCAAGCCAATTAGCAACTACTCCTCCTACGCTTCCCGTAGCAACATCCAGGATCATACTTAATCCACGTCCAACAATGAGATTAGCTATCCTAGCGGAAGTCCAGGACAACAAAGCATCGACAAGCGTTCTCTTAAATTTTTCCTTCCCCGCTTTTATCACCTGACGTACTAGCCCAAGAGTTCCGCCTCCGAATGCTGCGTTAACGGCCATATCAATTCCGTGTTTAACAGCATAGTATGCCACCGTCTGTCCAATACCACCGCCGTCCACATAAGTCATTTCTTCAACGTCCATCAGAGTGTAGCTGCTGGGGAACTTCATGGCACAAGTGCCGTTTGCGTAAGTATTCATGTACTTACCTCCTTTTTGATTTTCTTTTCCAGTTACGGAAAGCCGGAAAAGTAATTTATATTATCGTCTCCGTTCACGATAATATCTCAGTAACTAATCTCATCTTCCTCTGATATATCGGGCAGGCAAGACATTTCCTCTTCCACATCTTCAGGCATGAAATTGCCCTGCTGCAATTCCCAAAGCTGATAATACTCTCCTTGTTTTTCCAGCAGTTCCTCGTGGCTGCCCTGCTCTACAATCTCACCGTTATCCAACATGATAATCAGATCACAGTTCTTTACCGTAGCCAATCGGTGGGCAATAATCAGCATGGATTTTTCTCTAAATTTATTGTATATCATATGAAAGATAATGTTCTCTGTGCCAAAGTCTAAATTACTGGTAGACTCATCCAATATGTAAAACTCATTCTTTTTCAAAAACGCTCTTGCCAGCGCAATACGCTGTTTTTCGCCACCAGATAATCCATTCCCCGCTTCCTCCAAGAAAGTGAAGTACTGCATGGGGAGTTTACGGATAAAATCATGAGCATCTGCGGCCTTCGCCGCCTCCTTGACTTCGTCCAATGTGGCGGTCATACGGGAAACACGGATGTTATCATAGATACTCTTGGAAAATAACTCAATATTTTGTGGTACATAAGAAATCGCCCGTCTTAGAGATTCGTTGGTATATTCCTGAATATCAATACCGTCAATGGTTATTTCTCCCTCTTCTGGCTCATAGTACTTCAACAGAAGTTTGGCAATTGTGGATTTTCCACTTCCACTGCTTCCCACCAGCGCCACTTTTTTCCCTCTGGGGATGGTGAAAGATACATTCTTTAACACAGGCTTGCGGTTTCCATATCGGAATGTAACGTTTTTGAAAACAATATCTCCCTCTGCTGAAGAAAGAGACTGGTAGGAATCCCTGCTGTTCTCACCCTGCTCTTGCTCATAGTCCAAAATCTCCGCAATGCGTTTCATGGAAATATTGGCTTCCTGAATGGAAAGTTGCAAACTAACCAGCCTGCTGACCGGATCCATAAAATAGGCCGCTAGCGTCATAAACGCCATCATCGCACCTAGAGTCAACTCGCCGTTGATGACTTGCATGATGCCGGAATAGGTAAGGAACAAGTTGCCTGCTGTGGACACCAGAGATGAAATCGTTCCCTGAATAATAGATAGTTTGCTTTCCCTTATGCCCACTCGCAGCGATTTGATATACTCTCGTTCGATACTCTCCAGTTCCGTATCCTCGTTGGCATTGCCCTTAATAGTCTCTACAGCCCGTAGGCCCTCGATAATTTGTGAATTAAGCGCAGACGACTGCTGCATTTGCTCCTCATTGATTTTTTTATAGGGTTCCTTGAAAATAAAAACCAACATGACACTTATAACCGTCATGAATAGGATAACAGCAAACAGCGACAGGTTCATACGGAACAAAGTTACACCCGTAATCAGTGCCATCGCAATATCAATAATCAGCGTTAACGCAATGTTGGTAAATACATCCTTAATGGTAAACGCATCCGAGAAGCGAGTCGTAATATCACCAGTCTTTCGAGTGGAAAAAAATTTCATGGGCAGATGGTAGATATGTTTGAAATATCCCAACATCAACGGTATATCAATCTTTATAGACAGGTATATCATCATCCACTGTCGCACAAAGCTCAAAACCGTTTGTGTAACTGCAATGCCCACAAAAACTAAAATTAACATCCTCAGCGCATCCGTCTGTCGATAAGGCAATATTTCATCGTAAATGATGCTATTGAACAGAGACGATACAATGCCTAGAACAGTCAACAACAAAGATGCTATAATACCATAAATAAAAAGTTTCTTTTGTGGCAACAACAGGCCCATGTAACGCTGGAATACCGATTTGCCCCGTTCTTTCCCAGCAACAAAGTCCTGATTAGGAGTCAAAAGCAACAAAACTCCTGTAAATCCCTTGTAGAATTCATCAACTGTTACACGAATCAAATCTTTTGCCGGATCTCCAATAATTACATGATCTTTTGAAATCTTAAAAATGACTACAAAATGTGTCAGGCCCTCTTTAGTAATTACATTAGCAATGCATGGAAGGGTAAAGTCACTCATAAACCCTTCCTTGTCTATGCGTATCGCTTGGGAAATAAACCCCAATTGCTCAGCACATTTACCGAGTCCAATAAGATTCGTCCCTTTTAAATCGGTCCCCATCATGTCCCGCAGGCGGGTGATAGTAGTTTCCTTACGATAATGCAGGCAAATCATTGCCAAACAAGCCGCAGCACAATCCGTTGCATCATGTTGCTTGATGTATGTGTATCTCACGTTACCTCCGTTCTGCGCCCGTCTCCTAGGTAAATGCATAATCTACCATTTAGTCTTAAACTTGTGCGATCATTGTTACATAATCTGACTCAAAATGAGCCTGTTTAGATCTACGTCATCCCGTTTACACCAGGTGCCCCACAGAGAATCCTTTTCCATTTTTCATACCTTACTCGGACGTAGTGCTGCAACTACCTTTAATTATCGCATTTTTCAGAAATTCCTTTTCCCCTCTCCGGACGGACTGGTTGATAAAAAATAGTAGCACATCGAGGCGGCCATTCATACAATTCAACATCAATGAAATTATTCAGCACCTTTTTGACCATTTTTTCGACTTTTTGTTCCTTCTTCTGCATTGTTCTTCCTCCCTTTAGGTATATATGCAATCAAAAGCATTGTTGCAGCCATTACATAGCCGAGCAATGCTCCAGCTGCCAAATATTCAAAACCACAAATATATAAAACGCTAATAACTACCGATAGCTGAACAGAAGACTTCTTTGCACTAGCTGCACATGCCGCAACCTCTTTGCCGGATAACACCATGTTCGGATGATTATATGGTGCAAGCGACCAAATTAATGCTCCTGACACTAACAAGAGAATTGTACAGCTAATCGGAGTCAAAAACTGCGAAAGGAGACCAAGAAAGACACTCTCAGAAATAACAGACCAGAAAAGGCACTTAATAAAACTGCTTGCATGTACTCCGTTGGTATATCTACGTATTTTGAAAAAGCCGAAATAAAAGGCGATTGTTTCTGGCAAAGATGAAATCATTGTACCAATCAAAAGAAGAGGTATCAGTGCCGTCAGGGATGTGATCCTTTTTTCCAAAGCATACTGTAACCATGGGGCTTTTTCTGCTGTAATATATCCTCGGTCAATACATCCTGTAACAAACGCTTCAACCTTCTTCATAGTGTGCCTCCCATTTTTTCATATTGTACCATCTTATGTTATCAAGTTCATTAGTTTCGACATAACTGCTATTTTTTTGACGCAAAAGCGAAAAACGGGAGAGAACCAGTTTCTGGTACTCTCCCGTGGGGCAATATCAAATACGAATCTATTTTTCTTCATAAGGTAGATTTATGATTTCAGCAGCAAATTGGAACCACCCATCCTGATAGGTAAAGGTATACTCCGCTTGAAGCTGCTCCAACGTATATACAACAGCACTCAATCCATAACCATGCTCCGGAGATTGTTTTGCACTCGGAGGCAGTTTCCCCTCCTCAATCGCCACAGGTAGGGATGTGTTGCGTATAGAAATATATAAGGCCTCCTCCTGCAAAATACAACATACAATTTCCTTGTCCCCATCTAACCGCTGACAAGCTTCTATGGCATTGTCCAGCAGATTGGACAGCAGCACTACCAGGGTATCCGTTGGAATGGAAATAGCTGACAGATCATTGACCTTCACCGTCATATTAACACTCTGTCCCTGGGCATATTGATGCTTCTGATTCAGAATCACATCAAAAACAGGGTGGTTGGAGCGAATATTGAATGTTTTCAGGGACCGGTTATTGTGCAGCCGCTTCAGATAGTCCTGGGCCGTGGAATATTCCTCCTGATCCATTAGATCTTGCAGTGCCTGTATATGACGTTGAAATTCATGGGTGGATTTTCTCTGAATTTGATAGTTTTTCTCCAGTGCATGAAAATTATCTGTTTGAAATGCAATTTGCTGCCTGAGCAAATGAACCTCCTGGTCTTTTGCCACAGCTTTCTCCATGCCATCAATCACAAAAAGAATTGCAATATTGGAAATAATCAGAACAATACTAAAGACAACCACACGCATGGAAATATCCTGTTCGCCAGGATAGCTAAATATCATGAACAGAAAAATGACAACACTAATTGCTGGAAAAAGAATGGTTAAACCGAGCCATTTTCCTTGCATTTTGAGATTGATTTTCTTTTTTCGGATTTGAAGCAGCAGCCAGGCAAGAAAGCAAGCAAGAAACTTGTCAATAGTTATCACAGTGGTATACATCCACTTCATCCAAACTAAGGAGTCAAGTGTAATGTCCAATAATACACAGACTCCATAAGGAAATAATGTATCTATGGAGATTACCAGAACATAGCATATCAAAGACAGAAAACCGTGGGATAGGATCTTTCCTTTGTAATACACAAAGGAAGCGGCAGTATATAACCCCAGAATGCACACCTGCCTTAAAATATTGTTAAGTTCAGAATAAGCCAGGAGGAGCATCAAGATCCAGATAGCTACAACAATCACGGTTTGAGCCTTCCCTTTATTGCGCTTTTCCAAAAAGGCCCCATTAAAGAAGATACAACACAAGAACTCCGCACTGACCCATATCATACTAATCAGATATTCCATCAATGCCACCCTTTCCACAGAAGATATTTCTTCTTATTTTTCGAATAAGCCTTTTCCCCAACTCTAAGGGTAATTCCATAAGTCAGGGTCGCTTCCCGGCATTGAAATCTCTTGATGTACTTCATGTTGACCAAATAGCTTTTATGAATCCGCAAAAAACCCTGAGAGTCCAATTTTTCTTCCAGGTCAGATAAAGAAGCGTAAAAGCTGTATGTTTTACAACTTTCTATAGACGTTGCGTCCCGCACAAAAGCGGTCACACTGTGCTGTTGCACTTCTAGGTAAAGAATATCATCCAGAGGCAGTGCAACGATTTCTCTTTCACATTGTATTTGCAGGGTTTCCTTATTTCGTTGTTGCAACGCCAATTGAAAGGCTGTTTTTAAATTTTCCACAAGATCCCGCTTCAGTACATATCGAAACGCCTGCACCTCATACCCCTCCGGTGCATACTCTATAAAATTGGTCACAAAAATGATCACAGCATCACTATGGAGCGTTCGTAGCTGTCTTGCGATATCCATCCCATTGTAAGAGGTGTTTTCAAAGTCGATATCCAGCAATGCAATATCGCAACCGGCTAGGGTATCACGACTAATTTTCCTGGCATCTGTGAAAGCTTGAATTTCTACTTTGGTCTGGAAATCCGCCAGCACCTCTTCCACAATGGTTTTCATTTTACTTAGCATATTATAGTCGTCGTCGCAAATTAAGATATGAAGCATAAGCAATTCCCCTGTTCCACTGTTTTCCTTTTAATCATACACAATTTCCATTCTTTTTCAAATAGAAATTGTAAAATTCCTTGAATCCGAACGAGCAATTATTATGTTCATCAATGACACAGAACACAATGCGCTGATGATAAAGCTTCTGAACGGCATTGAAACAGATCTTGTCTTCTCTCCGGGCATCTTACTACCAACACTTGTCTGAACTGCACAAATTAATTTCTAAAATACACATTGACACGAACATTTGTTCTACTTATAATGGAATCACAGCATACAAAATGGCCTGCATACAGGTCGCAAACTTCCCACAATGCACTGTGCCCCACCGTATTCTCAGAATGCGCTTTTCTCAATTACCATTCAAACATCATCAACCCATTTCAGAGGAATACAAACAATTTGCTAATAAGGGGGTAATCCAATGATTTTGTCTCACACGGAACTTGAGCATATTGCTCTAGCTGTAACACAAGACTTTGCCAAATACATTTCCAATGATTCTTTTGAAACAAAGCGTAGGATTCCCCGCGCAACGCCCATAGACCAATTTGCTCGTGATTATCTTGGCCTGAACGTTGGCTTTGCTCGTCTCTCCCCTGATGAAAGTGTTTGTGGGTTGACGTGCTATGCAGATACAGAGTATACATTTGAGGAAAATGGAGTTGTCCAAACTCTTCCCATAAGACAAAACCAAGTTCTGCTTGATACTAGCTTCCAAGTGCCAGGACGGAAAAAGCAGTTACATCAGAAACGTCGCTTTACTCTAGCCCATGAATGTGCGCACCAACTTTTATTTCAAATGGAATCCGACGATGTAAAGCAACGCCATCGAGGTAAATATTCTCCCCGAACAGCCTATTCTCTCAGAGCCCTCAAGACCCGCGAGGACTGGAACGAGTGGCAGGCCAATGCATTAGGTGCAGCAATTTTAATGCCTCAAGTGGAAATCGAACTGGCTATGCAACTCTTTCCTGCAAAAAAATTTTTAATCAACTATGAGGGCTGCTTTACATATCCCGACAGGATAATCCTTTCTCATCTCTGCCAATGGCTTGATGTCTCCAAGGCAGCCATGATCATCCGTCTCCGCCAGCTTGGATACATGGAAGATCGTCCATATAGCGAGTACAACGATCCTACGGAGGTGTGGCCATGAGCAAAAATATCCGCATGACTGAACCATCTGACGAAATGATGGCCAAGATACGAATGGCCCGCAATGCCATTGCAAGTCAAAAACCAAGAATGGTTAAATGCCCCTATTGCAAACACAATTCTATTATTGTTTTTGAGGACACTCGTGGTCACGTTCAAGCCAAATGCAAGGCTTGTGGGCGTGAAACTGTGTTCGATGTCCTCAGCATGAGAAGATTTCAACTTCGACACCCCTAAAGGTGCCAAAGTGGAAAAATAAATATTGATAGCTGTGCTGTGGAGCCGCTGATTGGTGAGTCTTCCTAATGCCGCATGAGAACAAAACTTCTACAAGAAGCTTTGTTCTTTCGGCATGGGAAATCAACTCACCGTCATGCGGCTCTTTTGTTGTCTTTCCTTTCCGCTGCTCTACACCAGCGGAAAGGAAAAGACAATGAAAATCCCTAAAACCCCACTTGAATTTGACTACGATCTCTGGACCACCGAGGATGGAAAATGCATGGTTCGCATCAAAGCTACTAATGAAGTCACAGAAGTAACCCGCGAAATTATGCGTCTGCTTCGTGCAGAGGAAAAACAAATGAGGCGCCTCCACCCAGCCGCGGAAACCGATTGTGATACTGCTACTCTGTCATTGGATACAGGCGACCCACAACAAGGTCCCTCATCATGGCTTGCAGATCCCTCCGACTTCACACAAGATATTGCCTTTGATATGTTGGAGGCCTCATTCTTCCAACAGCTCACCACAATTCAGCGTGATGTATACCAGGCGGTTGTAAAAGATGGCTTAAGGCCTTACGACTATGCAAAGCAGAAAGGAATATCCCCATCCGCTGTCACACAGCATATTCAGGCCATCCGCAGAAAGGCAAAAAAATTTTTTTAGGTCACTACTTAAAAATCCGCTTAAAAATGTCCGTTGTATAGTGAAGGGGTTTCAATCCACCTTCTTGCTCTTTGACAACGGAATATCCGGTAACTTGAATACGTTAGCTGACGGAGAAGCGTCAGGCCGAGTGCGCGAAGACCACCTGTGCGGAGCATTCCGCATCGAAGGACGGCCAAATAAGGTGCAGAGCGTTACCCACTCAGGCCAAGGCAGCCCTGGCAAACTGTCTCGCCATGATCCCGTCAGCCTACAATGATACTTCTGCTTGAAGCAGCTCGGAGAGATCCTCGGAGGGGTGAGAGTCCCATGATGTGCGCCAGCGCAGTTCAAGTTGCCGCCCGGCCTGGGGAAGTAGTGTCAAATACAGGCAATCACAAGATATGATAAACAGAAGGCCGCCTCAGATTCGGAGTATATGATATAAATGCTCACACCCTCTTGGGGCGGCCTTCTTTCTCTCTGGTAGCAAAAGCAAGGGAACCGACTAAACGATCCTCTTTACTTTCTCCTCTCATCTGCCCTCCTTTTCTTTTCGGCCTACACATACCTCCTTGTCGGTTCCCTTGCTTTTGCTATCAATCTCTGCATTTATGAAAGCGAGGTATTCTTATGGTAAACATTGATGTATGTGGTATGGCACAACTCCTGCGTTCCCTTATCCAGCAGGAAATTGTGAGCACCGGCGAGGCACGCAAAATTCTCTCCCGCATCCTGTCGCAAACCGGTGCAGACATCATTATTTCTCTCTGATTTGTTGCTCTTTGCGATAGCTATTCCCAATGTGTTGTGGTAGTCTTTGTCCTAACGAAGGAGGTGAAATTCGGATGAAAAAAGAAGCACAAGCTCAAGGCAACCTGGCTTTGGCGGACAAGCCACAGGTCATAACCATTGCCCCCACCAAACAAGATTCGGCCGTCAAATTGCGTGTCGCAGCTTACGCCCGTGTCAGCTCTGCATCCGACGATCAGCTCAACTCCTTCGCTTCTCAAACCCAGCACTACATCTCCCTGATCTCCAGCAATGAGAACTGGAGTCTAGTGGACATATACGCCGATGAGGGTATCACCGGAACATCGGTGGACAAGCGTGAGGACTTCAAACGCCTGCTGGCCGACTGTCGCCGGGGCTTGGTTGACCGAATCCTGGTCAAATCCATCTCCCGGTTTGCTCGCAACACCACCGAGTGTCTCGAGGCAATTCGGGAGCTGAAAGCCCTGGGTGTTGGCGTCCACTTCGAAAAGGAGAACATCGACACTGCCACTATGTCCGGCGAAATGATGACCACTCTGTTTGCCTCCTTCGCCCAGGCTGAGAGCGAATCAATCTCCAGCAATATGCGGTGGAGTTATCAAAAAAGAATGCAGCGTGGTGAGTTCATCACATGCAGTGCTCCCTTCGGATATCACTTACATAACGGAATGCTTGAAATTGACGAAGCTGAAGCAACAGTCATCCGTCTCATCTTCGACAGATATCTCTCCGGCATCAGCATGGCAGACATTGCAGACGAAATTACACAGCTCGGCTTTCCTACCAGAGCTGGAATGCCTTACTGGCAATATTCCACTGTGTACTACATACTGCAAAATGAACGGTATGCTGGCCATGCCCTGCTCCAGAAATTCTATGCCACAGACACGTTGCCCTTTCAAAAGAAAAGAAACCATGGCCAACGAGATAAATACTACATATCCAACAGCCATCCACCCATCGTATCTCAAGAGATATTTGACACCGCTCAAACCCTCCTTCGTTCTCGAGGGGATAAGTCTCCCCACACCCCAAGGACAAAATACGCTTTCACCCTTGCAATCCAATGTGGGGACTGCGGGACATACTTCAAGCGAAAAGTAAGTCGAGGCACCACCTATTGGGTATGCCGGAAACATCACACCAATTCCAGTGACTGCAAAATGCCCCCTATAGAGCAGGCTAACATTGAAAAAGCCTTTCTCCGCCTCTACTATAACCTCAAACATCACGGTACTCCCATTCTCGCTGGAATGATCACCTCACTCCAGGCCATCCGCAATCGCCAGCTTCTGTGGAGTCCTGACATCATCGAACTAAACAACCAAATATCCCAATTATCCAGTCAGAATCAAATGCTGGCCACGCTGAAACAGCAGGGCCTCATTGATCCTGACCTTTTTATATCCCAAAGCAACGAGCTGACCCAACAGCTCCGTGCCGTGAAGTTAGAAAAGGAACGCCTACTGGCCGCCAATAGCGACAACACCATCACCCAGACACAGGAACTGATGGACATTTTAGATGCAGGGCCGGACTTCCTGGATACCTTCAATACGGAGCTGTTTGGTGAGCTCGTTGACAGAATTATTGTGGACAGTAATGAGCAGCTCCGCTTCCGCCTCAAAAACGGGCTGGAACTGACCGAGACCATAGAAAGGACAATACGCTGATGAAAAATCGAAAACAGCCCTTCGGATATCGAGTGGAAATGGGGGCGGTAGTCCTCCATCCCCAGGAGGCAATGCTGGTAAAATATATCTTTCAACAGTACATCTCCGGCGCCTCCTACAAACAATTGGTGACAGTCCTGCAAGAACAACCAATTCCCTATGACGAGGGAAAACTTTGGAACAAAAACATGGTCGCTCGCATCCTGGAAGATCATCGCTACGCAGGAGAGAGTGGGTATCCCGCCATCACCACCCCCGAAACCTTGGACAGGGTCCGGGCAAAGCGGCGTGCGAAGCAATCCCCAGTACAGAAAACTGAGGCTCAAAAGCTTCTGCGGCAACTCAGTGGACATACCGCCACAGAGCGAATGGAACAACGGGTATTGGCCTTTCTCAACAGTCTCATTGCATCGCCAGAGCGTATTACATCATCCCAAATGGAATATAGCCTCCAAACCCACCAGCAAGAGATACAACGAGAACTGGACGATGTAATGAATCAGCTACCCTTGGACGAGGATGCCGCAAAGAAGCTAATCCTGACTATGGCCGCAACGCAGTACGCCGCTATCAATGCCGATGTGTATGAAACCGTCCGGCTCCGCAGGTTATTCTCCGCATATGAAGCGATGTCTGAATTGGACGCAACCCTACTTCAAGCTTCCGTCACCACCATCCTGTGCCACAGGGATGGGACACTGGAGATTCAACTGAAAAACCATCAAAGGATAGGAAGGAGTGAAACAGCATGAGAGAAGCCCCACCCAAAGTCATCACGATCCCCGCCAAGCCGGAAGCCGCAAGCAAGCCAAGCATCCGCCGGCAGCTCCGCGTGGCTGCTTACTGCCGGGTATCCACCGATGACGAGGAGCAACTCACCAGTTATGAGGCCCAGCAAAACTACTACACCGACAAAATCATGACCAATCAAGACTGGACCATGGCCGGGATTTTCGCTGATGAGGGTATTACCGGCACATCTGCCCGTAAACGGCCAGAATTTCTACGAATGATTCGACTGTGCAAACAGAAGAAAATAGATATTATCCTGACCAAGTCCATCTCCCGCTTTGCTCGAAACACCGTGGACTGTCTCAACTACATCCGTGCCCTACGGGAGTTGGGCATTGCAGTCATCTTCGAGAAGGAGAACATCAATACCTTGGAAGCGGATAGTGAAATTCTCATCACTATGCTGGGAGCCTTCGCCCAGGCGGAGAGTGAGAGCATCAGCGCCAACGTCCGCTGGGGCAAACGTCAAGCCATGCGGGAGGGAAAAGCCATCATCCAATACGACCGTTTGTACGCCTACCAAAAGGGTGAGGATGGCAAACCCCAGATCATCCCTGACCAGGCTGAGGTGGTGCAGTCCATCTACAAGCAATATCTGGCCGGTGCAAGCCTTCGGATGATCAAGGATCGACTGGAGGCAGAACAGATTCCTAACGCAGCTGGAAACGCCCGGTGGACCATTACCGCTGTGCGCAGCATTCTGTCTAACGAAAAATACTGCGGGGACGTTCTCCTGCAAAAATCCTTCGTCAGCGACTGCATCAATCGGAAGGTCATCCGCAATACCGGCCAGCTTCCCATGTATCTGGTTCAAAACCACCACGAGGGCATTGTAGACCGTAAAACCTTTCATGCCGTACAGGCAGAGATGGCCCGCCGCAACGCCGGAAAAAGCCCATCCAAAAAGAATGCCTCCACCGGCATGACCTCATACGCCAGCAAGTACGCTCTCTCCGAGCGGCTGGTCTGCGGTGAATGTGGAACCCTATACCGTCGCTGTACTTGGTCCAGGCAGGGCAAAAAGCGTGTGGTATGGCGCTGTGTCAGCCGCCTGGACTATGGAAAAAAGTACTGCCACCATTCTCCCACTCTGGACGAAGCCCCCCTCCAACGTGCCATTCTAGCCGCCATCAACTCCGCTATGAGCAACAAAGACCATCTCATCCGCCAACTTCAGTCTGCCATGGAGCTAGAACTCGCTCCCATGCCTGGGGATCACATGAGCCTGGCCGATATCGAGCAACGCCTCCAGAAACTGGGGGAACAGGTGCGCGAGATTGTGGCAAAGGCGGCTGCGACTAAGGAAGTCCAAGTCCACGCCCCTCTGCTGAAAGAGATTGCCGACGAAATGGATACTCTAAAGAAAAAACGGGCCCACATTGAGAGCCAGCGCCAAACCCATGAACACGCATTCCGTCGCATCGAGATAGCCACTGATGCCATGGAGCAAACCTCCACAAACATTTCCCAGTGGGATGAAGCCCTCATTCGGCAGCTGGTAGACACGGTCAAGGTCCATTCCGCCGAGAAAATCACAGTGTATCTCCGAGGCGGTATTGAAATCCAGCAAAACCTGATCCTCTGATACAGGTAAGTTTACAGTGCATTCAATAAAATGATTACAGTTTAAAATGCATCTGGAAAATCTGTCCTAATGTGGTATAATCAATAGCAGATAATCTGTAATTATCTGTTGTTTAGAGATAATCCTAAATTATCTTTGTGCTATGAAAACAAAATGATTGGATGGATACACATGGAGTATTACGAAAAGGAGCCAGTAAGCCTATATCTGAAAGATCTACAGCCAATTGAGTCATTCAAATCATCCAAACAGTCTATCCAATTGTTTATACACCATTGGTTAGGTAAAGTGCTTGTTATAAATGGCGAAATTCAACATATTGAAAACTATCAAACGCTATACCACGAACTCTTGGTTCATCTTCCAACAGCTTTTGTTCCAAATTTGAATACGGCTTTAATTTTAGGTGGTGGATCATTGTTTGCTGCCTACGAAGTTTTAAAATACCCTACAGTAGAGCGTGTTGTACTATGTGACCATGACCATGCTGTATTAGAATTAATGGCCAGACACTATCCGCATGCAAGGCAAGTGCTCCAAGATAAGCGGTTCCATTATGTTGAAAGCGACGCAAGAGAGTTCATCAAAAAAATTGACAATAACTATGATTTAATCATCAACGACTGCTTTAATCTTGCGGAGGAAAGCAATAAACATAGCGTGTCTTACTTTAGCGTTTTATCAAATTTATGCAGTAATATTGGGGTGTGCGTGGATATAATCTACCGTCACATATTTGATAAGAAAACAACGATAGACACGCTTCTTTACTTGAAACATGAAAAAGCGCTTGCCCTATCACTAGTTACAGTGCCAGAATATCCGGGCATATTACACATGGAAACACTCTGGGGAAATTCGCCTTACCTTACGCAGGATGCAAAAATAACAAGCAACCTGTTCCAGAAAAATGTTATATCCAGCGGAACATCATCACCATTCCGTTTTTTCTCCCCAGAACATCTCCCATTTTACTTATATTTGCCTCCATATATAAAGGAAATGTTTAACCTATAAAATTCTTTGAAAAGGTTAGTGATGGGCTTGGAGCAGTAAGGGTGTCGTAAAACACTTTAACTGAATCCCATGAAGGAGACGTAACTATTTTATTATTGCATGCAGAAAGTTCTGTAGCATTGCTGAAGTATCCATATTGAACTAAATAGGGTTCTTCCTTTTTATCGGTGGCCGCCCAAGGAGACCCAAGCAACGAGCTGATTCTGTCACGATCACGATTAAACAATTTAATTGAGTTAATTTTGATGTACGGAATCTCTCTGTACTGGTCGGTTTCAAGATTTAAGCCTGCCTTTGCAAACATGCTTTGTGCCACAAAGCCGTGTTGAGCAGGGCAGTATGATAATGTGCCGGTAATGCGAGCACGGCATCCCCAAAAACTGGGCGAGAAAAAATCAGGAAGTCTTTTCAACAAATATGATGTTGATATAACGCCTAACATTCCTTCACCAATATATCCGTAGCGATTGTATAATCCTACCAAAGTTTCACCATTCAACGATCCCGTCCGAATCGTTTCGTCTGACCCGGCGTAGAACTCCAACTTACTGAATTCTTGCGATGATATTTTCCCTTCGAAGTTATATAAGCTATTCCATCTAGTTGCGTTATTATAGGGATCTCTTGGAAACAGTTGAACATAGGGAGAAAGCAGACCATCAAATGCTAAGCTATCTCCACGTGATATGGTGTTGTGGTGAATACCGCGTTCCCACAGGTCAAAGGCTCCGTCAAAAGTATTATCACGGTAGAAATGATCTTTCATTTTCTCAAATGTATATCCAGCAATCGCACCAACAAAAGTTTGCGCTGCTGCTTCAAACAATGGCTTTCCTATAACCTCAAACATTTCTGACCGCTCCCTTTTGAGTCAACACTATTTCTGTACTATTTCAGATACACATTAGATAATTACAGATTATCCGTCGTTCCTGACACAGCAAAAGGACTACCAGGTTCAATATCTGGTAGTCCTTGCTTTCTTCAAAGGCTGAAGCTCATTTTTCCTCTGGGGTGTAATTCCAACAGGAGTGTCGCCTGTCGTTCTGCCGCCACATGAGTATAGATTTGAGTGGTGGAGATAGAGCTATGCCCCAGTAGCGATTGAATGTATCGGATATCCATTCCTGCCTCTAGGAGAGATGTCGCAAACGTGTGGCGAAACATATGTGGTGTTACATGGCAGGTCGTATGGGTCCTCTGAAGGTATTTCGTAATAATCCGACGAACTGATTGAGTAGAGATCGGGCGCCCACGCTGGTTATAAAGAATGGCCCCCTGCTTCTGTATCTCCTCGCAATACTCGTTGCAATAGATTTGTAGGAGCCGAAGCAGTTCTGGAGTTGTGATTTGGATGATACGCTCCTTCCTCCCCTTCCCGTTAATAAGAAGTCGAAGTCCATTTCTATCCAATTGAAACGTCTCCTTTGTCAAGGAACATAATTCTGATACTCGAAGTCCTGTGCTGAATAAAAGCTCCAGCACTACAATGTCTCGTAACGCTTGACGCCCCTCCCCAGGATAACTGGAATAGGCACTTTGCAAAAGCTCACGCACAACCTGTGAGGATATAATTCGCGGAAGCTGTTGCGGTGAATGAATGCGAACATGAATCTTATCGAAAGGATTTTCCTCCAGAGTCCCAGCTATCGACAGTTCATGGTAAAAAGCACTCACACTTGCCAGCTTACGTTTGACTGTACGGGGGGCAAAGTGTTGATTGAGATATTTGATATAACGCACCAACTCCTCCTTATTCGCCAAAATATCATTTGAAAATTCTGAAAACTGTCGCAAATCAATACGATAGGCCTTTATCGTATGTGGTGATAGTTTCTTTTCATATTCACTTGCTTCAAGATAGTCAGCAACCAGAGATGATACAGTCTGCATAGAGAGCCCTCCTCATAACAAAATAGATGCAATTATTATGAAGTGCCCTTTGAATCTTGTCCATCTTACCCCCTCTAAAATAAAGTTAGGCGTACAGCGCCGGAAAGGAGAAACCATGAACATTCGTAAAAACATCGATTATTCCACCATGTTTGATGCCATGCGAGTTGCAATGAGCACAGATATGTCCCAGTCAAAGCTGTATTACGAATTGGGCCGTCTCATTTGCCAGCGCACGGAAAAGGGTGCCGCTGTGGCCGCTGCTGAGTACTTGAAGCAGAATTATCCAGATGTTCCTGGCCTCTCCCCTCGCAACCTGCGAAGGATGCGGGATTTCTACCGGATGTATGGCAAGAATCCTGGGCTGCTGAAGCTGGCCATGGAACTCAGCTGGACGCAGAACGTAGTCATTCTGGAAGCAGATCTGGACATGGACTCACGGCGCTGGTATCTGTGTGCCGCCCGGCAATTCGGCTGGTCAAAGGCTGAACTTCAGAGAAAAATCGCAGCAGAGGCCCATCTGGAAATCCTCCTCGACGAATCCGAACTTCCGTGCTATACTAAATGGGAAGATAGCAAATTGGAGTGTTCAACGCATGATCAAGATACTTTTCATCTGCCACGGCAACATTTGCAGAAGCCCGATGGCCGAGTTTATAATGAAGGATTTGGTGAAGAAGGCCGGTCTGGAGCAGGGCTTTCAAATCGAGTCGGCAGCCACCAGCGCCGAGGAGATCGGCAATCCAGTATACCCGCCGGCCCGCCGCAAGCTGGCCGAGCATGGCATCGACTGCTCTGGCAAAACGGCTCGCCAGCTGCGGAACAGCGACTACGAAAAGTACGACCTCCTGATTGGCATGGAACATGCCAACCTGCAAAATATGTACCGCATTTGCGGCGGCGATTTTTCCAACAAGATGCATCTGTTGATGGATTTTACGGACCACCCCGGCGAGGTAGCCGACCCGTGGTACACTGGTGACTTCGATACGACCTGGCGAGATGTAACGGACGGCTGTCATGCACTATTACATCATATTCAGAAGAATCGAACCCCCTCGCATTAAGCCCCTCGAATTCGAGGAGTTTAATGCAAGGCCAAAGACAATACATTTTCCCCATCAAACGACTGAATTTCTCACACACTTTGAAATTCGTCTCGACGATTCCATAGCGCCGTGCTAAACTGAAAGTGAATACAACAAGTTTGTATATGTATTCCCGACAAACTGTATGGCACATACTCTTGGAGGTGCAACAGTGAGCCAGAAAAAGAAAACCTCTCTGATTACCGTGCAGAATACACCTGTCACGATCATAAACGTTGACCAAGGCGACTTCATCAGCCTCACCGACATGGCAAAAGCCCGTACCGACGCAGGACGGGCTGCTGATGTCATCAAAAATTGGCTGCGGTCCCGCTCTACACTGGAGTTTCTGGGCACGTGGGAACTCCTGTACAATCCAGATTTTAAAGTGGTCGAATTCGACCACCTTAAAAGTGAAGCAGGACTCCACACATTTACCCTCAGCGCCAAAGAGTGGATTCAGACGACCGGGGCGATTGGGCTGTATGTTCAGTCAGGACGCTACGGTGGAACTTACGCCCACAAGGACATTGCGTTTGAGTTTGGTTCTGCCATCAGTCCGGTATTCAAGCTGTACCTGCTAAAAGAATACCAGCGCTTAAAAGATGGCGAAAATGATCGTCTGAAATTAGAGTGGGATGCTAAGCGTTTCCTCTCCAAAAGCAATTACCTCATTCACACAGATGCAGTCAAAAATTATGTACTGCCTCAGAGCAGCTACACCAAGAATACCGAATGGCTCGCCTACGCAGATGAGGCAGATCTGCTCAACGTCGTTCTGTTTGGATGTACGGCAAGGGAGTGGCGCGATGCCAATCCTGAGCTTGCAAAGAAGAGCAATATCCGAGACTATGCTTCTATCGCAGAGTTGACTGTCCTCTCCAATTTGGAAACCCATAACGCCGAGCTGATCAAAAGCGGAATGGGCAAAGCGGAACGCTTTGAAGTTCTGCGTCAGATTGCTCAATATCAACTTCATGTTCTGGCTGAGGCGGAAAAAATCGAGAGGTTGCCGGAGTAAGCGTAGTCCATTTCTCAACAGAAAATTCGTATCTTAGCGTTGTTGATTTTTGACACTCCTGAATCCATGCAGGGTTCGAAATATCTATAGTGTTGGGGTGTTCCAAAGCTAGGATAGATCATAAGGTCTACCCTAGCTTTTTTGTTTTCCTGTCTCCTGCGTCTACCGCCAAGTTGATTCCAGACATACAACAGCCCGCAGCGACAAATTCCAGTTTTCCCATTGCAGTCGCCCTACCTTTATGATATTTTCTACCTGTATCCACGACACTCACTTGAGAGGGCAAGCCATGAAACAACAAAGCAACACCGCTTCACTTATCGTACTGGGGTTGATTGCCGTCGGCTCTATTCTCTCCTTCCTATCCAAAGTTCTTCAGATGGACGCACTATTCTGGCTTGCCCTGCTCTGCAACCTGGTTGCACTCGTGCTCTCCATCAAAGAGCTGGTCCATCTTCTTTCTAAAAAGAACCGCACTTCCTCATAAGTTTAACCACGGATGCACGCAGAGGGCCTTCCCTTCTGTGCTGTATCCGTTTCCTTTTCCCGGTGATCTGCCCATCCAAAACAGTCCTCAAAAAATTTTTGAAAAATCTCAATTTTCCTCTTTACAAACTGGACCCCCTGTGGTATTCTCTTAACAAGAACAGTTCTTGTTAACGAGGTGACCGCGATGATTTGCAGACGCAGTGTGAAGCGTGATGCCATGCTGGACTTGCTGCGAAGCACCGACTGCCACCCCTCGGCAGACTGGGTCTTTCAGCAGCTCCGGCCCGTGTACCCGGACTTAAGTCTGGGCACGGTATACCGTAACCTCAACCAGCTGTGTGAGCATGGGCTCATCAAGCGGGTGGGAACGGTGAACGGACAGGAGCGGTATGACGGGGACGTCAGCCCCCACGCGCACTTTGTGTGCACCTGCTGCGGGTCCATCATTGACCTGCCTCCCAGCCCTCCTACCCAGGGGTATGTGGAGGAATGCAGCAAACAATTTGGGTTCGAAGCAGAAAGCTATGAGGTTCATGTCAAAGGCCTATGTCAGGCCTGCAAAAAATTCGAAACAGTAAAGGAGATAACATCATGAAGAAATGGATTTGCCCTGTTTGCGGTTACATTCACGAGGGAGAGACCGCTCCCGCCGAGTGCCCCGTCTGCCACGTCCCCGGCTCCAAGTTCATTGAGCAGACCGGCGAGCTGAAGCTGGCTGCCGAGCACGAGTACGGCATCTTTGGCAAGACTGTGAAGAACAACCCCGACATCAGCGACGAGGACAAGGCTTACATCCGTGAGCAGCTGATGGCCAACTTCACCGGCGAGTGCTCCGAGGTTGGTATGTACCTGTGCATGGCTCGCATTGCTCACCGTGAGGGTTACCCCGAGATCGGTCTGTACTGGGAGAAGGCCGCCTACGAGGAGGCTGAGCACGCTGCTAAGTTCGCTGAGCTGCTGGGCGAGGAGCTGGAGCCCAACATGAAGGCCTCCACCAAGGACAACCTGGCTTGGCGTGTGGACTGCGAGTTCGGCGCTACTCAGGGCAAGATGGATCTGGCCATCTGCGCCAAGAAGAACGGCCTGGACGCCATCCACGACACCGTCCACGAGATGGCTCGCGACGAGGCTCGCCACGGCAAGGCTCTGAAGGGTCTGCTGGAGCGTTACTTTAAGTAAGATTCCTCTCAAGCACCTCTGAACCGAAGTTCAGAGGTGCTTTTTCGCCCTCCAGACATGTCTGGAGGGCGAATGCTATTTCCCCATGGGCAGCAGCACCACCATATCCAACCGCTGTGGATTGGGGCACACCGCTTCTATTTTTCCCCGATGGCTGGCCACAATGGCCGCAGCCATGGACAGGCCGATACCAAATCCACCCCCTGTACGAGCCTCATCCCCCCGGTAAAACCGGTCAAAGAAGTGGGACAGCTGTTGAGGTGGGATGGGCTGGGACACAGGATTGGACACGCAAAGGCGGACAAATCGCCCCTGTTGCCCCACTTGTACTTGAATCTCCCCTTCTGGAGCGGCATACTTCACCGCATTGTCCAGCAGGATGGACACCAGCTGCCGGATGGCCCCCTCATCTCCCTGTATGGTAAGCATAGGGGTGATGTCCTCATGCAGAGATTGTCCCTGGGCCAAAATGGGCCCCCGGAAGGGCTGCGCCTCCTCCTCCACCACGTCGGAAAACACCATCTCCAGCTTTTGTGCTGGTATCTGGCTCTCCTCCATACGGGAGAGAAAAATGAGATTCTGGGTCAGGCGGGTCAGCCGTCCAATTTGCCCCCACAAGTCGGTGAGCCACTCCCGCTCCCCCACCTCCATCTCCAGCAAATCTACGTCCGCCCCCATAATGGTCAGGGGCGTTTTCAACTCGTGGCCTGCATCGGTGATGAACTGCCGTTGCTTTTCATAGCTCTCCGCCACCGGCTTGACCATGCGCCCGGACAGCACCATCAGAAGCACAAATACCGCCGCCATACCCCCCACAGACACCCACAAACTGGTAAAAAGAAAACCCCGGAAGGTAGCCAGATTCCGCCCACAGTCCAGGAAGAGGATACGCCAGTCCAGCCCCTCCTGTACCTTCAAATACCGATATTCTCCCCAAAAGCCCCGGTTGTTCTGCCCTTGCCACACTTGCTGGGCATATTCCACCGCCTGTTGTCCATCCACGGCAGCAATTTTCCCCGTGTCCACCAGGATGGTCTGCCCTTGGTCGTTGAGCAGCACCGAAAAGTAGCACACCTCATAGGGCATTTCCGGTGAAAATCCCTCCATATCGGGCCGTGGAAACTTCCCCTGATTTTGCCCCAACACATCCAGCACATCATCGCTGCTGGTGAGAATGGCCTGGTAATTCACCCCGTGGATGGCGCACAGTATCACCGCCAACACCACAAACAGGGACGCCATGGCTGCCGCCACCAGCTTTCGTCTTAGCTGTCGGATCATGGCGTCTCCTCCAAGCGGTACCCTGCATTTCGGCTGGCTTTGATGGGCACGTTGGCCCCCAGCTGGGTGAGCTTCTTGCGCAGGTAGGAGATGTACACCCACACCACGTTCACCTCAGCCTCACTGTCATAGCCCCAGATGCGCTCCAGCATCCTCTGGGGAGAAATGAGCTGGCGAGGATTGGCCATAAGCATCTCCAGCATCTGAAACTCCTTGTTGGTCAGTCGGCAGCTGCCCGAAGGGGTGGAGAGCTGATAGCTGGTCTGGTCCAACACCAGATTTCCCACCTGGAGCCGGGTGGTGCTCTGTCCGGTCTGGGTGCGGGTCATGGCCCGAATGCGAGCCAGCAACTCCGCGGTAGCAAAGGGCTTGGCCAGGTAGTCGTTGGCCCCAGCGTCCAGCCCTTCCACCTTATCCTCCACCTCTCCCAAGGCGGTAAGCAACAGCACCGGCACCCGATTGCCCGCCTGCCGGATACGGCGGAGTACCATCAGGCCATCCACCTTGGGCATCATCCGGTCCAAAATCACCCCATCGTAGTTGTTGCTGTCCAAATACTCCAGAGCCTCCGCCCCGTCATACACCACATCCACCGCATAGTGGCTGCGCTCCAGCAGCGTCCCCACCGCCCGAGCCAGAGATCGCTCGTCCTCCGCCAACAACAGTCGCATGGTTTTCCCTCCTGTTTCGTCTATCACTTTCTCGCAGTATATCACACCTTTTTCCCCGTGTCCTGGCTGACACGGGGATTTTTCAATTTATTTACAAGTTTTTAAGTTCCATTTATAGTTCCCTTCTTACAATCTCTTTACAATGTGAAAAGGAGGGCAACCCATGGCCATACAATCCGTATTCCAACGCCATGAAATCAAATACCTCATCCACACCCGGCAATACCATCAAATTCTCCAGGCTATGGAGGAATACATGGAGCCAGACCCCTATCCCCGCTGCCACATCCGCAACGTTTACTATGATACGTCGGATTATCGCCTCATCCGTGCCTCTTTGGAAAAGCCTGTGTATAAAGAGAAGCTGCGCCTGCGCAGTTACGGTCCCATATCCCAAGAGGACACCGTTTTTCTGGAATTGAAAAAGAAATACCGGTCGGTGGTGTACAAGCGACGCATTTCCCTGCCCCACGCAGACGCGGAGGAGATCATGGCCCGGGGGATTCCCCTGCCCCAGGGCTCCCAAATTGCCCGGGAGATAGACTATGTGCGCCGGTTCTATCCCCACCTAGCCCCCGGCATGTACCTCTCCTACCACCGGGAGGCCTGGCGGGAGCGGGACGGCGGGGAGTTTCGGGTCACCTTTGACCACGACCTGCTGGCGCGTACCCGGGCTTTGACCCTGTCCGTCCCACCTTTTGGCACCGCTCTTCTGGACGAAGATCAGTACCTTATGGAGGTAAAAGCCCCTGGAGCCATCCCTTTGTGGATGGTGCGCACTCTGTCCCAACTGGGCATCTACAAAACCAGCTTTTCCAAGTATGGCATCGCCTATCAACGTCTGATTTTACAACCCAATCAAGGAGGTTTTCCCCATGATATCCAACCTATTCAACGGGTTATTTGACACCGCTACCACCCAGGTGCTCTCCCTCCAGAATTTTCTCCTGTGTGTGGGTGCAGCTCTGCTCTCCGGCCTCATTTTGGCCCTGCTCTATCTGCTGACCTGCCACAGCACCCGAGGTTTTGTGGCCACCCTGGCCGTTCTCCCCGCTGTGGTATGCGTGGTCATACTGATGGTCAACGGCAACCTGGGTATGGGTGTAGCAGTAGCCGGTACCTTTAACTTGGTGCGCTTCCGCTCCGTCCCTGGAACGGCCCGGGAAATCAGCGCCATTTTCCTGGCCATGGGCGCAGGGCTCATTTCCGGCATGGGCTATCTGGCCTACTGTCTACTCTTCACCCTGCTGCTGGGCGGGGTGAGCGCCCTGTACGGGCTGCTCCGTCTAGGCAGCGGCAGTCAGCAACTGCGCAAGACTCTCCACATCACCATTCCCGAAAACTTGGACTACAACGGGGTGTTTGACGACCTGTTCCAAACCTACACCCGCCAGTGGGAGCTGTGTCAAGTTAAGACCACCAACATGGGCAGTCTCTACCGTCTGACCTACAACCTGACCTTGCGGGAGACGGGCAACGAAAAAGAGTTTATGGACGCATTGCGCTGCCGCAACGGCAATTTGGAGCTCTCCCTGTCCCACCAGGAGAGCACCACCCCCCAGATGTAAGGAGGTTACCATGAAAGTTTGGAGTATCTTCCTGTGTATGGCCCTGCTGCTGTCCGGCTGTACCGCTCAACCATCTCAGAACAGCGTTTCTCCCCAAGCCACCGACACCTCCACCACTGCCACGAAAACCTCCTCAGAGATGTTCTCCGACCGGGACTGGGACGACAGTTATGACCCCAATTCTCCCACCATCACCTTTGACGGGAACACCATCACCACCACCTCGGACACCGTGGTGGTGGATGGCTCCACGGCCACCATCTCCCAGGAGGGCACCTACATCCTCTCCGGCACCCTCACCGACGGCACCCTGCTCATTGACGCCCCGGACACCGCAAAAATCCAGCTGGTGCTGGACGGCGTGGACCTATACAGCGAAAGTTACGCCTCCATCTATATCCGGGAGGCGGACAAAGTGTTTCTCACCCTGGCCCCAGACAGCGAAAACACCCTGTCCAACTCCGGTACTTACACTCAGCAAGACGACCATAACGTGGACGCGCCACTCTTTTGCCGGTCTGATCTGACCTTGAATGGCACCGGTTCCCTCACCGTCACCTCCCCCGGCGGACATGGCATTGTGTGCAAAGATGAGCTGGTCATCACCGGCGGCACCTATGTCATCACCGCCGCCTGCCACGGCCTATCCGCCAACGACGGGGTGTGCATCGGGGCCGGCTCTTTTACCATCACCAGCGGAAAAGACGGTATCCAAAGCCAGCACGACGAGGACACCTCTCTGGGCTATGTATACCTGGAGGCTGGCACCTACACCTTCACCTGTGACGGGGATGGGATCAGCGCCAGCTCCTGGCTGACGGTAGTGGACGGCACCTTCTCCCTCACCTGCGGTGGAGGCAGTGCCAACGGGGAGACCCATACGGAAAGCTCCATGGGCATGGGCGGCCCCGGCTTTCAAAGCTCCAACACCCAGGATACCACCACAGAAGATACTCCCAGCTGCAAGGGCCTGAAGGCGGGAACCATCCTCACCCTGGAGGGCGGTACCTTCACCATTGATTCCGCCGATGATTCCATCCACTCCAATGGTGACATAACCGTCCAAGCGGGCACCTACCAGCTCAACACAGGAGATGACGGCATCCACGCTGACAACGCCCTGACCATTCAGAACGGGGATATCTCCATTCCCCAGTGCTATGAGGGACTGGAGGGGCTCACCGTGACGGTAGCTGGAGGACGCATCGCTCTGGTGGCGGATGACGACGGTCTCAACGCCGCAGGAGGCCAGGACCAGAGTGGTTTTGGTGGTCCCGGCTCCTTTGGACAGGACAATTTCTCCAGTTCTTCTCAGGCCTCGGTCACCATTTCCGGCGGCATCCTGTACGTCCAGGCCGCCGGAGACGGGCTAGACTCCAACGGCAGTCTGACGGTGAGCGGCGGAGAAGTGTATGTCTGCTGCACCTCCAGCGGCGCGGACTCCGCTCTGGACTGCGACGGGGAGGCTGTCATCACCGGCGGCACTCTGGTGGCCGCGGGCCCCAGCCAGATGGCCCAGAGCTTTGGTCCCTCCTCCACCCAAGCCTCTGCCCTGGTGACGGTTGGCAATCAGCAGGCCAACACCACCATTACCCTCGCAGACGAGGCCGGAGAGGCTCTGGTCAGCTGGGAGATCCCCGCCTCCTACGCCAGTGTGGTGGTCAGCTGTCCCGACATGACTGTGGGCAGCAGCTACACCCTCACCGCCGGTGACACCTCCACCACCTTTACTTTGGACAGCCTAGTCTATTCCTCCGGCGGCTCCGCTGGTCAGCCTGGCGGCAACATGGGCGGTATGGGTGGCCAACGGCCAGGCGGAGATATGGGCGGAGGCCCCGGTGGCACAGCGCCCGAGCTTCCCTCCAACGACTCCTCCCTTTAAATACAATCTTCCAACTCCCACCTCCGGTTGCCCGAAGGTGGGAGTTTGCGTTGCCTTCTCCCCTGTGGTTGTGTATAATGATATGATGCTATTTCTATGATGGGAGGTTTTTCCCCTTGTTAGACGTCATCCTTCGTCGATTCATTCCCAATTACACGCAGACCAAAGATCCGGACGTGCGCCGCCAGTATGGAGTATTTGCCGGTGGCGTGGGCATTGCCCTCAACCTGCTGCTCTTTGCAGGGAAATTGGCCGCCGGTCTACTCACGGGCGCCATTTCCGTCACCGCCGATGCCTTTAACAACCTGTCTGATGCCGCCTCCTCCGTGGTCACCCTGGTGGGCTTCCGTCTGGCAGGACAAAAGCCGGATGCCGACCATCCCTTTGGCCACGGGCGTATGGAGTACCTGGCGGGACTTCTGGTATCCCTGCTCATCCTGTTGGTGGGTGTGGAATTGGGCAAAAGCTCTCTGGAGAAAATTCTCCACCCCGAATCCACCCAGCTCACCGCCCTCAGCGGCTGTATTCTGGTGATATCCATTCTGGTCAAGCTGTGGATGGGCTGGTTTAACAGCCACCTGGGAGAGCGCATTCAGTCCGAAACCCTCCGGGCCACCGCCACTGACTCCCGCTCCGATGCTCTGGCCACCTCCACCGTGCTGCTGGGCCTGGGCATCACCCACGTCACCTCTTTGCAGCTGGATGGCTGGCTGGGCCTGCTGGTGGCGGTGTTCATTCTGAAGGCCGGCTGGTCGGCGGCCAAGGAGACCATTGATCCCCTGCTGGGTACCACCCCCGACCCGGAGATGGTACAGGAGATTCAAGCCCTCATTTTGGAGCACCACCAGGTGGTAGGTATCCATGATCTCATCATCCACGACTACGGCCCCGGCCGACGCATGATGAGCGTTCATGCTGAGGTGTCCGCCCAGGCGGATGTGATGGATGTCCACGACATCATCGACCACATCGAGCGGGAACTGGGGGAACGGTTCCAGATCGAGGCCGTGATCCACATGGACCCGGTGCAAATCGGCAATCCTCAAGTGGAAGAGCTGCGTAGTCTGGTGGCCCAGTTGGCCAAGGACATTCACCCTGATTTGTCCATCCATGACTTCCGCATCACCGCAGGCCCCATGTACACCAACCTGATTTTTGATCTGGTCATTCCCTACCACGTCACCCTGGCTCCGGAGCAGGTCAAAGCCGATCTCACCCAGGCCCTGGAGAACCGAGACTCCAGCTATCACGCAGTTATCCACATTGACCGCTCTTATGTGGGCTGAATTTACAAATTCTTCTCCATTTCACCGGAAAATGCGGTATAATACTGGTATCACAAAAAGGAAAGGGTGTTGTTTATGCCCCGTAAGGTATTGATTATAGAAGATGACAAAAACATCGCCGACCTCATGCGCCTCTACCTGGAAAAGGAGTCCATGGACTGCCAGGTATCCAACGACGGCCTGGAGGGTCTGGAGAAATTCCAGCAGTTTCAACCCGATTTGGTGATGCTGGACATCATGCTGCCCGGTATGGACGGCTGGACCATCTGCCGCAAGATCCGGGAGTCCTCCAAGGTGCCTATCATCATGCTCACCGCCAAGGGCGAGCTGGAGGACAAGGTCAACGGCCTGGAGCTGGGCGCGGACGACTACATCACCAAGCCCTTTGAAATGAAAGAGGTGCTGGCCCGAGTTCACGCTGTGCTGCGCCGCTATGGCGAGGAGGAGCAGAAGGAAAAGCGCCTGACCTTTGACAAGCTGGTAATCAACCTGGACTCCTACGAGCTGTTGGTGGACGGCAAGCGGGTGGACACCCCCCCAAAAGAGCTGGAGCTTCTCTACCACCTGGCCTCTGCCCCCAACCGGGTGTTTACGCGCAACCAACTGCTGGACGAGGTGTGGGGCTTCGACTACTTCGGCGACAGCCGCACTGTGGATGTCCACATCAAGCGTCTGCGGGAGAAGCTGGAGGGTGTCAGCGACAAGTGGAGCCTGAAAACCGTTTGGGGCGTGGGTTACAAGTTTGAGTCTGTGGGTTAACGCCATATACACCAGAGATCAGGAGGTGTCTACCCGATGAAATCCATGTATGGACGGCAGTTTGCCACCATGGCTGGCATGGTGCTCTTGTCCTTTTTGATGCTGGGGGCGTCCTTTGCCGCCCTGAGCTACCAATACACCCTGCAAGAAAAGCAGGACACCCTGATGCGCAATGCCAAATACATTGCCGACTACACCTCATACGCGGCCAACAAGGCCGCCAGCACCACTGGCAACGGCAGCACCGTATGGACCACTACCGATTTCCAGCAGTATATTGCCACGGTGGCCCAGGTGGCCGACTCCCACATCATTGTGGCCACCAACGACGGTACCATCCTCTTTGCCACCGACGGACAGCGGGTGCTGTACAACATGACCTCCCAGAACATGCCTCGGGACATCGTCAACACCGTTATTCAAGACCAGGTCTATGAGGGAATGACCACCCTGGATGGACTCTATTCCAGTGCTCGGTTCATGGTAGGCCTGCCAATCGCCACGTCCAGCGGCTTCTTACAAGGTCTGGTGTTCTTCTCCACCAACACCTCGGACATCACCGCCATGTGGCGGGACCTGTCCGCCATCTTCATGGTGGTGGCCTGCGCCGTCATTCTCATCGCCGCCATCCTCAGTTCGGTGACCAGTATGCACCAATCCAAACCCATGAAGGAGATTGCCGCCGCCGCCCGCCAATTTGGTCTAGGCAAGCTGGATGTGCGGGTGGATGTGGGCAACCGTCGGGACGAGATCGGAGAACTGGCCGAAGCCTTCAACGCCATGGCGGAATCCCTGTCCAAAAGTGAACAGCGGCGCAGCGAGTTCATCGCCAACGTCTCCCACGAGCTGAAAACCCCCATGACCACCATCGCTGGCTTTGCCGACGGCATTTTGGACGGCACCATTCCCCCGGAGAAGGAGCGGGATTACCTGCGCATCATCTCCTCAGAGACCCGGCGTCTGTCCCGACTGGTGCGGTCCATGCTGGACCTGTCCCGGCTGCAATCGGATGAGCGAGCCGCCCAGCAGCAGTTTGACCTGGGCGAGACCATGCTGCGCACTCTGGTAAGTCTGGAGGGCAAAATCAATCAGAAACACCTGGAGGTGGACACCCAGGTTCCTGAGGAGCCCGTCATGGTGTGGGGCGACCAGGACGCCATCACCCAGGTGTGCTACAACCTGCTGGATAACGCCATCAAGTTCTCCCAGGAAGGCGGTACACTATCTCTATCCATCGTTCCCAAGGGCTCCAAGGCCAATGTGTCCATCAGCAACCAAGGCAAAACCATTCCCCCTGAGGAGCTGGACCTCATCTTCGACCGTTTCCATAAAGCGGACCACTCCCGCAGTGAAAACCGAGACGGCGTGGGCTTGGGCCTGTATATCGTGAAAACCATTCTCAACAGCCATCGCGAGACCATTTCCTGCACCAGCCAGGACGGTCTGACCACATTTAGCTTCAGCCTGCCCCGTGCGTGAGGCTGATCCAGGAGGCGTTTTTTGTGAACCATCTCTCTCACCGCTGGCCCCAGAGCGAGCCTCGGCCCATTGTCTACCGTTACACCCCAGCGGCCAAAACCCGGCACCCATTGCGGGTTCTGCTGTTCATACTCTTGGCCCTGGTGGCAGCTGCCGCCCTGATTTTCGGCGGATATTTGGGCATGCTCCAGCTGACCCGCTCTCTCGTGGGCTCCTCCGGGGGCAGCTTTGCTCCCCACCCCTCCTCTCCCACAGAGGTCAGCGCCAGTTGGGAGCCCTCTGACCTGCCATGGACCCAGCCGGATGAAAGCGTTTCCATTTCCGTGCAGGATCAGGGCACCGAGGTGCTGACCAGCAATCAGATTTACAGCCAGGTGCTCCCCTCGGTGGTATGCGTCACGGCCGACCAGGGCAACGGCTCGGCCAGCGTGGGCTCTGGGGTGGTTCTCACTTCCTCCGGCTACATCGTCACCAACTACCACATCATTGAAGGTGGCGTAGACCTGGAGATCTCCATGCTCTCCACCCAGGACAGCTACGACGCCCAGGTGGTGGGTTACGACGAGGAGCTGGATTTGGCGGTACTCAAAGTGGACGGGCAAAATCTCACTCCCGCCCAACTGGGCAACTCCGATCAGCTGTCGGTGGGCGACCCGGTGTACGCCATCGGCAATCCCATGGGCTACCTCCACGGCACCATGACCGAAGGTATCATCTCCTCCCCCACCCGCACCATCCAGGTGGACGGCAAGGACATGGATCTGCTCCAAACCAGCGCCGCCCTCAACTCCGGTAACTCCGGCGGCGCCCTCACCAACCAGTACGGCCAAGTGGTGGGCATTACCACCGCCAAAATCACCGGCATTGAAAACGACACCGTCATTGAGGGCCTGGGTCTGGTGATTCCCATTCGGGACGCCCTGCCCTTCCTCAACCAGATGATTCACACCGGTCAGAGCTTCCGTCCCTCCTTGGGCATTCTCTGTCAGGAGGCCAAGTTGGACGACAAGTCCGGTATCTACGTGGTGAGCACCACTCCCGACACCCCGGCGGCGGATGTGCTGCTGGAGGGGGATTTCATTCTCTCTGCCAACGGCGCTCCGGTCACCTCCCTCTACGCCCTCACTCGAGTGCTCAATGATACCGGTGTGGGCAACGCTGTGGAGTTGACCGTGCTGCGGGAGGGAGAAACCCAAACTGTCTCCATCACCCTGTACGACCGGATGGGATAACGCGAGGTGCAACGACCATGGATCAAAAGCAAATCATCGCCCTTCTCTCCAGCCGCTCCGGATACGTCTCCGGGCAGGAGATGAGCCAGACCCTGGGCGTAACCCGCGGGGCTGTGTGGAAGGAGATCACCGCTTTGCGGGAGCAGGGCTGGCCCATCACCTCCTCCACCCGCCTGGGCTACCGCCTGGAAGGTCCGCCTCCGGTGCTCTCTGCCTCTTACCTGGAGAGCCAGCTGGTGGACACCATATCCTCCGGCCATATCCATGTTTTTGACCGGGTGGACTCCACCAACACCCAACTGAAAGCCATGGCCGCCCAAGGCGCGCCCCATGGTACTGTGGTGGCCGCTCTGGAACAGACCGCCGGACGAGGCACCCGAGGCCGCACCTTTTCCTCTCCCCCCGGCGGGCTGTACCTGTCTCTGCTGCTGCGCCCGCAGGTGGAGCTGTCCCAGCTCTTTTCTCTCACAGGATGGGTCGCCGTGGCCGTGCGTCAGGCCATCGAAGATGCCTGCGGGGCCCCTGCCTCCATCAAGTGGCTCAACGACATTTACCTCCACGACCGGAAGCTGTGTGGCATCCTCACCGAGCTGTCCCTGCTGGGGGAGAGCAGCGAGCCGGACTACGTGGTGGTGGGGGTTGGCATCAACATGGTTCAAACTGCTCAGGCCTTCCAGGCTCTTGGCCTGGAGCACATTGCCACCTCTTTGGCTCTGGAGGGATACTCCGTGGAGCCCAACCACATGGCTCTCACCCTCATCCACGCCCTGCACGCCATGGCTCAGCAATTCCCCCAGCATCAGGAGGAATACTTGCAGGCCTACACCTCCCACTGTCTCACCCTGGGACAGCACGTGGAAGTGGAGGCGGGCAATCAGACCTATTCTGCCACCGCCCGGGCCGTACTCCCTGATTTTTCTCTGGAAGTGATGGATGGTCAGGGCATCGCCCACACGGTGTCCTCAGGCCGTGTCACTCCCCTTTATCTTCTGCACCAGGAGGGTCAACCATGAACAGCCAAGCGCGCCGTGAGCGCATTCTAGAACACCTATCCCAGGCCCAAGGCCCGCTGTCTGCCACCACTCTGGCCCACACCCTCCAGGTCAGCCGCCAGATCATTGTGGGAGACGTGGCCCTGTTGCGGGCCTCGGGGGCAAACATCATTGCCACTCCTCGGGGCTATGTGCTGGACGCCTCTACCCCCGGGCACCAATATACCGTGGCCTGCCGCCACTCGGCTCAGGAGATGGAGCAGGAGCTGAACCTGATGGTGGATCACGGTTGCACCGTGGAGTCGGTGGTGGTGGAACATCCGGTGTATGGCCAGCTGGTGGGCCAACTGAACCTGTCCTCCCGCTATGACGTGGCCCAGTTCGTGCAAAAGGCCCAGACCCACGACATGCGGCCCCTGTCTGACCTCACCGAAGGGATTCACCTGCACACCTTGCGGTGCAAAGAGGAACAGGCGTTCCAACAGCTGGTGGAAGCCCTGCGAAAAGCCGGATTTTTAGTGGAAGAATAAACCTATCCCCGAGGCAATCGCCTCGGGGATTTCTCTCGTAAATATGCCAAACAACGGTGGATTTGTTCATAATATTTGGGTACACTAAGGGATATCACAACACAGAAAGAGTGGCTACTATGTTTTTCGACGTGTATTATCTGGTTCTTGTGCTACCAGCGGTCATATTGGCCATGTGGGCCAGCAGCAGAGTCAACAGCACCTTCCGCAAGTATTCCCAGCAAGTTTCTCGCCGCCATCTCACCGGGGCAGATGCCGCCCGTATGGTTCTGGATGCCAATGGTCTCCACCACGTGCGCATCGAACGGGTTTCCGGCAATCTCACCGACCACTATGACCCTCGCACCAATGTCATCCGCCTGTCCGATTCCGTGTACGACAACGCCTCCACCGCCGCCATCGGTGTGGCCGCCCACGAGGCAGGCCATGCCATCCAGTATGCGGTGCACTACCTCCCCATCAAACTGCGGGCCGCCATCATCCCGGTGACCAACATTGGCTCCAAACTGGCCATGCCCTTGATCCTCATCGGCCTTCTGTTTGTCTCCGGTGACTTGGGCGTACAGCTGGCCTATGCTGGCATCGCCTGCTTTGGCCTGTCTACGGTGTTCCAGCTGCTGACCCTACCCACCGAGTTCAACGCCAGCCGCAGAGCCCTTGCCGCCCTGGAGCAAGGACATTTGCTGGATGGGGCCGAAATGGAAGGGGCCAGAAAGACCCTGTGGGCTGCGGCCATGACCTATGTGGCCGCTCTGGCCGTATCCCTGGCCCAGCTGCTGCGACTAGTGCTTCTGGTGGGTGGTCGACGCCGAAATGATTGATGTTGTCTGCCAGTACCCCCCACCTGCACTATCTGTACACCTTTCTTGGTAACAAACGCATCATCAGATATTGCAATGGCACTTTTCCCTTCCTTATCGCATTGATTGCAAAGATATTTGACAAAATAAAGCCATATTTGTATACTCGTTTTACTGTAATATAATCATGCATTCACAACACAAAAAACGGAGGGAATTCTATGCAAGCATTTGAGTTTTATTCTCCTACCAAAATTATTTTTGGTCCCAACACGGAGGCGCAGGTGGGGCAACAGGTTGCTGTTCATGGCGGCTCCCGCGTTATGGTGGTATACGGCGGAAACAGCGCAATCAAAAGCGGCTTGCTGGAACGGGTACTTCATTCCCTAGACGGTGCTGGGCTGATCTACCAATGCATCGGTGGTGTAAAGCCTAACCCCAGGCTCAGCCTTGCACGAGAGGGGCTGAAGCAGGCACTGGCCTTTGGCGCTGACTTTATCTTGGCCATCGGCGGTGGCAGCGTCATTGATACAGCAAAGGCCATCGCCGACGGCGCAGCCAATCCAGAATGTGATATCTGGGACGATTTCTGGCTGAAAAAAATCCCTCTCCCCGGCAGCCTGCCTGTGGGTGTTGTCCTGACTATTCCCGCAGCCGGCAGCGAGAGCAGTGACTCCGCCGTTCTCACCAACGATAAAACACATGAAAAGCGCGGTCTCAGTTCCCCCTTCCACCGTCCCCGGTTTGCCATCATGAACCCTGAATTGACGTTTACCCTCCCAAGCTATCAGGTCACCTGCGGTATTGTGGATATCATGATGCACACCATGGATCGCTATTTCAACCCCGTTACCACAAATGCACTGACTGACGAGATTGCCGAAGGTCTGTTGCGCAATACCATTTTTTATGGCCGCAGGGCCATGGAGCATCACGCAGATTATCAGGCTATGAGTGAACTCATGTGGGCCGGAAGTCTGTCCCATAACGGTCTGACCGGTCTTGGCAATCAGCCGGATTTTGCCCCTCACCAGTTGGGCCATGAGTTGAGCGCCATGTTTGATGTCGCCCACGGCGCCTCTCTGTCCGCTATTTGGGACAGCTGGGCCCGGTACTGTGCCAATACCAATCCCTCCCGTTTTGCACGATTCGCCGAAAACGTGTGGGAGCTTGATCCCGTGGGAAAAGATGCTAATGCTCTGGCCATGGAAGGCATTGAAGCAACTCGCCAATTTTTCCTCTCTCTGAATATGCCCACCTGTATGTCTCAGCTCAGCTGTGGCGTACAACCTGAATCGGTATTGAAAGATTTGGCTTTTCGCTGTACATATGGCAATACCCGTACCATTGGCAGTTTCCGAGTTTTGAATTATGCCGACATTCTGGCCATTTATCGTCTTGCCAACCACTAAAGGGTATGTTGCAAAAGAGGCAGAAGCTCCTCCACCCTACAGGCGACGATTCCCCAGCAGGCCCCAAATTCTTCCCAATAAAAACAACCGCCGATCCTGAACGATAGGCGGTTGTTTTTATACCTAGACTGCAAACGATGGACAACCGGACACGTCCGTACCATCTATTCCACTTTCATCATGCGATACCCCACGCCGATGTGGGTCTGAATGTATTGGGGGGAGCCAGGCTCTTTTTCCAACTTCTTTCGCAGCGTGGCCATAAACACCCGCAGCGAGGCCACGTCGTTGTCCCAGCTTCTCCCCCAAATCTGCTGGGTGATAAAGGTATGGGTCAACACCTTCCCCACATTTTTACACAGCAAACACAAGAGTTTGTACTCACTGGGGGTCAAATGCAGCTCCTGTCCCTCGAGAAATGCACAGCCCGCGGCATAGTCCACTTTCAACTTTCCGTTGGTGAACACCGCCTCGGTATTCATGCCGCCCAGCTGCAACGCAGCCAGCCGTCGCTGCGTCACCCGCAGTCGGGCCAGCAGTTCTTCCACCGAAAAAGGTTTGGTCAGGTAATCATCTGCACCCGCATCCAGGGCATCAATCTTATCGGTATCCTCACTGCGGGCGCTGATGACGATGATGGGCACGTTGGACCAGGTACGAATTCGGTGAATGACCTCTACCCCATCGATGTCGGGCAGGCCCAAATCCAACAGGATAATCTCAGGGTTGTGGGAGGATGCTTCCAAAATCGCCGCCTCTCCATTGGACGCGGTGAGAAAGCGGTAGTCATGGGCTCTCAATGTGGTGGTAATGAGGTTGCGCACCGGTGTATCGTCCTCCACCACCAGAATCAATGGTTTATTCATGTAGTTCTACCTCCCCGGCTGGTACCGAAAATGTAAAGATGGAGCCATGAGGCTTATGATCGCTCACGACGATTTCTCCTCCATGTGCATTCACGATGGATTTGCAAAGCGCCAGCCCCAATCCCATACTGCGGCGGCTGTCGGCAATCTGATTGGATGCGCTGTAAAACATATCAAAAATATGGGGCTTTGCCTGGTCGGAAATTCCTGGGCCATTGTCCGCCACCGAAATATAAATAAATTTTCCTTCTTGCTTCCACCCAATGTGGATGTCCGACCCAGGCGGGGTGTATTTCATGGCATTATCAATAATATTGATGAGGACTTGGACAATCAGCTTTGCATCCATCTGCGCCAGGAGATAATCGTCACTGCTTTGCACATGGAAATGGTATTCCACACGCTTCCGATTGGAATGCCGAAGCGCCTCCGTTACCACCTCGTCGATGAGCTCAGTGGTCATGTGCAGGTTCATCCGCCCCTGTTCCAGTCGGCTCACCGAGAGTAGATTTTCCACCAGATTGATCAGCCACATGGCATCATCATAGATATCGGCATACATCTGCTCCTTGGTCTTTGGGTCGAATAGGGCTCCATTGGAGAGCAGATTGCTGGCATTTCCGGAAATGGAGGTCAGCGGAGTACGTAAATCGTGAGAAATGGAGCGGAGCAGATTGGCTCGCAACTGCTCGTTCTTAGCCAACACCGCAGCAGCTTCTTTTTCCTCTACGTTTTTTTGGTTTTCTAAAGCCAGAGCACATTCTCCCAAAACTGAGAGGAGAATACTGGTTTCAAAGGAATCCAGCGGCTTATCTGAGGCGGCAATGCCTACCACTCCGTACACCCGCTCTCCTGTGCGGATGGTAAGATAGGTACACAAGGCATCGGGTAGCGTCTCTGTGCCGGCCCCCGCCCGCTTGTTGTTGGACAGCACCCACTGAACCACCTTCCGCTCCTTGGCGGTGGTGTAGCACTGTGGAGATGCAGTCGCCTCAACCAGAAAGATTTCCGGCTCCAGCAGCCCTTTCTCATCCATGGGATAGACCACAATATCCTTCTGAAAGATTTTCAATAACTGCTTAGCGGTCACAGAAATAATATCTTCTTGTGTGTGCGTTCGTTGCAGATTTTGGCTGGTCTCAAACAACAATTTGGTACGCCAAGCCACTTGAGCAGAGCGTTTGGCATGGGACTTTAGCTTGGATGCCAACGATCCGGTGAGTAGAGAGGCCAGAAACATCACAAGGAATGTGATGGGGTATTCGCTGTCGTAGGCTTGCAGGGTAAATCTGGGCACCGTGAAAAAGAAGTTGAAAGTCAATACACCGGCAATGGAGGCAACGAAGCTGCAAATGGAGCTTCTGGTGTAGACCGAGATCAACATGACCCCCAGAATGTACAGCGTAATGATATTGGACTCTGTAAAGCCGAAGTTATAAAACATAAGGCCCACAAGTGTAACAAGAATCAGAATCCCCGCACTTTTCAACAGATCCAACACGGATATGGACGGCATATGCATAACTTCCCGGTGTTTGGTTTCCAGCAGGTGGTTGGCCCCATTGTCCGGAATGATATGGATATCCAATTCTGGCGTCAATTCAATAAGCCGTTCCGTCAACGAAGCTTTTCTCAGCAACAGCCGATGGGGTATCCCACTGCGGCCCAGCACAATTTTCGTCACGCCAGACAGGCGGGAAAACTCCGCAATTTGATAGGCCACATCATCGCCGTACACCGTCTCGATGGAGGCTCCCAGTTGCTGTGCCAGACGCATATTGCCCTGAAGGCGCTGCTTATCCCGTGCATTCATCCACTGAAATGCCTTGGTCTCCACGAACAACGCGGTAAATCCACACCGAAACGCCCCTGCCATCCGGGCCGCTGTGCGTATGATTTTCTCGTTGGAGGGGGCGGAAGACAGACACACCAGAATGTGCTCATGGGTGCGATACTCCGTTTGCATCTTCTCCTGGGTGTACAGAGCCGCCCGATCCGCACAGCGGCGCAGCCCAACCTCTCGCAGAGCGCTCAGCTGTGACAAGGAATAGCCTTCCAGCAGCGCCTTCTTCTGTCCATCCACCAATCGCTGTCGCAGCCGCTGAGGCTCCAGGTCAATAAACTCTACCTGGTCTGCCCGGTCAAACACACGGTCTGGAATGCGCTCAGGCACCGAAGTGCCCAGGATGGAAAACACCGTGTCCTGAATGCTCTCAATATGGTGAATGTCCAAGGTCGTATAGACATCCATCCCCGCCTTCAGCAGCTCCTCAATGTCCTGATAGCGCTTCATGTGACGGCAGGTATCCCCATTCCAGTGAGACAGGTCATCGATCACGATCAGCTGAGGGTGCCGTTGAAGGCAGGCATCCAAGTCGATTTCATCAACCATGCATCCAGCCCTGTCCACTTTGTTACATGGCAACATCTCAAACTGCTCTGCCAATGCAGTGGTTTTGGGCCACTGCGTATCTGAGAGTATGCCAATGGCCACGTCCAGCCCTGCCTGTTTGGCCTCTCTGGCAGATTCCAGCATGGCATAACTTTTCCCAGCCCCGGAAAAGTAGCTGGCAAAAATCGTGAGTTTCCCCTGTTTTCTTCCGGTGGCCTGCCCCGCCGATGCAACCGCATCCATGGCATTCCCTCCTCTCAAACAGGTGTATTATAGCACAAATCCCTTGAGGTTGTGGGAAAAGTTGTGGAGGGCAGTTACTCCATGCGGTTGATCTTATCCTTACGGACTTTGTCCAGAAACTTGTACAATCCATCAATGGCAAAATACACACCCACACAAAAAAGAAGGATGACACCCAATAAAAGCAGTTCTTTCATCTTCTCCCCTCCTCTCGACCTATGGCTTTCTCTACATATCGCTCCTTAAATGTGAAAGCACTTCTGGATATCCCGCTGGGTTCCCAAAACCAAAATGGTACTGTTGACAGGCAGGCTGATATCCGGTGTGATGACGGTCATGGAGAACTTTCCATTTTGTTTGATGGCCATGATATTCACATGGTAGCGTTTTCTCACATCCAATTGGCCGATGGTCTTCCCCACCCAGCTATTGGGCACTTCCACTTCGAAAATAGCGTGGTCATCCCCCAGGGCGATGTAATCGGCAATGTGGTCGGAGGTATACCGGATGGCGGTCCAATTTGCCATCTGCTTCTCTGGATACACCACCTCATCGGCGCCATTGCGCAGCAAGAACTTGGCCTGAATGTCCCGGCCTGCTCGGGCCACCACTTTTTTCGCCCCCAGCTCCTTGAGCAGGGACGCCGTTTCCAGAGAGCTCTGGAAGTTGTCGCCGATGGCTACAATGCACAGGTCATAGTTTCGCACCCCAAGGGAGATCAGGAAGTCTTCGCTGGTGCTGTCTCCAATCTGGGCGTTGGTCACAAAGGGCAAAATCGCATTGACCCTTTCTTCGTCCTTATCCACCGCCATCACTTGCTGGTTCAGTTCGTTGAGCTTCATGGCAATGTGCCGTCCAAAACGGCCTAATCCAATTAACAAAACGGTTTTCATATGTTCTCCCTCATCTCTTTATCCTATGGTAATTCGTTCCTGGGGCAGCCGGGCCACGTTCCCCTGGGTCCGGGACAGGGCGGCGAAAATCAGGGTCAGTCCCCCTACCCGTCCAAAAAACATCAGCGCAATGAGAATCAGATGGGACACCCAGCTCAGTTGTGGCGTAATGCCCAAAGAGAGCCCCACCGTTCCAATGGCGGACGCTGTCTCAAACAGACAGGTGAGGATGGGCAAGCCCTCCATTCTGCTGATGATCAACCCTCCGGTCAAAAACAAGGTCAGGTACATCATCAAAATCGTTGACGCCTGCACCACGGTTTCCTGGGACACACGTCGGTTGAAAAAGTGGGGATTCTCCCTGCGCCGAAACACAGCAATGGCACCGGCCAACAATACCGCCAGGGTCGTGGTCTTCATGCCGCCTGCGGTGGACCCGGGGGAACCTCCGATCAGCATTAACATGGTAATCATGGACTGACCCGTCTCGCTCATGGCGGTCAGATCCGCGGTGTTGAATCCGGCGGTTCTGGGGGTGATGGCCTGGAACACCGACAAGAGCACCCGCTCGCCCAGCGGCTTTCCGGCAAATTCAAAGAAGAAAAAGTAAACGGTGGGGAGCAAAATCAGCATTCCGGTCACCGTCAAGATCACTTTGCTCTGCATCCGATACTTATGAACATGCCAGCGGTTGGTGCGGATGTCCTCCCACGTCAAAAAGCCGATGCCGCCCACCACAATCAGCAGGGCAATCACCAAGGACACCACTGGCTGGCCTGCATAGTCCACCAAAGAGGAAAACGGAGCCTTTACCCCCATCAGGTCAAATCCGGCATTGCAGAATGCCGAGATGGAGTGAAACAGGGCGTACCACGCCCCTTGGAGCAAGCCAAACTCCCGGCTGAACACCAAATACAACAGGGCAGCTCCCAAAAGCTCCACGGCAAACGCCGTCCGCAAGATAAATCCGGTCAGGCGGACAATACCGCCCACATTGGGCGCTGCAATGGCCTCCTGCATGGTGCTGCGCTGCATCAGGCCGATTTTTCGTCCAGAGAGAATGGCAAATGCCCCCGCCACGGTAACAACACCCAGCCCTCCAATTTGGATCAGCAGTATAATGATAAACTGCCCGAACTGGGACCAGTAGGTGGCAGTATCATGGATGACCAATCCCGTGACACACACCGCAGATGTGGAGGTAAACAGAGCGTCCAAAAACGGGGTCACCACCCCCTGTTGCGAGGAAATGGGAAGCATAAGAAGGAGGCTTCCCGCCAAAATCACCAGCAGAAAACCCAAAATGATAACCCGGAACGGGGACTTATTGTTTTTATGCAACCGCCGCCACATAAGTCTCCTCTCTTTCTTTGTCTTAATACGTCTTTATTTTTTCTTTATACTCTCATTATCCACATCCGGTCTAAAGAGAGTGTTAACATGTAAAGCCGTATATTAAGATGGTATAAAGATGTGCCGTTTCGGAGTGGCGGAAACTTGGGCTAGGGAGAATATGGTTCAACAGCCTAAAAGAAAAAGCCGGCCTCCAGAAGGAATACTTCTGGAGGCCGGCTTTTGGGCTGGTTGTGGCTGAACTGTGGTCACAGGACATATGAGGTCTGAAATTTCACTACCAAAAGCAAAGAAAAACCGCTGTTTTCTCTCGAAAACAGCGGTTTCAGCCTGTAGAAAAACCTGCTCCGGCAATTAAGCCAGAGCAGGTTTTTTGCTTGGAAACGAAAGCGGAAACGGAAAAAGCATCAAAACAGCAGCTACACTTTTCCCCCATCCTGTTTG
>NZ_NFHE01000023.1 GCF_002161235.1 Pseudoflavonifractor sp. An85
GCTCTCGATTTTCTGCGTTCTTTACCAGCATTTTTATCACCCTACACCATTATACCGCATTTTCTCTCTCAATACGAGAAAAAGGCCACCAAAAGGTGACCTTTTTCGACAGGCTGAAACCGCTGTTTTCTCTCGAAAACAGCGGTTTTCATGGTGGACGATACAGGACTCGAACCTGTGACCCCCTGCACGTCAAGCGTTATGGGAACTTTTTTCTAATAATTTCGGCTTGTTTTTAGTAGTTTTCGTTCCATTCTATTTGCTTTTTAGCACTTTCCGCTGGCAGGGTTTTCACGTGTTCCGGGGCTGTCTGTGACTGGTTGTGTGGTCAATTTTTTCAGCCAGCCAAAGAGCAGCCACAATGGCTTTTCTCTTCTCAGTGGTTTTAGTACACCGTTAACAAAGAAAGCCGCTCAACGGATTATACTAGTTTCTATAGAAACGGTCCACATACTACTGCTGTGGGTGCATTTCTTTGGAATGGTCAGACGATGACGCTCACTCCACTTTTCGACGTATTGCATAGGCTTCGTGTAATTATGGGCATAACGGGAAGTTGAAAACATACCGTTTAGGAGTACGGCTACCATTTCGCAGATTGTTCATATCATATCTTCCCATGTTGTTTTTTCGCAAATTGCGCTGCTTGGAGGCAGGTCAATTTGCACACCCCCCTAAAACATGCTGCCTTGTAACGGCTTTTCAAATGTCGTATTAGCAAGGTATTAGCAGGAACCCCTTGTGACAAAGGTACCCGTCAAAGCCCATAGCTTGAACAAAGCGCACCACCGTGGGCTGGCTGACCTGCACGCGCTCGGCCAGCTCGGAAATGGTGCACTGGGTGCATCCCTCCGGGTCTCCCAGCACATAGTCTGCCACTCGCTGCTCCGAAGGGCGCAGGGAGGCATAGGCGTTTTTTACTCGATCTAAGACCTGAATATCCTGCCGCATGAGTCTTCCTCCTTATGTAACAAACTTACACATCCCGTTTTCCCCGCCCTGATTTCTCTTACAAAATCCAGCCAGGCGTCTTGTAAGAAATACAAAACTTTTTTCTTCCCCCTCCCCCGGGGGGCGTTGTCATTTTAGGGGTTATATGATTTTAACAAAGGCATGTAAAGGCCCCAAGTATCCCTGGGTGTGCTGCGTGTAAAATGTTCCTCCACCCCTTGACTTTTCCACAGTGGGGACGTATAATGTGCAAAACTTTTGGGAGGTGTGACCATGCTTCGTCGTATGGATAACGGCAATATGAACGATCTTCTGTCCGGTATGCCTTGTGGCAGTGTCGGGCTTGCATGGTCATACTCTTTTTCGGAATAACCCCGAAGGATAGTTCCAAAAAGCAGACGCAGTGCAAGCTCACCCCATCACCGGGTGCTTGCACTGCGTTTTATTTTCACGGAGAGGATGCCCAGGCCATGTTTGACCACTGGGCCTCTGACCCGCAGGTCACCAAATATCTCATGTGGCCCGCCCACAGCAGCCCTGACATCACCCGGCAGGTGTTGCAATTCTGGGTCAATGGCTACCAGCAGGACAACTTCTACCAGTGGCTCATTGTGCCCAAGGACTTGGGCCAGCCCATCGGCAGCATCAGCGGCATGAACCCCAATGACCTGCTCTCCTGTGTGGAGCTGGCCTACTGCATTGGTCAGCCCTGGTGGCACCAGGGCCTTACCACCGAGGCGGTGGAAGGGGTGATCCGCTACCTGTTTGAAACCTGCGACTTCAACCGCATCACCGCCAAACACGACACCCGCAATCCCCACTCCGGCGGGGTCATGCAAAAATGCGGCATGACCTGCGAGGGCACCTCCCTGGAATCGGACTACAACAGCCAGGGCCTTTGCGACACCGTCCACTATGCCATCTTAAAGCGCCAATGGGAACGCCCCAAGGACTTCACGGAGTGGCTTGTATACAAAAACGACACCCAACTGGTGCAAGACCTGTTCCGCCGCTTGGATGAAAGCCGCCGTCTCACCCGCTCCCAGGCGGCCCGGGTAGAGTTTCTCACCACCGTGCGCTACATAGAGCGCTATCTCACTCCGGTGGCCAAGATTCTGGATATCGGAGCCGGGGCTGGAGAATATAGCCTGTATTTCGCCCGAAAGGGCTACCAGGTATCTGCTCTGGAGCTGTCTGAGGCCAACATCGCAGCTTTCCGGGCCAAACTGACCCCAGAGGACAACATCGACCTGGCGCAGGGCAACGCCCTGGACCTCAGCCGCTACCCGGACAACGCCTTTGACATTGTGCTTCTCTTTGGCCCTCTGTATCACTTGCACAGCCAGGCCAACAAACTCCGCTGTATTCAGGAGGCCAAGCGGGTGTGCAAACCGGATGGCACCCTGTTCTTCGCCTTCATCGCCAACGATATGGTCATTCTCACCATGTTTCATGAGGAGCCGGACTATTTTCTCCATGGCGCCTATGACAAGGAAACCTTCCGCTGTGAGGACTTCCCCTTCGTATTCCACACCGTAGACGCATGTCGGGAACTGCTCCGTCAGGGTGGTGTGAAGGTGCTGCATGAAGTGGCCTCCGACGGTGTGAGCGAATTGCTCCAGGATCAGATCAACGCGATGGATGCCGCCAGCTACGCCCAATATTTGCGGTACCACTTTTACACCTGCGAGAAACCTGAACACCTGGGCGCCTCCAACCAACCACCTGCTGTTTGTGGGAAAGGCATAGGGCATTGGGCTGCGGTCCGTCAAAAACGGATCTATCTCATACACCAGTAAATTCATTTTGACATTTTGTCCACTCCGTGCTATACTCCCACGTAGGAATAAGTGGTGGAGTCTGTCATAGAGTGCTTGGATGCATCTCTATTTATTCCAAAGGGGATTTTAATCAAAATTAGTATAATTCTTGATTAAGAGAAAAAGACAGCTCTTCTAGGGGGAGACTGTCTTTTTTTGCGTTTTAAAAGGTTCTTTCGTATCCTTTTGGCGCATCTACGGACGGGATTGTATCAAACTTCACGCCACTTGTTACCGTGCAGTTTACACTTGGAGTAGTCTTTCCCAGGATTGAAGCGATGGACGAACCGCCATCGTTCCAAGCATAACCACGATGAACATGTGGGTTTCCCAGACCTGGGATCGTACTGAGGCGGATGATATGTAATTTGATGACCTCTTGATGGGATGACAATGAGTGCAGACAGAACGATCCATTTGGTGGTGCTGCGGAGACTTTATTCCGTGGCCATACCATTCATTCACAGAGCGCAGGATGGACAAATGTTTATCAGCGTTCTGTTTTTTTGGAGCTGCTTGTTCCATCGTCATGGCTCATCTCTGGACTGGTCTTTTTGTATTTCCAATTATCGTGTTCCATCTCATCCTGTCGTCTGGAACAAGTGTAGGAGGTGAAAATACCACATCTGTCGGTACAGATGGAATCCTATCGTCGTACCACAAATCCATGTTCAGTGCGAACACTGCTCAAGATGGAAAGGGGCGTATTCTGCCGGAATGATTACCGGCCGTCATTATGGAAAAACTGATGATTCAATTCAAAAAACAGCCACCGGGAAGACTGATTGCTGCCGGATTTGCAATGCTTATCCTGTTTGGGGCAGTTCTTCTCCTTCTTCCTCTGTCCGTGAGAGGCGACGCGGAGGTACACTTTATTGATGCTCTTTTTACCTCCACCAGTGCAGTTTGTGTGACAGGTCTCATTGCAATTGATGTGGCAGATCACTTCACTACTTTTGGTCAAGCTGTCGTTGCCGTTTTGATTCAGGTTGGCGGTTTAGGCGTTACATCCATTGGTGTGGGTTTGATCTTGGCCGCACGAAAGAACGTGGGTCTCAAAGGGCGTATTTTGCTCAAAGAAGCCTTAAATATCGAGGGAATCAAAGGCATGATCCGTTTGGTGAAGTCTATTTTGCTTATGACGCTGTGCTTTGAACTGATGGGTATTGTCTTGAGTTTTCTTGTATTTGTTCAGGACTATCCTGTGCTGAAAGCCCTTTGGATCAGCATATTTCATTCCATCGCAGCTTTTAACAACTCTGGTTTTGATATTTTAGGCGGGCTGAGAAACCTCATCCCTTACCAGAACAACATTCTTTTGAATCTGACCACAAGCGGACTTATCATTTTTGGTGGATTGGGTTTCCTTGTGATTTTAGACGTCTTGAAAAAGAGATCTTTTCGCAAACTAACCCTTCACTCCAAAGTGGTTTTAACCACAACGCTCACTCTGCTTGTGGCGGGTACGTTACTATTAAAGGCCACGGAGGATATCACCTGGCTTGGAGCCTTTTTCCAGAGCGTATCTGCACGAACAGCTGGTTTTTCTACTTACCCCATTGGCGAATTTACAAATGCCGGTCTGTTCACCCTCATTATTTTGATGTTTATTGGCGCTTCCCCCGGGTCTACCGGCGGCGGTATCAAAACAAGCACGTTCTTCGTCTTATCGCAGCACGTACGAAGCCTGTTCACAAAAAGGCATATCAGTGCCTTCCGGCGCAACATCCCGTCGGAAGTCTTTTCCAAGGCCTGCACCATTTCATTGCTTTCCCTTCTACTCGTATGTGTGGGAACATTTTTCCTTTGTGTGCTGGAGCCGGAGTACAGCTTTGTCCAACTGCTATTTGAAGAAGTGTCCGCGTTCGGTACTGTGGGCCTTTCTACCGGCATTACGCCGACTCTGAGTGTAGCAAGCAAGTTAATTTTGATTTTCACCATGTTTGCTGGACGAGTGGGCACGTTTACCCTGCTGACAATGTGGATTGATCGTCCAGCCCCCAGCGTTCGTTATACAGAAGAATCCGTTTCGATCGGATAAATAAGGAGAAAATACCGATGAAAAGAAAAGACTACGCAAGCAGCTATGGAGTGATTGGTCTTGGACGGTTTGGCATGGCCCTTGTGGAATGCCTTTCCTCCGCCGGAAAAGAAGTCATTGCCATTGACAAAGAAGAGTCTCGTGTGCGGGAAGCACGCCGTTTCACAGAAATGGCTCTGGTTGTGGAGAACCTGGATCAAGAGGCGCTGGAAGAAGCAGGCATCCGAAACTGCGACGTCGTGGTGGTGTGTATTGGAGAAAGAATCGATGTCAGCATCCTTGTCACCATGACCGTGCTGAAAATGGGGATTGCTCATGTTATCTCAAAAGCCACCAGCTTTATTCATGGGGAGGCACTCAAGCAGTTAGGTGCTTCTGTGGTTTTCCCTGAACGAGATATGGCAATCCGCCTTGGAAAAGGGTTAATTTATGACAGTTTCCTGGACTCTGTCGCCTTAGGCGGAGATGCCGAAGTTCGGAGAATCCTGGTGACCAAAAAGCTCATCGGCACCTCAATCCAGGATATGAACATCCGTCATCGCTACGGGGTAAACATCATTGCAATCGAACACGATGGCCATACAAATGTAAACTTCAACGCGGACTATTTCTTCCGCGAGGGCGATGCCATTTGTATCGTGGGGCAGAGCAAAAACGTAGAATATTTTGAAAAGGACATTCATTGATTGCACATATGAAAATGAAGAACATTTGGGAGAAATATATTTCGGTTGCCGCAAAGGGATTCGTCATCGGAGGGACCATGCTGGTTCCCGGTGTCAGCGGTGGTTCGATGGCAATGATTCTTGGTATATACTCCTCTCTCATTTCCGCTGTCAGTTCATTTTACCAGAGAAAAAAGGATAGCTTTTGTTTCCTCTTTACATTTTGCATCGGTGCCGTCATCGGAATGGCACTGCTTGCCAATCCCATCTCCGATTTAATTGACGCATTTCCCAAACCGATGATGTATTTCTTTATCAGTGCAGTGGTCGGGGGCATCCCCATGATGTTTCGAGAAGCGAAAATTCAGAGTTTTTCATGGAAAGTACCTGTTTATATCCTTCTCGGGATGCTAATGGTTTGTGCGATCTCCATTCTTCCGTTGAACTCAGAAAGCATCGAGCAATCCAATGGGATATTCGAACTTCTGCTTCTGTTTTTTGCGGGAATCATTGCTGCAATCGCCCTGCTCCTCCCAGGCATCAGTATATCCTATCTTTTGCTGCTGCTGGGACTGTACAGCAAGACGATCACTGCGATCAAAGCCCTCCAATTCTCCTTTTTACTCCCCATGGCACTGGGCGGCCTGGTTGGTATTATCCTAATGGCCAAACTGTTGGAAAAAGCGATGGCCCGCTATCCACAAGTGACCTATTTAGTGATTCTTGGCTTTATTCTTGGTTCAGTGGTCAGCATTTTCCCTGGACTTCCCACTTTGAGTGAACTATTGAGCTGCTCCATCGCCATTGGTGGTGGATTTGCGGCGATATATTTTTTACCAAGCAGTTGCCCGGACGACGGGCCTCATACCATAAGCGAACAGCATTCTTAATCACGTTATCATGCAAACACAACGAGAGGCCGCCCAGAAATCGGGCGACCTCTCGTTGTCTATTGCTCTTAAACAAAGCATTCCCCATCCACGGAACACACCACACGTTGTTCTCTCAGTCTCGTTTTGAGAAACCCAATATGGTCACATAGATGCCTACCAGCATTGCCCCCACAGAGATCCCCAGCAGCAGACCGGAAACAAAGTCCTGCACGTCGCTCCCGCCCACATTATCGTGCAAAGCCAACATGGCAACTCCCATCAACAGCAACACAATGCCGTATAGAGATGTACGCTGATTCTCCAGGGTCTGGGTCCGCCGCAGCAAATCTAACATCTGCGCTTCATCGCAAGTGCTGATGCTGTTGGGGCCTGCCTCTCCTCCGTCCATCAGCTCCTGTAGGGTAACGCCCAGTTCTCGGCACAAAGCCTGAATCACGCTGTAGTCGGGCATACACCTTCCATTCTCCCACTTAGAGACCGTCTTATTGGAAATGCCTAAACGCTCGGCCAGTTGCGCTTGAGTCAGGTTTTTCTCTTTTCGTTTCAAGGCAATGAAATGGCCAATGCCGGTTTGGTTCACAATGTCCCCTCCTCTCATTTGATGGAACGAGTATAGCCCAAGCATCCCGCAAAAAACACCCCCTATCTGGAGAATTTCGGGGGAATCCATGAAATAAGGACATGCCGATACCCATTCATACGGTTTTTCCTATCCTGTTGTATCCTACCATACGTCCGTCTGTTTGGGCAGATGGGTTTGCCGTTCTTGTTTGCCTTCCCAAACCGGCACCCAGGACAGGCCGATGACCCAACCATTGCCCCTGTAAGCCTCTGTGTCCCCTTCTTCGGCGCAGGGCCATATTCTCCCCCACCTAGGGCGGCTCTGCCCAATTTAAGCGGCTTTCAAGGACACTGGCAGCGGCCACCATGGGCAGCTTTATGGCACAAGTGATGTAAAGCAGAGAGAAAAAGCCGGACAGGAATCATGACCTTCCTGTCCGGCACTCTTTGCCCCACACCAAAATATCATTATTGGAAGCAAAAAAGCCTTGAAAACTTCGGTTTTCAAGGCTTTTTGGAGCTGCTAGGCAGATTCGAACTGCCGGCCTCATCCTTACCAAGCGGAAAGTAAACTTTTTTCTAATTATTTCGGCTTCTTTTTCGTTGTTTCTGCTCCATTTCGATTGATTTCCGGCACTTTCTAACCATGGGGTATCCGTGTGTTCCACGGCGGTCTGTGGCTGGGTGTGTGGTCAATTCCTTCAGCCAGCCCAGACATGGACACTGTACTTTTCACCCCTCCGTGGTTTTAGTACGCTGTTATCAAAGAGAGCCGGTCAACCGATTACACTACTAGTTTCTTTAAAACGCTCCATGTACCACTGCCATAGGCTTTCCGCTTCTCTGGAATACTCAGACAGATTGCTCACGACATCATCAGATAGAGCGCTAATATGCACTTCATGAAGCAGCAGGCAGAGCACGCCACATAATGTAAGCAATAGGGCAATAGTGGTAATACCAAGAAATTAACACAAGAAATTACATGTCAATTTGTAGTTGCTCCATACTAGCATTATCATTTAGACGCTGTTCAGAAGTAATTGAAGAGAAAACTTTTTTCATATTTGGAATTCCATTTTTCCCTCGTATGGGGATCCCACCCTTACTGATAAAATACGGATTAGCCTCGGCGGTTGTATCTGGTTTAGAAAAATCAATAACAAATAATGGACAGTTTACTCGTAATGCTTCTTCTCCAGCAGCGAATGTACCACCTTCAAGTCTCGATTCAACTAATATCATGGCTCTCGATAGCCCAATGATAGTTGAATTTCGCTTCATAGCATTGCCAGCATTCCAAGTCAACTCAGGCAAAAATTGCGATATAAACAAATGGTTCTTATCATTTAATAGGGGAGCTATTTGTTTCTTTATCCTGGCCTGTAAAATTCCCTCAGATAAAACAAATATTGTACTTCCCTCATTTTCTAATGCCGCTTTATGCACAGTTAGGTCGGTACCCGCAGCATATCCGCTAATAATGGTAACATTTTTTTCTACTAATTGTTTTGTGCAATTGGTAGCGATAGCCATACCCTTGTCAGATACTTTTCGTGATCCACAGAAACCAACACTAAGTTCACTTAAAAGTCGTTTGTTTCCTCGTGCAAATAGCAAGGGTGGACATTTATTTTGAAGCATTCTTTTTAAGTATTGTGGGTAATCATTCGATGTTTCTGTAATAATTTCGACATCTTTTAAACAGAGTTTCTCAAAAACACTCTTTGCACGCTCTTCAGTATTTTTTATGCTATTAAGCATATCAACACTAAACCCGATACAACGAAACACTTCATCACTTAAATAACTTTCTTGTTCAACACAGTGATCATGAATATAATGAAGGTATTTTTTTAATGCTACGTCTCCTACTCCTTTGGCAAAAGCCACTTGCAATACTCTTGCATCCATTTCTCAGTTCCTCTTCTTGTGGATTTATTAATTGGGTTGGTTATCACTATCTTTTAATGATTTTACCATTGCAATGCCTAAGATATGTGAAGCACCTACTGATTTTAAATATTCGGCATAGCACCACATAGATGTTCCAGATTGATACAGGTCATCAACGATAATAACCGTTTTACCTTTTAAGCTATCTATATCAATAGACAATTCGACCTGATTATCTGCATAAATTTTTCTCCAAGATTTAATTTTATCAGTAACACTTAAAGACTTCATTTCAGGTTTATCACTGCGCAGTGTAGCAGAGAGAAATTCGGCATTTAGTGAATCGGCAACATATTCAGCCAGCTTCCACGAAGGTTTATTTTGCTTTTCTACGGTTGCAGGTATAGTAGTGATCAATATGTTGTCTATGTCATCATCGTAACCATTGATGCAAAATAAACATTTATTTAAATATGCTCCTACCATCTTAGCATCATCTTCGGAGATATTTCCAACGTATTTAAGACGATATTCTATATCGCCAATTTCAGTACGTCCACTTACCCCATCAAAATTAAAGTTCCAATCGGAGCAAATACAAAAGTCCAAAACACCGTCTTCAAAATGGTCCGTAGTATATCTATTTAATTTTACCCAAACACAGCTATTACAAGCTATTGCCCATTCTATAAAATCATCAAGAATATCATAATCGATTCGATCATTAGGAATCCAAAGAGTATACAAATCGTTATATCTTTTAGACTTTCTCCATCCTGTAGGACTCAAACACCCTATCTCCCATTGACATATTCGAATGATCCTTTTTGTAAATCGATTTGTTACGAGCGTAATATTATCATCATTTTCAAATGATGATAAGTAGAAGCAACTTCTATCTCGCTGAAATCTATAATTATAACTCATATTCTATGATTCCTTCTCTCATGTGAACTTGGTAATCACTTGTACTAAAAATAAAGCGGTCATACTATGTACTCCTCCACAATCGGTATGGTGAAGTACAGAACTCTCCGCAATTTATCGTATCAAAGGCCATTTTGTTTACATAGGCTTAAATCATTGTCTCTTCAACCATCTATGTAAAGGTGAGCCGTCTTACTGATGGCCATATGCTGAAAGAACAGTTCTTTTCCCTCTTTATGCAGTATTTAGGAAAATCCAAACGGATACACCCCACAGGACACCTCCTTCCCACTACTGCTATACATCCAGCTCCAAGGTCCCTCGCAGCCACCTCAGAAGACACCTATAAACTGTAAAATTATTATAGTGTATAAATTGGCGAGACACAAGGTATGGCCATGTTTCTACATGTGATAGCGCAAAAAACATTGTCATACCGCTGGATGCATTTCCTCTCGTACAGTTCTCATCCACCTAAGCGATTTTGACACTCTGTTGTCAAAGATAAGAGCGTACCCCAAATAGCAGAACAACCAGGCTCGTGATTGACACAGGCCGGGTTGTTCCATTTAGTCAAATCCTTCGAAATGGGGATTTTGAGTCAAAAGAGAATAGAGTTGCTTTTTCAGATCTGCCTCCCCAAACCAGTCACAGGCCTCCAGCAGTGCTTCCTGGGGGGTATCCACATAGGCGCTTTGAAACAGCTGCTGGGCCAGACGGTCGTCGTGTTTGAGTTGTTTCAAAAGGGGAGCTTGGACAAACTGATTTCGGCACAGATCGCACATATCCCATCTCAACAGCTGCTCGGCCACCTCCGGTTCCTGGAGGTGACTTTCTGCTGTGTCCAACAGCAGCTTCATCATCTGAACTGCGGTCTGGGGGTCGCTGTCACCGACTTCACATAGGAGATCCTGGGTGTCCATATCCTCCAGCTCCTCCGCCGTCCATCGCCGGACAGCATCGGGGAAGTCCGCAATCAGCAGATCCCGGCAGGCCCACTCGTTTTCGGAGAAGTCCCAGCGGCGCACCATATCCACCAATTCTGTGCGGGTAAAATGGCGTGGCGGAGGCGTAGTGTCCTCCACAGAGACGGTAAAACTCAAAGTAATTTGTGGTGTGCTTTTTTCGGGAACCAGCTTGGCCTGTTCGGAGGAAAATAGAGAAGAAGTACTTCCAAAATCCCCGCACCAGCCACACTCCCAACGGTTTCCCCGCACCATGACGGGACTGCCGCAATGTGGACACCGGATCGTCGCCATGCACCATCTCTCCTTCATAACGTCATTACATCAGGCTATATATGATAATCTGATATTAAAGAGTGAAAACTATAATTTAAGCCCCTGAAAAATGAGATCCAGATCTTCTTGTACCGTAGTTACAGATTCCAAGCAATTATTCTCAATGGCCTCCAGCATAATCCTTTCCTTCTCATTCAGACGATTTAAGATTCTGGCATCCAGCGAGAACGGTTCACCCTCACCTGTAACAAACTGCTGCTGGAGATAGTAATACTGCGTATATTGCCCATCCGGCAGGCCAAGTCGATGAATTCTATCCTTTGACTGCAACAAATGTACAAGGTTATAGCTGTATTCAAAATAAATCGCATCATGGCATCCTTTATGCAGAGAAACAGACTCGGCCAAAGTATGCGGGTTAGTAATCAAGACATCCACACAGCCATCTCGGAAGGCAGATACAATTTGTTGTCGTTCCTCCATAGTGGTTTGACCATAGATACACGCCACATCAATTCCCATGTCACGTAGGGCGGTGGCAATACGATTGATAGAGTCCACAAAGATACACCAGATAATCACTGGCTTTCTCTGCGTGATCAGCTTTTCTGCCAGAGAAATACACGCACGGAATTTAGATGTACTTTGAATAGAGTCGATGAGCTGCTTTACATCTTCTGAGTAATCCACATAATCAATGTCCTCAATATCAGCAGCTGAAATGTCCAAAATGTCTGCAAAGTCGGATAGATCCAATTTGTTAAGCAGCATCCTGGGATTGGACTCCAGCTGCAACAGTCGGACGATAAGTGCCAGCTTATTCTTCGCATACTTCAGCTGCAAAATGTGAAAGAGTTGATTCTCAGTATCATTTGCAGACACTTCTTCAATGATATCCGGGTTTGCTTCAGGAACTTCCAGCTGTTGTTTTGTCGTCCGACAAAAGAATGGCTGAATTTTCTTATTGATCAGATTGATCTCATCCTGAGATGGATCCTTAAGCTGTTGCGGGGTAAATCCGAAGAACTCATCATACTCGTTGTGGTATAAAATATTCAATAGATTCCATATATCCGTATAGGAATTTGGAATCGGTGTCCCGGTCAGAGCAATCGTATAACATGCATTCTCCGCCAGTTCCAAGGCTTTTTGAGCATTGCTTCCATCAATAGCCTTTACTTTATGTACCTCATCAAACACCAAAAGTGTTGAAGCCCCAACCAGTTTTTGAACTTCTGGAAGATAAGAGCGCAGGCACTCGTAATTCAATAAGACGAGGTTTGCACTACCGCTGTCGAATAAAAGTGCCGTTCGCTTCTCGTCTGCCGTTTTATAGCTCGGATTATGAATGTTAAATACCTGAAGCGGCCACTTATTGCCGAAGCAAAGCTGAAACTCTTCTTGCCAGGATCCAAAGGAATTTTTAGGACCAACCATTACAAGACGTCGTACAAATCCTTTGGCATAGAGGTATGCAAACACTCCAAGGACTGAAGCTGTTTTTCCAGAGCCGGGAACCGAGAAATTGCAAGCTTTCTTCATGGTACACATAAAGAAAGAATCCCACATCTGTTTTTCACGAAGCGGTCTGCTAAAAGCGTCGTTTACAACGGCTTTGTACTCCTCATATTTTCCCAACACATCCGGACTATGCTGCTTAATTGCCAACCCAAGCCCTGCTCGCTTTTCTATATGCAATTCCCGGTCCGCTATGTATTTCCTGAGACGGGATGTAACAAAAAAGCGGTATCCACGTTTTTCAGACTCATTCTGCAGCAGACTAATAATTCGGTTGAATTGGGGATATTTAAGTATATCTTTGAAGAAAATGCGTTCATCTGTGCTTTTGGTTGTGTCCACAAACCTTTTGAGCCGTATCTTATAGAAAGACGTGTTCCAGAGAAGATTCGAAATCCCCTTAAAATCTAAAGTCAATACACCATCGCAATCCAAGAGCATACAGTCTGTTTCCAACTGCAAAGGGTCTATAATCAGCTGGCCCTTGTTGTGCTTTTCCAACTCTTGATAGACAAGAGAATCCATTTCAAGCACGCAAATATTTTCCGTCTGGTTACTCCAAAGCTTCTCAAAAGTCTGCTGGCTCTTGGTTATTTTCGAATAGTCAAACGGCGATGCCTGCCAACTACAGGTAATATCAAAGGCTTCATAGTTGGATTCAAACGCAGCTGCAGTTTCATTGTTAGAACCACGGAAGCAAATAATGTTTCCTTCAGCATCCTCAACAATTCCAAACTTATCGTGGAAAATTCCTTCCTGGGTAAAGGCAACCTTAATGTCAATGACTCCAAGTCCCACCAAATAGGCCAGGTTGGATATATTTCGCTCTTCCTCCAAAGAAAGCGATTCCCGCATCCGGGCAACCAGTTCTTCTCTTATGGAAGCTCGTAACGCATAGCCATCTTGAATTTGCAGGTAATCTTCTTTATCAATTTCTGCTGACACAATTAGGCGCATGGTATGCCCATTTTGCGCAAAGCACTCGAGGCCCTTAGCATAATTTGCAAGGGCTTTGGCCGAAAAATATGCTGTTGCACGGTCATACCGAATACTCTGGGCCAGTACTGGAGAGTAGAATTGCTCTCCCAAATTATCCTCATAAGAAGAATAGGTAGCCTGCAAAGGTAAGTCTCTAAACATTAAGCATCAAGTTCCCCTCTGATGTGGTCAAGTGCTTTCTGGATCTGATCCAACCGATTCCGAACATCGTCTTTTTGCTCTTCGCTTAGTTTCTTAAAAATATTTGTATCGATGGTATCCAGCATCTCATATGCCTTCTCAGCCTGCTGCGCCGGACGATTCCTGGTAGCATCGCCATCTGCCTTACTGACCCATTTTTCTGTGGAGTGCGCAAAATCTTCTTTCAAATCTTCCCGGGTGCGAATCTTTTCGTTAATCACCTTTTCTGTGACAACAGGAGCTTCCTCCAGAAGGTCACAAACTTTTTCGGTGGTTCCCAACTGTTCGTCCAGATATTGGTCCAGGAACTTTGCATTGGACACAATTTTTTTGATCTTACGCATATAGCGGGTCATATCACCATGGGGTTGTATCAAGAAGTTTGCAAAGACAACACATTTTAGATCCTCACGTTTCTGATCGTCTTTGCATTGTTTAAGGATGGTATTAAGCTCCTTAAGTGGGTCGTTCAGATTCATAGTTCTGGCAAGATGAAACTGCTTGGGAGCATTGATAAACTCTAAGTATTCCACCATCAGATTCGCTTTCTCAACTTCCCGCTGAATATCCGTCTCTGATTGATTGACACCATCAGCATACTCTTTGACAGTGAGGAGCTTTTTATCAACAATATCATTATAGATTCCCACAAGTCGGTCGATTGGATTATAGTCAACAGGCTTATCTACGCCATGCTGAATCATCAGCTCCAGCAACTTGATTTGCTTGGCGTTATTTCGAATATCATGGTCGAGAATTACAGCTTCGAAATACTGTGTTTTCCCCGTCTTTTTTTCAATATTTCGAAGACATGTAAAACGCCTGTTACCATCGATGATGCGGCCATCTGTTAACACAACGCCAGCCTCTTGCTGGCCAATAAGATCAATATTGTTCTGGGTTTTCTTAATTGCTTCAGGATTACTCTCTATAATAAACCCTTGGATGATATCGTTATATTCCGAGTGACCCAATGATTCCAGGGCAACATCTGCATGCTCGGCTTTATATTGACTAATCCAAGTTGCAATGCGGTCATTCTGGTCATTAAAGTACAGCTGGTCCAGGCGAATTTTATATACGGGATATACCTGCGTGTGGTTATCAATAGAGAGCTTTTTTGTGCTCTGTGTGAGCATCACTGCCTTTGATTTAATGCCATCAGTCAAAAGATTCATAGTTAAACCTCCTCGAAGTATTCGTCGTAGTCTAAATAAATTTTTTCAGATATGGAATCGTAGTACATCTGAGAACCAGAAGCCAGAGTACGAATATAAGACGGAGCAAGGGCGATTCCATATTGAACAGCAATTAGCTCAGACAGATCAAATATATCAATGCTCCGGACCTGAGAAACTAGGAATTCAATAAAATCGGATAGGGTCACATCCTGCTTTGATTTCCTAAGCAAATAAGTGCCAGCGACTTTTCTCCCTTGAATCTTTTTCCCTTGTTTTAGGATAGAATAGTAGAATGTATCATCAAACCCCAAATCATCCAAAGGAAATTCATAGCCTTGGTCCCGCAAAAACTTTAAGGTAAAATAGGCATCATCTTGTACGCGTCTACACACCTCTTCAATAAACGCATTTAAATTCTTTTTGTGGATTCCATTACGTTTTAAGTAAGCCAGACGGATGAATTTCTGCGGCAAATATTCAACAATCTCGAACTTTGCTGCTTGTTTCTGCAAAGCTGCATAGATCTGTGGATTTTCCCACAATTCGTCTTGAACATAAAATGTATTCCCCGCCCAATCGTTTTTGTCCAGGCACTCGATTAAGGAGCGGTACCGGTTGGAATAAATAATCGTGTTGGTTTTACGAAAACCAATTTTTCGTAGGTTTTCTGTAGATAAATATGCCTCATACCGTGTGCCAACTTTACTCTTAAAAATTTTTTGAACATCCTCTACTATATACCACGGTTTCGTAAGCATCTTTGAAATACCCTCAATTTGTTTGTCTGTAATGCTCCTTGTCTGCAAATCATAAACTCCATTGCGTAAATATGGCGAGATCTCCTTCAGAAGGCGAACCTTTACTGTATTGGCCTTTAGTCCGTATCGTCTCTCATATTCTTGTGCAAGTCTCTCACCGGAAATTGGTGACAATTCCTTGAGAAGATCCTGTAACTGTGTAATGGAGTTCCCTGTTCCAAAGGCAAGAAACGGAGCTTTGGCAAAAGTAATATGATATTTTGCGCAGATATCTGGGAACTTCTTTAGAACTGTGATTAACTCGTAAGGATTTTGAATATCGGCTTTTTCCATCTCTGTTGCTGCATTTTTATATATAATCTCTGCAGAGATATACTGATTCCGGTATTGCCAAAGCTTTAGGCGCTTTATCATTGCACCGTCCGCTCGTTCTTTGGATTGCCTGAACCGTAAGGCTCCAGCCTGTCCGGTGATCGTTCTTGTACTGGCACTTAGAATAGAAGCGAAACGGTGTTTACTAACGGATAGTACATTGGGTAACGGAGCAGATTGATTAAGAAAGTTGCAATATTCTAAAAAGAAAGTTTCCTTATCAACAGGAGAATTATGTTGTCTCAATATATAAAGGCCAATCTCTTCCACCGAGCAAGGAAGCACTTGGTCACCCAGCAAAAGCCCCTCACTCGCTATCGCACTTATCGCTGCATTTCGTATATGAATTGATTGCGACTCGTCTAGCCGAATTTGGCGCCAATCGAGCTTTCCCTTCTTGCAAATTTGGGTCAAATAAATATACGTGCTAACTGGTTGTGAGAAAATCTTGCAAAAACTGTCTTGTGTAAAGCGATATTTCCGGAATACTTTCTTATAGGAATCCTCTTCAATTGGGCAACGATTTTGCAAGAACACCCTGACCGTTTGTTGTACATTGGCCTTCTGTTCAGGTGGGAAGGAATGTCCTCGAAAAAAGAGGTTCAGCACATCTCTCCTGTCTTTATCCTGTACCCATTCGATCAATTGACTTAGATTATGTGGCGCTCCAATAATACCAGCAGGCGTGTAAATAATCCGGTTTTCTTCAAATAATTGAGAAAGCGCATCATCAACAGCGGAAGACGAATACCTGCTTTGAAATACAATATGCACAAGTTGAAAAAGGCTGACAGGCTGACTATGACCCTGTAAATACTCCGCAATTTTTTCTTTTACATCAGTACAATCCATAAGTAGCCCCTTTACACATCAGAATAGTAAACATCGTAATCCAAATATGCTTTTTGGGATATAGAATCATAATACATCGAACTCTCACGAAGGGTTTCGATCAACTTCGATGTCGGAATGTAGAGTCCGAACTCGTCGCGCATATAGTCAGCCAAATCATAAATATCCATGGACTGCGTTTCCTGCGAAGCGAGAATTGATTCAATGAAATCAGATATCGCAACTGTGTAGGTGCCTCTCCGGAACAAGCGATTCTTACCAGCACGCCTATACGAAAACAAATCCTTGCTTTCAGCCAAGACAGATGAGTAAAACCAATCGTCAAACCCGAATTCATCCAACTTATGTACAAAACCTGACTTTTGCAAGGAGAACACTGTGAAGTATTCTCCCTCACTTACATACGCTGCGACATCTTTGCAGAACTCTTTCAAACCAGCTTTTTCAATGCCTGCTTCACTTAGTTTGCGAATATGTATATATTTTTGAGGTGCAAACTCGACAATTTCCATCTCCTCACGCAGTTTATAAAGCTGAGAAGTGAATGTCACCGTAGAAAGAATGCTTTTTTTGAAAGCAGAAATATCTACTATGTCTTGGTCCAGAAGCAGGTGCTTGAAGTACTCAACAGCGGAATGGTATTTACTGCTGACAACATAGTTAGAATAAATACGAAAGCCAAGGTTGATGATACTATAGCTATTAAGCAGTGATCTGTCTGCGTTTGGGAACATATTCTGATAAATTGCATGAATTTCCGAAAGAAGATAGAAATCGTCCTGCAACTCTCCCTTGAGTTTTTGCGACATTGCGTCAGACATAGCGGGAGAATCAATGCGATATGTGTCTCCATCCAGATAGGCGGTGATACACCCCAGATAGTTGGCCATCACACTGCCCGCTTTTATGCCATACTCTTCCTCATACCGCTGTGCAAATGCTTCTTTGGAGATGGGCGCACAAGAAAGCAGTAAATCCATAACCTGCTGGTCTCGGTCGGGATGTCCAAACTCGATTGTAGGCATCCGAGGGAAACGGACATTTGAATACTCTTGCTCCGTACAAATCTTTTTCAGCAGATTGTGTAGCTCGTATTCGTCCCGAATATCGTATTCCAGCATCAGCTCTGCGTGTTCGTTGAATAACTTCAATGCCGAAAGCTCAATGTCAACATATTGGTTAAGATCCAACGCCGTCAAAAAATCCGCATAATCATAGAGTGCAGCAGGCCGGTAGCGCAAGCATCTGCCATGCTTCCACAGGACATTTATACTTGCAGCAAGCTTGTTCTCATATCCTCTGCCACCCAATGTAAGTTTTGAATTATCGGCAATTCCTAGTTCAGACAACAACGCGTTATATTTCTCTACAAAGCCGCTATAAGATATTTCATCTGAAGCGTATTGACGCAACGCATAGTCACATAGGGCATCCCGCTTGCAGGGAACAATTATGGATCCGATTTGGACACAGTTTTTATATGCGATGCGCTCTCCTGCCCGACGGAATGCAGTAGGAAAAGATTCATCATCTATGAGTTCCTCTGGCTGTAATTCTCCAGACTTATACTCAAGTTTGAGATACTCATACACTGTTTCATCTTCTTGAAAAGCGAGGCGAAAATCATCTCTTGAAAAATCATATTTCTGAAATACTTCCGCATATCGGTCTTCATAAAGTGTGGGATGTTGCTCCAGCGCTTTGTTCATGATCTGCCGGATACGCTCTCTCTGAAGCTTCAACTCATTTCCAATATCCTCTAATGTTCGACCATGAAGTCTCTCAGTTAAAACATATCCTCGCCGCTGATCCGGGAGCTGTGCTGCGTACTCAATGGCTGTCATTCTCTTGATGGCATAGGAACCGTCTTCATTCCGCACCGCTTTTTTGGTAGCAATGAGAAATCGTAAATTGTTTTCCAATACATCTGTAGGCACCATAGCGCAGGCATCCAATAGGCTTTTAAGGCTACATCCATACGCTACTTTATTTAGGGTGGACAATATCTGTGCCTGAATCCCACTTGCAACGATTGGTGATGCAGACATTGCACGAATAAATTCTGGATTCTCTAAAAGAATATCTGTGTTCACACCCTCTACGGAGTTTTCCTGAAAAAACATTTCACAAAGTGGGCTGATTTGCTCATAAAGAGCATTTATAGGAAGCTCATAAATGGAAGCAAATCGTTTCACTACCGATTGGCACAGGCCATCAGAGGTTTCTGCTACCGAATCAGATACGTGAAACGAAATATCAAAAACAGGCTGGAGTAGAAGGGCATCCCGCTTCTCAAGGATTTCCGTTACAGTTTTTTCTCCAACATTATTCCATTGCTTTATTTCATTGCGGGTCAAATGCAGTAGTTCCGATAGAAAGGAAATGTTTTGCCTTTTCAGGCAGTTGTAAGCCCTATTTGACAGTCCCATTTGTTCAACAGGAACATCCTGATAGGTAATGCCGTCATCGCCTACAAACGATGGCATGCTTTTGTGAGCCTGGGCTTCTTCCGGTGCAAAACCTGTGCTAACTTCCATGCTTGATTTTTTCTCGAGAATTTCCTGAATGCTCTTCGCACCTAAGTTCTTAATGTCGCGCAGTTCTGCTTCAGGCAGCGCTCGAAGATCCCCAATCGTCAATACTCCCGCTCTATAGAGCGCATTATACGAGCGTGTAGAAAGATTTAATTCCTTAATCGAGTTAGATTTATGGTAGAACACTTTCTTCGCCTCTTTACTTACACAGATAACTTTAACTTCTATTGGCTTTAGAGAAAACTCTCTCCTATGTACTATTTATGTCTCTCTGCTTTTTTACATTTAATCTTCACTGATTGATTCCCCGCAAAAGTAACATCAATTCGTTTCTTATATTTGTAAGTCAAAATCACTTCAGCAGAGTAGCTGCCTTCATTATATACGGAATCAAGGGGACAAAAAAGATTCGTGCGGAAAATATCAATAGTATTTTTTCAATATATTTACATATTCGATTTCATCAACTATTATTTTCTCCACTTTTAATCCGTAAATCGGCGACTTGTCGACTAAGAACAAGCCGAGAATTTCACTCCTATTCGCACCTTGAAAGGTAGCGAACAGTTGGTAATTTAAGCAAGGAAAGCCATCTATCGGCAGTTGACTTCTCAGAAATATCTCTGGCATATATTGCAAATCGACAAATCTATCTGTTTGCTTCTTATAGCAGTGTTGTAATTATAATGCCAACTATCGAAATTACGTCAGAGACGTTTAAGCAATTCCCTGCTCCAGCTATTTCTAACACTGGCGATGATTCCGGTGTAGGCGGTATTACCATAACTTTTCTCCTTTATCGAAAAAAATAGTAAACAAGACTTCTAAAAGTATGCCGGGGTGTTACTATTTGTGACATTACTCCATTTCTCATGTTATCGCATAAATCAAACTTTATTTTTTTGTAATCATAGGATATATATTCGACTCTGTATGTACTAATAATTTCAGGAACGGTCAGCTTAATTGCTATGGCTTCACCAATATTTAAGAATAAGAATTTTCCGGTTAAGTGTTCACCTACTACATTCATCTCATCGTCGAATTCATATTGAAATATTTTAAGATTCCATATTCCTTGGCTAGATATGATAACGAATACATTATACGCATCTTCCTCAAGAATCACAGTCTCTATCACGTCGTACTTAGCATGGTCAAAATCTTTAGCTCCCTCAATAGCAAGTTTATCAGAATATAGCCCTCTGCTCTGAAAAGTTGCTATTGTCCTCCCTATAAAATAAATTACAAACAAAATCAACGTCGCCACAGATGAAACTGTCCCTAGAATATTTTGCCACATTCTATATAATCTCCTCTATTTCCAATTCGCTTTGTATATCCGTTTAGTGCCCAAGCACCTATCCTTCTTCCCCGCCAACTGGTTAACACACGTTTTAGTTTCTCCTTACCAAGTGTCTATACAGCCTATTCAACAAAGCAGAGCACTGTTATCGGAACGCATACCCAGGAGCAAAAACAAATGTGGGAAGAAATCTACTTGTCCATCAACAACGATGCACTTATAATCTTTATCCTACAAATCCTATCCAATACCAATCATGAAAAACCACTACTTTTCCTTTGCATTTCAAAATATCCCATATATAGAATAGCACTGAATGTAATAAAATTCTATTTTCAATATTTTATTACAACAGCCGTCCAATAAACAGGACAGCAGAAGTTGAGCCACTAAAAACAACACTCAGAGGCATCATTCCCCTTTTCACACAGAATGCAATGGTATTTTGACTTCTGTCGGTACAGCTCGATCCACCATCCGCCTGGCTCGACGCAGCTTCCATGCAAGGCTATCCAAACACCGATCCCGCAGCCGCTTGATTGCCTGATCCTTGGCTTTCTCCACGCCAGACTCCTTCATGCGGCTGCGTATGGCGATTTCCCGCAGATCTGACTTGGGGTGGCCATACACGCCGAAGCACCGTCCCAGAATCTCCTGATCCTTCTTGGAAAGCTGCAGAAACTCTTCCCGCAGGCATTCCATAGTCAATGACCGAATTACAGTTTCTTCTGGTGACTCAGACAACCAGCCTGGCGTGAGCCGCTCCAAGATGTCTCCATCCTCTTCCGGGTCTTGCAGGTCATAGACAGAGAAGAAATGCGTGGGGTATGCAACGGCTCTGGCTGCTGTAGGAAATGAGATGCCCAGCGCCTGGCTGATCTGCTCCACACTCTCCCCTTTTTGATGATAGCGTTTCTGTGCCTTTCGCACCAACCCCATGCTGTCCCGGTCCAGAGATAGTGTCCCCAAGCTGCATTCCAAATGCCGCCGCATGGCTCCGTCCAAAAACGGGGTGACATAAGTAGTGAATCGACCCTTTCCCGCATCATAACCGCCGGTTCGGACGCACTCCACCAGTGCCAGCCTTCCTACGCTCTCCAGTTCGGAGAGCATTTCTTTTGCATAATCACTCAAGGCACCATATTGGTTTTGCCTCAGGCAGTGATACTGCCGGGCAATCGACCAGGCACGATTCTTCACCAGACCTGTGTTCACCAGGCACAGTTTGGTCAAGGCAGCCTCATCCCCGTTGGAGATTCGCACCAACAGTTCCTCGTTGGTCATGCATCGTCACCGTCCTTCACCTTGCGGGGACGGCCTCGAGGTCTGGTCTGACGGGCCACTCTGCAAATCGGATAGAGATGCTGGGAAGAGATGGATCGCTCAAAATCTTCATTGGAGATGTCAGAGCTACTCAGTGCGTCAAACAGCCTGTCCCGAACGGCATCCTTCAGCCGCCGCATTTCCTCCTCTGTGATAATCCCCCGCTGATAATCCTTTCGGATGCGGTTGAAGGCAGTGATCTTGGTCTTGATCTTTGGCACATCCCGGGCCAGTTCCTTCTGAATCTCATAGCTGCCATACTGTCGGCAGGTAAAGCGCTCATCCAGCGGACAGCGGCCCTCACAGTAGAGCACATGGGCGCCGCTTCGTACCAGAAAATATTTCTTGCAGACAATGCACCGTCGGATGTTATATCCGGCGTTCAGGGCTGTCATATAATCTGCCTTCAGCAGCATCTGCAAACTGTCGGTAGTATGCTCCTGGCAGATGGCAAACTTCCCATCCGGCAATTCCCTTGGTACATAGCTCACCACACAGTGGTCGTATTTCTGATAAAAGGAGTGTTCCAGGCCCATAGGATTCACGATTAGCTTCTCTACCAGTCGCTCGTCGTTATAAAACTGATAGAGCGCAGCGGCGTAGTTCTCGGAAGAATTGTGTTCCAGTTTGGAGAGAACGAAGTTGATAAAGTTGTGGACGGTAGGATTGAACGCCGCCACTTCTTCCAGGTAACGCTGGTAGCGGTCAATCCGCTTGCGGTAGTACAGCCATTTTTCTCTGCGGCTGCCAGGATAGATGAGAAGTTGTGGGGGAATGGTTTGGTTCTCTTCCTCCTGCGCTGCTGCAGCTTCCCACTGCTCCGGGGTTGTCATGGGGCAGTCTATCTCTTCCTCTGGAAGAAAGGAGAACTGCTGGGTGTACTGCTGGGCTTCCTGAAAAAGCTGCTGGTCATCCTGCAGCAGGATTTGAAATACCCGGTACTTGCTCAACTGACTGCGCAGTTCCATCAAACAGCCATTCAGTTCCCACCAGATGCCACGGTCCTGTGTACTCTCGTACTGCTTGGCCAAGGACTGGATGTGCTGAAGTTGGTCATAGAGAGGGGTGTACTCCCTGGGCCCCAGGTTCAAAATATCCGTGGTCAGTTCCCCGGCATCAAACAGCGTTCCACCGTATTCGATTGTGCTGCCGTGAATGTAAAATACGATATCTCCATTCATAGGACTTCACCGCCTCTGAAAATTGTCCCACCTGGAAAATAATTGGTCACACCTTTTTCTCAGTCTAACAAAATCTCCGACACAATACAAGCAGAAGGGCATCAGCACCGTCGCTGGTGTCCTTACTTTTTTGTAAAGGGGAATTCAAAATGAAAGAATCCATGTACAAACACTACGACGAGCTGCCGCTGTTCCTCAACTCGGAAACGGTGGCAAAGGTACTGGGCGTGTCAGCGTCCAGCGGGTACGAACTCATGCACGAACCGGGCTTCCCCATGCTGCGCATCGGCAATCGCATGGTGGTCCCCAAAGAACAGTTCATCCAATGGGTGGTGGAACACATAGAAGGCGGTGAGCGCAACTGAATTTATCTCCCTATCAGCGTGACCCAAAGCGGCATCGCTTCTCCATTCCCAATGGAATCTGGAAGTGGGGGTTGAAGCCCCAGGCCTTCGCTACCTTCACCTATCTCTGCTATCTCCACACCCACGGCAAAGAATCTGTCCCACCCAGCGTGGACGAGATCGCATCCAAGCTACACATGAGCAAGGACATGGCTACAGAGCAACTCACGGAACTTAAACAACGTGGACTGCTGAATCAACATCTGGTTCCAGTGTGCAAGAATACCGGGAAGAATTTTTTCTCTCTGCCCAATGAATTGTTCTTCCTAAATCTCGGTCACGGAGTCATCACCGTCTACGCCTACCTGCTCTACTGTGAAGATCGACGCACCCATCAATGCCATCCCAGCTACCGAACCATTGCCTCGGCGGTACATCTCACGGTGGCTACTGTGATGAAGCACATTGCAAAACTGGAGGACCGGCAGCTCATCTCTGTGGAACACACCAGCTACCTGGACAGCCACGGTATGAAGTGGAACGGCAACAACCAGTACACCATCCTCCCAATCCAAATAACGTTGGACTGCTACTACCAGCAGCAGATGGACCAGCTGGAGGAACAGCGAAAGTGGCAACAGGCAAAAAAGCGCCTGGGACGAAACCCAGAGAAAGCCCCGTGTGCCCCGCTGTAAGGGGCTATGTGCCCGATGCCTGGACAGAGGCAGGCCCTGACCCACCCCAGGCGGAGAAAGGTCAAATTTGCCCCTTTGGGGCGGGAAACAAGGGGCCAAAAGCGTGGACTAAAGAGAAGTAAAGAGAAGCAGGAGAAAATCACGACGCTCCTTGTGCGCCGTGTCGGTCACAACTGCCCGCAGTGCGGGCAGTTTCAGGCTTTTCAAAGGGCGTTCCTTTGGGCGAAAAGTTCGGAGAGGAACGCTCTGTTGGGGACGAGCCTTACAGTCCCAAGGAATTCAAGATAGTTTCGAAGCGAAAGGAGACTAATCATGGTCAAAGGAAAACAGAAAACAACCGTCTTTTTCACCCCCTCTGTGAGGAGGAAAATCGAGGACACCTACCGGAGTGATAACTGCAAGAGCCAGAGCGAGTTCATCGAAAAAGCCGTGGAGTTCTATCTGGGCTATCTGAACACCAAGAATGCCGGTGCCTTCCTACCCGAGGTGCTCTCCACCATCCTCATCGGCACCATGGATGACTTTGCACAGCGTATAGGCAGGTATCTCTACAAGGTGGCGGTGGAACAAAATCTGTGCAATCACATTCTCACTGCCGACACCGACATGGATCAGCGAACCTATGAGCTTATGCGTGGCCGGAGTGTGCGGGAGGTAAACAGCACCAATGGCCGCATCAGCTTCAAGGAAGTGCTGGACTTCCAGAAGTCCGTGTGATCTATGTGAGCGTGTAAAAATCTGTGTTGCGATACAAAGATAAAATAGTCTCGGTCGACCACGAGGAGGAGCAGCTGAGCTGAGGCATGAGCATGGATGGATGGTAACCACAACGCCTAAAATAGCACACTGTCACCAAAGAAAACGCCCCGAGGAAATTGGCCCGGAGCAAATGATAACAGTTTGATAATTGTGGTGAAATCCACTGGCTATTCTCTTGATTGTTCGGTATTGTGTGTTGCTGATAAGGAGGCACACATATGAACGATTATATGAAAGCCCTGCACCAGCGGTTCTTCCGAAAACCAAATCTCACGGAACTGGAGAAGGAAATTGAAACTGCCCGTCAGGAAGTGCGAGACTGCCTGGACAAGGTGCAGCGGCGCAGGCTCATGGACTTGGTAGATGGCCAAGCCCTACTGCGAGAAGCAATCTCCCTGGCCAGCTTCACCGCAGGATTCAAACTGGCCTGGGGAATCACAAAAGAACTGGAGGCAGATGACCTGTATTCCTCACAGGAGGAAACAGAGTACATCTGCCATCACATACAGAAGGAGGATTGATGCCATGGCAAAACGCAGAGCATCCGGGGACGGCATGGTGCGGAAACGGAATGGCCGCTGGGAGGGCCGTATGGTCATCGGCCATAAGGAAAACGGCGACCCCATCTTCCGTTACGTCTACGCCGATACCCAAAGAGAGTTAACAGCCAAACTGCGGCAGAACATCAGCGCCTATCAGGGCGTACATCTCACTGAGAAAAGTAACATGACCCTGTCCCAATGGTTGGACAAATGGCTGGACGAGTACATCTCAGCAAACATTCGCCCCAATACCTTAGATGGATACCGGAGGGACTTGAACAACCATGTCAAACCATACCTAGGGGACAAGCCCCTGCTGAAACTCACAGGCAAAGACTTGAACACCCTCTACCAGAAGCTGCTGGAGCACGGACGCATGGACAAGCGGGGCAATCAGGGGCCGGGGCTGAGTCCCACCACCGTCCGTGGGATTCACAACACCCTTCATCACGCCTTGAAAACCGCCGTAGATGAAGGTCTCCTCCCTGCCAACCCCGCCCATAAGGTAACACCCCCCAAGGTGGCTCATCGCACCAAAGGGATTCTGAACCACCACCAGCTGGATGCCTTCAAAGCGGTCATCCAAAAAGATTGGATATGGCGAGACTTCTTCTTCACGGAACTGACCACAGGTCTGCGGCGGGGTGAGTTGTGCGGCCTCCAATGGTCGGATTTCGACGAAGCATCCGGACACTTGAAGGTGCGCCGCACCATCCACCCCAGAAAAGGCGGCGGCGTGGAGGTAGGGGATACCAAGACCTATGCGGGAACCAGGACCATCCTGCTCCCCTCCAGCACAGCTCAGATGCTGCGGGAGCGAAAGGCGTCCGCCCTATCCCAGTGGATCTTTCCCGATCCTCTCCGCCCAGAGCAACCTGTCTCTCCCTCCAAAGCATATCGGCGATTGAAAGAGCTGCTCCAAGAGGCGGGCTTGCCAGACATTCGCTTCCACGACCTCCGCCACACCTTTGCCACCCATGCCCTGTCCAGCGGTGTGGATGCCAAGACCTTGTCCGGGATTCTGGGCCACACCAAGGCCAGCTTCACCCTGGACACCTACACCCATGTGACTGGGGAGATGCAGCGCAACGCCGCCGACATTGTGGGCGGCTTCCTGACAGAACTACTGGGAGAGGAGATGGAGCCATGGCAAAAAAGCGGAAACGTGGAGATGGCAGTCTCCACCTGAGAAAGGATGGCCGATGGGAAGGGCGATACGTCATCGGCTACGACGACAACGGACGCCCCAAAACCAAAAACGTGCTGGCTAAAACCAAGGCAGAATGCGCAGCCAAACTGAAAGCCCTGAAAGAGGAAGTCCAGGAGGCAGCCCCCAAGTCACCTAAGGTGGACATGACCTTTGGGGCATGGTTGGATTACTGGTATCAGCAGTACTGCAAACCGGGCATTAAGCCCAAGACCCAGACCGACTATGAAAACCGCATCTATCAGCACATCATCCCGGAGTTGGGGCATATCCCCCTCTCCCAACTGACCCAAGGGGATCTCCAGCAGTTCTATCAACGGCTGAAACAAAACGGACGGCTGGCCCAAAGGGATCTGTACGGCCCCGGCCTGTCTGACCGAATGGTGAAAAGCTGCCATGTCACCTGCCGCATGGCACTGGACAAGGCCCTGGCTGAGGGCCTGATCCAGAAAAATCCCGCCGCTGCCTGCAAAGTCCCCACCACCCGTCTCAGGGAGATGCAGGTGCTCACCGGAGAGGAGATCCAACACCTGCTGATTCAGGCCAAAGAGGACGGGTGCTATGAGCTCCTGCTGCTGGAGCTGTCCACCGGCCTGCGCCGCGGGGAAATCCTGGCCCTCCAATGGGATGACCTGGATGTGCAGACGGGTGTATTAAAGGTAGAGCGGCAGGTGCAGCGCATCCACAAGAAGCTGGTGGTCTCCCAGCCCAAGACCAAGGCCTCCAGCCGAAGCCTGGTTCTCCCCCGCCCCATCCTCCACGTCCTACTACGGTATCGGGAAGGCAGCAGCTCCCGCTGGATGTTCCCCTCCCCCAAAAAGAAGGACTCCCCCTTAGACCCGGCAGCGGTACGAAAGAAGCTGTCCAAGGTATTGGAACGGGCGGGATGCAAACACGTCCGCTTCCACGACCTCCGCCATACCTTCGCCACCAACGCCCTGGAACATGGCATGGACATCAAGACCTTATCCGCCATCATCGGCCATGTGTCCAGCGCCACGACACTGAACGTCTACGCCCATGTCAGCGATGAAATGCGCCAGAGAGCCGCTGACCGCATCGACCGAGGGATTGCCGGGGTGGAGCCACCCCCCAATCCAAAGCCCAGCAGACCAGCCACAGCCGTCCCCTTCCAGGCGGTGAAGGGCAAATACCGCAAGCCGGGAACCGGCTGTGTGACCCAGATCAACGACCACCTCTGGGAGGGACGCTACTCCCCCAAGGTCAACGGCAAGCGCATGGCCCGGAACATCTACGCCCCCACGGAGGCGGAGTGTGAGGAGAAGCTGGCAACACTGATCACAGAGATGAAACAGGAACTGGCCCTCCTCCGAGCTAAGAAACCAGCAAGCTGAGAAAAAGCCACCCTCCAGATAAAATACTCCTGGAGGGTGGCTCTTGTATCAATATTTAACTTAAATCGCTTCTCTGAGGGGATCCTCTACAATGGGACAGGCCTCATACAGCTGGCATGGGTCAAGATCAATACAGGTACAAGGATCTCGGTTTCCGTCCACATCCCACGCCACCGTATCGTTTAAGACGGTCAGCCGATCCCGGAAGAAGTCGGCATCCTGCAAGGGTGCAAACACGCCACCCTTTTGCACCAGTGGGGATGCGTCCAGAAGCCGCACGGTGCCATCGTGAAAATAGACGTAGACAGAGTAATTTTGTCCAGCCACAGCCTGGACAACCTTTGGGATCAACTCCATAGCGGCCTCCTTTCTCAGATCAGGGGGTTAATTCGATTCAGAGGCTTGGCATCCTTGGCCAATTCCCAGTTCTGCATCAGTTCGTCCCGATGCAGCTCACACCACGCCAGGACCAGCTTCAACTGCCGAGATGGAAGTGCGCCCCGAATCACACAAGCAGACTGAATGTCCACCAATGCTTTGTTCCCGGCGTATTCCGCATGAAAATGGGGAGGATTGTGGTCACTGTAAAACATGGTGACCCTGATTCCATAGAACAGACTGATTTCCGGCATCGTCAGCGCCTCCTCTCTTCATTCAGTATAGCAAACCAGAGGCATTTTTACAACCAAAATCGCCCCATCAATTTGAATTTCTCTCTGATCTGGAATCAAAGCGTTATTTTTCCTGTCTGTGGCTAAACTGTGGTCAAAATGAATATGTGGTCAGAGCCCGTCCCGTGAATGGCAGAAAAAAGTAAAGAAAAACCGCCGTTTTCTCTCGAAAACAGCGGTTTTTCTGGTGGACGATACAGGACTCGAACCTGTGACCCCCTGCACGTCAAGCAGGTGCTCATACCAGCTGAGCTAATCGTCCATTTCTCTCACGGACGAATGCTATTATACATAAACTCCCCCTTCTTGTCAACACCTTTTTTTCATGATATAATTTTTTTATCTTTTCTTCGAGGTGATGGTATGAAATACGCCCTGATCACCGGCGCTTCCGGCGGAATTGGCTCCGCCACAGCCCGGGCTTTTGCCCAGGCTGGATATGGCGTGGCCCTCCACGCCCACCGCAACCGTGAAAAACTACACACTCTCGCTCAGGAGCTCTCGCAGCTTGCCGTGCCGGTAGTGGAGGTATATGCAGATCTGTCCGATCCCAAACAGGCCAAGTCCATGGTTGACAATGTGTTAGAAAAATTTTGTCAACTTGACATTTTGGTTTGTTGCTCTGGCCTGTCCCATGTGGGGCTTGTCAGTGATATTGACCAAGAAAACTGGCGCAAACTCTTTGGGGTCAACGTGGATGGAATGCACTACTGCTGCCAAGCCGTGTTGCCCCATATGATCCACCGGAAAGAGGGCTGCATCCTCACCGTATCCTCCATGTGGGGACAGGTTGGGGCCTCCTGCGAGGTGGCCTATTCCGCCACAAAAGGTGCAGTAATCGCCTACACAAAAGCCTTGGCCCAAGAGGTCGGCCCCTCAAACATCCGGGTCAACTGCATTGCCCCCGGGGTGATTGCCACGGAAATGAATGCCCATTTATCCTCTGAGGATATGGCTGCTCTGGCCGATGAAACCCCCTTGGGCCGCATTGGAACCCCCGAAGAGTGCGCAGCCTGCGCACTGTTTTTGGCCTCCGACGGGGCCTCCTTTGTCACCGGCCAGATGCTGGCTCCCAACGGAGGATTGGTGGTATAAAGACAAATGTCCGTCACTATGCAACACAATGACCGTCCCACGTGGACGGTCATTGTTTATTTTTTAGGTTGACAACTTTGCGCCCCAGGTCTATAATTGTCAACAATCTTACCGGTGCTTGCAACGTGCTAAATCGGTAAAATGGGAGGTTGTTGAAATGAAAAAGAGAAATGTATGTGCAGTTGCCATGGCCGGCGCCATGTGCTTGAGCTTGCTGGCTGGCTGCGGCGGCGAGAGTGGAGATACCGCCGACAACGCATTTAAGATTGGTGTGATTGGCCCTCTCACTGGAGACAACGCCATCTACGGCAACGCCGTAAAGTATGGCGCTCAGATTGCTGTGGATGAGATCAACGCCCTGGGCGGTGACATCCAGCTGGCCCTGAAATCCGAGGACGACGTGGCCGCCGCTGATACATCCGTCAACGCTTATAACACCCTGAAGGACTGGGGCATGCAGGTTCTGGTTGGACCCACCACCTCTGGCTCCTCCATCGCAGTGGCTTCCGAGGCCAATGCCGACCGCATGTTTATGCTCACCCCCTCCGGCTCCTCTGCCGACATCACCGAGGGTAAGGATAACGTCTTCCAGGTCTGTTTCACGGACCCCAACCAGGGTACCGCTGCTGCTGACTACATCTCCGAGAACATGCCGGACAGCAAGATTGCCATCATCTATCAGAATGATATCGACTACTCTCAGGGCATCCGCAACACCTTCGCTGCAGAGGCCAAGGAAAAGGGCTTGGAGATCGTCTCCGAGGGCACCTTTACCGCAGACACCGCCACCGACTTCTCCGTGCAGCTCACCGCTGCTCAGGCTGCCGGGGCAGACCTGTTGTTCCTGCCCATCTACTATCAGGAGGCCTCCGTCATTCTCAACCAGGCCAAGACCATGGGCTTTGCTCCCACCGTCTTCGGTGTAGACGGCATGGACGGCATCCTCACCCTTCCCGGCTTTGACACCTCTCTGGCCGAGGGTGTCATGCTCCTGACTCCCTTCTCCGCCGACGCTGAGGACGAGAAGACCCAGAACTTTGTCTCTGAGTACAAAGAGCGCTACGGCGAGGTTCCCAACCAGTTCGCTGCTGACGCCTACGACGCTGTGTACATCGTCTACGAGGGTCTGAAGGCCGCTGGCTGCACCGCCGATATGTCCTACGAAGACATCTGTGAGGCTCTGGTTGGCCAGATTACCACCATGACCTTTGACGGTCTCACTGGCGCGGACATGACCTGGACCGCCACCGGCGAAGTGTCCAAGGCTCCCATGGCTGTGGTCATCGAAAACGGCACCTATGTGCTCCCCTAACCCCGCAATTTTCGGAAAACGCATCCAAGCCTGCCAGGAGAATTTCTCTCCTGGCAGGCACCCGCTTTTTCTGTGGGAGGGGCAAGAGGCGTTGCCTCTGCCACGGAACAAGCGAGAAAGAGAATTGAGAAAAGAGAAATGAGGTGCCATTGCTTATGACAGAATTCCTCAACTACCTCATCAGCGGCATCAGCTTGGGCAGCGTCTATGCCATCATCGCCCTGGGTTACACCATGGTGTACGGCATTGCCAAGATGCTGAACTTCGCCCACGGCGATGTCATCATGGTGGGAGGTTATGTGTCCTTTTGTGCTGTATTCTACTTAGATCTTCCCGGCTGGCTGGCCACCATTTTGGCCATCATCGTATGTACGGTGCTGGGCGTGGTCATTGAAGGTCTGGCCTACAAGCCCCTGCGTCAGGCCGGAACCCTGGCCGTCCTCATCACCGCCATCGGCGTGAGCTACTTTCTGCAAAACGCCGCCCAGCTCATTTGGGGCACCAGCACCAAATCCTATGCCTCGGTGATGCCCGGCAACCTGGCCCTCGGCGGCGTCACCATCCCCTATATCTCCATCCTCACCATCGCTGCCTGTCTCATCATCATGGTGGTGCTCACCCAGTTCATCAACCGCAGCAAGCTGGGCAAGGCCATGCGAGCCTGTTCTGAGGATAAGGGTGCTGCTCAGCTCATGGGCATCCACGTCAACCGCACCATCTCCATGACCTTTGCCATTGGCTCCGCTCTGGCGGCCATCGCCGGTGTGTTGCTGTGTTCCTCCTACACCACTTTGAACCCCACCACCGGCTCCATGCCCGGCATCAAAGCCTTCACCGCCGCTGTGTTTGGCGGTATCGGCTCCATCCCCGGGGCCTTCCTGGGCGGTATTTTGCTGGGCGTCATCGAATCCATGGCCAAGGCCTACCTGTCCTCCGCCCTGGCCAACTCCATCGTCTTTGCGGTGCTCATCATCGTGCTGCTGGTGCGGCCCGCCGGACTGCTGGGCAAATATGTGCCCGAGAAAGTGTGAGGTGGGAAGCATGAAGAATTTGTTGAAAAAGAAGACCACCCGCACCGACTTTCTCACCTATCTGGGTGTCATCGTCGCCTTTGTCATTATGTTTGCCTTACAACAGGCCGACATGCTGAAAAACTCCACCCAGGGTATGCTGGTGCCCGTGTGCTGCTTTGTGGTCATGGCCGTGTCCCTGAACCTCACCGTGGGCATCTTGGGTGAGCTGTCCCTGGGCCACGCCGGATTTATGAGCGTGGGTGCCTTCTCCGGTATCATCGCCGCCATGAGCCTGGAACAGAGCATCCCCTCCGATCTGGCCCGGCTCATCATCGCCATTGTGGTGGGCGCCATCTGCGCCGCTATCGCCGGGTTCATTGTAGGCGTGCCGGTGCTCCGCCTCCAGGGCGACTATCTGGCCATCGTCACCCTGGCCTTTGGTGAGATCATCAAGGAACTCATCAACTGTCTCATTGTGGGCTACGACGAAAATGGCCTGCACGTGATGTTCAATCTCTCAGGCAAGCTGAGCGTGGAAAACCTGAATATGACCGAAAACGGCGTGGCCATCATCAAAGGCGCTCAGGGCGCCGTGGGCGTGGACAAATTGGCCACCTTCCCCATGGGCTTTGTGCTGGTGATGCTGTGTCTGGTCATCGTGCTCAACCTGGTGCGCAGCCGCACCGGTCGTGCCATCCTCTCCATCCGGGACAACCGCATCGCCGCTGAGAGTGTGGGCATCAACGTCACCAAGTACCGCCTCATGGCCTTTGTCATCTCCGCCGCTATGGCCGGTTCTGCCGGCGCTCTCTTCGGACTGAACTACTCCACCCTCTCCTCCACCCGCTTCGACTTCAACACCTCCATTCTGGTGCTGGTGTACGTGGTACTGGGCGGTCTGGGCAACATTTGGGGTTCTATCATCGCCGCTGTGGTGCTGTATGTGCTGCCCGAGGCCCTGCGTGAATTCAACGACTACCGCATGCTGGTCTACGCCATCGTGCTCATTCTGGTGATGTTGGCCACCAACAACGACCAATTCAAGGCCATGCTGGGCCGCATCCTGCCCAAGAGAAGAAAGGGGGCCGCTGCAAATGGCTAAAAAAGTATTTGAAAAGGGAAAAATGGTCCCGGTGCCCAGCCACTCCATCATTCCCGAGCGTGACCTCCACAAATCCCCCATTCTGGAGTGCAGCCATTTAGGCATCGACTTTGGCGGTCTGGCCGCCGTGAAGGACTTCAACATCACCGTGGGCCGCACCGAGATAGCCGGCCTCATTGGCCCCAACGGCGCAGGCAAAACCACTGTGTTCAACCTGCTGACCAAGGTCTATCACCCCACCCGGGGCACCATCCTGGTGGATGGCATGGACACCTCAGGGAAAACCCCCGCCCAGGTCAACCGTATGGGCATTGCCCGTACCTTCCAGAACATTCGTCTGTTCAACAATCTGTCCGTGGAGGACAACGTGAAGATCGGCCTGCACAACCACACCCGATACAACGCCCTGTCCAGCATTTTCCGCCTGCCCAGCTACTGGAAACAGGAGAAAATCGCCCATGAGAGCGCCATGGAGCTGCTGTCCATCTTCGACATGCAGGATCTGGCCGACCACAAGGCCGGCTCCCTGCCCTACGGTGCACAGCGTAGGCTGGAGATCGTCCGTGCCCTGGCCACCAACCCCTCCCTGCTGTTGCTGGACGAACCGGCTGCGGGCATGAACCCCTCCGAGACGGTAGAACTGATGGAAAACATCGTGAAGATCCGGGACACCTTCCAAATCGCCATCATGCTCATCGAGCACGACATGAACCTGGTCATGGGCATCTGCGAAGGCATCTGTGTGCTCAACTTCGGCCAGATCATCGCCAAGGGCACTGCCGAGGAGATTCAGAACAACCCGGTGGTCATCGAGGCCTATCTGGGCAAGCAGAAGGAGGGCTAAGGACCATGCTGAAAGTCAACAACATCAACGTCTATTACGGCGCCATCCACGCCATCAAGGATATCTCCTTCGAGGTACATCCCGGCGAGGTGGTCACCCTCATTGGCGCCAATGGCGCAGGCAAAACCACCACCTTGCAGACCATTTCCGGACTGCTCCACTCCCGCACCGGCTCCATTGAATTCATGGGAGAGAACATCATGGGCCAGCCCGCCCACAAGCTGGTGGGGAAAGGTCTGGCTCAGGTGCCCGAAGGCCGTCGGGTGTTCCTCCAGATGAGCGTAGAGGAGAACTTGGAGATGGGTGCCTACACCCAGCCCAAGTCCGCCGTGGCCGCAGGCATGGAACGGGCCTACGAGCTCTTCCCCCGTCTGAGTGAACGCCGCCGTCAGGTGGCGGGCACCCTGTCCGGCGGCGAGCAGCAGATGCTGGCCATGGGCCGCGCCCTCATGTCCAACCCCAAGCTGCTGATGCTGGACGAGCCCTCCATGGGTCTGGCCCCCATCCTGGTGGAACAGATCTTTGACATTATTCGCAACTTGCACAAGGCAGGCACCACCATTTTGCTGGTGGAGCAAAATGCCCAGATGGCTCTGTCGGTGGCAGACCGGGGCTACGTGCTGGAGACAGGTAAGATCGTCTCCACCGGCACCGGCGCCCAGCTGCTCAACGACGAGTCGGTGAAAAAGGCATACTTAGGCGGCTAAACCTCCGAAATATGCAAGCATATTTCGGAAAAAGCTGCAGCCCGCTGCATGCACCCTTGGGTCAAAGGACGACCCAAGAACACACTGGTGGGCTGAGAAGTGTTTTTTTCGATGCACATGTCCTCGGAAAAACGGATTCAATTTATTTTCCCGCCTTCGGGCGGGAAAACTCTGCCGAGGGCTTTTCCTGCGTGTTAGATTTCTGGCATTTCTTGCGTAGATTTTGGCTTATAGAACAGCCTAAGCAACTCCCCACAGATCATACCTCTGTGGGGAGTTGCTCTTTTATTATCCTAGCACGATGCCGTTGATGGCCTCCACGAGGCTGACCACAGCGGAACGTTCCACCAGGCACATGGACGCTCCATCCACCTGGGCCAGGCAGTACGTGCCGTCCTGGCGGTATAAGGTGATCTTCACAGATGGGAAGTTGTCATCGGTGAGGTAGAGGGTGAGTTCCACTTCCTCCCCACCGGTGGGGTCCTGGTCGGTGAAGCTGCTGGCGGTCAGGCCGGTGAGGGCCGTTTCAAAGTCGGTGGCATCCACCTCGTTGCCGTCAAAGCTCCACACCGTGCTGTCCTCCGCCTGGTCGGCAGTGAGGGTGTAGCTCTCCCCGTCCAGAGTCACGTCCACCTGGTAGATCTGGGACACGTCGCCAGCGTACACCTCCTGGTGGCGCAGATCGTCGTAGGAGGCCGCCATCAGGTTGTCATAGTCCGTGCCGGTGATCTCGTAGATGATAGAGGAGTCTCCCACCCGGACATAGGCGGACACGTCCTCGCCCTCCTCTGCCTCCTGGGCCTGTTCCTTCTGCTCTTGGGTGCGGCCCACCGAGAGCTTCACGGTGCCGTCCACTGCATTGCCATCGTCGTCCTCCTCGGTATAGGCCACCGTCACCGTCAGGTCGGGGTTATCCAAGCCATAATTGGCCAGCTCCTCCTCCGTCACCTTGTAGTTGGCGTAGTTGGTCAGGCTCAAAAAACGCAGAGTATTGAGATACCCCTCGGTGCGGGTGGTACTCAAGGGCAGGTCTTGGTCCTGGACAAAATACACGTCGTCGACGCAGTAGGTATTCACGCTGTCCTCCAGATAATAGATGGAGTAGTCCTGCGCTCCACTAAACTGGATGGTGGTAACAGAGTCCAGATCAGGCATCTTGTCGTTGCGGATGAGGTCCGAGAGCACAGCGTCATACTCCTCCAGCGGGTCATGATCCACCAGGTACACGTTACCATCTCCAATGGAGACGTACCGTTTTTCATCCATGGTGCTGTAGCTGCCCAGGGTGATCTGGTAGCTGTCCTGATCGGTGGTCAGGTCAATGGTACACACCGGCTCGTCCAGGCCGTACTGGCCGTAGTCCTCCACGTTCTCAATGACAAAGGACACGCCAAACGAGGTAAAGGGCTCCAGCAGATCCTCCATTTTGGTCTCGTCCACTGGGAAAGCTTCGTCCTCGTCATACACCCAGTCCCCATCCCGGTGGAAGGAGAGGGTGTTGGAGTCGTAGGTCCAGGAGAGGGTCTGCACCGCGCTGGAGTCAATCTCCAAAATGATCTCATCGCTGTTGCTGATATCCTCTTTCACCTGCTGGAAGCGGGTCACCCCAAAGGTGATGGCGCACACCACCACCAGTACCCCCAGTAGCACACACAGTTTTTTATACCGTTTCATGCTGCACCTGCTTTCTTCTCACAACCACCACAATGCCCACACCCAGATACACCAGGGGGAATACACCGATCATCACGGTTTTCAGCAGCGAGGCCACCGAGTCACTGATGGTCAGGTAGTTGTAGTCCAGAGATTTGCTGCGAATGGAAATGGCCTCCCGCTCCCCGATGAGGTCGGACAGAGCGTTCATAGCCAAATCCAGGTTGGCCCCCGAGGAATAGGCGTTGCACGCATCGGTGAGGAAGTCCGAGGAGGAGAACCACACCATCTGTCCGTCGTTGCCGGTGTCAATGGTAAGACCCAGCACAAAGGGGCCGTCGGTGTCCCCTTCCTCCTTCTCGTAGGTGGTCAGGTCAAATCCAGCTGCCTTGCTGAAGGAGGTGTCCGAGGTGGTGAGCAAAGCGGTGACGGCAGAACTGGTGCTCTCATCGGTGGTCAAGCCCTGGGCAATGGAGAAAATGGGGTAATAACTCTCTTGGACCAGGGGGTCAGTGATGTCATTGGAGAACATCTCCGGCATGACCAGATAAGGGTATCCAATGGCGTAGTGCTCCCGGTCCTGTTCCACCACAATGCCCTCCACTGTTTTCACTCCGTACTCCTCCAAGAGGGTGTACAGGTTGGTCAGCGGATCATCTTCGGTGGGGCCTGCCATCACCAGCAGCTTGCCGCCGTTTTGGGTGTAGTCGGCCAGCATATCCCGCTCCTCCTCCGAGATATCACTGGTGGGCCCGTAGATGACCAGACAGTCGGCATCTTCGGGAATGGCATCCACCGTGAGTAGGGACAGGGTGTCGGTCTCCATATTCTCCTTCTCGATCTGCGCGGTGAACTTAGAGGGCAGTTCTGCCTCGCCGTGCCCCTCCAGGAAATACAGCTTGGGCAGCTCCTCGCTGACCACATAGTCAATGGCAGAGGTGATGGCACCCTCTCCGTCAAAGGAGTTGGTGTAGGAGTAAGTGTACATGTCCAAGTCGCTGATATAAATATCCTCATAGGCCACATAGCGGCTGCGCTCCCCGCACTCCACAATGAGGCTGTTGTTGGACACCGTCTCATCCGTGTACTGTTGAGTAAAGGTGGGGTACACATCGGGGTTTTTCTTCACCACTTGGATGTGATCGGACAGGCTCTCATACTTGGCCAGGAGGTTTTCGATGACATCGTCCTCCTCCCCCGACTGCACCACCCAATAGATGGTCACATCTTCTTCCAGGGCGCCCGCCACCACCTTGGTGTTGCTGGTGATGGAATAGAGCTGGGTGGCACTCATATCATACTTGGTCAAAGTGGTGGGCAGAGACGAAACCAGGATGTTGAGCACCAGGAGAATCGCCAGAACAATGGCGGTCAACACCAGGGAGTAGCCGCCTCCTTGTAAGGCCAGACCCGGGGTGTGGGGTTTTGACTCCCCTTTTTTCCAAAACTGCTTCATCAGTTGTACCTCCGTTTCTCCAGGGACTGCACCGACAGGAAGAGGAAGAACACCACCACAGACAGGTAGTAGAAGATTCCCGTCAGGTCAAACACCCCGTTGACAAACACATAGAATCGCTCAAAGAGGGACAGCTGGGTCATGATATTGGGAAGCAGTCCTTCCAACAGGGTGGCGTCCACCTGATAGACCACGAATGCCGCCACCATCAGCACGCCCATGATGACAAAGGCCAGATTTTCCTGCCCCGTCACAAAGCGAATGACCAGCCCCAGGGCAATGGCAATCACCCACAGGGCTACCAGGGTACCCAGGGCACTGGAGGAGATGTATTCCGCCAGCTGCACCGAGTAATAGTTGAACAAAATCACTGCAATGCCGATGCCAGCGGCAAAGCCCTGGTTGTCGGTGAGAGAGGAGATGAACACCCCCAGGGCAATGAGAGCCGCGCCCAGCACAAAGAATGCAAAAATGGAGCCGTAAGAGGTGGGCAGGTACACCTGGCCGTACCGAGAGAAAATAAGGGGGTAGAGGGAGACGATACACAAAGGCACCAGATACACCACCAGCAGGGCCAAATACTTGCCCAGCACCACGCTGGTGGTGGAGATGGGCAGAGAATAGAGCAGCTGGTCAGTTTTTTGCTTGCGCTCCTCGGCGATAACCCGCATGGTGAGAATGGGCACGATGACCACAAACACCAGGCAACCAAAGGAGAGCACATACTCGAAATTGCTCACGGCCATCTCCAGGTTGTACATCATGGCGCCAATCCCCACAAAGCACAGCAAGAAAGCCCCGAACACATAGGCCGTAAGGGTGTGGAAATAGCTTTTCAGTTCGTGTTGCAGTACGGCAATCATGCCTCCTCCACCTCCTCGTCCATCTCTTCCGCCTCATCCTCTTGAGCGGGGGCCGTTTCGGTGAGTTCCAGGAACACATCCTCCAGGGAGGCCTTCTTCAACGTCATCTCCAGCAGGGGCACATCGCTTTCGGCAAAAGCCCAGAACAGCTGCCGGGTCATCTCATAGGGCTTGGGATGGCTGGTGTGGAAGTGGGTCTGGGTGTAGCCGCCCTCCTTGGCCTGGAAGGTGATGTCGGACAGATGGTCCAAACGGTCCAGCACCTCCTGCACCTCATCCGGCCCTGCCTGAGTGGTGAGAGTAATCTGGTTTTGGGTCAGCAGATCCCGCTCCAGGTTCTCCGGACAGTCGAAGGCCACCAACTTGCCGTGGGCAATGATGAGGATGCGGTCACAGATGGCCTGCACCTCGGAGAGAATGTGGGAGCTGAAAATCACGGTATGGGTACGTCCCAGCTCCCGAATGAGATCCCGGATCTCGATGATTTGGATGGGGTCCAAGCCCACGGTGGGCTCATCCAGGATGATGACCTTGGGGTTGCCCAGCAGGGCCTGGGCAATGCCCACACGCTGGCGATAGCCCTTGGACAAGTCGCCAATGCGCCGGTGGGCCACGTGCTCAATCTTGGTCTGGGCCATCACATCCGTCACCTGATGCTTCAACTCCTCCCCTTTCAAGCCCTTGGCGCGGCCCACAAAGGTAAGGTACTCCACCGGCGATTCCCCCAGGTACAGGGGTGGCTGTTCGGGCAGATAGCCCATGAGTCGCTTGGCCTCTTTCGGCTCTTCAAAGATGTCATGTCCGTCAATGAGCACCCGCCCACTGGTGGCAGACAGGCACCCGGTCATGATGTTCATGGTGGTGGACTTTCCCGCCCCGTTGGGGCCCAAAAAGCCGTAGACGTGCCCCTCGTCGATTTCAAAGGACAGATCCCGCACCGCCATGACGTCACCATAACACTTGGTCAAGTGTTCCACTTGTATCATGGTAAACCTCCTCACGGTTAAGGGTGGGCGCACCCACCCCTTCATACCTGGGCATTATAGTTCACCAAGCTGAAAGGATGCTGAAGTCAGGACCCCCGGCTAAGCCGGGGGCTTGAGTAAGCCCTAGAAGGGCATAATACAGACAACGCCCCTCAAGGGGCCCCGAATGGGTCGGTCAACTGCATTGCTGACTCATGGCGGGCCCCTTAAGGGGCTTTATTTATGCCTTCGTATTCTTGCTACCCGTAAACGGGTCAATGAACTCCTTTAGACATATCTGATCTGCTATCTTGTCCTCCTCTAATTGATTCCGGATGTATTCCTGTATCTGCTTTTTATTCCGTCCTACCGTATCTACGTAGTAACCTCTCGCCCAAAAATGTCGATCTCCATACTTGTACTTCAAATTCGCATGCCTATCAAATATCATAAGACTGCTTTTCCCTTTGAGATATCCCATAATCTGTGCTACACTAAGTTTTGGCGGTATACTGATCAGCATATGGATGTGATCTGGGCAAGCCTCTGCCTCTATGATTGTTACCCCTTTTTGTTCACACAATCTACGCAATATTTGCCCTATATCCCTTTTGATTTGCCCATATATCGCCATCCGCCGATATTTCGGCGCAAACACCACATGATATTGGCATCGCCATGTTGTGTGTGCTTGTTTCTCTATATCTTTTTCTTTCATCGAAAAAACCTCCTGGTCTTTGTTGTTGCAGTTGGCCGACCGCAACCTCAATTTTACCAGAAGGTTTTTTCACTATATAATCTTTTTTACTCTCCCCAGCATAGCTGGGGGTTGTCGTTACGCTAAAGCTAACCAA
>NZ_NFHE01000024.1 GCF_002161235.1 Pseudoflavonifractor sp. An85
GAGGGAATCTGGCTGGGCTCGGGGCTGGGTTCGGGCGTGGGCTCAGGAGTGGGCTCCACGGCCGTCCACTTGGCAAACAGAGTCGTGTCGGCTTCCACAGCTGTGGTGAAGTCGAAGGGAACGGTGCAGGCCTTGTCGGTGTACCAGCCGCCGAAGGTATGGCCTTCCCACTGGGGAGCGGCGGGCTCGGCCACGGTCTGGCCGGGGAGCAGGGCCACGTCGGCCACGACGCTGCCGCCCTGGGAGTCAAACTGCACCAGCACGCGCTGGGCAGGCTCCACGCCGTTGGCGTAGCACATCACGTCATCCACCTGGCCCTGGAAGGGGTTGGTGGTGGAACCGATGCGGGCTACGGGGATGTTAAAGGAGGAGTAGGTAATGCCGGTCTTACCCTTGAACTGGGTGGTGGCGTGCTCGTCGGGGAGGAAGGAACCCTCAGCGGAGATCTTCTTGCCGTCCACCAGCAGGTAGGTGGTGCCGCCATCGTTGGTGAGGGTCAGATCCACCCACTGGTCGCAGGGCAGATTGTAGTTGAATACGTACTCGTACAGCTCACGGGCGAAGCCCAGCTTCCAAGTGCCGTCCTGGTTGGCAATGGCCTTGACGGTGTGCTCGCCGTAGGCGGCGTCCGCCTCCAGAAGAATCTGCTCGCCCTGGTTGGCGGCGCTGTCCTTATACACCCGGAGAGACACGGTGTTGTTGGGGCCCATGACGTCCAGGCCGGTGGAGGCGTAAGCGTTCTTTCCGGAGAGGGTCAAAACGCCCTGGGTGAGGGTAGCGCCGTTGAGGGTCAGGTCCCGGTTGTTGCCGGACCGGTCCTGGTTGTCCACGAAGGAGTACTGCACATACTCCTGGGTGCCGTCGGCCAGACTGACCAGGTGATAGGGGTTGGTGTTGGGGGCGGTACCCAAGGTGGCCACGTCGGCCTTCAGGGTGTTGTAATCCCGGTCCAGGCCGTCGCCGCCGGTGCCCCACATCTTCACGCCCAGGGCGGGCAGAGCGTCCACAAAGCGTGCAAAGGAGTCGGTCTCGCTGATGCCGGCGGCCCGGGTGTCAATGTTGTCGTTCCAGATGGCGTAGCAGGCGCCCAGCATCTGGGAGGAGCCGGAGGGAATCCAGGTTCCGCCCATGTTCTCGGGCTGCCAGTTGTTGTACAGGGACTGGGTGTTCAGCCAGTCGCCGTAGCCGCCCACACCCTTGTTGCCAGGCACCATGTACAGGTCGACGTCAATGGTGTTGATGAGGCCAAAGCCCAGGTTGAACATCTGCTGGGGGTTGGCCCAACCGGTGTTCCAGATGTTCATCTGAGCGCCCTGCACGTCGTCTGCGGTGAAGGGAGCGCCTTCGCCGCCGCTCATCTGAGTCAAGCTGCCCCAAACGCGGACCTGAAGGCCCTTATCGTTTTCGATGTAGTCGATCATCTGCTTGAGGAAGTTGCGGTAAGCGGGGTGGCTGTCGTAGAACTCGTCAGCGCCGATGTGTACAATGGTGTTTTCGTCGTAGATGCCACAGTCAATGTACTCGTCAAAGATATCCTTGACCAGGTCGATGCCTGCCTGCTTGCTGATGTCCACGTGATCCACCCAGGGGTGGCCGCCAGCGCGCAGCTGGTTGAGAACCAGGTCGGGCTGCTTGAGGGTGTACATGATGTAGTTGGTGATGGACAGGGCGTGGGCGGGTACGTCGATCTCGGGAACGATGTCCACGCCCAGAGCACGGGAGTAGGCCATAAAGTCCTTGAATTCCGCCTTGGTGTAGGCGTAGTCCTTGGAAGTCAGACCTTCCTTGTCAGACTCCAGACGGAAGCCCTGATAGGCCTGACGCACAGCGTCTACGTTATCCTGGCTGGGATCTTTGGTGAGGTAGTCTTCCATGAAAATGAGGTTATCGCTCAGGTGTACATGGAAGCTGTTCATCTTGTACCAGGCCATGGTCTTGGAGATCTCCTTGAGGGACTCCATGGAGTAGGGCTTACGGCCTACATCCAGCATAAAGCCGCGGTTTTCAAACTCGGGGTAGTCCCGGGCGGTGCCCTGGGCAATGGTGCCATTGCCGGAGAGCTTCAGAGCCTGGAGCACGGAACGGGTACCCCAATAGGCGCCGGTGGCATCGTTGGCCTGAATGACCACCTGGTCGGTGACCACCATGTTGTAGGTCTCCTTGTCAAAGCCGCCCTGATCGTGGTGGGTCAGGACGATATCACCGGCCTGGGCAGTGCCGGAGACGATGGGCAGCTTCAAGCCGAACAGATCGCGAATGTCAGTCTGGAGCTCCTGGGCCACAGAGGGGAAGTTCTGGTCTGCCACAATGCGGCTGCCAGCGGTGAGGGTGAACACCTGGCCCTTCTGCTGGGCAGAGGAGTACCACTGGGCCAGCTCGGGGATCACGGAGGGCTTCTGGTTGCCTTCGTTGGCTTCGTTCACGCCGGGGATGGTCAGCTCCACGGTGGAAGTGCCGCAGTTGGTTGTGTCAGCTTTGTCCCGCACGGTGACGGAGACCTCCACCTTGGTGTCCACCAGGGGGGTGTGGATGGTGCCGGAGGCGTCCACCACCTGTTCATAGTTGCAGCCCCAGGTGGCGGTGTACTTCTCGGGTACCTCGCCGGTCATCACCAGCTTGCCGTCCTGAATGTTCAGGCTCTGGGCCAGGGCGGCGGCGGTGTTGGCGGGGGTGAGCACCACTTCAGACTTCTCCTGGTAGACCTCGAACTCATACAGGGAGACGTTGTTCCAGTCTGCGCTGTAGGCCTCGATCCACACCCGGACATAGCGGGCCTCCACGGGCTGGTCGAAGTTTACCGTCTGAATGGGGGCGCTTGCGGGGGTGAGCTTCCCCTCAAAGGACTTCTGAGTGGTCCACTGGGTGCCGTCCATGGAGGTCTGTACATGCCACTTGTCGGCGTGGTCGTTCTCCCAGTAGAGCACAACACTGCCCACCATATACTTGGCGCCCAGGTTGTAGCTGATGGTGGGGTCCTTCACGTTCTGATCGGTGGCCCAGCGGGAGTTTTTGGAGGCCTTGTCGCCGTCCCGGGCCTTGTCAGCGGTGAAGGAAGTATTGGCCTCCACGTTGGTGGCGGTAGCGGTGACCCCGTCTTGACGGGCGATGTTGGTCCCCTTGGGGAGGGTGACCAGTTCATCGCCACCGGGGGAGGTGCCCTCGGGCTTGTGACCGTACACCTCAAACTCCCGCACACCCACGTTCCACCAGTTGTTGGCAGACTGGTCATACTTGGTCACGGACAGACGTACATACTGGGCCTCCACCTCCTGCTGGAGGGGGTGAGCGGCCTCACGGACGGGTTCCGCGCCGGTGATGGTGACCTGATCGGTCCACTGAGTGCCGTCTATGGAGGTCTGAATGGCGTAATCCCGAATGTTATCCTTTTCCCAGAACACCTGGAAGCTGGTAATGGTGCGCTTGGCGCCCAGATTCAGGGTCAGTGTGTGCTGGGTGGTACCTGCTCCATCGTTTTTGGAGCCCCAGCGAGACGCATTGGAGGTATCTCCGTCAATGGTCTTGTCGGCGGTGAAGGTATCGCCGTCGGTATCAGAGGCTTTTGCGGAAACCCCTGCCAGACGGGCCAAATTCACATCGCTTTCCCCTTCGGGTTGGCCTGCGGCAGAAGCCATCAGGCCGCCGGTGAGCATGACTGCTGCCAGGGCAGCGGCCAGCCATCGAGTTCGGTTTTTTTGCATGTAGGACACCTCTTTCTTTTGAAATTGCGGGAGACCTTTGCCCCGGACCACCACCTGGAGACAAAACAAACAAAAGACCACATGCCCACTGCTCCATACAGGATTGTCAACCTTTCCTATTGGGTGGATGCAGTGGCACATGTGGTTATGCCTGATAAAACAGTAACATCCCGCCGCCCATATTTTTCCTAAAACGATTGAAAAATAGGGAAAATTGTGCCTTGATTGTCCTCTTGGTATCATACTAACAGAACGCTCATCCTTCTGTCTACCTGCATTACACCCAAAAGTCAGAGGGAAATATTGTACATAACATACAAAACAAAGCGGTAATTTTTCGGGTTTACATATGATTCCATACAGTTTCAATATTTGGAAGAAAATTTATTAAAAAATTAAGAAAATGCGGAGAGGAAAAAGGAAAAATCCCTCCGTCGGGAAGGCCACGACGGAGGGATTTTTTATAGCTTCTGTTTGAGTTGGTACAGCAAATTCAGCGCCTCAATAGGGGTGAGGGTGTCCACGGCGGTGTTCCGCAAAGTCTCCAGCACCTCGCCGCCCGTCAGGTCCCCCAGGGTCATCTGCTCCTGGGGCTGGGCGGACACAGTGCCCACGGGGGTCACCGCCCCCTGGCTCTCCAACTGGGCCAGAATCTCCCGGGCTCGGGCGATGACGGGGGCGGGCACTCCGGCCAGCTTGGCCACCTCGATGCCGTAGCTCTGGTCCGCCCCGCCGGGGACAATCTTGCGCAGAAACACAATGTCGTCCCGCTTCTTTTTCACGGCGATGTGGAAGTTTTCCACCCCGGAGAGCTCCTCGGCCACAGCGGTGAGCTCGTGGTAGTGGGTGGCAAAGAGGGTTTTGGCCCCCAACTTTTTGGCGTTGGCGCAGTACTCCAGCACCGAGCGGGCGATGGACATGCCGTCGTAGGTGGAGGTGCCCCGGCCAATTTCGTCCAGAATGAGCAGGGAGTGGCGGGTGGCGTTAGAGAGCAGCTGGGCCACCTCGCTCATCTCCACCATGAAGGTGGACTGACCTGCGGCCAGGTCATCGGAGGCCCCAATGCGGGTGAACACCCGGTCCACCACCCCGATGTGGGCCGAGCGGGCGGGGACGTAAGAGCCCATCTGGGCCATCAGTACCATGAGGGCCACTTGACGCATGTAGGTGGATTTACCCGCCATGTTGGGCCCTGTGATGATGGACAGACGGTGGTCCTTGCCGTCCATATGGGTGTCGTTGGGCACAAACAGGCTGTCCTTCAAGGTGTGCTCCACCACCGGGTGGCGGCCCTCCTGGATGTCCAGTACCCCGCTCTCGTCCACCACCGGGCGGCAGTAGTTGCGCTCCACTGCCACCGTGGCAAAGGAGAGGAGCACGTCCAGCTGGGCCACGCACCCGGCGGCCCGCTGCACCTCCCGCACCCGTGCAGCCACCGTGTCCCGCAGCTGACAAAACAGCTGGTACTCCAGGGCGGTGATGCGGGTCTGGGCGGAGAGAATCTCGTGCTCCAGGTCTTTGAGCTCCTGGGTGATGAACCGCTCGCAGTTGACCAGGGTCTGCTTGCGGATGTAGTCCTCAGGCACCAGGTCATAGTTGGACTTGGACACCTCGATGTAATAGCCGAACACCTTGTTGTAGCGCACTTTCAGGCTCTTGATGCCGGTGCGCTCCTTTTCTCGGCCCTCCAGGGCCAGCACCATCCCCGCGCCGTTGTTGAGGATATCCCGCAGGTGGTCCACCTGCTCATCGTACCCGGGGCGGATGAAATCGCCCTCCCGGATGGTGAAGGGGAGGCGGTGGTCGTCGTCCTCGTCCCGGATGGCCCCGTCAATGGCCTGTTGCAGGTCCTCCAGACCCAGCATGCCATCTTTGATGCCCTCCATGGCTCGGCCCGTGAGGGCCTCCAGCTGGGCAGCCAGGGCGGGGAGCATGGCAAGTCCCTGGGCCAGGGCCTTCATGTCCCGGGCGTTGGCGGAGCCATACCCCACCTTGCCAATGAGCCGCTCCAGGTCGGGCACCTGGCGCAGGGTGTGGCCCAGCTCCTCCCGGGCTACCAGATTGTCCACCAGGGCGGCCACTCCGTCCTGACGGCGGGCAATGGCCAGAGGGGAGCGCAGGGGCCGCTCCAGCCATGCCCGGATCATTCGGTGTCCCATGGGGGTGCGGGTGCGGTCCAGCACCCACAGCAGGGAGCCCTTCTTGTCCTTGCTGCGCATGGTCTCGGTGAGCTCCAGGTTGCGGCGGGCGGTGAGATCCAGCTCCATGTACAACCCCTGTTCCGGCTGCTCCACCACCAGGGGGCCTAAGTGGGTCAAATCGGTTTTCTGGGTCTGGGTCAGGTACCCGGCCAGGGCCCCGGCGGCCTGATAGCACTGGGGGTGCTCCTGGGGCAGGGCATCTCCCGCCTGCCACAGCCCACAGCTCACCAGGGCGTCCACGGCGGGGGCGGGGTTAAACCACTCTTCGGGTGCGGTCTGGCACAGGCAGTCCAGCCGCTGGGTCAAAAACTCCGTCAGCTCCCCTTGGCGGGCGGCCTGGGGGGAGAGAATGGCCTCGCTGGGCGGGCAGGCGGAGAGCTGGTTGCACAGGTGGGGCAGCCAGTCGGTGCCGGAGAAGGGGGTGGTGTGGAACTGCCCCGTGGACACGTCGCACACTGCCACCGCGGCCTGATCCCCTTCCACAAACACAGCGCAGATGTAGTTGTTGCTGTTCTCGTCCAGCATCACGTCGTCCATGGCGGTGCCGGGGGTGACAATGCGCACAATGTCCCGTTCCACCAGACCCTTGGCGGTGGCGGGGTCCTCCATCTGCTCACAGATAGCCACTTTGTACCCCCGTTTGATGAGCCGGGCGATGTAGTTTTGGGCGGAGTGGTAGGGCACGCCGCACATGGGGGTGCGCTCCTCCTCCGGTTTGTTCCGGTCCCGGGTGGTGAGGGTGAGCCCCAGCTCCTGGGCGCCAATTTTGGCGTCGTCGTGGAACATCTCATAAAAGTCCCCCAACCGGAAGAACAGCAGGCAATCGGGATTGTCCTGCTTGATTTTTAGATATTGTTTCATCATGGGGGTGAGTTCCGCCATGGGGTGCACGCCCTTTCTATTTTCACAAATTGCCTGGAAAGGCTCCCCACGGAGGGGAGCCTGGTCAGGATTGAAATTGGGTAATCACATATACATACCGGATGTTTTCCACATCTGCACTGGGGGTGATGATTCCGGTGCGGCTGATGCCGTCGGCCTCGGTGTTCAGGCTCTCCAAGGTGCCCAACAGCAGTCCCCCGGGGTACTGATCCCCCAGCCCCGAGGTGGTCACCTGGTCTCCGCTGATGAGCTGGGCATCCTGAGGGATGTAGGTCAGGCGCAGCTTGCCATCTCCCATCAGAGAGAAATCCCCCTGGGCCATGCAGCTGTCGTCGGTGCGGGTCACCCGCACCCCCAGCTCCAGACTGGGGTCCAGCACCGTGGTGACCAAACTCCAGTTGGTGCCCACGTCTGCCACCACACCCACCAGGTTGCCGTACTGGTCGATGACGCAGTCGCCCTTTTCCACATCCTGGTCACTGCCGGCGTGGATGGTGATCTGTCGGCCCCAGTTGGTGGTGGAACGCTGGGTGACGGTGGCGGAGGCGTAGGTCCAGTCCGGGTGCTCCTGGGCCACCCCCAGCAGCTCTTGCAGCCGCTCATTTTCCCGCAGGGCGTCCTGGCTCTCCCGCACCTGCTCCTCCAGGTCGGCCAGTTGCTGCTTGAGCTGCTCGTTTTCCTCCAGCAGCTGGTCATACCCGGTGAGGCGGTCATACTGGTGCTGAAACCAGCCGGAGATGCCGCCGGTCACCGCCCCCACGGGGTTGGTGATGATTTGCACCGCATTGGTCAAGGGATTGAGGCCGGAAATGGCCGAGACAATGGCCAGCAAAGCCGCCAGCAGCACCGCCGCCACCACCAACAGACCTCCGTTGTCCCGGAAAAAACGCTTCATACTGCCTCCCGATTAGTGGTCTGCCATCTGGAACAAGTCCAGGCCAAAGCCAGCCAAAATGCGGCTCAGGCGGAAAATGGGCAGACCCACCACGTTGAAATAGTCTCCCTCGATGCCGGAGACCAGCATGGCGCCCAGACCCTGGATGCCGTAGGCGCCGGCCTTGTCCATGGGTTCGCCGGTGGCGATGTAATGGGAGATCTCCTCCGGCTCCAGCTCCCGGAAGGTGACGGTGGTGCACTCGTGCTGGGTCACCACCTGGTCCCCCTGGATGACGGTGAGGCCGGTGTACACATAGTGGCGGTTTCCGCTCAGGGCAGAGAGCATGGCAAAGGCATCCCGCTGGTCGGCGGGCTTGCCCAGCACCGCCCCCTCCAGAGCCACTACGGTGTCGGCGGCGATGATGAGGTCGTCGGGGTCGGCGTGTCCCGCCACGGCCAGGGCCTTGCGCCGGGACAGCTCCTCCACCACCTGGGCGGGGGGCATGTGCTCGTCCACCGTCTCGTCCACGTCGGGCGAGGTGACTTTAAAGCCCCGCAGTCCCATCTGGCCCAGCAGCTCTTTGCGCCGGGGGGACTGGGATGCCAAAATAATGTCCATAAAAATGGTTCCTCCTAGCAATTATTCCACGTCTCGATAATAGAGACCTCGGGTATAAGATGCGGGGGCTGCATTTCCCACGCCCTGGTACCGCTGCACCATGTCCACCACGGTGTGATCGTCCTCGGTGGTAAACAGCAGGTTCAACGCGGACACACCGGCCCGCAGGTAGTCCCCGGCCTTGTCCGCCAAAAAGAGGGTGTCGGAGTTGAAAATCTCATTGCGGCAGCCCCAGGCTTTCATGACCGGGAAGCCCACCCCACGCCGGTCGGTGAGGGTGTTGCCATTGCCGCAGCAGCACTGACCCGCCCCCGCCTTCATGGCGCAGTTTTCCGTAATCATCAGCGGCAGACGGCCATAGGCCAGCAGCTCCACGGGCAGGGTCTTGGACAGGTCGCGAATCTGGGCCAGCTTCAGCTCAAAGGAAGCGGTGAGAGAGGCAAGGCCCAACTCCCGGTAAGCTTTCACGCCATGGCTGTTGAACACCTCCAGGCCATAGTCGCCGTGGAGGGTGAAGCCCAGGTCACGGGCCACATCCAGCAATCCCAGATTGCCCACCAGGGCGTGGGTGACCCCCATGTCCCGGCAGCGGGTGAGCTGGTCTTTCAGGGTGTCCATCTCCCCGCCATCCCAGCAGATGCGGGGGAGTACCACCGCCGCCTGAATGCCGTGTGCCTGAATGTCCGCCACCACATCGGGGTGGCTGGCCGCCTCGTCCACGGGCAGGGCAATGCGGGCGGGCTGGCTGTCCAGCAGAGCGGGAGAGCACTGGCTGGCGCTTCGCAGCGTGACGTGAAGGGCGGGGGCGTCCGTGGGGTTTGCCACCTTGGGCAGGGGCTCGTAGGGGAAGTGCCGCCGTTGGGGCAGGGCGGTGCGGGCAGCGGAGAGCTGCTCTACCCCCTCCCGGCGCAGGGCGTTGAGGGCGGAGCGGGGCAGGGACAGGCCTTCCCCCACCTCCACCTGGTGCTGCGCCACCCGGTAGGGGGTGCCGCCGGTTTTGGACAGCTGAGCCGCCACGTCCTCCCCCTCCAAGGCCCGGGTGCGGGCTTGTTCCGGGGCCGGGCCGGTGACGGTGACGGTGTGGCCGTCCTCGTCCGTGAGGGTGAGGCAGGCGGGCTGTCCCGCCTGTATAGAGGCGTGCAGGGTCACGGGGACCAGCTGGGTGGGCTTGTCGTACCCGGCCCGGGCGGCGGCAAACAGTTCACGGGGTTCCGGCTGCTGCTCCCGCACGCCGAACATATGGGCGCCCTGGTTTCCGGTGAAGTATCCATCGGTAAAGCCCTGGCGGGAGAAGGCGGCGGTGAGCTGGGCCACCTCTTCCGCGGTGGGCTCCCGGCCCTCCCGCAGAGCGTCGGCGTAAACCTTGGTCACCACCCACACATATTCTGGCCGCTTCATCCGCCCTTCAATCTTGGCGCAGGCCACACCCATGTCCTGCAATTCCCGCAGGTGTCCGGCCAGGGACATGTCCTTGAGGGAGAGGGGATAGCGGTCTGCCTTGCCGTTCCAGCCGTAGCTCAGGCGGCAGGGCTGGGCGCACAGGCCCCGGTTGCCGCTGCGTCCCCCCAGCACCGAGGAGAAGAAGCATTGGCCGGAATAGCACATGCACAAGGCCCCGTGGACAAAGGTCTCGATCTCAATGGGGGAGTGGTCACAGATGTAGGAAATTTCCTTCCGGGACAGTTCCCGGGACAGCACCGCCCGGGTCAGCCCCAGGTCGGCGCACCGCTTCACCCCGTCCAGGTTGTGAATGGTCATCTGGGTGGAGGCGTGGAGGTGTACGTCGGGGGCCACCTGACCCACCACCTGGAGAAGGCCCATATCCTGCACCAAAATGGCGTCTACCCCCATGCTGGAGGCCTCCACCGCCACCTGAGCGGCCTGAGCGACCTCCCGGTCCGAGGCCAGGGTGTTGAGGGTGAGGTACACCTTCACCCCGTAGAGGTGGCACAGGTCAATGGCCTGTTGCAGCTCCTCCTGGTCAAAGTTGCGGGCGTTGCGCCGGGCGTTGAAGGGGCCGTAGCCCAGATACACCGCATCGGCCCCGGCGTACACCGCCGCCTGGACGGCTTCGGGGCTGCCAGCGGGGGATAAAATCTCCATATCGGTCCTCCGTATTACTTCTTGGCCTTATCCTGACGCTCCTGGCGGGGATGCTTGGCCTGGTGCAGCTCCAGCTTCAGCTGGGCGTTCTCCTCCAGCAGGTCCTTGAGCTGCTGGCGCAGGTTGGCGCTGGAGACCTTGTCTTTGGCATACTGATCTGCGATGTTCAGGCAGGTGAGCAGGGCGCAGTCCAGCTGGCTGATTTCCGCGCCCTCTTGGGTCTGGCGCAGTTGTTCGTTGACAAAGTCCGCCACGCGGCGCACGTAGTCCTCTCCTTCTTCGGCTAAGAGCACGTAGCTGTGTCCGGCTACGTTGACGGTCACTCGATTTTGCATGAAAATTCCTCCTTGTTCCAGGTTTTATCCAAACAGTGTCGTAGGAACTGATATTTTTACAGCATAGCATTATATCACAACCAATGGAAAAAAGAAATGAAAAAACTCCCAGCCACACAGGTTTTTCCCCTGCGGCCTGGAGGAGGTGTTCCGGGTGCCATGCTGTCCCCTCTTGCGACGGGATACATTTTCGGGTATGGTAGAAAAAGATACCGACCGAGGGGGAAGAGTATGGGAGAAGAGGAATATTTGGAACAGCTCTACCGGGAGATGTACCCGCTGTTGCTGCGCTACGCCCAATCCGCCCTGGCAGGGGATGTGATGCTGGCTGAGGAGGCGGTGCAGGAGACCTTTGCCATAGCTTGGACCAAAATGGATGCCCTCCGGGCCAGCGCCAATCCCCGGGGCTGGACGATGGAGACGTTGAAGCGGGTCATCCAGAACACCCGCAGAAGCCGGGATAAAGCCCAACGCGCAGCGGTGGCGGTGGCGATGGCCGGGGTGGGCGAGGTTGCCCGCGCCGACGAGACCCGGGTGGACGTTTTATATGGAGATTTGGCGGGACAGGAAGGGTATGAGCTGATGAAGGAATATGCCCTGGAGGAGCAGACGGTGGAGGAGCTGGCCCGGGAAAGGGGCATCTCTCAGGAGGCCTGCAAGAAGCGGCTGCAGCGGGCCAGAACCCAGCTCAAAAAATATTTTGAAAAAAATCAGGGCAAGGTGTCCCCAAACGAGGACCGCCCGACATATACCAAGTGAAAGGAGAAGCCAGGGATGTGGACAAACCGGAGGCAGGGACCAAAGTCCCGGGATGCGTTGGTCCGGATGCGCACAGAGGAATTGGAAGAAATTCTGCGCCTGGATTCCTATGGAGAAGGAGGGTACTCCACCGAGGATATTTTGTATATCCTGGAATTGTTGGAGAACAGAGAGAGGGAACAGGGACAGCCCTGCGCCGACGTAGATCGGGCGTGGCAGGCGTTCCAAAAGGACTATTTGCCCCAGCACAAGGACAAAAAGAGCTGGTGGACCGGACTGCGCCGTGGAATGGGGGCCACGGCTGCGGCGCTGGCCCTGGTGGTTGTGGGGCTGCTCACCGCCCAGGCCGCTGGCTGGGATGTCCTGGGCAGCTTGGGCAAGTGGAACGACGAAATTTTTACCTTTGGCAGTCTGGAGACGGAGACACCCACGGATGGGGGACCCGTGGAGAGTATTCCAGCTTCCCAGGAGCCGAGCCAGCAGCCGGAGATGTATGAGTCGGAAGTTCTGGAGTATGACACCTTGCAGGAGGCTCTGGACGCCTGTGGCATCACGGAGGTGAAGGCTCCCACGTGGCTGCCGGAGGGGTACCGGTTCGTTGGGGCGATGCAACTGAAGGATTTGAATGGGGTTGTTTATGAAGTAGTGGCCAATTTCCAGCGGGGAGGAGAGTTAGTAACGCTCAATATAGATAAACTAGATATGGTTTCTTCGGATGTGCATAAAAAGGATGGACCAGTGGAGATTACAGAGATGCACGGCCAGACGGTATACATCATCCAGAACCTTTACAATTATTCCGTTGCGTGGCAGACTGATAGCTATGAGTGCTATTTACTTGGCCCAAATCCACAGGACTTGGAGAACATGGCAGCTTCCATGTTGCAGTAAAGTAAAGATACGGAGGAGAGAGAAATGAAAAAGAAATTCGTGGTGCTGTTGTTGGCGGTGGTGTGCCTGTTCTCTGCCGTAGGTGTGCGGGGATACGCCGCAGAGCCCCGGGCCAGCGCGCAAATTGCAAGTTATGGTGCGGGTATTTCCTGGAGCAGTGATGGGCGGCTGGAGATACGCTTTACCATTCAAGGTACTTCTGCCAATATGTATGCTCTGGGGGCCAGCAGCGTTGTGGTGCAGCGGCTCAGCGGCTCCAACTGGGTGTCTGAATACACGTTCAACATTCGGGACTATCCCAAATTGCAAGCCAGCAACACGAATTATCACGCTCTAGTGATTGGATACTCACCCCGCTATTCCGGCGCCAGCTATCGGGCCATGGTGTTTTTCTACGCCAGAAATTCCGCCGGGACAGACACGGCGATCAAGACCACAAACGCGGTATAAAATCCGCCCCGGCCCGGCAGTTTCCCACAGCATTCCCTTTCCGCCATGGAAGGAATACAAGCCAAATATTTGCAAACCATACAGCGGCTCACCCCTTGGGGGTGGGCCGCTGTATGGTTTTTTCCGTCATTTCCCACCCCGGTGGGAGCATAGCATTTCTTTGAAACCTGTGGTATACTCAAACCAAATACCCATACCACAAGGAGGATACCCATGAAAGCGGTAGTGACCAGAGTGAAAAACGCCCGGGTGGAAATCGACGGGGCGGTGAACGGAGCCATTGACCAGGGGCTGCTGGTGCTGTTGGGCGTCGGCCCCGACGACACCCCGGCCACGGCGGACAAAATGGCAGATAAAGTGTGCGGCCTGCGGATTTTTGAGGACGAGGCCGGGAAAATGAACCGAAATTTGGAGGCGGTGGGGGGTTCCCTGCTGGTGGTGAGCCAGTTCACCCTCTATGCCGACACCTCTTCCCGCCGCCCGGGTTTTTCCGGGGCGGCCAAGCCGGATGTGGCCATCCCTCTCTATGAGCGGTTCATGGACCAGTGCCGGCAGCGAGGCTTTCCCGTGGAGCACGGAGAATTTGGGGCAGATATGCAGGTGTTTTCCCAAAATGACGGCCCCGTCACCATTTTGCTGGAGCTGTAAGGAGGGGATGGTATGCCCACCATTCGACAACTAGACCCCCATGTGGCCGACCTCATCGCCGCCGGAGAAGTGGTGGAGCGGCCTGCCTCGGTGGTGAAAGAGCTGATGGAAAACGCCATCGACGCCGGGGCCAACGCCGTCACCGTGGAGATTTCCCACGGGGGCATGTCCCTCATCCGGGTCACCGACGACGGCTGCGGCATCGCCCCCGACCAGTGCCAGACCGCCTTTCTCCGCCATGCCACATCCAAAATCTCCTCGGAGTACGACCTGGAGGCCATCGGCACCCTGGGTTTCCGGGGGGAAGCTTTGGCCGCCATTGCAGCGGTGTCCCGGGTGGAACTGCTCACCAACCAGGGCCAGGGGTTGGGCACCGCTCTGTCCCTGGAGGGGGGACAACTGGTGGAGCAGGAGGAGGCGGGATGCCCCAAAGGCACCACCATGTTGGTGCGGGATTTGTTTTATAACACCCCCGCTCGGCTGAAATTTATGAAGAAGGATTCGGCGGAAGGGGCGGCGGTGTTTGCCGTGGTGCAGCGGCTGGCCCTGTCTCACCCCGAACTGTCGGTGAAGTTCTTGAGGGACGGCAAGCAGGAGCTGCTCACCCCCGGAGATGGACAGTTGAAAAGCGCCATTTACGCCGTGCTGGGCCGGGATCTGGCCCTGGGTTTTGTGCCCATCAAAGGTTCCGGGGAGAACATGGAGATTTCCGGCTTTGTCTCCCTGCCCACCTGCTGCCGGGGCAGCCGCAGCTACCAGCACTTTTTCGTCAACGGGCGATATATCAAAAGCCGGGTGATGATGGCAGCCTTGGAGGAGGCCTACCGCAACCAGAAGATGGTGGGCAAGTTCCCCGGGTGTGTTCTCCACCTCACTTTGCGGCCCAACAGCGTGGATGTGAACGTCCATCCCACCAAGACTGAAGTAAAATTCCAAAATGAGCAGCAGGTGTTTGCCACGGTGTACCACGGGGTGCTGGCGGCGCTGAACGCCGACAAGACCCGCCCCCAGGCGGTGGTGAAGTCGGTTCTGCCCCGGCAGGACACGGTCACCCCCAACCAGACCAGCCTCAACGACTTCACAGCGGTGACCCCGCCTCAGCGTACCACTACCTCGCCTCCGGTGGTGTCGCAGCCCAAACCCCAGCCCACACCCAGCCCCTTCCGCCGGGTGACCCCCTTGGAGAAGGTGGCGGAGAGCCAACCAGTGGCGAAGTCCAACCCGGTGACCCAGGAAAAGCCAAAACCAGTGGAAGTGGAGAAGCGTTCTCCCGTGGTGGAGGTGGAAAAACCCGCCGTTTCTGTGGAGAAGACACCCACGGTTGCCCCTGTGGAGGAGAAACCCACCCCCATTCCGGTGGTGGAAGAGAAGAAAACTCCCACACCGGTGGTGGAAGAGCCCGTGGTGGAGGAGGCCCCTGCCCCGACGGTGGAACCGGAACTCGAACCCCAGCCCGAACCGGAGCCCTGGGTGGTGCGAGGTGAACTGTTCCACACCTACATCATGGTGGAGCAGGGGGAGAAGGTGGTGCTCATTGACAAGCACGCCGCCCATGAGCGGGTGAATTTTGACCGGCTCAAAGCCCAGGACTACCGGCCCATGGTGCAGGAACTGCTTCTTCCCATCACCATCACCCCCGGACCCCAGGAGCGACAAGTGCTGCTGGACGGCCAGAAGGTGCTGGAGGGCTTCGGCTTCCAGCTGGAGGAGTTCGGCGCGGGGAGCATTGCCGTGCGGGCGGTGCCCGACTACCTGGAGACGGGGGACGTGGAGCCCACCTTGCTGGAATTGGCCAAAAAGTTGCGCCTCACCGGCTGGGCCGACCCCAGTGCGGCCCGGGACGAGGTGATGCACACCATGGCATGCAAAGCCGCCATCAAGGGCGGTCAGCGCAACGACCCCCAGGAGTTGGAGCGGGTGGCCCAAAAAGTGATGGCCGGAGAGGTGAAATACTGCCCCCACGGACGCCCTGTGGCCATTGAGCTCACCCGTGGGGAGCTGGAGAAGCAATTCAAACGGGCATAGGAGGGACCCTGTTATGGCCTATCAACTGGAGAAGATCAACCAGGCCATTCGTGCCGATAAGTTGGGATTTATGGAAGAATGCGACCGAGATTACCAGAAAAAAGTGGAACAGGCCGCGGATTTGATCTGTAAAAATATGAGTAAGAGCCCGGTGGTGCTCCTCTCCGGCCCCTCCGGGTCGGGAAAGACCACCACCGCCTATAAAATCACCGCCGAGTTGCAGCGGCGAGGGGTGGGAACCCACACCATTTCCCTGGATGACTACTTTGTGCGCCGGGACCCCAAAACCGCCCCCCGCACCCCCCAGGGGGACATCGACTACGAGTCCCCGGAGATGATGGATTTGCAGCTGCTCAGCCAGCACTTTACCCAGCTCACCCGGGGAGAGGAGATTTTAGTGCCCCACTTTGAGTTTGCCCGCCAGATGCGCAACGATAGCAAGGCCAAGCCTTTGAAGCTGGGCAAGGATGAGGTGGCCATTTTTGAGGGCATCCACGCCCTGAACACCAAACTCACTGCCGGTCACCCCAACGCCACCCGCCTGTACATCTCCGCCCGCAGCAATGTGATGGAGGGGGATGTGCTGCGCTTCAAGGGCACCTGGATGCGCCTGACCCGTCGAGCGGTGCGGGATTTCAACTTCCGAGGTACCGACATTGTGGGTACCCTGGACATGTGGGCCAACGTGCGCCGGGGAGAAAAGCTGTACATCTCCCCCTACAAGCACACCGCCCACATGCTCTTTGACTCGTCCCTGCCCTATGAGGTGTCGGTGATGGCCTGCTACGCCCGCCCTCTCATGGCGGCGGTACCGGAGGAAAACCAGCGTCGCCACGAGCTTTTGGAGCTGGTGCGGGCCTTTGACTCCTTCGAAACCATCGAGCCGGGGTTGGTGCCCAAAGACTCTCTGCTCCACGAGTTTATCGGGTGACCCGTTGTATCCTGACAAAAACTGTGATAGAATAACCAGGCTACTTTGAACATGAGAAAAAATTTGCCCTCTGGGCAGACGGAATAAGGAGATGTTTCCATGAGCGAATGTACCCATGACTGCTCCAGCTGCGGCTCCAACTGTGGCCAGCGGCAGCAGCCTCAAGATTTTCACAAACCCTGCAACGCCCATTCCCACATCAAAAAGGTGATTGCCGTGGTCAGCGGCAAGGGCGGCGTGGGCAAGTCCACCGTCACCTGCTCCCTGGCTGCCGCCATGGCCGCCCGGGGTAAGAAGGTGGGCATTTTGGACGCCGATATCACCGGCCCCTCCATCCCCCGCGCCTTTGGTGTGCACCAGCGGGCGGGCGGCACCGATGAAGGCATTCTTCCGGTGGAGACCGCCGGCGGCATCAAGATGATGAGCCTGAACCTGCTCACCGAGAACGAGACCGACCCCGTCATCTGGCGTGGCCCCGTCATTGCCGGTGCGGTGGAACAGTTCTGGACCGACGTCATCTGGGGCGAGCTGGACTACCTGTTTGTGGACATGCCCCCCGGAACCGGCGACGTGCCACTGACCGTATTCCAGTCCCTGCCCGTGGACGGCGTGGTGGTGGTCACCGCTCCCCAGACCCTGGTGGGTATGATTGTCACCAAGGCTGTGCGCATGGCGGAGATGATGCACATCCCCGTGCTGGGTCTGGTGGAGAACTACAGTTTCTTCCGCTGCCCTGACTGCGGAGGCGAGCACCCCATCTTTGGTCCCAGCACCATTGATGCGCTGGGTGCTGAGTTGAATCTGCCCGTACTGGCCAAGTTGCCCTTGGATTCTGCCCTGGCAAATGCCATGGATGAGGGGACCGTGGAGGGGTATAACCCCAATCCCATGGCCCAGGTGGCGGCCCAGTTGGACGCTGAATGATAAATATTCCAATCCGTGACGGAACGCCGTCACGGATTTGGTGTTTAAAGTAAAATTTTTCCAGGTGGCTTGTTGGCCCCGTCGAAATCTGTTATAATGGGTCATAAAATCAATACCCTTATTTTTCCAGATAGAAACCTGGCATGGTTGCATAGGATAAGGGGCAAGGGAGGCGTGAAGATTGGAACGATGGATGTTGGAGAGCACCACGGGGGCACAGATGGTACAGCTGCGGGTGCAGTTGGCCCAAATGACTGCGGCCAGCCAGATGTTGGAGCAGTATGCCACCGATGAGAGAGGAAAGGCGTATCTGAGCACCATCAACCAAAGCGTGTGCCGGATGCTGCGTCTGGTAAGCCGGATGGAACTGGCCCAGCGGCTCACCGATGAGGATGAGGTGCGGCTGAACGTGGGTCCGCTGGACATCTCCCACTGGGGAGAGGAACTGGGTCGCCGCTTGGAGAGTGTTCTGGCGGGAGCGGGAGTTTCCTTCTCCTGGGACGTTGCCCCCGGACTGTTTGGGGTGGTGGATGGGACACTGTTGGAGCAGCTGGTGTTGGAATTGGTGTCCAACGCGGCCAAAACCGGCAGTCCCGTGAAGATGTCGGTGCAACCGGGCACTCAGTCGGTGCGCATCACCGTTTCCGACCAGGGCCCCGGATTGGATGCCCAGCAGCTTTCTACCCTGTTCCAGCAGCCACCCCAGGGAGATGGAGGGCTGGGGGTAGCTCTGGCCCAGCAGATTGCCCAGCTCCACGGCGGTCTGCTCATGGCGGATAGCCAACTGGGACGTGGCGTGAATATGGTGGCGGTGATCCCTCTGCGAGAGGGCCTGCCGCCCCGCCGTCTGGAAACGCCGCCGCCCCAGTGGGGGGACAACGGGCTGGACAGCGTGCTGGTGGGGTTGAGCGATGTGCTCCCCTCCGCGTCCTTTTCCCCCGATGAACTGAGATAACACCCAAAAAAGACCCCGGCCTTCCTGATGGAAGGCCGGGGTCCTTTTTTGAGAGATTGCACTTAGCCGATCAGCGGCCACAGTAAAACCATGAGGATCATGGGCAAAACCAGGGGTAGAATCAGGAGCAGGAGATTGGGGGTGTCCCCGCCCAGCCGAGGGCCATGGATGGGAGAGCGGGACTTTTTGGGCTTTCGCCCCTCCCGCTGGGCCTGCTCAATGTAGGGATGGGGGCCAATGCCATAAAAAAAGTCCCGGGTGTCCGCCACCACACGGCGGCCATACATCCAGGCCGCCAGACCCAAAATCAAGGTCAGTCCTGCGGCCACCACAGCCACCATCCAGATGTAGCCCTCCAGGTGGAGCATCCACAGCACAATGGCCCCGATTGGGGCAACGGAGATGGGGACCATCACCCCCTGGGACAGCCGGAGCATGGTATAAAACTGCCGGGAGTAGGCCGCCTGCTGGGCCAGCCACAGGTACAGCCCCCACCGGGCCCCGGGGAAATATGCCTGACGTACTTGGGCGGGGGTGACTCCGGCGGCCCGGTACAGGTAGCGGGTGAAGAATGTGCTGATGCTGCCTGCCACCATCATGGCCACGAAATACATCAAAACAAAGGGGGCGATGTTCACAATATTTCGCTCCTTTCTGGGCAAACAGGCCCCGACACCATGTGTCGGGGCCTGAAATCGTATCAATAGGGGGGATTAGTAAGCCACACCCCAGTACACCATGTGCTTGGCGGGCTTGCCGCACACGGGACACACGTCGCCCAGGTGCTCCTGCTCCAGGGGGATGCAGCGGGAGGACACGCCAGCCACTTCCTTCATCTTCAGCTCGCACTCCTCGTCGCCACACCACATGGTCTTGGCAAAGCCGCCCTGGGTGGCCATCTTCTCCTTGATCTCCTCCAGAGTGGAGCAGGGGTAGGTGTTCTCGTCCAGGTTGCGCTTGGCGCGGGCAAAGAGGCTGTTCTGGATGTCCTCCAGCAGGTTCTTCACGGTCTCCTCGATGTTGTCCAGGGAGACAAACACCTTCTCGCCGCTGTCACGGCGGGCCAGCACGCACTGGTTCTTCTCCATATCCTTGGGACCCAGCTCCAGGCGCAGAGGTACGCCCTTCATCTCGTACTCGGCAAACTTCCAGCCGGGGGACTGCTCGGAGGCGTCCATCTTCACCCGGATGCCAGCGGCCTTCAGACGGTCGCACACGGCCTGGTTGGCCTCAATGACACCGTCCTTGTGCTGGGCCACGGGGATGACGATGACCTGGGTGGGGGCGATGCGGGGGGGCAGCACCAGGCCGTTGTTGTCGCCGTGGGTCATGATGACGCCGCCAATGAGACGGGTGGACACGCCCCAAGAGGTCTCAAAGGGGGTGTGCAGCTGGTTGTCCTTACCGGCAAAGCTCACGCCGAAGGCACGGGCGAAGCCATCGCCAAAGTAGTGGGAGGTACCGGCCTGGAGGGCCTTCTTGTCGTGCATCATGCACTCCACGGTGTAGGTGGCCTCAGCGCCGGAGAACTTCTCCTTGTCGGTCTTGCGGCCCTTCACCACGGGCATGGCCAGGTAGTTCTCGCAGAAGTCGGCGTAGATGTTGAACATGCGCTCGGTCTCTTCAATGGCCTCCTCGGCAGTGGCGTGCATGGTGTGGCCCTCCTGCCACAAAAATTCCCGGTGGCGCAGGAAGGGACGGCTGGTCTTCTCCCAGCGCAGCACGGAGCACCACTGGTTGTACAGCTTGGGCAGGTCCCGGTGGGAGTGGATGACATGGGAGTAGTGCTCACAGAACAGGGTCTCGGAAGTGGGGCGGATGCAGTAACGCTCCTCCAGCTCCTCGCTGCCGCCGAAGGTGACCCAGGCGCACTCGGGGGCGAAGCCCTCCACGTGGTCCTTCTCCTTCTGGAGCAGGGACTCGGGGATGAGCATGGGCAGATATACATTCTCGTGGCCGGTCTCCTTGAACTTCTCGTCCAGAATCTTCTGGAAGTTCTCCCAGATGGCGTAGCCATAGGGGCGCAGGATGAACATGCCTTTGATGGAAGAATAATCAATCAGTTCCGCTTTGGTGCACACGTCGGTGAACCACTGGGCAAAGTCGGCCTCCATATCGGTGATCTGGCTGACCTGTTTGCTTTTGTCTTGTGCCATAAAACTCTCATTCCTTTTTCAAATAATAAAGGTATCGTAACTATGTATTTTATGGGCCAGAGGGGAAAAAGTCAAGAGCAGAGCGCAAAAAGAAGGGGCTTTGATCGGCAGGATCAAAGCCCCTTTCAAGTATTTATTCCAAATCTTCGCACACAGCCTGGGCCAAGCGCTGGGCGTTGGCCTCCAGGGCGGCACAGATGTCCTCGGGCTGGTTCTGCTCCACACCCGCCAGCATGGCGCGGAAGTCGGCCAGATTGGCCTCCCGGTCCATGCCGTGGTTGGCGTACAGGTTGCGCAGCAACAGCTGCTGGCCCTGAATGGCCAACATGCTCTTGTCCAGACGGCGGTTGCCGCAGTGGACATAGAACACCTCCACCAGTCGGTGCACCGCGGTCACCTGCTGTTGGGGGGTCTGGGCGGTTTCAAACTCCGCCATACGCTCCCCAAACTGCTGAGCCAGAGCCTGGTGGTCCGCCTGCTTCATGGCCAGACGGGCGGCGGCACAGTGCAGGGTGGTGGCCAGTTGGGTGATTTCCTCCACGTCCTTGGCATCCAGGGTGAGCACCCGGGCTCCCACGTTGTTTTCATAGGCAATCAGTCCCTCTTGCTGCAGGCGGTTGATCGCCTCTCGGATGGGAGTGCAGCTCACCCCCAGAGAATCCTGTAACTCGTTGACGTTGACCCGGCTGCCCAAAGGCAGGCGCAGAGCGATGATGTCGCCGCGCAGCCGGTCATAGACCTGATCCACCAGGGATCGCTTTTTGATGGAAGCCATAACAAACCCTCCAAAACCTTTATGATGACCCTATGGGGACAAATTTATCACTTCTTGCAATATATAGGATAACAGATTGGGAGGAAAAAGGCAAGAGGCAGATGGGAGAGAGAAAAAAAGGATGCCGTGGTTTTGTGAAAAATCCCGGGAAAAGTTTGCTTGACTTTTGTTTGGAGTGTGTTATGCTTAATATAACATATATCTTGCAAGATATATAATTCGAGCAAGAGCACCGAAACGGATTTTGGAGAGGAGACATTTTTTATGGTATACACCACGTTTGATGAACTGATTGCCGCAGCCAAGAGCAAGCCCCACACCGCCCGCATGGCGGTGGCTGCCGCTGGCGATTCCCACACCATCGAGGCTGTGCTGCGGGCCCGGGAGGAGGGCATTGTCTCCCCCATTCTGGTGGGCGATAAGACCGTCATTGATGAGGCACTGGCGGAGTTTGGCGCCACTGTGCCCGAAGAGGACATCTACGACGTACCCGATCTGGCCGAGTCCGCCCGCAAGGCGGTGGCCCTGGTGGTGGAGGGCAAGGCTGACTTCCTGATGAAGGGCAAGCTGGACACTGCTGTGCTGCTCAAGGCCGTGGTGAACAAGGAGCACGGCCTTGGCCAGGGCCGCACCATGAGCCACTTCACCATGTTCCAGGTGCCCGGCTACCACAAGCTGATGGTGCCCGTGGACGGCGGCATGGTCACCTACCCCACTCTGGAGCAGAAGAAGGATATCATCATGAACACCGTGGACACTCTGCGCTCCATGGGCTATGACAACCCCAAGGTGGGCGTGCTGGCCTGCGTGGAGAAGGTCAACCCCAAGATGCCCGAGACCGTGGAGGCCGACGCCCTCAAGCAGATGAACCTCAAGGGCGAGATCCCCGGCTGCGTGGTGGAAGGCCCCATTTCCTACGACTGCGCCACTGTTAAGGAAATTGCCGACTTCAAGGGCTTCCATAGCCCCTGCGCCGGAGACTGCGACGTGCTGGTGGCTCCCAACATCCACGCCGGCAACATCATGGGCAAGATGCTGGCCTGCACCTGCGGGGCCAAGATGGCCGGCTTTATCGTGGGCGCCAAGTGCCCCATCGTCATGACCAGCCGCGGCTCCACTCCCGAGGAGAAGTATCTGGCCATCGTCATCAGCGCCCTGGCCGCGGAGAAGCGAGCCCAGCACTGAGAGAGGAGAGAGAAGACCATGGAACGACTGCTCATTTTGAATCCCGGCTCCACCTCCACCAAGCTGGCGGTGTTTGAAGGGGAAGAGCCCCTGTTCGTGGAGTCCCTGACCCATTCCGCCCAGGAACTGGCCCCCTTTGACTGCGTGGCCGACCAGTACGGCTTCCGCCGGGATCTGGTCATCGACTGCCTGAAGCGCCATGACATTGCCCTGGATTCCCTCACCGCCATTGTCTCCCGGGGCGGCCTGCTCACCGCCATTGAGGCCGGCGCCTACGCCGTCAACGAGGACATGGTGTGGCAGCTGAAGAACAAGCCCCGCAACGAGCACGCCTCCAACGTGGGTGCCATGATCGCCTACGATCTGGCCGGTCAGCTGCACATTCCAGCCTACATCTACGATGGTGTTACCGTGGAGGAGCTGCTGCCCATCAACAAGATCACCGGCGTGACCAACATGTTCCGCAAGGGCATGGGCCACAACCTGAACACCCGGGCTGCCGCTATGCGCTATGCTCAGGAGCAGAACAAGAGCTACAACGACATCACCGTCATCGTGGCCCACCTGGGCGGCGGCATCTCCGTCAACCTGCACCACCAGGGCCGCATCATTGACTTCATCAACGACGAGGAAGGTCCCTTCTCCCCCGAGCGGGCCGGCGGTCTGCCCATGTTCGACGTCATCAAGGCTTGCTTTGAAGAGGGCGCCACCTATAAGGACATGATGAAGACCGTCAAGAGCCGGGGCGGGTTGATGGCCCACCTGGGCACCACCGACAGCCGGGATGTGGAGAAGATGATCGAGGGCGGCGACGAGCACGCCAAGCTGGTGTACGACGCCATGATCCTCAACATCGCCAAGAACATCGGCAAGATCGCCCCCAACGTGTGCGGCAAGGTGGACGCCATCCTGCTCACCGGCGGCATTGCCTATTCCAAGTACGTCACCTCTGAAATTGAGAAGTACGTCTCCTTCATCGCTCCCGTGGTGGTCTACCCCGGTGAGGACGAGATGAAGTCCCTGGCTCTGGGCGGCCTGCGGGTTCTGCGGGGCGAGGAGCAGGCCAAGGAGTACGTCAGCCCCGACCGTCCCCGGACCTGAGAAAGTTGTGAAATACCAGAGGTTATCTGGAATCTGAATACAAAAAAGCCAGGAGAACGCCGCGTTCTCCTGGTTTTTTTGTGGGAAAGAAAGAGAAGTCCTCTTGTATCAGAATGAGGAATGTGATATAATATGAAAACTGAAAACGATTTCACATCGAACGGAAAGAGGGATTGCCATGCGCATTGTTACCATCGGCGAAATTCTCATTGATTTGACCCAAACCGGGTTTAACGCTCAAAACATCCCGGTCTATGCCGCCAATCCCGGTGGCGCGCCTGCCAATGTGGCGGTGGCAGCTGCCCGGCTGGGGGCAGACACCGCCTTTGTGGGCATGGTGGGCCAGGACGGCTTTGGCACCTATCTGGCCCAGGTGCTGGAGGAAAATGGGGTGAATACCCAGGGCCTGCGCACGGCTCCCGGGGCCACCACTTTGGCGGTGGTGTCGGTGAATGGACAGGGGGAGCGCTCCTTCCAGTTCATGCGGGGGGCGGATGTGGCTCTGACCCCGGAGGAAGTGGACCAGGAGCTGCTGGCTCAGGCGGGGATTCTCCACTTCGGCTCGGTGAGCCTCACCGCTGACCCCGCCCGCACCGCCACCCTGTATGGGGTGGAGCGGGCCAAGGAGCAGGGCGTGGTCATCAGCTACGACCCCAACTACCGGGCTGCTCTGTGGAACAGCCAGGAGGAGGCGGTGGAGTGGATGCGCCGTCCCCTGGATCAGGTGGATATTCTGAAGATCTCCGACGAGGAGATGGAGCTGCTCTCTGGCTCCAGCGACCCTGAGACGTGCAGCCAGGTGATGGCGGACAAGGGCATCTCCCTGGTGCTCATCACCCTGGGCTCTCAGGGCGTGTTTTACCGCTTCGGGGCGCACACCGGTATTGTCCCCGGCGTGGCCACCCAGGTGGCAGATACCAATGGGGCGGGGGACACCTTCTTTGGGGCCGTACTCAGCCAACTCAGCTGCCGCACCCAGGGGGCGCTGGAAGGCCTGGAGGTGGCAGAGTTGGAGGGTATCCTGGCTCTGGCCAATCGGGCGGCTTCGGTGACTTGCTCCCGCAGCGGCGCCATTCCCGCCATGCCCACCCTGGACGAATTGAAATAACACAAAAAGCTTCCCATCGCTGTGCGATGGGAAGCTTTTTTGCTTAATAGCCAGCCAAAAATTGCTGAGTACGCTCTTCTTGGGGATTCTCAATGACACTGCGGGCGGGGCCACGCTCCACAATGACACCCTTGTCCATGAACATCACTTCGTCGGCCACGTCCCGGGCAAAGGCCATTTCGTGGGTGACGATAATCATGGTGGTTTTCTGCTCCACCAGGCCTCGGATCACCCGCAGCACCTCGCCGGTGAGCTCCGGGTCCAGGGCGGAGGTGGGCTCGTCAAAGCAGAGAATGTCAGGTTTCAGAGCCAGAGCCCGGGCAATGGCCACCCGCTGCTGCTGGCCGCCGGAGAGCTGGTTGGGGTAGTGGCTGGCCCGCTGTTCCAGCCCCATTTTGGTGAGCAGTTCCAGACCCTCCTGCTGAATTTCCTCCAAAATGGCCTTTTTGTTGGACTTGAAGTCGGGCCGCTCCCGGGCCAGCAGTTCCTTGGCCAAGGTCACGTTTTTCAACGCGGTATACTGGGGGAACAGGTTGAAGGACTGGAACACCATGCCGAAGTGGAGCCGCTTTTTGCGGATTTCCGCATCTGTCTGGCTGCGATGATTGGCGGCGTCAAAAATGATATTGCCGCCCACAGAAATGGTGCCCTGGTCGGGGGTCTCCAGGAAGTTTAAGCAGCGCAGCAAGGTGGTTTTGCCGCTGCCCGAGGAGCCGATGATGGCCAGGGCTTTGCCCTGCTCCAGGTCAAAGCTGATATCCTCCAGCACTCGGGTGGCACCAAAGTGCTTTTCCAGGTTGTTTACCTCTAAAATTGCCATATCTCGCCGCTCCTCTCAGGAGAAATAGTCCAGCTTCTTTTCCAGCCGCCCCAGCAGGAGGGTGACCAGGCCGTTGAACACCAGGTAGTACACGCCGGTGAAGAACAGGGGCCACAACAGGCCGGAGTAGCCGTGGGAGGTCTTCAAAAAAGCCTGTCCTGCCCAGATGACCTCTTGCAGGGAGATGATGCGGGACAGAGAAGTGTCCTTGACCAGGGTGATGATCTCGTTGGACATGGGGGGGACAATGCGCTTGATCATCTGCAACAGGGTCACGTGGACAAAAATCTGGACCTTTGTCATGCCCAGCACTTGTCCCGCCTCCTGCTGGCCCCGGGGCACACCCTGGATGCCGCCCCGGTAGATTTCGGAGAAGTAACAGGCGTAGTTGAGGATGAAGGCCACGGCGCAGGCCAAAAACCGCCCGGACTCACCGGCGGGCCAAGGGCTTTGGTCCATGACAATGCCGGGGATAAAGAAGATGATGTACAGCTGGAGCATCAAAGGGGTGCCCCGGATGACCCACACCACAAACCGGCACAGCCAGCGCAGGGGATAAAAGCGGGTCATGGAGCCCCAACAGATGACAAGGCCCAGAGGAAGCGCCCCCAGCAGGGTAACGAAAAACAGTTTTAAAGTCTGCAAAAAGCCCTCGTTAAGAGCCCCGATGACGGTTAAAAACATCCCAATACCACCTTATACCAATCTGAGGTTTTCAATGGGAAGGCAGAGCAAACGCTCTGCCTTCCCATGTTGCGTTTATTGTTCCACCAGTTTCTCAGCGATGCCGTACTTGTCTGCCACCTGCTTCATGGTGCCGTCGGCGTACTTCTCAGCAAAGAACTCGTTGAGCTTGGCGGCCAGATCGGAGCCCTTGCGGAAGCCCACGCCATACTGCTCGTCGGCCAGGGATACGGTGTAGGTGAGGTTTTCATAGCTGGTGCCCTCTCCGGTGGAGGCCACAGCCATGAGGTAGTCGATGATGGCTGCATCCGCGGTGCCCGAGGACACCTCCAGCAGGGCGGTGGCCTGGTCCAGAACGGGGGTGTAGGACAGGGAATAGGCGTCGGCCTGCTCCATGCCCGCCGAGCCGTTTTCCACGGAGAAGTTCAGCTCCTTCAGGCTGTCAGTGGTCTGGTACTTCTCCGCCTGATCGGCCTTGACAATCACCACCTGGGCGTTGTTGAAGTAGGGATTGGAGCACTCCATGGCCTCCTTCACGTCCTCGGTGAGGGTCATGCCGTTCCACACCACGTCGATGGTCTTGCCGTCCAGCTCCATCACCTTGCTGTCCCAGTCGATGAGCTGGAACTGCACCTCCACCCCCAGGCTCTCGGCAAAGAGAGAGGCCATGTCCGCGTCAAAGCCCACCCAGTTGCCGTCTGCATCCTGGTAGTCCATGGGCTCAAACTCGGTGATGCCCACCACCAGGGTGCCCTTGTCCTGGACATAGGCCAAATCGCTGGCGGATTCGGTGTTTTCGGCGTTTTTACTGCCACAAGCGGTCAAACTCAGCCCCAAAGTCAGGGCCAAAGCCAGAGAAATCATCTTTTTCATGTTGCATATCCTCCTTGTCACACAAGACGCTGGCCCGAAGGAGCCAGTGACGGTATTTTAGCACAGTAACGAGATAATGTAAAGAGGTAAAAAGAAAAAATGTCTCCCGGCGGAGGACAACTCCGCCGGGAGTACACAAGCATGTACAATTAGCCGTTTCCGGTGGGGATAAAGGGGCGAATGGCCATGGCCACATTGGAAATGGGCATGGTTTGCAGCCACACCTTACCGGGGCCGGTGAGCAGGGTGTTGAACACGCCCTCGCCGCCCAGGAACATGTTTTTCAGCCCGGGCACCTGCTGGATGTCCATGGTGACGGAGGGCTCAAAGCCGGCCACGTTGCCGGTGTCCACCACAATCTGTTGGCCGGGGGCCAGATCGTACTCCACCAGCTCGCCGTCAATTTCCGCAAAGGCAACGCCAGAGCCGGACAGCCGCTGCATGATAAAGCCTTCGCCGCCAAAGAAGCCAGCGCCCAGCTTGCGGCTGAAGTGAATGGACAGATCCACTGAGGACTCGGAGGCCAAAAAGGCGTTCTTTTGCAAAACCATTTCTCGGCCAGGACCGATGTTCAAGGCGATAATTTTGCCGGGGAAGCTGGAGCCGAAGGCGATCATACCCTGGCCCCGGGCGGTGTAGGTGTTTTGGAAGATGCTCTCACCGGAGAAGGCCCGGGAGAACATCTTGCCCAGACCGCCGCCTGAGGTCTCCATTTGCATGTTGGGGCTCATCCATACCATGGAGCCCCGTTCGGTAATCATCCGCTCCCGATCTTCCAGATGGCAGATGACCACAGGGAATGCGCCGCCGGTAATTTCATATCGCATAACAAAACCTCCTTAGGATGGTATTTTACCGTGATACACACGGATATCCATAAATGTATAGGGGAACTTGTATGGAAAAGGGCTTCGTCCAGGGCCGGGATGCTCAGTGGGCCCATGTCGCCAATGAGACAATTCCATCATACCTGTAGGTGGGAGGAATGTCAAGGGTGGAGGTATGGGAGAAAATCACCGGTTTCTCCTGTGGGCATCCATAGCTGTTATAGCTGAATGATCTGCCGCTTTTTGTCGTACAGGGTTTTGCTGCCAAAGTACAGCGTGCCAAAGCAGGCGCAGGTGACGGCAGTACAGATGGCGATCATAATGGCAATCTGATAGAGAATGGAGGTCATGGGCAGCGTGCCCGCTAAAATCTGGCCGGTCATCATTCCGGGCAGGGAGACGATGCCCATGCCCACCATGGAGTTGAGGGTGGGCAGCATGGCGGTCTCCAGGGCTTGGCGGGTAAAGGGCAGCAAAATGTCCTCCGCCGAGGCTCCCGCGCACACCAGAGCCTCAATTTTACTGCGCTGGTCGGAGAGGGATTCCCGGAAGGTTTTGATCCCCAGAGACACCCCGGTCATGGTGTTGCCCATGACCATGCCCCCAATGGGAATGACATATTGGGGATTGAACAGGCCTTCTCCCACCACCACTGCCACAAAGTAGGCCAGCACGCACAGGCCAGCCAGGGCGATGGACGCTCCCGCCACCAGGCGAAACCGGGGGTTGAGATCCTTGTTTTTTCCCAGAACGCGGTGGATGGAGAACCCGGTCATGGCGCCCAGGTAGGCCACCACAAAGAGGGGATGGGGGTGTTCAAAGATATAGGTGAGGATGAGGCCGGCTAGAATGAGTTGCACCGTCATCTTCATGCTGGATACCACCAGTAGACGGGTCTGGTCGATGCGGCATACCCGCATCACCCCCAGCACCACCAGTAGTAGAATATAAATGAGTAAAAACTGCCCGATTTGCAGTTGAATGATTCCGTTCATAGCTCTTCTCCCACCACAATCACCTGGTCGGCAAACAGCTCCACCAGCTTGGGGCTGTGGCAGACGCACAGGGCGGTGAGCCCCTGTGCGCTGCAATAGTCTTTGAGGTTGCTCAGTACCTGCTGGGCCGTGGCCTCGTCCAGGGCGGCTGTGGGTTCATCCAGCAATACCACGTCGGTGGCCAGGGAGAGAAAGATGGCCAAAAACACCCGCTGACGCTCGCCCCCGGACAGGGAGTCGCAGGGGGTGTCCACGGGGAAGTCCAGACAGCACAGGCGCAAAAAGTCCTCTGCCCGCGCCGCCTCCAGCCGGGGCTGCCGCCGGGCGTCATAGTAAAAGTGAAAGTTCTCCAAAATGGTGCCGGGGGCCAGATACACCCCCTGGGGCACCAGCAACACCTGCTTGCGGTAGGGGAGAATCTGATACTCCTCCAGGGGGATGCCCCGGTAAAAAATACACCCCGGATCGGCGGGAATGGAACCGTTGAGCAGGCGCAAATAGGTGCTCTTACCCGCCCCGCTGCGGCCGGTGAGAAAGGCAAAGTTCCCCGCCTTCACCCGGATGTCCGGATAGTGGAGAAAGTCCTGGAAGTGCAGGCGAGAGGTGATGTGTATCATGTCCATAGCCGTCTCCTCACTCCTGAATGTCTACCACACGCACCACGCCGTCCACCACCTGGAAGTGCACCTCCAGCCCGCCAAAGCCGAAGCCGTACACCCGCTGGCTGTCCCGCTGGTAGGGTGGACGGGGGTCTTGGGCCAGAACGCCGGTGAGGGCGGCCAGCTTCTCCTCCGGTACCAGACAGAGCAGGTGGGAGGGAATGTCCACCTCCAGCACCGGTTCCGGGGCCGCCTGGGCAAAACCGCCCACCGCCTGGGGGCGGCAGTCGGCGTAGGGGATATAGGGCTTGATGTCATAGATGGGGGTGCCGTCCATGAGGTCCGCCCCCGCCACATGGATTACCGGGCCCTGGGGGGTGTGCTCCTCCACCCGCACCAGCTCCACACAGGACAGGCCGATGGGATTGGGGCGGAAGGGGGAGCGGGTGGCAAAGACCCCCATGCGGGTGTTGCCTCCCAGCCGGGGCGGGCGCACTGTGGGTGACCAGGGCTTGCCCACGCACTGGGAGAACTCCCAGATGAGCCACAGGTGGGAAAATCCGTCCAGACCCCGCAGGGCTTCCGGGTTTCGATACTCAGGCTCAAAGAGGATGGCGGCCTGCAAATCCTTCACCAGTCCCGCCTGACGGGGCACGCCAAACTTGCTGGTGAAATCCGTATGAATGTGGGCAATGGGTTTCATGGGAGCACCTCATTTTTACTGTATTTCCTCTATGGTATCACACGACCTCATCCCGACTCAACAGCTTCCGGTAGGTCAAGTCCATACCGATGGCCCCCAGAGGCGCGGTGATGAGAATGCCCAGCACCGCCACCGACAGCACAATGGGGCCGCAGGACAGGCCCATGGCCAGAGGCACCGAGCCAATGGCGGCCTGCACCGTGGCCTTGGGCAGGTAGGCGATGACGCAGAACAGTTGCTCTTTGCGGGTAAGTTTGGTGCCTGCCACGCACAGGCACACACCGAAGGCCCGGAAGACCAGGGCGCACAAAATCATGAGCACGGCGGCTCCACCGGCGCCCAGGGTGTAGCGGATGTCCACCGCAGCGCCCACCAGCACAAAGAGAATGACCTCGGCGGCAATCCACAGCTTGCCGAACTTCTCAGACAGGCGCTGGGAGACAAAGGCGGGGCTTTTGATTTTCAGCACGCAGGCCATGCTCACCACAGCCAGCAGACCGGACACAGACACAATGCCCTCCAGCCAGGTCTCCACCGCCATGAGGGTAAAGGACACACCCAGGACGATGATGACCTTGGTGCTGTTGCGCACACAGTGCTGGTGGGCGTAGGCGGTCTCGAAAAAGCAGCTTAAAAGCCAGCCCACCACAGCGCCCAAGGCCACGCCCAGGACGATGGACACGGGAATGTTCACAAAGTCCATGAGCTGGGGATTGCCGCCCTGGGCCATACCGGTGAAGGTGGTAAAGAGGACGATGACAAAGATGTCGTCGCAGGAGGCCCCGGCCAGAATCATCTGGGGGATGCCCTTTTTGGTGCCGTACCCCGTCTCCATCAGCTGCACCATCCGGGGTACCACCACCGCCGGGGACACCGCACCCAGCACGGCGCCCATGACGGCGGCTTCCATGATATTGATACCCAGCAGGTGGGGGGCCACCAGCACATAGCCCAAAATCTCAAAGCTGGCAGGGACAAAGGACATCATCACCGCCGGACGGCCCACCTTTTTCAGGTCGGACAGGTTGAGAGACAGGCCTGCTTTCAGCAGGATGATGATGAGAGCCATTTGTCGCAGGTCAGCGGAGATGGACAAAATGAACGGGTCCAGCCAGTTCAGCACATAGGGGCCCACCACAATGCCGGTGATGAGCATGCCGATGATGCGGGGCAGCTTCAGTTGCTGCACGATGGCGGCCATGGCCAGACCCACCAGGAAAATAAGTGCCAGGGATGTTAACATACTTGGGTTCCTCCTTGTTTTCCGGCCACAAAAAAAGCCAATGCCCCCTGTGACCGAAATAAATCACAGAAGTCATCAGCTGAACACAGCGGTTTCGGTTTCCCGTGGGAGAACTTCATTCCCGGAGGGTATTATAGTCCATGGAAGGGCATTTGTAAAGGGGGAGAAGAGAAAGAGACGATGCACATGGTGCATCGTCTCTGAGCGTGTCGAAAAAAGTTCGACACGCTTCTCGAAAATGCCAGCATTTTCTCGATCTGTTGCAGCCCGCTGCATGCAGCCTTGGGTCAAAGGGCGACCCAATTCCACACTGGCGGGCTGAGAAGTGTTTTTTCCGATGCGCATGTCCCCGGAAAAAACAGATTTTGATTTATTTTCCCGCCACCGGGCGGGAAAACTCTGCCGAGGGCTTTTTATGGTGCAAGACGATGTATTTTTCTTGCATGGACATAAGGTTTTTGGACAGTCTGAGAGACGATGCACATAGTGCATCGTCTCTCAGGGATGTCACTTATGGCAGCTGCAACCGCCGTGTTTGCTGTGGGGGCAGCTTTTGCCGTCCGGGCAGCCGATGCAGTGGGCACCGGACCGCTTTTTCCGGATGATGTACCCCATGGCGACGGCCAAAATGACCACGATGACAGCCAGAACAATGTAATCCATTACGCCGTCACCTTGCCTTTTTGGTTGCTGAGGGTGTACTCCTGAGCCAGCTGACGCTTGGTGCGCAGGATGAGGGCGACCACGATGCCCACAATGCACACCACGGCGATGAGGCCGGGGACGAAGCCCACGCCCACGCTGCCGGTGGTGATGAGGGTGCCAATCTGGTAGACCAGGAAGGAGAGGGTGTAGGCGGTGCCAATTTGCAGGGCAATGCCGCCAAACAGCCACTTTTTGTTCTGCATCTCCGAGTTCATAGCGCCAATGGCGGCAAAACAGGGGGGCGTGTACAGGTTGAACATCAGGTAGGCCAGGGCGGCCACAGCGGTGAGGCCCATGGCAGTGGCCACTTCGTTGGCCCCGCCCACCAGCACCTTCTCCTCCACGTCGATGAAGTTGGTCAGGCCGTATACCACCGCCAAGGTGCTTACCACATTCTCTTTGGCGATGAAGCCGGTGACGGCGGCAGCAGCCAGCTGCCACACGCCGAAGCCCAGAGGAATCATGAGAATGGCAAAGGGATGAGCGATGGTGGCCAGAATGGAGGTGGACTCCATGCCCTCCTCCACCAGCTGGAGGGACCAGTTGAAGCTCTGCATCACCTGCACCGCAGCGCTGCACACCAGAATGATGGTGGCGGCCTTGATGATGAAGGCCTTGGCCCGGCCCAGCATGGACAGCACCGCCCGCTTCAGGCTGGGCACCTTGTACTCAGGCAGCTCCATGATGAAGAAGGACTTGCGGTACTTGTGGCCGGTGATCTTCTGCACCAGCAGGGCGCCCAGGATGATGAGCACAATGCCCACAAAGTACATCAGGGTGCCCACCCAGGAGGCGTCAGAGAAAAAGACGCTGGCAAACAGGGCGATGACGGGCAGCTTGGCGCCGCAGGGCATAAAGGGGGTGAGCATGGCGGTGGTGCGTCGCTCCCGCTCATTGCGGATGGTGCGGCAGGCCATGACGCCGGGGATGGCGCAGCCGGTGCCGATGATCATGGGAATGATGGACTTGCCCGACAGGCCCACTTTTTTAAAGAAGGGGTCCATGACCACACTGACCCGGGCCATATAGCCACAGTCCTCCAGCAGAGCGATGAGGAAGTACATCACCATCACCAGGGGCAAGAAGCCCACCACGGCGCTGACACCGCCGATGATGCCCTCCACCAGCAGAGCCTGGAGGAAGGGGTTGGCGGAGGCCACCTGCTGGCCCACCCACTCCTTGAAGACGTCGATCCAACCCACCAGCCAGTCGGCAATGAAGGGGCCCAGGCGGGACTGGGAGATGTCAAAGACCAGGAACATCACCACGGCGAAGATGGGGATGCCCAGCCAGCGGTTGGCCAATATCCGGTCAATCTTGTCCTGGACGTTGCTCTGACGGGTGAGCACCTTGCGGCTTTCCACCTTACTTACCAGGCGGTCCACAAAGGCGAAGCGCTGGCGGTCGGCCTGCTCCACCGCCTGCTTGTCGGTCAGGTCCACATCCCCCTGGGTATAGGGGGCCAGCTGCACCTGGCCCAGCTGGGCGGCAGCGGCCTCCACCACCTGAGAAAGACCCTTCTGGGAGGTGGACACCGTCTCCACCACTGGACAGCCCAGGGCCTTGGACAGGGCAGAAACGTCAATTTTGGTGCCCTTTTTCTCGTTGAGGTCCTGCTTATTCAGAGCCACTACCACGGGAATGCCCAGCTCCAGCAGCTGGGTGGTAAAAAACAGGGAGCGGCTCAAATTGGTGGCGTCCACGATGTTGACGATGACATCGGGATGCTCCTGGCGGACATAGCTGCTGGTGATGCTCTCCTCGGATGTGAAGGGAGACATGGAGTAGGCCCCGGGCAGGTCCACCGCCACCAGTTCCAACCCACGGGGGTTAAACTGCTTTTTGATGGGGCTTTCTTTCTTGTCCACCGTCACGCCCGCCCAGTTGCCCACTCGCTCGGAGCGGCCGGTGAGGGCGTTGTACATGGTGGTTTTTCCGCTGTTGGGATTGCCTGTGAGTGCAATGCGCATGGTGATACCTCCTCAATCTCTCAATAAGTTAGTTAAAGCTAACCTATGGACAAAAAGATGCCGGGAATCTGGGGAAATCCCCTTAGATGGAGATGGCTTCCGCCAGATCCCGGTTGATGCTGTACCGGCCGTCCTTGACGGAGATGACATAGTTGTCCCGCAGCTGGGACACCACGGTGACGGACTGCCCGGAGTAGCAGCCCAAGGTGAACAAAAAGCTGTCCAGCTCGTCGTCATCGGTGACAATGCCGGTGATGGTGTATTCCTGCCCCAGTTGGGCATGGGTCAAATTCAAGGGGCGTTCCTCCCATTTCATGTGATAGTTGTTTGTTGCTAACTGATAAGATAGCACTGGCTAACTGTTTTGTCAAGTCCCCCTTGGGAAAAATTTTCCCAAGGGGGCAAAGGCTTTTCAACCGAGGGGGAATTATGATATGATGAACACAGATCGACAAATGGTCTGCCCTTGGAGAGGGGGATAAACTACTACTACACGCAGTTGAGGACGAAGCTCCATGAACATCGCAAAGATTATGATACCCAAGGCCTGCACGGTGGTGCTCCACGAGGACAACACGGTGCGCCAGGGGTTGGAAACCATGTGCCGCAACAGCTATACCGCCATTCCGGTCCTGGACGAGCAGGGGGGATATGTGGGCTGTGTTACCGAGGGAGATTTCCTGCGCCATGTGTTGGAGGTGGGCTCCACGGAGAAAAAGAAGCTGGAACAGTGCCGCATTGGCCAGATCATGCGCCGGGATTTTTGTCCGGCGGTGAGCATCCGGGCCACCTTCCAAGAGGTGATGGCCCTGGCCATGGAACAGAACTTTGTCCCTGTGGTGGATGACCGCAACGCCCTGTGCGGCATTGTCACCCGGCGCAACCTGCTGGGGGCCGTGGGCAAGGAGCGGGCCCAGGAAGTTGGGGTAGAGTGAGGATACATAAAAACAGCGATGCAGTGAAAGCTGCATCGCTGTTTTTTGTGAATCGCGGTGCTCTCCCATGGGTATAGATTGTTTCGGAGGTGCGCACACTAACCCGGGGTGATGGCATGAAAGAGGCAAGCAAATACATGGTCACCGGCGCGTTGGCGGGTCTGGCCAACGGCCTGTTTGGAGCGGGCGGTGGGCTGTTTCTGGTGCCGCTGTTCACCGGCTGGGTGGGGCTGGAGCAGCGGCGGGCCTTTGCCACCTCGGTGGCGGTGGTGTGCTGCCTGTCCGTGGCCGCGCTGGTCAGCTATGCGCTGCACGGCGGGGTGGACGTGGCCCAGGCCCTGCCCTATCTGGCGGGGGGCTTGGTGG
>NZ_NFHE01000025.1 GCF_002161235.1 Pseudoflavonifractor sp. An85
TAGCGGAGCCCATGGCCTTGGCCACATCGGTGCGGAAGGTGTCCATGGACTTGCCAAACTTGGGGAACCAGTGCATCACATCGGCGTGATTACTGGCAATGCCCCGCTGGTAGCCCTCGGAGTGGCAGATGACCACGCCGTCTGCCTTGGGATCCAGGTTATAGGTCTTGCACAGCATGGCGGTGAGCTCCACCGCCTCCTGGTACACCTTCTGGAAATAACCCGCATCCGTGAGGGCGTCCTCACAGATTTCAAAGCTGATGTGGGTGTTGTTGGCGCTGCCCCCCGAGGTGCCGGTGCCGGCGTGCCAGCCCCGGTGGCTCCAAGGCAGGGTCTGGGCTGTTCCCACACTGCCGTCGGCCAATTTTCCAATAAACGCATGGACACACACGTTCAGTCCACCGTTGTTCCAGTCATTTTGGTTCCGGTTGCCGCCCAGAACCGCGTACAGACTGGCCGCATCTGCCTGGGTGTCCAAAGGCTGCACATAGCGGGCCACCAAGGGGTTGTTGGCCCCGGTGGAGTGGACCATCACTCCCTTGGGGGTGATGGTTCGTCCCGCTTTGTAGCAGTCGTTGGCGGTCAAAAAACATTTAATCAGGTTCAATACTGGTTACCTCCTCCACAGCCTCCTGCACATCTTCAATGGCGGTTTTCACTGCCGCGGCGTCAATGCGCCCCTCGGTGACGATGTACGTCACCACCGAGATCACCGACACCACAGCCCCTGCTGTGCTGGCGACTGCTTCCTGATCCAGCCCAAAGGCCAGGGCCAGACCGGCAGCAATGCCGGCCAAGGCGGTCCACAGCTTCCGGCTGGATAATTTTCTCAAAACCTCTCTCACACTCTCACTCCTTCTCATAAGCGGCCAGGATCTCCCGATCCAGCTTCTTTTTGGCCTCTTCTGCCTGGGTCAGTTCCTCCATGGCTTGGGCCAGTTCCCCGTTGGGGGGAGATTTGGTGACAGCGTGATTAAGCCAGAATATGCACCGACCGTAAGCATGGTGCAGCTGATCCTCCACCTCCTGCCGTCGCTGCCGGTGCTCCTGCCGCAGCTGCTCCTCCTCTTCCCCCTGCTTCAGCCGCCGATCCAGGTACCGCCGCAGGTAGTTCATGGCCAATCCGGTGATGCCGCTGCCCCCTGCCAGGGCCAACAGCACCGCGGTGAGCAATTCCTCCCCGTTCATTCCATCCCTCTCCTGTGTATCATCCGCATCAGACGCTCCCCCAGCATCCGATCCAGCCACTGATTCAACCGCTGTCTCATGCCCCGTCCCCCTCCTCTGTGCCCACGTTGTGGGCCGGGTCGTAGGTGCGGATGTACCAGTTGACGTAATTCTGGTAGCTGGTGTTAAAGCTCTCCATGCGGTTTTGGTACAGCTCTAGTTCCCCGTCCGCCTGGTGGATCTTGGCCAGCAGCCAGTGCAGGTACACGTCACTGTGGGGCCACCCCACAGCCAAGGTCCCTGGCCATCTGGCCCACACCTGCTGGAGCTGTTCCGGGGTGTCCAGGTGCACGTCCAGATGGATACGCCCCTCCAGTTCCCCCAGCCAGCCCAGCTTCTGCTCCTGGCTGTACTGATTGGGGGCCAGTAGGTCCGCCTGGGTCAGGATGTCCATGGCCTGGGGGTATCGGCTGGTGTCCGACACATTTCATCCTCCTCTCTGAGCCCCGCCCCAGCGGACCGCCGGGGCGGGGCTTACTGCCAAAAGGCCACATCCACGCTAGGAATTCATCCCATCATGCACATACAAAAGCCCTCGGCAGAGTTTTCTCGCTCCTAGCGAGAAAATAAATTGAAATCCCGTATTTTCCCAGGACATGTGCATGGGAAAATACACTTCTCAGCCCGCCAGTGTGGAATTGAGTCGCCCTTTGACCCAATTATGCATGCAGTGGGCTGCAATCTCTCGAGAAAATGCTTGCATTTTCGAGAATCTCAGGCGGGCAGTTCGGTGCCGTCCGCCACGCCGCCCACGGCGGCAAAGCGCCAGTCGTTGAAGGTGGCGTTGAAGCGGCTGCGGCCGCGCCAGACGTTGGCATCGGTGTTCTCGTCCACGGTGGAGCGCACCGCCAGCTGGATGCGGTCGTTCCACACCGCGCCGCCGTAGGTCTGGTTGTACTTGCTGTCCAGCAAAATCCAGGGTGCCTTGCCGGAGCTGAGATCCACAAACTGGTTGAGGTAGCTCCACACAATGACGTTCCAGCGGCCGTACTGGTAGTTGAAGGCGTTGTTGGCGGTGGTGGGCTCCTTGTCCGCGCCGATGGCGGCAAAGACCTCCTTTTTCAGCCCGCCTACCTCGGGAATAAGGATGGTGTCGGGGGCCACGTCCAGAATCTCGTCGTTGTCACCTCGGAACAGGTGCATGGCGGTCTCCATCTTGCCCAGGGCATCGGCGGAGAAATCGTCGCTGAACTTGTTGGCCTGGGTCTCACCGGAGACCTTGGGGGGATGGGCGGTGTGGAACATGGTCACGCCGTCGGCACTCTTGATGTCAAACTCCCGGCCCTTGTAGGTCACCTTCTCCTTGCCGGAGATGGCGCCGCCGTACAGAGCGGCACCAAACAGCTCCCGGGTGCGGTTGTAGCTGGTGATGAAGGCAGCGGGCTGCTTTTTCATGTCCATGACCTTGGAGTCCTCCATCATCTCCGCAGAGATGGAGAAGGAGTCTTTCCAGGTGTCGTACACCAGCAGCTTCTGGTAGCCCTCCTGCATGCCGTCCAGGGGGTAAGCGCCGTTCTCACCCACGGGCTCAAAGCCGCTCATGGCAGTCATGGTGGTCATGAGATCACCGTAGTTCTCGCTCTTGCCCATGAGGAAGAGGTCCTTCAACACGGACTGCTTTTCAAACTGCTCCCCCCGCTGCTCCAGGAACATGCGGATGGGGGCCTGGCACTTGCCATAAATGCTGTCGTTCAGGCCAGAGCCTTGGGAAAAAATGATTTTCATAGGGTTTCTTGTCCTCCTTTACACAAATCTGCCCCGGACGGTGTCGCCTTCCTTGGTGCCCAGGATCTCCACCAGTTCAAAGGTGCCTTCCCCTTCACTGGCAGTGAGGCCGTCAGCCTCCACCTGCATCTTTCCGCCCACCTTGGCTGCGGCGTACTCCGCTTTCAGCTGGGTCTCATAGATGCAGTCTCCCTCCACTCGGGTCACGGGGATCACCTGGCCGTCGGCGGCAGTGACATCCGCCATACACAGGTAGGGGGGTGTGTCGGTGCTGGCCAGGCTCAGGGCCGCCAGTTTTCCCTCGCTGACGGTGAGCATCTGACCGGCGTGGTAAGTACCGGCGGCAGCGCCCAGGTACTCCCAGGGCAGCATGGCGCCAGAGTCACGTTTCACAGGTACAAACACAGTTAATTTCCTCCTTGATACTTGTTGTAATAGGCTTGAATGGCCGCTTCACTGGCCTGAGGGTTGAAGGCCCGGAACAGGTTCATTTCCTCGGCAGGCACCGAAGCCCCGCCCTTGCCTCGCTGGGTGGCGGCCACCAGGTGGCCCTTGCTGCGGGCCAAATTCTGGGCCTGCTGCCGAGCAGCAGCAGCGGCCTGCTGGGTGAGCTGGTCGTAGTGAGCCAGCTTGTAGGCGTCCACAAAGGTGTTGCCCCGCTTCACCAGCTGGTAAAATTCCCGGGCTCGGGGCATGGTGAGCAAATCGCCCACGCTGCGGATGTTGGGGTTGAGCTGGCGAATCTGGGCCAGTTCCGCCTCCACCTGGGCCTCCATGGCCCGATTGGGCTGGCTTTGGTGGGTGGGAGTCTCCGACTGGTCCTGCTTCCACGCCCGGTACTGCTCCATGTTGGTGATGGGGGTGCCGTCGGTGGGATTTTTCAGTCCCGCATCCCGCAGCACCTGCTCCACATCCTGCTGGGCGTGGGTGCGCTCCTGCTCCACCGCCTGCTCAATGGCGGCTCGGGTCTCCTCTCTCCGCCTCCGGGCGGCGTTTTCCCGGCGCTGCTCCAGGCTCATCTCCCCCGGTTGGGTGGGCTGCTCCTGGTCTTGGACGGGCTGGGTCTGCTCCTGCTGGGGCTGCTCCACCCCCAGGGCCTCGTATACCTGTTCTTGGTTGAGTTCCATATCTTCCGTTCCTTCCTGCCCCTTTTGGGGGCGATTGGATGTTCCCGCTTTCCCTGCGTATTGTAATGTTTGGGCTTACTTCTTGCCCTGTCTCAGGTCACCGCCGGTGTGGACGGTGCCGGTCTTGGTGGCGGTGGTCTGGCAAGGTGCCTTCACCACCTGGGTGCCGGTGTTCTGAATGCGGCCAATGTACCCATTCTGTTTCTTCATCTCATTCCCTCCTCTCCCATCTGGATTGGCATTTTCTCGCGATTGCCCTGCGTCAGTGCTTGTTGTTGGCTCTCCCGCTGCAAGCGCTGTTCCAGCGCTTGCTTGGTCTCTCCCGCTCCGGGATAGTGCAACTGCTCCATCTTGGTCCAGAAGAGAATGAGGGTCTCGGTGGCCGCCGGGTCTCCAAAGGCCCCGGTCTGGAGGTTTTGCCGGGTCTCCTGCCACATGGCCTCCCGGTTGGTGGCCAGGGTGTCGGTGGTATCCACCGAGAACAGGAACTGGTCGTTCCAGTAGTACTGTCCATCTTCGTCCCGCTCCAAAAAGTCGTAGCGGTTGAACAGCTCATACTGCATGTGTCCCTGGGTGTCCCGGTAGGTGATGGGTCGAGGCTCGTCTCCGTAGGCCAGCCAGAACTGGAACATCATGCGGAACAGATCCGCATAGGCGGCGTGCTTCATCACCCGCTTGCTCTCCAGCCGTCCGGCGGCTTGGGCGGCGGAAAACTCCTTGGCCTTGCCGCTGGTGGCGGTGGAGTCGGAACGGCCCTGGTAGGAGTCGGTGATGCCCAAAATCTGACGGGCCTCCTCGTAGACGTTGGAGAGGTAGAGCAGTTCATACTCCAGATCTCCCTTGAAGTCGTACACCCCGATCATGGCCTTGTCCGCCGCCGAGCCAATGTACCACCGCTCGCCGTCCTGGCTGTCCACCCGCAGGGAGGCGTTGTCGGGCAGGGTGATGCGGGTACCCGCTTTCACCAGCCGGTCAATGATCTTCTGTTCCATGCGGTTGATGGTGTTTTGCTGGTCGGCGATCATGTCCACATCCGAGTTGCCCAGCAGCTGGCCATACACGGACACGCTGCGCTGGAGCACCACGGGGAACACCCCCGGCTGGTAGAAGGGGATGAGGGTGGGGCGCAGCACCGGGTTACCCTCCCCGTCCAAGTCGGGGGTGGCCCCCGGAATCTCCATGCCCTTTCCCGTCACCACCGGCAGAAGCACCTGCTCATACTCCTGCACCTGGTCCTCAAACTCCTCACAGCCGCACCAGGGACAAGGGCCCCCCTGATATTCCCGGGGGGCCTGCATGGGGTCGGGCTCCACCGGGATGCTGCCCAGTCCGCCCCCTCCGGCCATGGCCTCTTGTGCCAAGGCCTGGGCCAGCTGCTGGCCGGCCATCTCCCCCCGCATCTGCTCCTCCCAGTTGGGCTGGGTAGGTGCTGTCGGTTGCTGGATCAGCTGCCCGGGCAGGGGTTGCACCCGCCCGCACTGCTTACACACGGGCTGGCGGCGGGCCTGATAGTCCTCCAAATCCTCCAAGGGGGTGTCGTTGACCCAGCAGTACCGGTTGACGCCCCCCTGGGCGTTCTTCTCATAACCCACATAGCGGGTGAGGGCGTCCTCGGCGGGGTTCACCCCGTCCACCCCCCGCACAGCGGGCTCGGATTCCCCGTCCTCCTCCACCCAGATGCCGTACTCCCGATAAATGGCGTCCTGGGTGGTGGGGATCTTCACAATGATCCAATCCATGTCCTGGATGGAGGTGAACACCCCCGGCTGGGGGGCCAGTTGTTTGGGGTGGAGCATGCGCACCACCTCGGTGCCCACGGTGTCATGGGTGCGGGTTCGGTTGTCCCACTCCACCAGGAAGGCCACGCCTCCCTGAATGGGCACCGTGCGCTCGGCCAAGTCGTTGAGCTGGGCAAAGGGGAGCCGCTCCAGCTCGTTGCGCAAAAAGTGCTCCAGCCGCTGGGCCAGCCCCTCATCCTCCCGCCGCCGGGGAGTCACCTTGGGCTGGGGGATGGCGCTGGACACCTGGGTCTCAATGTTTTCAAAGACAATGTTTCGCACGTGGCTGGTTTTCCGGGGACTGCCGTCCCTTCTGGTGTCTCCCGGCACCAGGGGGCGCAGCTGGTCGTCGCCGTTGTAAATTCGTTCCCGCCGGTCCATGCGGGTGTACTCGGCGGAGTAGGCGGCGTTGCTCTGGGCCAGCCGCTGATGCCACAGCTTCAGCTTCTCCTCCGCTTTCTTCTGGTGTTTGCCCTTCATCTTCATCCTCCTTTGTTCTCCCCGGGTCTGCCCCACAGGCGCAGCAGCAGCTCCCGCTCCTCCCCGTTGGCCCGGTTCCAATCCTCCCACATGTCTGGGCTCCACCGGGCATCCCCCTGGTTTTGGGGTCTATGCAGGCGCATGGACTGCTGGGGTCGCACATAGTGGGCGATGGCCAGGGCCATGATGCAGTCGTCGTGGGCTCCCGGCTCTGCCTCGGCTCGCATGGCGGAGTTGCGCACGAAGGTGAGCATCTCCTCCAGGGTGGCCTTGTCGTGGACGTGATCCAGGTGGTCCCGCATTACCCGCACCAGCTCCCCCAAAATCACCGGACGGGTGAGCCGGTCGGTGCGGAAGCCGTAGGCGTGGTGGATCTGCCCGTCAAAGGTATCCTCCACCTCCCGGACGTAGATTTTGGGATAGCCCATCAGCCCCAGCAGCTTCACCGGATAGGTGGAAAAGTTGCACTCGGGGGCCAACAGAGCCTTGTTGTAGTACAGCCCCAGGCAATAGAGCTGGCGGGTGTAGGTGTCCTCGTCGTACTGGTGGCGCAGGGTACACACCTGCTCGCCTGTGAGGTTGTCCAGCACCTGGGCCACAAACCAGTCTGAGCCGTCCCCGGCGGTGTCCCCGCCGATGACATAGGGTCGGCCTTCTTCTGGTGGAGCGTAGATGCGCACCGGCCCACCTTCCTCTTCCACCCAGTGGTAGTCCTCCACATGGATGCCGTCGGTGGACATTTGATACTCAAAAAGCCCCTGGCGCACCGGCGGGGGCAGCTGGCTCAGCCGCTGGGCCACCGCCTTACCGTTGAACACCGTCTTGCCTGTCACGCCCCACTGGCCCAGGCAATAGACCATGTAGTAATACTCGTCCGTCTCCCGGAAACTCTCCAGCGTGGCCACCGCCTCGGGGGTGAGAAAGCGGTTGTCCTTGTAGGTGCTCTCGTGCACCGTGGCCCGGGGGTCCCGGCGGTCAAAAAACCGCTTTTTCAGCCAGTGGGTGGCGCTGATGGGGTTGAAGGTCAAAATCATCTGGAGATACTGGTTGAAATCGGTGCGCAGACGGATGTCCAGCTGGTTGAAGTCCCCCTCCTCCAGCTCCGAGGCCTCCTCGATCCAGATGCCAGTGATGTTGAAGATGGATTTTAGCTTCTCCACATCGTCCAGCCCTGCAAAGAGGATGACACTTCCGTTTTGGAAGGTGATGGTCATGGCGGACTTGTTGGTTTTCGCTCCCGCATCGGGGTAGAAATCCGAAATCTGTCCCACCAGCTGCGCCCAGCAGCTCTCCCGCAACGTGCGGGCCACCTTGCGGCACACCAGCCACCGGTGACCCGGCTCGCTGGTCACCCGCTCCAGCACCTTGCGCCCGGCAAAGATGCTCTTGCCGCTGCCGCCGCCCCCTTTCAGCACCAGAAACCGGTGCTGGTCAAAAAACAGGGGGAGAAAGGTGTCGTTGTTGGTCTCTTTCAGGTTTTGATACCACTGGGCGGCCTCCAGCGTCCGATCCAGCTTGCTCTCACCCATTGCCATCCGGCAGCTTCACCTGCCCCCCTCCTTCCCACAGTTCCTGAAGCAGGGCCAGCTTCTCCTGGGTGGTGAGGGCCTGGGCCGTCCGGGTCTGAGGCCCCGCCTCCACCTCCACCTTTTGGGCATAGCCATGATTGTTTTGCAGGTGGAACACCACCCCCCGCACATCCTTGCGGGTGAGCAGCTGCTCCTCGCTCCAGGCCTGCAAGATCCCGGTGACCCACTCGGTGGCCTCTTCCAGTTCCGGATGGGCCTGGTGGTCGCACCACCGTTTCCATGTTCCCGGGGTAATGCCCAAATGGAGGCAGATACCCGTGATGGTAGGTGGGATCAGGTACTCCCGAGTACGAATGATCTCCCCCCGGTCATTGTAAATGGGCTTGCGCTCATACAGGGGCCGCCCCTTCTCGTCCACCTCCCCCGTAGGCACCTGCTCGGTGACCTCCACGGTGCGGCTGATGGAGTCCAGGTATTGCTGCACCTGGCGCATCAGCGCATGGGACGTCTTATTTTGTCGCTGTCTGGCAGCCACACGCTTCCCTCCCTTGTGTTGCTTCTATATTCATTCTAACAAGCTACCTCTGCGTGTGATTACACAGTCGCCGTTCTAAGTACACATTCCCCTACATATCTGCGGGAAAGCGTTCGTAATATCGCTTGATGGCCCGGTAGAGGCTGGTGGGAGAGCCGATATAATGTCTCTGACACACGGACTTCACGCTCTCCCCGGTGGTGACGTGCTCCAATAGGGCCTGTCCGTGATCTCCTCCCACGGTGATGCACAGGCGGCGGATGCGCTCTTTGTCCCGGGGCAGCATAGTGGGGTAGGTCAGGGACTTGAAATAAATGTACCCCTGCCGCTCATAGGAGGCGTTGATGGCCGTTTTATATCGAAATTTCATATGTATCTCCTTCCTGTTCCCGCTGAATCATGGCTTGAATTTCCTCCTGGGTGTGGTCCGCTACAAATTTTCCGTAGGTGGTGTGGCTGCGCCGGGCCAGCCGGCACACCCACACCAGGTCCGAGATCCTGACTCTGGGCTCCGGCTCCACCCACTCCTCAAAGGCGGCGTCAATCTCCGCGTCCGCTCGCGCCATCTCCTCCAGTTCCTGCGGTGTGAACCCTGCCACGGCGCTTCACCTCCTTCTCCCGTACCACCTGGCACTGCCAGGCAATGGCCACCCATGGTACCCCCCAGGCCTTGGCCGCCTGCTCCACCGCACCCAGGCGGTTTTTCGCCCGTACCTTCACGGTCTTGCGCCCCGGGTACTCCACCCGGTACTGGTAGCTCATGGCTCCATCCTCCCCCCGTTTGGCACTGTCATCACCGTGGCCAGCACCGCCAGCACGTGGTGGGCGGGTACCCCCAGCCACCGCTCGTATCCCCAGATAAGGGCCTCCAGGGCATCCATGGCCGCAGCCGTGGACGAGGCCTCAATAACCTGACAGAACCGGTCGCCCCCTTCCTCCTTGTCCAGCTGAATGTGTACCCGGGCCTGCTGGGTGCGCTTTCCCCCGTGATATACCATTTCTTCCCGTTCCATGTCTCTCTCCTCCCGTTCTTCTCTCTGGTGTCTCCCGGCCAATGCCTGGGCATAGCCCCAAACATAGGCCTGCTCCCGCCGCTCCAATCGGGGCAAGCAGATACACAGCGATTCCACAACTGTTTCCATGTTCCTCCTCCTTTTTATTGATTTCTCGATAATAATATATCGGTCACCGATATTTGTCAATAGTATTTTATTGATTTGGTCAATACTTCTTCTTGTGCTTCACTCCGAGCCGTGGTACAATACGAAGGTATACCCCCGTGTCTTTTGAAAGAATGGAGGATTTTTATGAGTGTTGGACAACGCATCCGAGAGGTACGCAAAGCCTGCAACCTGACCCAGCAGGCCTTTGCCGACCAGTTGGGTTTGAAGCAAAATACCATCGCCACCTACGAGATTGAAAAGACCATCCCCAGTGACCGCACCCTTTTGTCCATTTGCCAGACCTTCCATGTCAATGAAGGATGGCTGCGCACGGGAGAGGGTCAAACGTTTGTCACACCCCCGGCCACTACCCCAGATGAGCAGCTGGCCATGTTTTTGGGCCAGATAACCGGAGAGAACAGCTTCCGTACCCGGCTCATCTCCGCTCTTTCCCGCCTCAGCGACGAAGAGTGGGCGGTGCTGGAGCGGCTGGCCAATGAGCTAGCCCAACCGAAAACATAAAAAAACCCGGGCATCCGTTTGGATGCCCGGGTTTTTTTACCGGTTTAAGTAGTGGAAAATAAACTGGAAAATGGCACGTAGTTGGGCCTCGTCCGCCCGGTCCAGCAAGTCTACGATTGCCGCTTTGATCCATTTCCGTTCCATTTTCCTTCCTCCCTGTGATGTGCCATGTGGTGTCTCTATTATAATCGAACATCCGTTCCATTTCAAGAGGGCAGTTGTCAAAACTTGCCTAAAATTGTCCCTTCTATGGGACTTCTGTATGATATTACAGATTTTCGTCGAACTACGTCAAAAAGTCAAACGGACGGGAAAATTTCCCGTCCGTTACAAAATACCATATTTATCCCAAGGTTCTGGACCAATCCATGCGCTTGTAGTACCACAGGAAGGTCAGGGAGCTGAGGGTCCAGGTAAGGGGGTAGACCCAGTACACCATTTGAATGTCTCCGGTGAGGGGCACGGCAATGGCCAGGAAAGTCACCCGGATGATGCACCAGCACACCATCATGACAAACATGGGTACCATAGCCTTGCCCGCACCTCTCAAAATGGAGGCCATGGCGTGGGAGAAGGCCAGCAGGAAGTAGAATAGGCCGGAAGTTCTGGACTTCTCCACGCCGTAGGCGATGACGTCAGGAGAGGTGTCAAAGGCGGCGATGAGCACAGGGGCCAGGGCAAACACCGCGATACCGATGAGCTCAGCCATCAGTACCGAGGTCACAGTACCGAATCGAGCGCCCTTTTTGGCCCGGTCGATCTGACCGGCCCCCAGGTTCTGGCCCACAAAGGTGGTCATGGCCATGGTAAAGCTGGTGATGGGCAGGAAACCGAAGCCCTCAATTTTGGAGTAGGCCCCCACGCCAGCCATGGCGGCGTCACCAAAGTGGTTGATGTTGGACTGCACCACCACGTTGGCAATGGCGATGATGGAGTTTTGCACGCCGGAGGGCAGACCGAAGCGCACCACCCGTTTGAGCATATCCCAGTGGAAGCGGATACACCGAATCTGAACCCGGTAGTTCTCTTTCACCCGCAGCAGCTGCCACAGACACAAAGCGGCGCTGATGAACTGAGCAATGATGGTGGCCCAGGCGGCCCCGTCCACACCCATGTGCAGCACGCCGATGAAAAACAGGTCCAGCACCACATTCACCACCGAGGAGATGATGAGGTAGTACAGGGGGTGACGGCTATCGCCCACAGCCTGGAGAATACCCACGCAGATGTTGTACATCACCGAGCCCAGAGAGCCCATGAAGTAGATACTCAAATACAGCTGAGAGTTATACATCACGTTTTCCGGAGTGTCCATCCACCGGAGAATTTGGGGGGAGAAGCCCACGCCCACCGCTGTCATCACCACACCGGCCACCAAACCGAAGGCCACGGTGGTGTGCACCGCCTTGTGCAGCTCCTCTTCCTTATTGCCGCCATAGTACCGAGCAATGACCACACCGGCGCCGATGGCGATGCCGCTCAAAAAGCCAATGAGCATAAAAATGAGGCTGCCGGTGGAACTCACCGCAGCCAGGGCATTTTTCCCCAGGAAGTTGCCCACAATCAGGGAGTCGGCGGTGTTATACAGCTGTTGGAACAGATTGCCCAACAAAATGGGCAGGGCAAACGCAGTAATGCGCTTCCAAATAGTCCCTTGGGTCATGGGTTCTACGGTGTGTGCCATTTCCATTTCCTTTCTGTCTCTCATTTCATGTCCATCCAGTATATACCCCCTTCCTGTCATTGGCAAGACATCACCCACAGAATCCTGCGGTTTTGTTGGAACTACAACAGACAAACGCCACACTCTGTGATACCATACCATCAAAATGACCACACCAGGAGGACACATTCATGATTCGACGCATCATTCACATTGACCAAGACAAGTGCAACGGCTGCGGGGCCTGCGCCAAAGCCTGCCACGAGGGTGCCATTGCCATGGTAGACGGCAAAGCCCAACTGATCCGGGACGACTACTGCGACGGGCTGGGGGACTGCCTGCCCACCTGCCCCACCGGGGCCATCACCTTTGTGGAGCGGGAGGCCGCCCCCTACGACGAGGCCGCCGTGAAGGCCAATATGGCCGCCAAAGCCGCCCCCTCTCCCTGCGCCTGCCCCGGCAGCATGGCCCGGGCTCTCACCCCCCAGGCAGACGCTGCCGCTCCCACTCCTTCCGCCTCCCAACTGCGCCAGTGGCCGGTGCAGATCAAGCTGGCCCCGGTGAACGCCCCCTATTTCCAGGGCGCCCACCTGCTCATTGCCGCCGACTGCACCGCCTACGCCTATGCGGGCTTCCATCAGGATTTCATCCGTGGCAAGGTGACTCTCATCGGCTGTCCCAAGCTGGACATGGTGGACTACACGGAAAAGCTCACCGCCATTCTCCGGGACAACGACATCACCGCTCTCACCATCGTGCGCATGGAGGTACCCTGCTGCGGAGGCATTCAGCACGCCGCCACACAGGCTTTGAAGGACAGTGGCAAATTCATCCCCTGGCAGGTGGTGACCATCTCCACCGACGGGCGGATTTTGGACTGACGGGGACTTGACTTCTCCCCCTCTTTCCTGTACCATGCAGGTAGCGGGTCTTTGTGAAACCGACCCGGCTCCACTGGGAGCCATGATTTGAGTTCAAAAAGGTACGCCCAAGGGCGTACCTTTTTCCTTTTAGGAGTATACCATGACATTACAGGAATTTTTTCATCAGCACCCCAAGGCAGCTCTGGCCTTCTCTGGAGGAACCGATTCTGCCTATCTGCTCTGGGCGGGGCGTACCTGGGGAGAGGATGTGCGCCCCTATTACATCGCCACCCCTTTTCAGCCCGCCTGGGAGCGGGAGGATGCTCAGCGTCTGGCCCGGGAGCTGGGTGTGCCTTTGACGGTGGTGGAGTTGGACGTGCTGGCCTGTCCCCAGGTGACCGCCAACCCGAAAAACCGGTGCTATCACTGCAAACAGGCCCTCTTTTCCTCCCTGCGCCATCGGGCCCAGGCTGACGGCTTTTCCCTGCTGCTGGACGGCACCAACGCCTCGGACGATCCCACCGACCGCCCGGGCATGAAGGCCCTTCAGGAGCTGGAAGTGCGCTCCCCGCTGCGGGAGTGTGGCATCACCAAGCCCCAGGTGCGGGCCCTGAGCCGAGAAGCGGGGCTGTTTACCTGGAATAAGCCCGCCTATGCCTGCCTGGCCACCCGCATCCCCACTGGCACCCCCATCACTGGGGAGGACCTGGCCCGGGTGGAGGCGGGAGAGGACGCCCTGTTTGCCCTGGGCTTTACCAACTTCCGCCTGCGTCTGCGGGGGGATGGCGCACTGCTCCAGCTGCCCGCCTCTCAAATGGAACGGGCCATTACCTGCCGAGCGCAGCTGCTGGACGCCCTCACCCCCTACCTGTCCCACATCAGCCTGGACTTACAGCCCCGGAGCGAGGAGGAGTTTCATGGACAATAAACAAGATGTGCTGGCCCTGCTGCGCGGAGTGGCGGACGGCTCCATCACTCCGGAGCAGGCCGCTTTGGAGCTCAAACGCTCCCCCTTTGAAAATCTGGGCTACGCCCGGGTGGATACCCACCGCACCGTGCGCCAAGGCGCCTCGGAAGTCATCTACGGTGCAGGAAAAACCGCCCAGCAAATTGGGGGCATCGCCACTTCCATGATGGAAAACGGCAGCCACAACATTTTGGTCACCCGTCTGGATGAGGAAAAAGCCGCCCAGGTGGCCCAGATGGTCCCCCTGGACTATCACCCCCTGCCCCGCCTGGGCATCATCAACCCCAAGCCCCACCCCATGGTGGGCTCCATTGTGGTGGCCACCGGCGGCACCAGCGACATGGCGGTGGCGGAGGAAGCCGCCCTCACCGCGGAAGCCCTGGGCAATCGGGTCACCCGCATCTATGACGTGGGGGTCGCCGGGCTGCACCGGCTGCTGGCCAGCCTGGATGAATTGATGCAGGCCCGGGTGGTCATCGCCGTGGCGGGCATGGAAGGGGCTTTGGCCTCGGTGGTGGGGGGGCTGGTGGACTGCCCCGTCATCGCCGTGCCCACCAGCGTGGGCTACGGGGCCAGTTTCGGCGGTCTGGCCGCTCTGCTGGCCATGCTCAACTCCTGCGCCTCCGGGTGCAGCGTGGTAAACATCGACAACGGCTTTGGCGCGGGCTTTCTGGCCAGCCGCATCAATCAAATGGAGGGTCTACCCCAATGAACACCTTATATTTGCAATGTAACATGGGAGCCGCCGGGGATATGCTCTCCGCCGCTTTGTATGAACTGCTCCCCAATCAGGAGGAGTACCTGCACACTCTCAACCACATGGGTCTGCCTGGGGTAGAGTTTCACGCCCTTCCCGCCCAGTCCTGCGGCATCTCCGGCACCCACATGGACGTGGTAGTGCACGGGGAGCGGGAGGATAGCGTAGATCACCACCATGAGCATGAGCACCATCACCACGATCATGAGCATGAACATGGCCATGAACATCATCATGACCACACCCACCATCACCACCACACCAGCCTCCACGACGTGGAGCACCTCATCTCCCACCTAAACCTCCCCGCCCCGGTGCTGGAACAGGCCCGTGCGGTGTACCATCGCCTGGCTCAGGCCGAGTCCAAGGCCCACGGCCAGCCTGTGGACCTGGTCCACTTCCACGAGGTGGGGGCCCTGGACGCCGTGGCGGATGTGGCTGCGGCCTGCTATGCCCTGTATCTGCTCCACCCCGATGAAGTAGTGGTCTCCCCCGTCCATGTGGGCAGCGGTATGGTGCGCTGCGCCCACGGCGTGGTCCCTGTCCCCGCTCCCGCCACCGCCCACTTGCTGGAGGGAGTGCCCTGCTACGGTGGGGACATCCAAGGAGAGTTGTGCACCCCCACGGGGGCGGCGCTACTGTCCACCTTTGCCACCCGCTTTGGCTCCATGCCCCCCATGGTGCTGGAGAAAACCGGCTACGGCATGGGTAAAAAGGAATTCCCTGCTGCCAACTGCGTGCGAGCCCTGTGGGGCCACACCCAGGAGACCGGGAGCGAGATTTTGGAACTGGTGTGCAACCTGGACGACATGACCCCCGAGGCCCTGTCCTTTGCCTGCCAGCGGCTGCTGGAAGAGGGGGCCTTAGACGTGTACACCCTCCCCGGGTGCATGAAAAAGGGCCGCCCCGGCTGGCAGCTGGTGGCCCTGTGCGACGTCTCCCACAAAGAGCACCTGATCCGTCAGGTGTTCGCCCAGACCTCCACCACTGGCCTGCGGGTGCGCCGATGCGAAAAGCACGTGCTGGACTACACCATTACCACCCGGGACACCCCCTACGGCCCTGTGCGCATGAAGACGGCCCAGGGCTATGGGGTCTCCCGCTCCAAGCCGGAGTATGAGGACATGGCCCGCATCGCCCGGGAGCACAAGATTACCTTGAAGCAAATTTTCCACAAGTGATCTCTCCTTTGTGGAAATAAAAGCGGAGGAAGCCATCTTCTTTGGATGGCTTCCTCCGTTGTCTTTTCATGTTATTGTAATCCCATGATAAATGCCACCAGGGCCACGATGGGAACGACGGTCCAGGTGATGTAACGCCCCATCATCTCCCAATCCGAAGGCTCCGCATCTTCCACATTGCGAATTTGGAACACCAGTTGAAAGCGGAACAACTCGTCGGCAAACAAAATAGTCAGGGCCGTCACCACACAGCAGAACACACCGGCCGCCCAGCCCACCCAGGTACCCTTATGGGTCAGCTCCGGGCCTTCCAGCAGATCCAGGACGTTGGACACCGATGGCTCCATGGAGCCCAAAACATAACTGTCCCCGTTGGTGTACACGCCAACGTTTACCCCCATGCCGCTGACCATGCTGCCATCTTCGTTGAACACCAAATAGCCGTCCCCAACGTCCACCACGCCGCCTCGGAAGAGCACCTCATCCCCTCGCAGCAGTTCCATGCCAACGATTCCCTCCGGAATATCCGCCCCCTTGGGCGCAGCCGAGGAAGCCACCCGGATGGAATAGGGGCCATATGTCTCTTCCCCATACTGGAACTCCACAGTTTTATCCGGGGTCACGGTAAAGCGGGAGGGAACGCCATAGACCTTTCCGGTGTACACCGTGTTGTCCCCCTCCTGGGTCTGCACTAGGAGGGTATCCTTGTAGGCATACCCTTTCCGGGAGGTGATGACCGGATAGAGGATGGTAAACACCAGCACCATAACTGCCATGATAACTAAAATACCCTTTTGATACCCATTCAGCTCTTTGATTCGCTCCATACCCACACCCGCCTTTGCATGTATTTGGTTTCACCGCCATTGTATCATATCTCCTCTCCCGCTGCCACTCACTCTGTGCAAAAAAGCGGTGGGCGCGGCAAGTAAGCCGCGCCCACCGCTTGTGTATGTTATTGGGCCTGGGTCTGGAGCTGACGGCGGAACAGCGTGCGGAAGATGAGCCGCACCAGAGGGCCGCAGTACAAAAGCTGCCACAGCAGAGCCATAGGTAGGTTACACCCGAAGGTCTGCACCCAGGTGCCAAAGCTGGGCTGCTTGAATAGCAGGGTGGCAATGAGGGACATGGTGGGGCACATGACACACACGATCATGGTGGAGATAGCCAGGATGATGACAATTGGCCGGTCGGTGGGCTTTACCAGCCGGAAGGCCAGGAACTTGGCCACACGCTCCACCACAAAAAACTCCAGCACAAAGGCGATGGGCACCATGATGGGCATCTCATGCAGAGCCATGAGGAAGGTGGCGTTGCTTACCCCACCGGTATTCAGGGCCACATTATAAACGATCATTCCGTACACCATGACAAGGGCCATGATAATGGTATAGACGACATTTTGAAACTTGGTCTGAGGCATAAATCTTCTTCTCTCCTTACACGTTTTGGCGCAAAAAAGGAGAGCAGCGAAACTTTCGTCTCGTTGCTCTCCACTGCGACTACCATTTGCAAGAGATATTCTAGCAAAATTTTTCCCGTCGTGTAAGCACTTTTTCGTGGTGAGAGTGTCTGAACTTCTCCTCACCTCGTTTTGGATTCCCAGGCAAGTTGCCCGTCAGCGCATCCGCAGCAGACGCTCCACCCGCTTGTACAGCAGGGTGGTGAGCAAAGACACCACCGCACCCTTGACGATGTTAAAGGGTACCACCGCAAAGAACACCAGGGTGGACACACTGTTAATCATGCCGTTGACGGCAGTGCCCATAGCCACCAACTGGTCCAGGGGCAGACCGTAGAGGGCGGAGAAAGCGGGGAGCAGGTACACGGCGTTGAAGAAACTGCCGAAGATGCTCATGGTCACCGTACCGGTAATCATACCGGCCACAGCGCCCTTTTTGGTCTTAACCCGGTGATAGACGATGGTGGCGGGGAGAATGAAGGAGCAGCCCACCACAAAGTTGGCAAAGTCTCCCACAAAGGCGGTGGTGGTACCCTTGAGCAGCAGCTTCAAGATGACCTTCACCAGCTCACACACCACACCGGCCACCGGGCCCAGGGAGAAGGAACAAATGAGCACCGGCACTTCGCTCAGGTCAATTTCGTAAAAGCTGGGGGCAAAGGGCAGGGGGAATTCAAAGTACATCAACAGAGCGGCCATGGCGGCAAAAATGCCGATGTACGCCGCCCGTCGGGCCGCCCGCTGCCGGGGTGTTTTCAGCCACAACCGTTCCACCGCCATAGCCACCAAAAACAGGGCCACCGCAACCCCCAGACACACCAGGAGAAACGCCACGTTTTCCTGCACGCTGCTCCACAAGCTCGTCAGATTGTTCCACATAAAAAAACCTCCAAATGATATTGAGACGCCCAAACGCCAATGCCGTTCAGGCGCAACAACCCACTTGGAGTTCTTGCACATCCTCTTCCATCCGGACTATAACCGTTGGTCCCGGAGTTTCACCGAGTCAGCCACAGAGCAAAGGCCCTGCAGGTCGCGGACTATACCGCCAGTGGGGAATTTCACCCCGCCCTGAAGACATGGTATTCACTTGTCTCTGCTGGTCATTATAGCACGCCGTCAAAAAAATGCAAGATTTTTTTCTACACCCTGCATTGACGTCCCCGGCTTCCCTCAGGTAGAATGGAAACACGAACCAAGGAGGGACTGCCATGGAACCGCAACGCACCTGCTGCTTTACCGGACATCGCCCGGAAAAACTCCCCTGGGGAGAGCAGGAGGATCACCCCCACTGTGTGGCTTTGAAAGCGAATCTGGACACCCAACTGGAGCAGCTGTTTGCCCAGGGGTATCGCCATTTCATCAGTGGCATGGCCCGAGGCGCTGATTTTTACTTTGCCGAAGGGGTGTTGGCCCTGCGGGAGCGACACCCGGAGGTGATCCTGGAAGCAGCCCTTCCCTGCCTGGGGCAAGCCAACAAGTGGAGCGAGGGGGACCGACTGCGTTGGCACCGCCTGGTGGAGCACTGCGACACCACCACTTTGGTGCAGGAGCACTATGACCGGTATTGCATGCTCCGCCGGGACCGGTACATGGTAGACCACGCCCAGGCCATTCTGGCGGTGTTCAACGGCACCCGGGGCGGCACCCAGTACACCCTAAACTATGCCATGGATCAGCAGTTGGATATCTACCTGTTTGACCTCAACCACCCTCAACAGCCCGCCACCCGCCTGTTTCTGCCATCCTCCCATTGACATTTCCCCGGGGGCATGGTATATTGACTGAGCACGGGAGCCGTGCTTCGTTTGATACATTATCGCCAACAAGTGTATGCTTGTTGGCGTTTTTTCTTTGGTGTAAACATTTTGTTCGGAGGTCATGTCCATGGAAACCCCATCCGCCCAGCATTCTTTCCTCTCCGGGCCTATTCTGGCCCCTCTGGTCCGCTTTGCTCTGCCGTTGATGCTCTCTTTGCTCCTCCAGGCCTTTTACGGCGGAGTGGATCTGGCAGTGGTGGGCCAGTTCTCCCCCACCGCCTCGGTGTCCGCCGTGGCCACAGGCAGCCAGGTGATGCAGTCCATCACCTCCATTCTCACGGGTCTGACCATGGGGGTCACCGTGCTGGTGGGCAAGGCCATGGGCTCGGGGGACCCCCAACGGGCCGGCCAGGTGGTGCGCAGTCAGATCCGCCTGTTTACTCTGGTGGCCCTGGTGCTCACCGGCCTGATGCTGTGTTTCGCCCCCCAGGCTGCCCAACTGATGAACGTGCCCCAGGCCGCCATGGGCGAGGCGGTGGCCTACATCCGCATCTGCTCGGCAGGCATCGTGTTCATCACCGCCTACAACGGCATCAGCGGTATTTTCCGGGGTGTGGGCAACTCCCGTTCCCCCTTTCTCTTTGTGCTCATCGCCTGTCTGATGAATGTGGTGCTGGATGTGCTCTTTGTGGGGGTGTTCCGGCTCCACGCCGCCGGGGCCGCTCTGGCCACCATCATTGCCCAGGCCACCAGCGTGGCCTTCTCCCTGGGCTACATCCGTCTCAACCCTCTTCCCTTCCCCATCCCTGCCCCCTGGCATCGGGCACAACCGGCAGCAAACGCCATTTTGAAGGTGGGCTCCCCCATCGCCCTCCAGGATTTTCTCACCAACCTGTCCTTTCTCATCATCACCAGCATTGTCAACTCCCTGGGCCTTATTGCCTCGGCGGGAGTGGGCATTGCGGAAAAATTGTTCATCTTCCTGGCCCTGGTTCCCATGTCCTTCATGTCCGCCCTGTCCACCTTTGTGGCCCAGAACATGGGGGCGGGCAACCGGCAGCGGGCCAACCGGGCGCTGCTGCTGGCCACCCGCATTTCTCTGTGCGTGGGCGTGGTGATGTTCCTGCTCACCTTCTTCTGGGGCCGGGGTCTGGCCTCCATCTTTGACAGCGACCCGGCGGTGCTGGACGCCGCCGCCGGCTACCTCCGGGGCAGCTCCTGGGAATATCTCATGGTGTCGGTGGTATTTTGCTTCCTGGGGTACTTCAATGGCCGGGAGCACACCGGCTTTGTCATGGCCCAGGGTCTGGCCGCTGCTTTTCTGGTGCGCATCCCTCTGTCCTATTTCCTCAGCCGCCTGCCCCACACCTCCATGTTCCTCATCGGTCTGGCGGTACCTGGCTCGGCCCTAGTCAACCTGACCCTGTGCGTGGGGTACTTTCTACTGCTGCGCCACCGGGATAAAAAATTTGAAAAACAACTTGACAACACCCAGCCCGCTTGATATAATACTCGGGCAAAACAAAGTAGGAATGGCACCGCCGTCCTCACCTCCAGCTCAAGGCAAAGAGGTTAACATGGTGAAAAACACGCAATCTCTCTGGATTGACGTTTTTTGTTGTGGATGTGGGTGCTGTTGCTGCACTCACATTTTTTGTTTTTCAGGAGGTGCTTTGCCATAGCTAACCCAACCCATCAGATCAATGAGGAGATCCGTGACCGTGAGGTTCGCCTGATCGGAGCTGACGGCGACCAGCTGGGCGTGATGTCCGCTGCTCAGGCCCAACGCCACGCCGACGAGGCCGGTTTGGATCTGGTCAAAATCTCTCCCAACGCCGTTCCCCCTGTGTGCAAGCTCATGGACTATGGCAAGTTCAAGTTCGAGCAGGCCAAGCGGGAGAAGGAGGCCAAGAAGAACCAGCACGTCGTGGAGATCAAGGAAGTGCGTATGTCCCCCGGCATCGACATCGGTGACTTCAACACCAAGCTGCGCAACGCCCAGAAGTTCCTGGCCGACGGCAACCGGGTGAAGGTGACCGTGCGATTCCGTGGCCGCGAGATGGCTCACACCGACATCGGTAAGAACCTTCTTCTGGACTTCGCCCAGCAGTGCGCCGAGCTGGCCAACCTGGACAAGGAGCCCAAGCTGGAGGGTCGGCACATGAGCATTTTCCTGTCCGCCAAGAGCGGCAAGCCCAACAAGTAATTTCCTGCGGGCAAGTTTTGCCCACCCATTCAAAGAGTAAAGGAGATAACCACCATGCCTAAGATCAAGACCCACAGCGGTGCCAAGAAGCGCTTTTCGCTGACCAAGACCGGCCGTGTGAAGCGTGCTCACGCCAATCGCCGTCACCTGCTCAACGGCCACGGCAAAACCACTAAGCTCAAGAGAGGCCTCCGCAAGGGCGCCTATGCTGACGTGACCAACGAGGCCGCCGTCAAGCGTCTGATTCCCTACAAATAAGTAACACCCGATACACTCACATATAGGAGGCTGAACGACAATGGCAAGAGTTAAGGGCGCAATGATGACCCGTAAAAGAAGAAATAAGATCCTGAAGCTGGCCAAGGGCTACTGGGGTGCTAAGAGCAAGCACTACAAGATGGCCAACGAGCAGGTGATGAAGTCCCTGCAGTACGCCTACACCGGCCGCAAGCTGAAGAAGCGCGACTTCCGTCAGCTGTGGATCGCCCGCATCAATGCCGCTTGCAAAATGAACGGCATGAACTACTCCACCTTTATGCACGGCCTGAAGCTGGCTGGCGTGGAGATCAACCGCAAGATGCTGGCCGAGCTGGCTGTCAACGACAAGGCTGCTTTCGTGCAGCTGACCGAGCTGGCCAAGAGCAAGCTGGCCTAATCCAGTTGAATTTAAAAACGCCCGGTTCCGCTGGAATCGGGCGTTTCACTTCTCTCCTGTTTTCACGTCAACTTAGGAGGTGCATCCATGTCCGCCAATCGACTCATTCAAATCCTATCCCTACTGTTGGAGCACGACCGCATCACCGCTCCGCAGTTGGCCGAGCTGCTCCAGGTGTCGGTGAGTACTGTATACCGGGAAATCGACGCTCTGTCGGCAGCGGGTGTGCCGGTGTGTACCGCGCCGGGCAAAAACGGCGGCATCACCCTCATGGATGGATGCGCCCCCGACTCCAACCTGTTCACCCCCGGGGAACAGCAGCAGTTGCTGGCTGCTCTGGATGATAACCCGGATGCCCAGCGGGAGGCCACTCTGGCCAAGCTCTCCGCCCTGTTCCGCCGTCCCGAGGAGGACTGGCTTCAGGTCTATTTGACCCACTGGGGCACTGCCGCCGGGGACACCGAGGACTTCAAGTTGCTGCGGGAGGCCATTTTGCAGCGTCGGGCGGTGCAGTTTACCTATGCCAGCTCCCAAGGGGAACAGATTCCCTGCCTGGTGCAGCCGGTACGGCTGGTGTTCCAGGGACACGGCTGGTATCTCCAGGCCTATTGCCCCTTCCATGAGAACTATCGCACCTTCCGGCTGACCCGGATTCTGGACCTAACCATCACCGACCAGCCCTTCCACCGGCTGATGAATCCCCCCGACCCGGAGTTGTCTGGTGAAATTCCCCCGCTGTTTCGGGTGGAGGCGGAGTTGCGCTTTCCCGCCCAACTGGCCCACCGGGTATACGATGAGTTTGACCGCCACTGCATTACCCCCCAGCCCGACGGCTCGCTGCTGGTATCCACCGTGTTCCCCGAGGGGGCATGGCTGGCCAGCTACCTGCTGTCCTTCGGCGGCGGCGTGGAGGTGCTCTCTCCGGCCAGTCTCCAGCGCCAGCTGGCCCAGGCCAGCGAGCAGCTGCGGCAGGCCTATGCCAAATAAGCAAAAAATCCCTGGAAAGCTTCCGCTTTCCAGGGATTTTCTCTTTATTGAAGCCTCGCAGAGTTTTCCCGCCATAGGCGGGAAAACAAATATCAATCCCGTATTTTTCCAGGACATGCGCATGGGAAAATACACTTCTCAGCCCACAAGCGTGCCAGTTTACTGGTGCGACGCAGTGGGCTGTATTCCTCTTGGAAATGCTTGCATTTCCAAGAAGATTAAAACAGATCCTTCTTTTTCAGGAAAATAGCCAGAACGATGATAATGGCCGCACTCATCAGCAGAGGCACCCACCAGAACTGATCCAGGGGCAGGCCGCCGGTGATATTCATACCGAAGTAGCCGAAGATGATGTTAGGTACCGTCATAAGGATGGTGATGGAGGTCAGTACCTTCATGATGACGTTCAGGTTGTTGGAAATCACCGAGGCAAAGGCATCCATCATACCGGAGATAATGGAGGAGTAGATCTGTGCCATCTCAATGGCCTGACGCACCTCAATGAGCACGTCCTCCAGCAAGTCGTGGTCCTCCTCATAAAGGGTGACAATGCGGCCTCGGAGGATCTTCTCCAAGGTCACCTCGTTGGCCTTCAGGGAGGTGTTAAAGTAGACCAGGGACTTCTCCAGATCCAGCAACTGAATGAGCTCTTTGTTGCGCTGAGACTTGTACAGCTGCCGCTCCATGTAGTTGTAAGTCTTGTCAATCTGCTTTAGATATTGCAGGTAACGCTTGGCCACCAGCAGCAGAATGTTGAGGATAAAGCGGGTGCGCTGCTGGGTGCGCACATCCTTCACCAGTCCGTCCTGGAGGTCTCGCATCACCGAGGTCTCTTTCAGGCACACGGTGACGATGTGCTTGTCCGTGACGATGATGCCCATAGGCAGGGTGGAGTACACCACGCCGGTCTCGTCCCGCTCCATGGCAGGGGTGTCCACGATAATCAAGGTCTGGCCATCCTCGCTGTCGATACGGGAGGTCTCCTCTTCGTCCAAGGCGGCCTTCAAAAAGGGCAGCTCCACGCCCAGGGTCACGGAAACGGTCTTCAGCTCATCCTCGCTGGGGTAAATCATGTTGATCCAGCAGCCGTCCTCCACGGAGTCCAGCTTGGTCATCTTTCCGTCAATGGTCTTGTGAATGCTAATCATCTCTGTTCACACCTTTCTCAAACAGGCAAAAGGGCACACGTCCCCCTTCCCGTTTGCGCTCAAAATCGGTTGTGGGTCACACAACGGTGGGCGCAGAAGGTTGAACCTGGATGTGGGAACATCCCCTCAACACACACGCCGCACATATTTCTTCCAACTTCGACTAGATGGGTCACCTGCCACGGCGCATGTCACATCCTTTCTTCTCTAGGCATTCGTAATTGGGCCATCTCATGACCAACCATCATTATATGACAGCCCCCGGTGGTTTGCAACCCTAAAAATTGCGCCACCGGGGGTGATATTTCGTCAGTTTGCCCCCAACAGCAGGGGTTGATACTGCTTTCCCTGCAAAGCCAGGACCAGGGTATCTGCGGTAAGGGAAAAATCGGAAACCAGGGATGTGGGCTTCTCGTAGCAGTCGTCCTGGCGCAGGGGTACAAAGTACACCCCCTTGCGGCCCAGCATGGTGCCCACATTGGGAGCCGAGGCAGCCAGGCCGTCGTTGGTGGCCAGGGCCAACACCAGAGGCCTACCGTTGCGCAAGTGGGCCTTGGCAGCCATGGTCACCGTCCCATCAGTGATGCCGTGGGCCAGCTTGCCCAGGGTGTTTCCGGTGCAGGGGCAGATGACCAGGGCATCCAGCAGCTTCCGGGGCCCGATGGGCTCGGCGTCTGCCACGGTGCGGATGACCCTCCTGCCGCATATCCGCTCCATTTCCCGCATAAAATCATGGCTGTTGCCAAATCGGGTGTCGGTGCTGGCCACCGTCTCTGAGACAATGGGCCAAATCTGGGTATACTTCCCCGCCAGCTGTTCCAAGGTGTCCAGGGCCCGAGCCATGGTGCAAAAGGAACCGCAAAAGGCGAAGCCAATGTTTTTCGCTTCCATCGTTACACTCCCAACTCCTCCATAATGTGATAGACGGTGTCTTTCAGATACTCCGCCGCCGTATGGGGGGCCACTTTGCCTGGAAGGCCTCTGGCCCACACCACCTCCACCCCCAGAGTCTGGGCGGCCTGTTGGTCTACGCCCCCCGGCTCGGAGGCCAGGTCCATGACCCAGGCCCCCTCCCGCAGGGCGGATAGCTCCTCCAGCCCCAACAGGGGCACGGGTATGGTGTTAATCACCAAATGGGGACAGTGCAGCCACTCCCCCATGCCGTGCAGCGGTTCCGCCTCCAGTCCCAGGCTCATCGCCAGGGCTCTTTGGGCGGGATTGCGGGCCAAAATGCACACCTTGGCCCCCAGGGTGTGGAGGCGGACCCCCAGGGCCTGCCCCACCCGGCCAAAGCCCAAAATCCAGATGCGGGCGTTGTGGATGGTGGTAGGCATACGCTCCATGGCCAGCTGAATGGCCCCTTCCGCCGTGGGTATGGCGTTGAGCAAAGTCAGCTCTTCCCGGGCATAATAATCCACCAGGGAAATGCCCCGCCCCTGGGCCTGATGGCGCAAGGTGTCCCGCACCAGGCCGCCGCACAGCAGTTGCCCCGGCCTCATGGCCTCCAGCACCTGCTCCACCTCTACCCGTCCCTCCCACAAGGGGGTGTAGATCTCCCCCTCCGGCTTCTCCGCCGGCAGAGGGAGGATGACGCAATGGGCCAGGGAAAGTCCCTCCAGCCCCGGCTGCTGCCCCTCTTCCAGTCCAAAGGTATGTACCCTGTGACCGTCGTCTCGGAGCAGCTTTGCCAGCATCCGCTGCCGCTGGTCGCCGCCCAGCACCCAAATGTGTCTACGCTCCATCCTACGTTCCGACTCCTCTCCGGGGCTTCCGGCTTTCTGACACCGCCCTCATCCCAGTGTATTCCACCCACCCATGGTGGTGACATCTGGAACGAAATGCGCAAGCAATGATTGCAATTCCTGTCAAGACAGCTTATAATGTATAGGATATCTTCAAAAGGGGGACTACCCTGTGAAACACGACATCAACTACACCATGCTCACCGACTTTTACGAGCTGACCATGGGCAACGGCTATTTCCAGACCGGCGTCACCGACCAAATCTGTTACTTTGACATCTTTTTCCGCAGCGTGCCCGACGGCGGCGGCTTTGCCATTGCCGCAGGCCTGGAGCAAGTGATCTCCTACATTCGGGATCTGCACTTCGACGAGGAGGACATCGCATATCTCCGCTCCAAAAACACCTTCTCCCCCGAATTTTTGGACTATCTGCGCACGTTCCGCTTTACCGGCGACATCTGGGCCGTGCCCGAAGGCACCCCCATCTTCCCCCGGGAGCCCATCCTCACCGTGCGTGCTCCCGCCATCGAGGCTCAGTTTGTGGAGACCTATCTGCTGCTGACCCTAAACCACCAGTCCCTCATCGCCACCAAGTCCAACCGCATCGTCCGGGCCGCTGAGGGCCGTCCCGTGGCGGAGTTTGGCTCCCGCCGAGCCCAGGGAGCCGACGGCGCTCTGTTGGGCGCCCGGGCCAGCTATATCGCCGGTGCCTCCGGCACCGCCTGTGCCATGGCCGACCAGATGTTTGACACCCCCGCCACCGGCACCATGGCCCACTCCTGGGTGCAGATGTTCCCCGACGAGTACACCGCTTTCAAAACCTACTGTGAAATCTACCCCCACGCCGCCACCCTGCTGGTGGACACCTACAACGTGCTCAAGTCCGGCGTACCCAACGCCATCCGGGTGTTCCAGGAGCTGGGCATCACTCAGGGCGGCATCCGCATCGACTCCGGCGATTTGACCTATCTGTCCAAGAAGGCCCGGAAGATGCTGGACGAAGCCGGACTGACCCAGATCAAAATCATTGCTTCCAACTCCCTGGACGAGTATATCATCCGGGACCTGCTCACCCAGGGCGCCGCCATCGACGGCTTCGGCGTGGGCGAGCGGCTCATCACCTCCAAGAGTGAGCCGGTGTTTGGCGGCGTGTACAAGTTGGCGGCCATTGAGGGGAAGGACGGAACCATCATTCCCAAGATCAAGATCAGCGAAAACCCCGCCAAGATGACCATTCCCCACTTTAAAAAGGTGTACCGTCTGTACGAAATTGAGACGGGCAAAGCCCTGGCCGACTATATCTGTCTCCACGACGAGAACCCCGACTTCACCCAGCCCTTAGAGCTCTTTGACCCCGAGGCGGTGTGGAAGCACAAGACCATCTCCAACTACACCGCCCGGCCCCTGCTGGTGCCCATCTTCCAGGGCGGACAGCTGGTGTACCAGGCCCCCACTATCCAGGAGACCCGGGTGTACTGCGCCCGGGAGGTGGACAGCCTGTGGGACGAGGTCAAGCGGTTTGAAAACCCCCACAACTACTATGTGGACCTGTCCCAGAAACTGTGGGACGTGCGGGCGGACCTGCTCTCCCACACCCATTGAGGTGCGCCATGCGAGGAATTGTATACGCCATGGGCAAAGAGATGGCAGGACCCCTGGCCCAGGCCAACCCCCTGGGGGACGTGGCTGGCATGAAGCTGTACCAGGCCGATGAAACCACCGTGGTGTGTGTCTGCGGCATCGGCAAGGTCCACGCTGCCATGGGTACCCAGCTTCTCATCGACCGCTTCGGGGTAGATGAGGTGTACAACGCCGGAGTGGCCGGCTGCTTCCACGACTTCCCCGTGGGCACCCTGGTGGTGGCACACCACTGTGTCCAGCACGACATGGACATCTCCGCCACCGGCTCCCCTCTGGGGGAAATTCCCGGCCCGGATCTCATCGAGCTGCTCTGCACCGGAACCCAGAAAGATGTGGACACCCTCACCCAGGCTGGTTTTGCCCCCCGTACAGGCGTAGTGGCCACTGGAGACTGGTTTGGCCGGGATTACACCCGAGCGGCCATGCTGCGGGACCATTTCTCCGCCACCGTGTGCGACATGGAGGCGGGGGCGGTGGCCCAGGTGTGTCTGTGTCACCACATTCCCTTCCACTCCTTGAAAATCGTCTCCGACCACCTGTTCCACCCCGCCCAAGGGGAGGAATACGCCCAAAATGTGCCCCAGGTGGTGGAGAAACTCAACCAGGCTCTTGCGGCCTTACTCTGGAGGTCTTAACATGGAAAAAATCGCAAGCTTTCAGGTGGACCACACCACCCTGCGCCCGGGTATGTATCTCTCCCGCCGGGATGGGCATGTGGTGACCTTTGACCTGCGCTTCAAAGTGCCCAACACCGGGGACTTGCTCACCAACGCCGAGATGCACTCGGTGGAGCACATCATCGCCACCCTGCTGCGCAACAGCGAGCAGAAGGACGCGGTGATCTACTTTGGCCCCATGGGGTGCCAGACCGGCTTCTATGTGCTGCTGGACAACGAGCAGCTGACCATGGAGGACTGCATCGCCCTGGTGCAATCCGTCTTTGAGGCAGGCGCCAACTACACCGGCGAGATGCCGGGCAAGTCGGCGGTAGAGTGCGGCAACTACATCAACCTGGATGTGGATCTGGCCCGCACCCAGTGCCGCTACTACGCCGATCTCATCCGGGATTGGACGGTAGAACAACTGGCATACTAAGAAAAAACATGGGACCCCTCAGCGTTGCTGAGCGGTCCCATGTTTTTTAGCTTCGTTTCTCCAGAATCCGGTCCAACAGAGCATGGGCCGCCTCCTCCTTGCTCATGAGAGGCAGTTCCACCGTCTCCTGATGGTCAATGAGGGTAAGCACGTTGGTGGCAGTGCCAAAGCCGGCCCCCTCCTGCTTAAGGTTGTTGGCGGCAATGAGGTCCAGGTTCTTTTTCTCCAGCTTCTTGCGGGAGTTTTCCACCATATCCTGAGTCTCCATGGAGAAGCCGCACAGGAACTGGCCTGGGGCCTTGTGCTGGCCCAGCCAGGCCAAGATATCCTGGGTGCGCACCAGTTCCAGGGCCAGGTCGTCGCCGCTTTTCTTCATCTTTTCCTCTTCCTGGACGGCGGGGCGGTAGTCGGCCACAGCGGCGGCCTTGATGACAATGTCCTGCTGGTCAAAGCGGCTTGTCACCGCCTCGAACATGTCCTGGGCAGAGCGAATATCCACCCGCTCCACATGCACCGGCGTGCTCAGCCCTGTGGGGCCGGACACCAGCGTCACCGTGGCCCCGCGGCTGGCGGCAGCCTTGGCAATGGCGTAGCCCATCTTTCCGGTGGAGTGGTTGGTGAGGTAGCGCACCGGGTCCAGGGCCTCCTGGGTGGGACCGGCAGTGACCAGCACCCGCAGCCCTTCCATGTCCTTCTCGTGGCCCACGGCATGCTCCACATAGGCCAGAAGCTCCTCCGGCTCAGGCATTTTCCCCTTGCCCACCGCCCCGCAGGCCAGCCGTCCACTGGCGGGCTGGATGATTTCCCAGCCGTACCGCTGCAAGGTGGCCAAATTGTCTTGGGTCACCGGGTTTTCAAACATCTTGGTGTTCATGGCCGGGGCCGCCAGCTTGGGGCAGTTGCAGGCCAGCACGGTGGTGGTGAGCATATCGTCGGCCAGACCGTGGGCCAGCTTGGCCAGCACGTTGGCGGTGGCGGGGGCCACCAGCACCACGTCCGCCTGATCGGCCAGGGCAATGTGCTCCACCTGGAACTGATAGTTGCGGTCGAAGGTGTCCACGCTCACCCGGTTGCCCGTCAACGACTCAAAGGTGTGGGGGCCAATGAACTCAGTGGCGTTTTTTGTCATCAACACATGGACGTTCGCCCCCTGTTTTACCAGAGCGGAGGCCAAAGATGCAGATTTATAGCAGGCAATGCCGCCTGTTACACACAGCAGCACGGTCTTTCCCTTTAACATGTGGGTCTCTCCTTTATCCATGGGCGGGTTCTGTCCTGCCCTTTTGTATCGGGTCGATTATACCAGACCCCTTCTCTACTTTCCACAACTACGTTGCAATTTTTCTCCCACTCCCGTATAATGTCCTACGTTGCCCGGGACAGCGGGCCGCTGTACTCGCCATGAGACGGCAGGTCCATCCCTGAACCCGGTCAGCTCATCTTATTTTGCGCTGTATCCCAGCCATTGGGAACGGCAGCAGGAGGTCAAACATCATGAAAAACCAGACAAACCGCTCCAAACGCATCCAGGACATGGCTTTTTTGTCCATGTTCACCGCCCTCATCTTCCTTCTGGCCTTTACCCCTCTGGGGCTCATAGACTTGCCCGTCATCAAGGCCACCATTCTCCACGTGCCGGTGATTCTGGGCTCCATTTTGCTGGGGCCTAAGAAGGGCGTTTTCCTGGGGGCCATGTTCGGCCTGTCCAGCCTCATCAAAAACGCCTTGATGCCCAGCCTGTCCGCCTTCGTCTTTACCCCTCTTATCCCCGTGCCCGGCTCGGATACCGGCAGTCCCTGGGCCCTGTTTGTCTGCTTTGTCCCTCGCATGCTGGTGGGTGTCACCCCCTGGCTGGTGTACACCCTGTTCCGCCGCCTCTCCCGAGGTCGCAACCCCGGCATGCGGGTCGTTTCCCTGGCTCTGGCCGCGGTGGTGGGTGCTCTGACCAACACCGCTCTGGTCATGGGCTCCATTGGTGTCCTCTTTGCCGAGTCCTACGCCGCCGCTCAGGGCATCCCCGTGGACGCCCTCATGGGCTTTATTCTCAGCATCGTGGCCGCCAACGGCATCCCCGAGGCCATTGTGGCCGCGGTGGTCACCCCCGCCGTGTGCGTACCTTTGATCCACGCCTTGAAGCTGGATGTGCGCCCCTGTGTGGCAAATCGGGCGGTGTAACCCATGCTGCTCACCGTTGATATTGGCAATACCACCGTGGCCCTGGCTGGATTTGTGGGCCAGGAGCTGACTTTTCTCCACCGGGTACCCAGTGACACCTCCCTGGAGGTGTCACAGTGGGTGGAGGTGCTGGGGGAGTGCTTGGCGGAGTGTCCCCCCATCCAAGGGGTGGCCCTGTCCTCGGTGGTCCCCTCCCTCACCCCTCAGGTATCTCAGGCGCTGGCCCAACTCACCCATGTTTCGGTGCTTATCGTGGACGCCAACACCCCCACCGGGCTCTCCCTGGAGGGGTATCGGGGCGCCACTCTGGGCATGGACCGGGTGGTGGACTGCGTGGGGGCTCTGCGCCTGTGCGCCCCACCTGTAGCGGTGTTTGACATGGGCACCGCCACCACCCTGTCGGTGGTGGGGAAAGATGGGGACTTTCTGGGGGGCATGATCCTCCCTGGCCTGTCCCTGTCCCTGGAGGCCCTCAGCGCCAAGGCCGCTCAGCTGCCCTCCATTATCCTCTCCCCGCCGGAAGGGGTCATCGGCCGGGACACCGAAAGCTGCATGCGCTACGGAGCCCTGTACGGAGCCGCCGGTGCCATCGAAGGCATCGTGGCCCGGCTAGAAGAGGAGTTGGGCCCCCTCACCGTGGTGCTCACCGGAGGCAACAGCACCCACGTGCACCCCCTGCTGCACACCCCTGTTTTGTGGGAACCCCACCTCACCTTTTGGGGCCTTCGGGAAATATGGCTGCACCAGGCAACTTGATACACAAAAAAGCCCACCGGGGAGTATTTCTTCCCCCGGTGGGCCTAAACATGTAAATACCAACTATACAAGCCTCGCAGAGTTCCGTCACCCGGAGGTGACGGAATTAATGAAATATCCGTCATTTTCACGGACATGTGCCGGGAAAATGACCCCTCTCATGACAGATGGAGCGACTTTTTCGCTAGAAATCGAGCTCCGTCTGTCATGCAATCTTTCTCACCAAGAAGTCCGAGAACTTCTTGGTGAAGTTTAGCCTGCCCGCTTGTCCTTTTGCAGGGAAATCCGGTCGGCAATCATGGCGATGAACTCGCTGTTGGTGGGCTTGCCCTTGGTGTTGGACACAGTGTACCCGAAGTACCACTGCAGCACCTCCAGGTCTCCCCGATCCCAAGCCACCTCAATGGCGTGGCGAATGGCCCGCTCCACCCGGCTGGCGGTGGTGCCGAACCGCTTGGCCACCTCAGGATAGAGCACCTTGGTCACAGCGTTGATCATCCCCATGTCCTCCACCGCCATGGCGATGGCCACTCGGAGATACTGATACCCCTTGATATGGGCAGGCACCCCGATCTCATGGATGATGGATGTAATCTTTCGCTCTAAGTCCCACTCTTCCTCCTGCTGGGGCGGATGCTGCTCGGTCTGACCACACAGCTGAGCCATGCGCTCCACCACCGCAGACAGGCGGCAGGGTTTGAGCATGCAGTAATCCCCACCGCTGTCCTTCACCTGCTGGGCCAGGGCGGAGTGGGAAAAGGCGGAAAGCACCACCACCCGGGGCCGATTTTGCCCCAGCTGCTGCAACACCTCCAGGCCATCCATGCCTGTGAGCATCAAATCCATAATGATGCCATGGGGCTGGTACTGCTGCACCAGCTCCAGCAGCTGCTCCCCATCCCCGGTCTGGGCCACCACTTCCATATCCTCACGGTCTTGCAGAACATCCGCCAACATGGCCCGGTATTCTTCCGAAGCATCCGCAAGGATAATCTTCTTCACATCGCTCATCTGTGTGACAATCCTTTCTCAAGTGGAATCGGTATAGTTTTACCATCTTTTTCCTGTACATCTAAAATACCACAGGATGCCCAATCTGGCAAGCCATTGTTTCCACTTTCGTTCGACATGGATGTCAAATTTTGTAATCGCTAAATGGATGTAATTTCAACATTTTGATTGAAATGCCGTTATTTGTTCTTGTTATTGTAATAAAAGAGCATGGAGCGGTACAACATGACCCCCACCATCAAGGGGAAGACAATGGCCAACACCACCCCGTCCAGGGTGGCCAGGAAGGACAGTCCACCGTTGCAGGCCACCACCCACACCGATGCCAGCACCACTGCCAGGGGAATCCAGGCAAAGTGCAATAGCTTCATGGCCCGCTTCTGTCCCTTGGGCAGGTCCGGCTCCAACAGTTCTGGGTGCTTGGCGGTGCAGCGCAGCGTGGCAATGGGCGCACGGCCCATGGAGGTGTACAGCCGCTCTGCGGTGTACTCAATTCCCTCCAGGGTAAACTCCGGGTACATCCCCTCTTTGGTGATGGTGATATCCACCTCATTCTCCCGGGCGAATTCCAACAGCGCCTGGGTAAACTCCCGGGGGTTGGTCACGGCCCCATCTGGGATAAAGGTGAAGGTGGCCTGTTGGAGAAACTTGCACATCTTCTTGTAGTCCTGTTTCCACTGGGTAAACAGATGCTTCCGGTTTTCCTTCTGGTCCATCTCCCGCAAAATGGCGTCCACCTCTGCCCCCTCTCCCAGTTTCCCCAGGCTCCGACAAAAGCGAATGGCGGTCTGTGCATCCTGGATTTTTCGTTGCAGCTGGGCTTCCTGGGCGGCCACCGCTTGCTCCAGAGTTGCCGTTCCCTGCAGCACGTCCCGGATATCCTCCAGGGACATATCCACCATGCGCAAAGCCCGGATGAGCTTGAGCCGTTCAATGTCCTGGGGGGAGTAGTCCCGATAGTCGTTGTCCTGGTTGCGGGCCGGGTGCAGCATCCCTTTCTGCTCGTAAAACCGAATGTTGCGCCGGGAAATTCCCGTCTGATATTCCGCTTCTTTGATGTTCATGCCGTTGGTCTCCTTTCCTGTTGTGGGGTGAGCATACACCTTCCAGTTGATGAAAGGTCAAGCCCATTTCCCAAATATTCAGCAGGAATCATTTTCCTTTGAAGTTGAAGGGCACAGGAGCCTTTTGCCCTGCCTTGATTGAGGCCAATAGACCCACCCCTACCACCAAGGGGATCCCCACCACCTGTGCGATTCCTTCCAGAGTGGTCAGGCCCTCCCAGCCCTGGTCCAGCGCCAGCATCAGTGCCAAACCCACCATAATAACCCCAATCCAGCTGTACCGAACTGCTCTCAGCACCCTGCCTTTGGGCTGCTCCAGGTGGGGTAGAAGCTGCTGAGGATGTTTGGCGGTAACGTGGATGGTGGCCACAGGAACCACAATACCTCTGGGGGACTGATACAGCCGCTGGGCGGTGTACTCCACCCCATCCAGGGTAAATTCGGGGTTCATGCTCTCTCGGAGCATCACCAATTCCATCCCGCAGTCCTGGGCATACTGGCGCAGCGCCGCGGTAAACTCCTGGGGTGTCCGCACCGGCTCATCGGGAATGAGGGTAAACTTCACCATGTCTTGGGCCTTGCGCATCTGCTTGTAGTCCTCCACCCACTGAGAAAAGAGATGGGTGATGTTCTCCGGCCGCTCCATCTGTCTGAGAAGGTCGTCCACATCCGCCCCTGCCTGCACCTGGGAAAGGGTTCGGCAAAACCGGATGGCGGTCTGTACCTCCTGAGCCTTGTCCCGCAGCTGCTTCTCCTGGGCCATGGCAGCTACCTCCAAGGAAGTCTCCCCGCTGAGTACCTTCTGAATATCCTCCAGGCACATGTCCACCATGCGCAGGGCCCGGATGAGTTTGAGCCGTTCTATGTCCTGGGGCGAGTAGTCCCGATAGTCGTTGTCCTGATTGCGGGCCGGGTGCAGCATCCCCTTCTGCTCGTAAAACCGGATGTTGCGCCGAGAAATCCCCGTCTGGCTTTCCGCTTCTTTGATGTTCATGTGTCCCGCCTCCTTTCTGATCTGTGCCCAGAATACACCTTACACCTGGTGGAAGGTCAAGAGTTTTCCAAAAAATCTTTCTTTTTTCATCTCCCCCTCTTCGGCTTTCTCTTGCCCCATCCCATCCTCCGTGCTACAATAGGGGTGTCAAATTCTGCCGTGGCAGCGCCACGCGTAAGGAGGCAGACCATGAAACGAAGCGTGATGATCTGGATCATCGTTGTGGTCCTATTTATTGGAGTCAACTGGATGGGCATTGGCAGCTATTACAGCGGGGCCGCTGGCAATGCCTTGGTGGAGGAGCTGGAAGAAATTTACGGCGACGCTTACACCGGGAAGACAGTGGATGGCGGTACTCAGGATATGACCTTTGTCATTGAACCTGCCACCTTCTTTCCCACCAACGAATCTGTGCTCCGGATGTTGGGTTGGGACTATCACTACACCTGTACCGTGACCTTCACCACCTATGCTCCCGATGGTTCTGTGACCCAGGTGCGCACCATCACCTACGATGGCATTGACCCTGTGGAACCCAACGATGCCAGAGCCTATTTGGATTTGGACAGCAAACAAGAAAGCTAACAATACCAAAACAAGCACGGGGAACCTGTGATATGCTCCCTCTATGAGAGACAGTGAAATAAAACACTGTCAATCATGGAGGGAGCATTGTCATGCCAAGGAAGCAAAAGTTAGGTGTAGAAGAAAAGATCAAGATTATACGAGATT
>NZ_NFHE01000026.1 GCF_002161235.1 Pseudoflavonifractor sp. An85
GAGACTTGGGGGAGCGGGGGGAGTTTTTCCTCCCAGAGGAGGGGCTTGGGCAGCACCAGAACGTGGACGGAGTCGGGAGCAGGGACAGGAAAGGCGAACAGACCCAGGGCGTCCAAGGCCCGCACCCGGCAGAGCTGGCCGGTGAGCAGGCCGCAGTGGGCCTTCTCCATGGGGAGAGGGCGCACCATTCCCCCGGACAGACCGGAGAGGTGCAGCCGCTGTGTGTATGCGGTCCCGGTCAGGGCGTTTTCCTGGGTGAACAGCATGGAAACCCGGCCCACCGGCAGGAAGGAGCGGGTGGTGACGGAGATTTGCCACGTTTCCTCCTGGTCCTGCACCATCTGGGACGCCGACGGGGTCAGCACCAGGCGCACCCCCAGAAGCCCCCGGAGGCTGAGGGCCAGGGAGAGCAGGGGGAGGACTAAGGTACACACCAGGAGGAACTGGCCCAGATAGCCGTCATAGAAAATTTGAAGGGCCAGGGCGGCCAGCAGAACCACCCCGTAGATGATGCGCCGGCTACTCATGGCTTATCTCAGCCGGGGGGCTTTGACCCCCTGCATCAGTTGGGCCAGCAGTTCCCGCTGACCCTGGGCTGTTTGGGCGGCCTGGGGGGCGTAGAGCAGGCGGTGGGCAATGACATCGTAGAACAGGGCCTGGATGTCCTCGGGAATCACATAGTCCCGGTCGGAGGCCAGGGCCATGGCCTGACTGATGTGGGTCAGGGCCAGGGTGGCCCGGGGGCTGGCCCCCTGGACAATGTGGGGGTTCTTGCGGGTGGCGTCTATGAGTTCCAGCAGGTAGCTCAGTACGTCGTCGGACACATAGACCTGATCCACGGCCCGGCGCAGCGCCTCCAGTCCGGTGTGGTCCACCGCCTGTTGTACCTGATGGAGGGGATTGCCCATTTGGCGGTCCCGCACCATGTCAAACTCCGCCTGCCGGGAGGGGTACCCCAGGGAGAGACGGATGGTGAAGCGATCCAGCTGGGAGTCGGGGAGAGGCTGGGTTCCGGCAGCCCCCACTGGGTTTTGGGTGGCCATGACCACAAAGGGTTGGGGAACCGGGCGGGAGACTCCGTCCACCGTCACCTGCCCCTCTTCCATGGCCTCCAGCAGGGCGGATTGGGTGCGGCTGGTGGCGCGGTTGAGCTCGTCGGCCAGGAACAGGTTGCACATCAGTGCGCCAGGGTGGTACTCAAACCCCCGGCGGTCCTGGTTGTATACGGAAAAACCGGTCAGATCCGAGGGCATCACGTCGGGGGTGAACTGCACCCGCTGACAGCGCAGGTCCAGGGCCTTGGAAAAGGCCAGGGCCATGGTGGTCTTGCCCACCCCGGGAATGTCCTCCAACAAAATGTGGCCTCGGGCCAGAATGGACAGCAGGACCCGGGCTAACACCTGGTCTTTGCCTCGTACCGCCTTGCGTACCTGGGCGAGAATGCTGCGGATGAGCGTCTGTTCTGTGTGCATATGGCAGGCCCCTTTCTAGTCTTTCTCATGGGTCAAACATGTCTTTCATTGACGGAAGTCTGTTCCTTGTAAGCATACACCACGGGCGGTGGAGCGTCAATGATATTGCTGGCAGACCGTGGGGTTGCTCTTGTTCTGCCCTGGGGACTTTGGTAAAATGAATATGGAATAAAATTGGGCGGCGATACACACAGAGCCTAGGAAAGAAGGTGGAAACATGAATGGGAAGGAACGATTTCTCCAGATTCTCCGGAAGTTTTGGGGGTTGGTACCCCTTTTGATTGTCTTGCTCTGTGTGGGCCTGGTTGCAGCCATTCAGGCCCTGACCGGGGACACTTTGCGCAGCGTACCCCGCATGGTGCTCATGGGGCTGGGAATATGCAGTTTCTGTGTGGCGTTGTTGTGGGCCAACATCCGCCTCATCTTCGCGGAGATTCCCGTTCCAGTATTGAGTCCCCTCCTGAAAATCGTAACCCCCATCCTGTCGTGTGTGTTTGTGGTGTACCTGGGGATCATGAGTATGGTGGTAATGGTGTTTTCCTATTGCCCAGAACATGTGGTCATGTACCGTGGCACGAAAATGGTGGCCAGTGTCAACAGTTTCGTGGACATCAATGTGACTTATTACCGGTATAAAAATGCACTTTTTACGGGGAACGACTGGTGGAAGAGTGGCATGGAAGCGGCGGACACGATCCCTTCGAGGATGAGGAAAACCCCACGCCCAAACGCTAGACCATTTATGATGAACAGGGAAATGTGGTGGAGCGAGGGCCTTGACCGTGGATGGGGCGCTGAGCCTTACAATTTTGTAAGGTGTGCCCGTATGCCAACCCACTGTGATAACATAAAAGGGAACATCGTTTTGAGAAGGGGGAGGGAGCTATGGGGAAAGTCCTGGTTGGGAAACATACGGTATGCTGGCTGCTGCCTCTCGTTGTGGTGGTTTTGAGCATTTTGTTGCTGCATAGCATTTTTTCCGGCAGAGCCGTCTCGGTGCAGGAGCTTGTCCCGGTGGACGGTGTGCTGGACATTCGTGAGACCGACCTCTCCGCTGGGGTGTACAATATCCGAAATAACTGGGACTTCTACCCGGCAGCGCTGTATACCTCGGAGGATTTTGCCTCTGGAGCCGCCGGAGAAAAGGCCGCAGACGATGTGTCCACCTCGGACTTCTCTTATGGTACCCACCGACTGCGCATCCTGGCTCAGCCCAACCAATACTACACCCTTTGCAGCTTTTCTCTGGACTATGCCAGCCGTGTCTTTGTCAACGGCTCTGAGGTGGCAGTGTTTGGGCAGGTGGCAGAGGATGCCGTGGACTTTGTGCCCCGGGTGGGCTATATGACCATCCCACTGTACTCTGGGGAGACGGGCGAGATGGAGATCATCTACCACTATGGAAACTTTGTCCATGACAGCGGTGGGTATATCCAGCCCACATATCTTTCCACGCCCCAAAACATGGAGGAGTTCAAATCGTCCAATGACCTGGTGTCTTTGAGCGTCAGCGGTGGCCTGTTGCTGCTCACGTTCTATTTTCTGCTTAGCGCGGCCCTGCGCCGCAAGGTGGTGTTTCTCTACCTTGCCCTGCTGTGCATGTTGGTGGCGCTGCGGGATCAGAACTTCTTTGTCATCCACCTGTTGCCCACGGATTACTCCTGGTTTATCGCCTATCGCATCCTGATTTTGGACATCATGCTGTTGCCTGCCTCCATCCTGCTTCTGCTCAAAGGCATCTATGTGAGGGCGACTAAGAACTGGCCGTTGTATCTCTATCTGGGTGTGGCAGCGGTGGCCACCGTGCTGCTTGCGTTTTTGCCCACCCGGGATCTGGTCACGGTTTCCACGACATTCTATTATGTGTCCATTCCCTATCTGCTGTATCTGGTGTACGGCGTGGTGAGGTACTATATCCGGCAAGGGAAACTGGATGTGACAGACGTGCTGGTGCTCTTTGGCTATGCTGTTTTGCTTGGGACCTTGGTCTATGAGGCCCTGCTCACCAGACAGAGCGCTGCGGTCACCCGTTACGGCGCGACAGGCTATGGAACCTTGTGTTTCATCCTTCTCAACGCCGCAGCCATCCATTTCCAGCTGCAACAGCGGGAGGTGGCGCTGGTGGAGAGCCGGAGCCGCAACGAAATGCTGGAGCGGATGAATCGACTGAACATGGAATTTCTCAACAAGGTGGCCCATGAGCTGAAAACACCGCTGACGGTCATCTCTGGGTATGCGCAGCTCACGGGGATGCAGCTGGCGGGCAACAGCGTCAACGACGAAACTCCCGCCAATTTGAAAACCATCCAACAGGAGGCAAAGCGTCTGGCGGATCTGGTGACGAAGCTCATGGAGTATTCGTACAGTAGAAAACAGGAGGTCACCCTGGATCGGATCAGCGTATCCCAGCTTTTGCAGAACGTCCAGGCGGTGGCTGCGCCCATGTGTATGAAAAATTGCAATCAGGTGCAAATCATCCACACGCCCTGTGCAGATATCCACGGCAATTTTGAGATGCTGCTGCAAATCTTCATCAATCTCATTGTGAACGCCAGCAAGCACACCCATGATGGCAGCATTGTCATCAGTGCCTCGGACAGCGAGGAGGAACGCTTTGTACGATTCCGGGTGGAGGACACCGGCAGCGGCATTTCTCCCCAGGTGATGCCCCACATCTTTGAGCAGGGCTACAGCACCGGAGGCAGCAGTGGCTTGGGGCTGTCCATTTGTCAGGAGGCGGTGGAGGCCCACGGCGGCAGGATCTGGGTGGAGCGGACCGATGAAACCGGCACAGTGTTTGCCTTTACGGTCTTGAAGGAGGACTTGCCATGAGTACCATTTTGTTGGTGGAGGACAACCCTCACATTATGAAAATCAACACAGAGGTGCTCTCTGCTCACGGCTATGAGGTGGTGCAGGCCACCACCGCTGCGGAAGCCTGCAAACAGCTGGTATGGAAATCCGTGGACTTGATTGTGCTGGACATCATGCTTCCCGACGGCAACGGGGTGGAGCTGTGCCGAACGTGGAAGGAGCATTACCACGTTCCCATTCTCTTTTTGACCGCCCTGAGTGAAAATCAGGATATTGTGGAGGGCCTGCGGGCCGGCGGCGACGACTATTTGCCCAAGCCCTATGACCTGGAGGTGCTTCTGGCCCGAGTGGAGGCCCGATTGCGGGGAGATGCCAGCCGCCGCCGATATGTCAGTTACGGCAACCTGAAACTGGACACCGTCTCCATGGTGGGCTATGTAAACGACCGGGATTTGTTGCTGACCCAAAAGGAGTTTACCGTGCTGTTGTTTCTCACGCAGAATGCCGAGCGAAAGGTGCCCCAAAGTGAACTGATGCAAGCGGTGTGGGGGGTGCAGACGGAGACGAAAACCCACACGTTGTGGACGCTGATCTCTCGACTGCGAAAAAAGCTGCGCAGCGAAGAATCCCGCCTGGAAATCTCCTCCCTGCGAGGGGGTGGGTATCTGTTGGAGCAGCTTTGACACAAGCACAAACCGTGAACCTTACAAAATTGTAAGGTTCACGGTTTGTGCTTTTTTTCATAGTATGATGGTTTATAGAAAGACGACAAGAGCAGGAAAGGCGGGACCGTTTGGAACAGGATATACATGGAGTGTAGAGGAGGAAGCCAAATGAAAAAACGAATATTTAGCCTGTTTTGCGTGTTTGTATTACTGATGAGTTTGTTGCCCATACAGACCTTGGCCTATGTGGGTCCTATCCGTACCACGGAGGAAGAACGGGCTGCGGTTACATCCAGCCGCATGAACTACGGTGGGGTGCAGTATCTGGTGCTGCAAAATGATTATCTCACCGTTGCCGTCCAGGCCACCGGAAGTGGCTCCTCCCTGCGCAGCTACACGGTGCCCACGGCGCAGCTGGGGAGTAATAACGACATTTTCCGCTTCTCATCAGAAACCAACCGGTTCTATCTGGGGGATCAGGAAGGGTTCCAAAATGCCAGACAGTTGCAAATCAAGGGCCTTTCCGCCCAAGTGGAGGATCAGGCGGATGGCAGGGGCAAATGTATCAATGTGTCCATTACCTTTAACGATTCCCGCTTGGTGGCCAACATGTACGTTTGGATGGAGCGGGTGAACAAAGGGGAGCAGAGCGGTACCACCACCGAACAGGGGGTCTATAAAGATCTCAGCGAAGGTGGAAATCACTGGTGTGTGGTGGCGGATACCACATTCCAAATGACCGATACCAGCGACTTCCATACGTCTGTGGGCTATCCGCACCACGTCAAGGAGTACCCATTATCCGCTATGGGTCATAGAAATGCCTCCACAACGGCCCCTCTGATGATGGGGGTGGCGGAGGAAACATGGAAGGACGATCCTTGGTTTTCTTACCAAAAGACAGACTTTTACTCGCAAAATATCACCAGCGGACTGGGGTATTCCAAAACAGAGAACAGAGTGGAATACGAGGTCCCTGTGGAAGGGGTAAGCTGGACCAGAACAAAGGGTGTATTTACCCATTACACAGAAATTTATACGGAAAACTACTTGGCGGCCAATCCCTTTGTGGGTCTTTCCGGCTTTAACTACGACGCTCTGAGTGCAGGCAACAGCCACGGCGTGGAGGGACATCACTGGATTTTGCCGGACTATGTCTCCAGTGATGGGAGAACCGTGACCACCTACTCCTCAGCAGACAAGCTGTGGAATGTGGATTTTCAGCATATACAGACGGTAACCTCCCTGTGGGGCTTCCGGGATCTCTATGCCGAGGGGGATGTGGATGCCCCCACCCAGCCGGACCAGGTGGAAGTGGAGTTGACTGCCGATAAACTGGCCATTCTCCGGGCCTCTTCCGGGGAGCTGAAAGTCCAGCCCTATGACGGTGACCAGGGCCTGGAACAGGTCAAAGCGGCGTTCCCCGGCTATACACACATTGCCACTTTCCGAGGCGATTATAAAACCACCACCAAGGTAGACCTCAGCGACAATTCGATGACCGGAATGTCCTGGGGTGGAGAGAAGGACGGGGGAAATACCACCTACACCTATGAATTTACCGGCCAAGCTGTGGCGCTGTCCCCCACGGTCACCGCCACATGGGGCAGTGGAGGTTCCTTCTCCATCACATCCGACGGCAAGATCACCCAGAGTGGACTCAGCCTCAATGCCCCCACCTTCAAGTTCTATGCGCCCAAAAATGGCGGGGGGCTGACCCTGGGCTTTGATGCCAACGGCGTGACCATGAGCTTTGAGCCGGAGAAAAACAGCGCCATCTTCTCCTTGGATATCCCGTATGCCACCACCATGGTCCGGCAGGGATATGCGGACATGACGGGCAACCTGCGTTTTACCGGCGAGATGGGCATTTCCACCATCTTTGACGGAGCTTCCTTCAACATGGAGGAATTGGGATATGGGCTGAAAAATGGAACCTTCACGGTCAATGGTGTCCGGGCCTCCGGCAGCTTTGAAACAGCCAAGTTGATTGGTATGGATTTGGCAGAGGTGGAAGGCTCCATCAACACCTTTGACGGGGAGGAGAGTTACGCATTTGATTTGCAGCTGGACCTGTTCTCCCTGGTAAAGGCCAAGGCGGAACTGGAGCTGAAGCGTCTGAAGTCCGACGGCGCCCTCATCCCCGACGATTTGTACCTCTACATAGGAGGCAGTGCGTTGCCGGTGCTGACGGTAGTGCCTACCGTTCCCGTGGCCCAGATCACCGACGGCGGCCTGGGCTTCTACAACCTGGCAGACACCATCAACGGCGATTATTACGCCATTCCGCCCATCACCATGCGGGGCACCGTCAAGGGCAAATACGTGCAGCTGTTCACGGGTACCACCGACACGGTGCTGGGCCCCGGTACCTATGAGTTTACCGCCTCCGACATTAAAATTGCAGGTATGGAGAGCCTGAAAATCATCGACGAGGCCGGATTGGGCTTGTACATCGGGGGCCAGCGCGTCAACTATCGTGGCACCGACTATTCCGGCATACGATTCAGCGGTCAGGCGCATCTGGTGGCCGGCCTGCCTTCGGTGAGCAAAAACTGGCTGAAACTCAACAGCGGCGTATCTTTGGGTCTGTTTGGCGGCTTAAACGATGCCCAAAACAGCCTCTATGTCCAGGCCAGTGGCAACAGCCACATCAGCGCAGAATTCCAATTCCCCGACAGTTGGGATGTCATCGGCGGTATGAATCTGCTGGGCGCGGGTGTGGACATCGTGGTAGGCGGCCAGACGGTCATCCCCGTCAGCGGCAGCATTGGCAATGGCTTTAGTGGCGCGTTTAACAACATGAAGCTGTATATGGGCGCCATGGGTCAGGCCTCTCTGCTGGGCTGCAACGCCCGTGTCTGGGTGATTCTGCCCAAGAGTGCTGCCACCGGCGACTGGTGGGGGTATACCTTCAAAGTTTGGAAATCTCTGCCCGGATGGAGCTGGGAGGGCAAGATCCAGGGGCTTAGCACAGCATCCAGACAGGCTGCGCCTGTCTTGCAGAATCTGTCTGCGCTGCCAAGCACCAGTCAGACAGTTCCGGTGAATGTAACCAGTGAAAGTGACGGCGCCTATCTGGCGGTGGCCTTTGATCCCTCCGTCACCCAGGAACAGTTGAAGGAACATCTCAAGGTCACAGACCCTGCGGGCAAGGAAGTGGCTTTGAACTGGCTGGCGGTTGACGGCAACAACAACATCACCAATACCGACACGGCCAATATCTTCAGTGGTGTGGTGTCTCGCTCTGACGGCACCGGAAGCGACCATGTTGCCGTGATTTATCTGGGGAAGGGTACCGGCTACAACGGCAATTACACCGTCACTACCGGTGACGCTGCCTCCGCACAGACCATGGCTCGCAACAGCACCGACCTGTCCTTTACCGCCCAGTTTGCGGCTGTTAACGTGGAACTGGATGGGCTGGGGCCTGTCAACTTCAACGGCAACACCGTGACCGGCAGCGTGGACAACCCGGAAAGCGGCGTGACCTATGTGGTACGCACCTATCTGTCCCAGGAAAAGGACGGCGCGGACTATCTGGTGGGTGAGCAGATCGTGGAGAATGGCGCCTTTACCGTCTCCGTGCCCACCACCGGCACAGCGGCTCCCAGCGGCAGCTACTATGTCACCACATATCTCATGCGCCAGGAGGCCCAGGACTTGGATGGGGACGGCACCGTGGAGGCGGATGAAATCGCCCTTCTGGGCATTGGAAACGCCAGCTCCACCAGCCAAGTGGCTTACACCAACACCATGCAGCCCGGCCAGGTGCAAACCGTGACCCTCACCGCCACGGGCAACGAGACCATGCGTGCCACTTGGAGCCCGGTCAGCGACGCCGACGGCTACCGCATCACCATCTATAACGCGGATGGTACAGACACCGGCCTGGGCTATGAGTACGACGTGTCTCAATTCTCCGGCGACGGCAAGATGCCTGGGCTGAATCTGGAAGACGGTATGCTCTGCATTGACATGGCTATGACGGCCGGTGGAGCTACCTCCCAGGATGGAACCCCCATCACCCTGGATGCAGGGAAGGAATACAAGGTGGGTGTCACCGCCTACCGCAGCGAGACCACAGGGGAGCAGACAGCCAAATACTACGGCACAGAAACCCAGTCGGAGGCCCAGATGCTGCCGGAGTACACCCCTCTGGACATGACCATTCTGGTCAACGGTGTGGCGATGACTGCGGATGACAACGGTATCTATCATGCCATATCCCAGAACACTGAAAACGACTTGACCGTGGAGGCGCCGGATGGGGTGACGGCCACCTTCACCGTGACCCGAACCGACATCGGAGAGGAACTGACGAAAACGGGATATGGTGCATATCTCATTCCCAATGTGGATGGCACATTGATGCTTGCCGTCACCGGCAGCGTCACCAACGGCACCGCCACCGACACCACCACCCGCTATGTGCTATTCTCCCAGGATAGCACCGCCCCAGTGATCACCCTGGACGAAGAGGTGTTCTATGTCGATCCCAGCACCCACACCTATACCGTCACAGGCATCACCGATCCGGGAGCAACGGTGGCAATGGCAGGGGAAACGGATGAATGGGATGACGCCACCCTCATGACAACCACGGCGGCTGCGGATGGCAGCTTCTCTCTCAGCGGTACCATGGCTCCCAATGGCAGCATGATGCGATCCGTCACGGTAACGGACGAGGCGGGGAACGAGACATCCACCAAGGTCATGATTGTCCTGCTCTCCCAGTACACGGTGCACTTTGATGCCAACGGCGGCAGCGGGACCATGCCAGATGAAACGGCCACCTTTGGCGCCAGCTATACCTTGCCCACATGCACCTTTACGCCTCCCCAGGGCAAGCGGTTCCAGGCTTGGGCCATGGGCAAAGACGACACCACAGTATACCAGCCCGGTGATTCCGTTGTGCTCGATGCCGACACCACCTTCTACGCCCTTTGGGAGGACATCCCCCACACCCATGTGGGCCAGTTGCAGGAAGGATTTGCGGCGACTTGCGTCTCGCCGGGGCAGAAAGATTATTACACCTGCTCCTGCCAGAAGTATTTTGAGGACGAGGCTTGTACCCGGGAAATTGTGGATCTGGAGGCATGGAAAGCCCAGGACGGGGACGGTTACATTGCTCCCTTGGGACACAGCTACGGAAGCGAATGGAAGTATGATGCAGACAACCACTGGCATGAATGTACCTGTGGAGAAAAGACTGATGTAGCAGCCCACAGCGGCGGCACGGCAACCTGTGTACAGCGGGCCGCATGTGACATCTGTGGCATGGAATATGGCCAACTGGGCCTGCACGATTGGAATGCACCCACTTACACATGGACAGAAAACGGATCTGCCTGCACGGCGGTGCGCACCTGTAACACCGACCCAAGCCATCGGGAAGAGGCCACCGCTACGGTGACCAGCCAGGAGAGCAAAGCGCCCACCTGTACCGAAATGGGAGAAACCACCTATACCGCCACCTTTGCAGAGGATTGGGCGGAGGAGCAGACCAAGACGGTTGCGGATCTGGAGGCTACCGGTCATACCTTGACCAAGACGGAGTACAAAGCCGCCACCTGCACCGAGGCGGGCAACCGGGCATACTGGACGTGTGAGACCTGCAACAAGGTGTATGAGGATGAAACCGGAACCACGGAGATTGCCCTGGCTGATACGGTGATTCCCGCCACCGGTCATACTCTGACCAAGACGGAGGCCAAAGATCCCACCTGCACCGAGGCAGGCAACCGGGCATACTGGACGTGTGAGACCTGCAACAAGGTGTATGAGGACGAAGCCGGAACCACAGAAATTACGCTGAATGATACGGTCCTTGCAGCTGTGGGCCACGGAACCACAGAGCTTCAGAATGAGCAGGAAGCCACTTGTACCAAAGAAGGCTACACGGGCGACAAGGTCTGTACCGTGTGCGGAGAAATCCTGGAAAAAGGCGAAACCATTCACAAGCTGGACCATCACTACATAGATGGGACATGCACCGTCTGTGGAGCAACGGACACCGGTTTCCGGCCTGAGATTATTGCAGGGGCAAATGGAACTTGGCAGAAGGGCAGTGAGAAGGGGTATTCAGTTACTTCCAGCGCAGCCTATTCTGACTTCCAAAAGATCCAGGTGGACGGGAAAGACCTTTCCGCTTCCCACTATACCGTTGAGGAAGGCAGCACCGTGGTTACCTTGAAGGCGTCCTATCTGGAAACCCTCTCCGTGGGCAAACATACCCTTTCTGTGGTTTCTCAGACCGGAACGGCCACCACGAACTTCACCATTCAGGCTGCACCCGCCGCGGAGGACACACAATCGCCGCAGACGGGCGAGGGCAATGAAATCCTGCTGTGGATGACGCTGCTGGCTATGGCTGGAGCTGGCCTTTGTGTGGCACGGAGTGTTACCAAAAAGCGGTCTGGAGCCAAACATTGATGCACATACAGATAGGAGAAAATTAGCCCCATAAGATACTCCCCAAAGTGCGCCGCAAAAGCTTTGGTTTTTGCGGCGCACTTTCTGCACCTATGGGAACTTGTAAAAATTTTCTTGACACAACATGTATTGAGAGTATAATTACGGGTAGAGTGCAGTCACAAGACCGCACGAAGGGGTACACCACCGCGGGTGTAGTTCTCTTCGTGCGGTCTTTTTTTGTGCCACTACACGGAAATACCTGAATTGGGAGGGCAACACATGCTGAAAATCAACGGACAACCCGTACCGGCCACAGGTGAGACGTTGCTACACTATCTCACCGCTTGTAACTACGATCTACAGCGTCTGGCGGTGGAGCGCAACGGAGAAATTGTTCCCAAGCACAGCTATGGCACCACGGTATTATGCGATGGTGACCAGGTGGAAATCGTCTCCTTTGTGGGAGGCGGCTGAGAGATGACACCCACTAGAGAAGAATGGCTGGCCGCTCTGGAGCTGCGCCACGGTAAAGAACTTCAGGAAAAAATCACCGCCGCCCATGTGGCAGTGTGTGGGCTGGGTGGCTTGGGCTCCAACATCGCCATCCTGTTGGCACGGGCTGGGGTGGGGCATCTCCATCTCGTTGACTTTGACCGGGTGGACCTCACCAACTTAAATCGCCAACAGTATTTTGTGTCCCAAATCGGTCAGTACAAGACGGAGGCACTGACGCAGACACTGGGAGAAATTGCCCCCTACTGCATGGTCACATCCCACACCACGGCGGTCACGGAGGACAACATCCCCACCTTGTTTGCCGGTGACACCTATATCTGCGAGGCTTTTGACGCAGCGAAGGCCAAAGCTATGCTCGTCCATGGGGTGCTGGAGCACTGGCCGCATGCCTATCTGATCGCCTCCTCGGGCATGGCTGGTCTGCACTCTGCCAACACCATCTGCACCAGGCGTGTGACCAGCCGGTTTTACCTCTGCGGTGATGAGGTTTCTGATGTGGAGCATGGTCTGGGGCTGATTGCGCCTCGCGTGGCCGTGTGCGCCGCCCACGCTGCCCACATGACGCTGCGGCTCATTGCCGGCCAACCCTCTGCATAGCTCTTTTCCCGCACAAAATAGTATAGAAAGAAAAGGAGATTCATTATGGACAACAAAGATACTCTCATCATCGGCGGCCATGAATTTCACTCCCGCTTTATTCTTGGCTCCGGGAAATATTCTCTGAAGCTCATTGAAGCGGCCGTTCGTGATGCCGGTGCAGAATTGATTACATTGGCCGTGCGCCGTGCCAACACCAAGGAGCAAGAGAATATTTTGGACTACATTCCCAAGGGCGTCACCCTCTTGCCCAACACCTCTGGTGCCCGCTGTGCCCAAGAGGCTGTGCGCATTGCTCGTCTGGCCAGAGAACTGGGGTGCGGCGACTTTGTGAAGGTGGAAATTATGCGGGACAGCAAGTATCTGCTCCCGGACAATGTGGAGACGGTGAAGGCCACTGAAATTTTGGCCAAAGAGGGCTTTGTGGTCATGCCCTACATGTACCCCGATCTGAACACCGCCCGGGATTTGGTCAACGCCGGTGCTGCGGCTGTTATGCCTCTGGCTAGCCCCATCGGCTCCAACAAGGGTCTGGCCACCAAGGACTTTATCCAGATCTTAATTGATGAAATTGAGTTGCCCATCATTGTGGATGCGGGAATTGGCCGGCCCTCCCAGGCCTGCGAGGCCATGGAAATGGGTGCTGCGGCGATTATGGCCAACACTGCATTGGCCACCGCCGGAGACCTCCCCATGATGGCTTCTGCATTCAAAAAGGCCATTGAGGCAGGCCGTCAGGCGTACCTGTCCGGACTGGGCCGTGTGTTGGTACGGGGCGCTTCCGCCTCGGACCCGCTCACTGGATTTCTACATGATTGAGGAGGCGCTCCATGGAAAATCAATTTTTCGTAGACTCCGGCAAGCTCAGCGCAGAAGGACTTCAGCGCAAACACCAGTTGGAAAGCGACCCTTCCTGTCGCACCAACCACATGGCCTATATGGAGGGTATGGAGCGGATCTCCTCCGATATTATGCAGCGGGTGATGGAGCAGATGAACGCCTATGACTACAGCAAGTACACGGCCAGAGACGTAGAGGTGGCGCTACAGCACGAGACATGCACCATCGAGGACTTCAAAGCCCTGCTCTCCCCAGCTGCAGAACCTTTCCTGGAGCAGATGGCGGTCAAGGCACAGCGGGAGACAGAGAAGCATTTTGGAAATACCGTATATTTATTCACCCCTCTTTACATTGCCAACTACTGTGAGAACTACTGCATCTACTGCGGCTTTAACTGCTACAATGACATCCGCCGGATGCGTTTGACCCCGGAACAGATCGAACATGAAATGAAAATCATTGCAGACTCCGGCATCGAAGAGGTGTTGATGCTCACCGGCGAGAGCCGCACCATGAGCGATGTAACGTATATTGGTGAGGCCTGTAAACTGGCTCGGAAATATTTCCGCATGGTGGGCCTGGAAATCTATCCAGTGAACAGCGATGAGTACCACTATTTGCATGAGTGTGGTGCAGACTATGTGACCGTGTTCCAAGAGACCTATGACTCCGATAAGTATGAGACCCTGCATCTGATGGGTCACAAGCGGGTGTGGCCCTACCGGTTTGAAGCCCAGGAGCGGGCGCTGATGGGCGGCATGCGGGGAGTGGGCTTTTCCGCGCTGCTGGGGTTGGCGGATTTCCGCAAGGACGCACTGGCCACGGCACTCCATGTGTACTACCTCCAGCGCAAATATCCCCACGCGGAGATGTCCCTCTCCTGCCCCCGGCTGCGTCCCATCATCAACAATGATAAAATCAATCCCCTGGATGTCCACGAAAAGCAACTTTGTCAGGTTCTGTGCGCATACCGCATCTTCCTGCCCTTTGCCGGCATCACCGTCAGCTCCCGGGAAAGTGCATCCTTCCGAAACGGCATTGTGAAAATTGCAGCCACCAAGGTGTCTGCCGGTGTCTCCACCGGCATTGGTGACCATGAGAGCAAGTACAACGGTACGGAGTCTGACCAAGCGGGGGATGAACAATTCGAGATCAACGACGACCGCAGTCTGGAGACCATGTACACAGACCTTGCAGGAGAAGGTCTGCAACCCGTTCTAAACGACTATGTCTACGTGTGATATCATTTGCGTCACCCACCGCACCCTGTGCAAGGAGCCCTTTTTACAGCGCATGGCGGGTATCATAGCGGCCCAGCCTGCCGCCATCCTTTTGCGGGAGAAGGATTTGCCGCCCCGGGATTATCAGGCGTTGGCACAGCAGGTTCTGGAATTGGCAGGGGACCAAGTTCCGGTGATTCTACACAGCTACCCAGATGTGGCGTTGACACTGGGCTGCCCCCGGCTCCATCTGCCCCTGCCCCTTCTCCGCACGCTGTCTCCACAACAGCGCAGCGCGTTTCAAGTGCTGGGGGCCTCTTGTCACTCTGTGGACGAAGCAAAAGAGGCGCAGGCGCTGGGCTGCACTTACATCACCGCCGGGCACGTTTTTGAGACCAGCTGTAAACCCGGTCTGGCCGCCCGAGGGCTGACCTTTCTCCAGCATGTGACCCAAGCAGTTTCCATTCCTGTGTGGGCCATTGGAGGCGTGATGCCGGAGAACATCTCGAGGGTTCGCTCGGCAGGTGCGGCGGGAGGATGCGTTATGAGTGGGTTTATGGCATGCGATAACCCCAAAACGTTTGTTGAGGCGTTTTCCCAGATTCCCATGTGATTTGTCAATTTGTGCGGGCTTGCCCAATGTGGCCCATGATGGCGAAATCCTGGTTTCAGTTGTTCAGATCATCCGTTGCCGGGTTGTCAATCAGCTTCCCATCCTGGGTGAAGCGGGAGCCGTGACAGGGGCAATCCCAGGTGTGTTCTGCAGGATTCCATTTCAGCGCGCAGCCCAGATGGGGGCAGCGTTTGGTGGTGGGGGTCAGCAGGCTGGTCACAGCCTCAAATCCATTGACGGCTAATTGGGGGTGCAGGATGGAACGGGAGGGGGAGAACACCTCTTCATAGGGGGTTTTCTTCCCTTGCACAAGATCGCTGAGGATCATAGCGGACACCATGGAGGTGGTCATGCCCCACTTGTTGAACCCAGTGGCCACATACAAATCTTTGGTGGAGGCAGAATAGGGGCCGATATAGGGCACGCCATCCAGGCTCATACAGTCTTGCGTGGCCCAGTGGTATACTTCCTTTGCTTGTGGGTAATGCCGTCGGGCAAAATCCCGCAGCTCCCGCCAACCGCCCCCCTTTTTCCCGGTGCGGTGATCTCCGCCACCAGCCAGCAGCAGATTTTTATAATTTCGGAAGGACATACCCGTTTGCGCCTGGTCCACATACATGCCGTCCACATTGGGCGCGCCTTCCAGGGCTATGACATAAGAGCGGTGCTGGTACAGCTTGAGAAAATAACTGCCGTGCTTGTTGAGAAAAGGGAAGTGGGTGGTGACAATGATCTTCTTGGCACGAATGCGGCCATGATCGGTCACCGCTGTGGTACCAATCAGCTCCTGTACTCGAGTGTGCTCATAAATGTGCAGGTTTTTTGTGATGCCGGAGACGAATTTCAGTGGATGAAACTGTGCCTGATGAGGAAACCGGATTGCCCCGGCAACGTGAAAAGGTAGAGGAGTCTGGTCCGTACATTCAGCCGAAAAGCCCAGCTTGTCCAGGGCATTCAGTTCCCGGTCAACCTTACCCGCATCATCCAAGGAATAGGTGTAAGCCGCCTTCTCCTCAAAGTCGCAGTCCATATTCCGGCACAACTGCCGGTATGTTTCAAGCGCTGCTTCATTGGCGGCAAGATATTGCTTGGCGCGCTGGATGCCAAACTTGGAGACGAGCTTGTCATATATGAGCCCGTGCTGGCTGGTAATCTTAGCCGTGGTGTTTTTCGTAATGCCGTTGCATATGGTTTCGGCTTCCACCAGCACATACGGCACGCCTGCACCGTGCAGCTGATAGGCACACAGAATGCCCGCCATACCGCCGCCGACGATCAACACATCCGTGTTCCGGTCTCCATCCAGAGCCGGAAAGCTGGGTTGTTCCCAAGTTTGTTCCCATAGTGATTCCATATACTTCTCCTTTTATACCCCGTGATTTGGAACGTATTCATAGGCGGCATGGTTACTTTTTCAGCATAGCCCAAACCGCCGTCGAAGCGGTGCAGCTGTCCGTCTATGGTGACACTGCCTTGGAGGGTATGCGCCATGCTGAGAACGCCGTGTCGGCACTCCATAGGGAAAAAACGGAATGGCCCCATAATATCGGAACAAAGAGGGGTCAAGGAGCCGTAGAGAATTTCGCCGCTGACACCAGGCAACTCAATCTGGCAGCCTTGCTGGGAAAACCGACATCGGTCCGCTTGTATCGAGCCGTTATGGACCGTCAAATTCGATATCTCAAATTGTTTGGTGCCTTCTTGCGAAATCAGTTGGATAAAAGCGCCACTTTCAGCCAGACCGGGGATGCATGCCACCATGTCATCCCCTTTTTGATGCTTAAAATACCAGCCCTCAAAACTGTTTTGTCCCGATATACCCATGTCACAGCCCTCCTTGGGGGAATGGGCTTAGTATACCCGTATGAGGGGAATATCAGACGATATCGTTGCACCTTTCCCTGTATTCTTGGACCCGTAAGGAGCCTACAGGGAGTGTAAGACGGATGGCTCTGCTTCTGAATGCAAAGAAAACTTTGCATAACACATTGACAAGTGTACTTGTCATAGATATAATTAAGGTGTGCCAACAAAACTTTGCAAATGGGGGTGTATCTATGGACAAGGAAGAAATTCTGCGAGCAAGCAGAAGAGAAAACCAAAACAAAGATATTTACGAACTGGAAATTGTAAATAAGGGGCAGAGAATTGGCGGTATTATTGGTATCTGTGTTACCTTTGCACTCATGTTTGCTGAACGTATCATACTGAAAAATGGAATGAACTACGGCTATTTTCTGATTGTTCTATCTGCGTGTGCCGGACTGTGGATTTACAAGGCTTTGAAGATGAGAAAGAAGCATGAAATTTTCCTTGCGGTGCTTTGGAGCGTACTGGTTGTGTATGCTGCTGTAATGGTTATCTTGGGCTTTCTTGGGTGATGGTATGAATGATGAGCTGATATTAAAAAACAGACTGAAGGAGAAACGGGCCGAAAAGGGACTATCGCAGGCACAACTTGCGGAAATGGTAGGCGTTTCTCGTAACACCATTAGCTCCATTGAAACTGGACAGTTTAGTCCCACTGCAAAACTGGCACTTATTTTATGTATTGCCCTTGATCAGAAATTTGAAGAATTATTTTACTTTGATTAACGAGAATCTGTGGCTGAAAGGACACGATCACCAGTGCCGTCAGTGTCAGGCAAAAATACTTCTTCACGCTCAAAATCCCGGATGCAAAAGCATCCGGGATTTTTGGTTGAGAGGCCAGGGAAACTTTGGTACAATAAAGGCTAAATCAAGAGGCTATGGGTACACATAACAGATTTTGTGAGGTGCTCCATATGAGAGTAAATTTTTATGAATATGTCGATGACGAACTGCTGCGGTTTGCGGTAATCATAGCCCGACACAACGGGAAGTGGGTGTTTTGTAAGCACCGGGAGAGAGACACCTATGAACTTCCTGGCGGACACAGAGAACCGGGAGAGCAGATTCTGGACACGGCAAAAAGAGAATTGCAGGAAGAGACGGGAGCCATACAGTTTTCCATACACCCAGTCTGTGTATATTCGGTGATTGGTAAAAACCGAGTGAATGAATCGGGAGAAGAGTGCCATGGGATGTTGTATGTGGCAGATATCGAAACATTCCAAGGGGAGCTGCACAGCGAGATGGAACAGGTGCTTTTGTTGGAGGAGCTGCCCACGAAGTGGACGTATCCACAAATACAGCCTCTGTTGGTGGAGGAGTATTTGAGAAGGTGTGGGATGTCCCAGGTGGAGTTTCTGCTGGCACAGGTGGACGATGCTCCAGTGATTGCTCAACTGCGCAAAGAAATATGGTCCACCACTTACCGGGGTATTTACCCCGATGAGATGATCGACCAGTATGATCTGGACTGGCACACGCAAAAAGATGTCCAGCGCATTGAAAATCCAGATTATGCAGTCTATTTAATACAGCGGGAAGGGCGAGCCATTGGCTACATCACGCTCCATCACAGCCAACCTCCCCGCTTGCTATCCCTCTATTTGAAAGTAAAGTTTCAAAACTGTGGCATCGGCCATAAAGCGATGGAGTTTGTAAAAGGATATTTCAAGGCACAAGGAGCGAAGCATTTTACCTGCCAGTGTCAGCCGGATAATGCCCATGCCATGTCTTTTTATCAGCGCAATGGTGGAAATGTGGTCAAACAGGATTTGAACAATGAAGAGAGTTGGCAAAATTCCGTGACGTTTCAATTTGATGTGTGAGAGAAAGAGAGGGGGAAAGCTGTATGAACATTGGGTGTGTTTGGGAGCACAATGGAAACGACACCTTGCTATATGCAGCAAATTTCCCCGGTGCCTATACCCGGGGGTCAAGCCTTCATGAAGCCATGGAAAAAATGCCGGCAGAGATTCAATCCTATTTGAAGTGGAAGGGAGAAGTCATTCCTGAAGACCTTCAGGTGACCATGATACAGGATGCAGCCTGCGCTCTGGATGTTGCGGATGCGGATTCCGACGTATTGTTTTCCTCGGAGAAAGAGCCTCTCACTCAGGAGGAATACGCCGCATTCAAACACTTGGTTCTTAAGTCTGCGGCGGATTTCCTCGCACTATACCAGGCCATTCCAGATCAAACAGCCAGTACCACCCCCATACGTACCACGTTCTACGGGCAGGTACCCAGAACTGCGGAGGAGATGTATCAGCATACCAAAAACGTGAATGCGTATTACTTTGGTGAGATTGGAGTGGATGCTAACAATGAAGGAAGCATTTTGGATTGTCGTCGCAGAGGGTTTGAACAGTTGGAGCAAGTTCCGAACTTTCTGAACAATTCCGTGTTTGAGGGGAGCTATGGGGAAAGCTGGTCCCTTCGCAAAGTGTTGCGCCGCTTTCTCTGGCATGACCGTATCCATGCCAAGGCCATGTATCGGATGGCGATAAAAACCTTTGGTGGGCACGAAATTCCCAATCTGTTTCATTTTGAGGTGTTTTGAGCTGGGGAAGGGAGTGGACAATGGAGAATACAGAGTTGAACATAAAACAAATTTACGGTGATGAAGAGAAAGAAACCATTGCAAGAATGATCCTGGAGTCCCTCCCGGATTGGTTTGGAATCCCGGAGGCCAGAGAGGAGTACATTGCCGAGAGTAAGGGAACCCCTTTTTTCTGTGCTTTGGATGGAGAAACCGTCGTGGGATTCCTCTATCTCAAAGAAACCGGACGTCACACCGTGGAGTTGGCCGTAATGGGAGTACGGAAGGAATACCACCGGAAGGGTATTGGGGGAATGCTCTTTGATGCAGCAAAAAAGACAGCCAAACAGCTGGGGTATTCCTTCATCCAGGTCAAAACCGTGCAAATGGGCAAATATGCCGAGTATGATGACACCAATCGCTTCTATCTCTCCCTGGGCTTCAAAGAACTGGAGGTCTTTCCCACTCTGTGGGATGAATGGAATCCGTGTCAAATTTACATCATGGCCATTTGAAAAGCCCACCGAGAGAATAACCTCTATATTTGTGACAGGAAAGGAGAGCAAACCATGATTACTCTGGTAGAACCCTGCGAAAAATACTTGCAATCATACATGGAAGCCCATGATGAGTATGAGATGCATGGTGTAGAAACCTACGCATTTGATGATGCTAAAGCCTATGACATCTTTGAAAAATACGAGAACTACAGAAAGGAACGCAACCTTCCTCCGAATAGGGTCGGCTCTCACTTCTACTGGTTGGTGGACCAGGAGCGGAACTATTTTATAGGGGAAATAAGCATCCGCCACAGACTGACCGATAGCCTGAGACGCTACGGCGGTCATATCGGATATGGCATTCGTTTTTCTGAGTGGAAGAAAGGTTACGGAACTTTCATGCTTGGGTTAGCGTTGGAAGAAGCGAAAAAGCTGGGGATAACTACGGCCCTGATTACGTGCGATGATGACAACTATGGTTCGGCAAAAGTCATGGAGAAGAACGGTTTTGTATTGCAGGACAAGGTTACGAATATTGTGAACGGAAGCACAATAACCACCCGAAGATATACGAAAGCGCTGTAATCTCACATCCATACCAACTACCCTCAAATGATTACTTTCTCCGAACGCTGCCCGTGTCCCCGGGATATTCCAGTTTTTCGTGGTATGCTGTGTCATTACAAAGAAGGCGACGCACAGGACAATCGTCTTCGGACAAATTGAGATTTGTGGGAAGAAAAGAAAGGTTTATGAAAACGATTTTGTAGCTTGGATGATTAGAAACAAAACACACTTGTATTTCGGCAGTAGTTGCCGGAATACAAGTGTGTTTATGATTTTCTGACACTCAATGACTTTGTTTTTTTCGGCGCCGCAACAGCACGAAGGCCACGATTGTGGTCAGGGGAATATAGACGGCCAGACAGATAATGATTGCTTTCCGGTATTCTGTTTCCCACACGCTTGTCCCCTGGGACAGATCGCCCTGTATTTGTTGCTGTTCCAGCGCCTGCTCATATGGAATTCGGGTTCCCTGCACTAACAGTCGATGAGTATTGATTCCGTAGGGGTGACAGGTGACCAGGGTCGCCAGGTCACGGCCCTGCTGTACCACCAGGTGCTCGGTGTCATCCGGCTCCACAATGTAGATCTGCTCCACCTGATACGCCAACACCTGACCCAGTACATGGATGTAAAATACGTCCTCCACCACGAGTTGCGACAAATCGGTGAACAGCCGCTTCCCGGACAATCCGGTGTGGCCGGTGAGTACCGCATGGGTACTCTCTCCGCCCACGGGGAGGGATGTATTTTGCAAATGTCCCACACCTGTTTCCAGCACGTTCTTCGTGGTACCGTGATAGACCGGAAGATAAACGTCGATTTTGGGGATTTCCACATACCCCATCATGCCGTCCCCCTCCACATTGAGCAGAGAGGAGTAGGGTTCCTCGGTAGGGTCCTGCACCAGGTCCGGGTCAAAGGGGTCTGTGAGGTACACCTCTCCTTCCAACAAGGAGCGGTTGTACTCCTGGGCGGCCTGGAACTCGGCATCCAGCTGCTCCTGCTGGACCTGTTCCATGGCTTCATCATATTGGGCTAGAACGCGGGATTGATTTTTTTCATAAAGAGCGTTGCTCACCAGGGGATAGAGGACGAATCCACCCCCCACCAGGAATATCAGAGCGATGAGAACAGGCGCAGCGAATCGTTTCATATGTGATGATGCCAAGTGAGGGAGCTAATGCCCCCTCACTTGGTTACTCCTTCCGGTTAATAGGCTTGGAATTAGCGGTTCCCCTTCTTGCGGTACATAGCCAGCAGAATCACGCCGATGGATAGCAGACCCAATCCAACAGCAGTGAGTAGCAGGGTGCCTGCGCCGCCGGTCTGGGGCAGGTTGAAGCCGGAATCGTTCTTGGTGTTCTCCACGGAGAGGGATACCAGACCATTGGTCACCTGAGCGTTGTCGCCGTTGACGGTGGCAGTGGCAGTGACCTCGCCGTCTTGAGAAGCATTCGTTGCAGTAATGACAATGGTAATGGGTGCATCCAACAGGGTGTAACCATCCATGGTGGCAGTCTCTTTCAAGTGATAGGTACCCGGCTCCAGGCCGTAGAGCTTCAGCGCACCATCGGTGCCCACATACATGACAACAGGAGAGGTCTCCTCCGTGGCTGCCATCCAGTAGCTACCGGTGCCGGATGCCACAGGAATTTTGGCGCCTAACTGCCCTTGGTTGTCTTTGTATAACTCAAAGGAAATTGTGTTTGGGGAAATGGTGTCGTTGGCGTCCGACAGGGTCTTGGTCAGATCGATGCCATACGTATACAGGTCCACCTTGGCCTCCTGTGTGTCGGCGCTGTTTCCCATACCTTCGCGCTGATAGGTGGCTTTTGCGGTGTTGGTGAGTTTGCTGGAGAAGGCCACATCCGTGGCCACCGCAGCGTTGTAAGTAACGGTAATGGTCTGCTCGGTGCTCAGGTTCGCATTCAGAGCGGCCAGACCGCCTGTTGTTTGGGTATTAGTCAGGGTAATGGTGAGGACGCTGCCCGTATAAGAAACCGTATACTGGGTGTCTTTTGTGAGAACAGTCTCACCCAACTTCACTTGCACAGAATTTGTGTCAATGTCCAATGTGCTGCTGGTGTTGGTATCGGTGATGGCAAAACTGGTAAAGCCGTTGGCGGACCCGTTTCCGGTGGCTGCCGCCGGGATGGTGGTGGTGACCGTATACTTCAAAGTCTGGCCGGCGTTGACGTAGATATCTCCATCCGCATAGGCAGTGCCGTCCTGATCGTCCACGGTTTTGCTGATGGTAATATCATCTGTGCGCACCTTGGGGTAGGCGTACACGGTGTTGGTCCAAGCGTTGTTGACATACATGGGCACAGATACCAGGAAGGGCACCAGGTCGGTGGTGGCGTCAGCAGGCAGCTCGCTCTTGGCCAGCAGATACAGGCCATAGTTCAAATTGTCAAAGGTGGCAACGCCGGTGGCGCGTGTCACCAGACTTTCAGCCCTGTTATCTTCATCATTCAGATGCGCCTCAATGGTTGCCTGATTGGCTTCAAGAGCCACGGCCGTTTGTACATCCTCGGGGGCAAAGTAGTGGGTGCCATTCTGGCTGGCAATGGCGTTTGCGGGCACCAATCCCAGCAGGGTGCAGATGTTATCGCTCAGCCCAAAAGCCACCTGGGTGGTAACTTTGTTGTTGGTATCGGTGCTGGTCAGTTCTACCACAGAACCGATACGCAGGGCGTTGATGCCCACGCCTTCCACAGGGTTGCTCAGGCCCTCCGTGATTGGAGCACCGGTTCCCGCATTGCCGGGATTCTGGTCATAGACTGTGACCACGATTTGGCCGTTGGTTCCCGTCTTTTCCTTTACCGAATTTACGGTGCCTGCCGCCAGTGCACTGGTGCCCAGCAGACCCAAGGCCATGACCAGAGCCATGCCTGCGGCGAAGAGCCGTATCCCTAGTTTGTGTTTCATAACTTTTTCCTCACTTTCTCCATTCATTGAGATACTTGGATGTTCTGGTGTTTAATTTCCAGTGGAGAGGGACCGCGTCTGCCCTCTCCAGCTACGTTAGGAATGTTTTTTTCTGCGGCGGGAAGATGTCACCATACCGTATACGGCGGCGGTGGACATCAGGCCCACCCCCAGGAACATGGTGGTGTACACCCCGCCGAAGATTCCGGAACCGGGCAGATAGGGGATGCCCGAGTTGACCACGGTGTAGGTCACCGTGTAGTAGGTCTTCTCCCCTACGGTGTAGGGAGCGGTAATATACATGGGCTCTGCCAAACGGTTATATCCCTTGGGGGCTTGGGTCTCGGTCAGGCGATACAGGTATCCATTTCCATCTTCCGACACTTGGGCACTCAGATTATAGAAGATAGCCTTTCCGTCCGTGCCGGAGGTGGCTGTCACGGCTTTGAAGGTTGTGTCCACAGCATAACTTTTACCGTCATGCAAAATCGGTCCGTTGGAATTCTCCACCAGCCGCTCCAATTTGAACTCCGCGCCTGCCAGGGGTACTTGGCTGGCGTCCACCTTTTGTATGATCAGTTGGGCTGTGGCCAGATAAACATCCACTTCCGTACCGTCGGACACCACCAGGCTGTTGCCGGAGGGAGACCAGTCGTCCACGTAGTAGTCCAGATGCAACTGGGCGATGTCCGAAAGAACCAGCGTATCATGGTTAGTTGCATCCACGGTAAAGGTGGTGGTTGTCCCGTCCTGTGTCAAGGTGACGGTCATCTCTTTGTAGCGATCATACAGAGATTTCTGGGCCTCATTGGTACTGCCAGAATAGGTGCTGTAGGTCTGGGCCATGGTCAGCAGTCGGTCATAGGTGGATGCCATATCGGTCAGGGAGATGATCTCGCCGCTGACGGCTGGGATGTTGCTGATGGTCACTGTGTCCTTCGGTGAGTAGCTGCCATCCACCATCAGGTAGTAGGTGATGGAGTAGCTGATTTGTGCGCTGTCCCTGACGTAGTAAAAGAAAATGTTGTTGGCAGCTGTATCCGTCTGGAGCTGCAACTCTTGGCTCCAATCCTGATAGACGGTGTATCCGCTGACAGGGGGAGCGTTTTCCACCACAAACGTTGACTCAATGCTGCTTACTTTCACTGATTTTTGCTCCACACTCAGGAAATAGGGAGCCGTAGTATCCACCTGGAACGAACGATCAAAGGTGTCCTGGTAGGAGTCCAGAACCCCCTCCGCCACCGCCACGGACAAGTCGATGGCGTAGATGTTGTAAACCACTTCATCGGTGGCATTGTAAACAAAGAAAGCATAGTAGGTGTACGACCCGTCCGATTGTTCCACCCGGTAAGTGTTCCCGGTCACCGACGCCAGATCATCGCCGGCAATGGTCTGGGTTCGGGAATCGGCGTACAAATCAATGATTGCCTGGGTGGGAAGCCATTTGGACCCAACGTTGTCCGTGCAATATTCCCAGGCTGTCTGGGTATAGGTGCTGCCGGTGTACAAGTTGGCCAATTCTTCCGTGGACAGGATGTAATACTCTGTGTCGCCGATGGTGATGGTGCCATTGCTACCGATTGCGATTGAGCTTCCGCCCTTTGGCGTAAAGCTGTTTATTCCGTCCTCTACAGCATTTTTTTCCACCAGATGGTAGACAAATGCCTTTGCGTCCCCTTTGGGCTCCCAGGCTGCATAAAGCTGCAAGTCACGGACCACAACGGAAGCATCGTTGGTGTAGCTGAAGCGATAGCCGGTCTGCTCCGGGTAGTAGAACAGCTCGCCGTTTTCATCCTCGTACAGGAGGAAGGCGTCTCCCACATGATTGAGATACACATAGTCCTCTGCGTAGGAGTCCAGGCTCTGACTGCTTGTCAGCACATCCTTCAGGTAAGTCTTGTCTCCGGATGTAGGTGCATCGTCAAAGTAAAACCATCCGTTAAAGGTATAGCCTGTGCGGGCTGGCTCCGTGGGCTCTGCCAACACCGTGTTGACGGCGGCATTGATGTTGATGTAGTAATCATGGTTATACGCAGATCCCTTGCCCATGTAGCAGTAATAGTGATCCACCAGGCGGGTTCCCTGGAGGTCCACGCTGCTGTTTTTGAGCATTTCCTCAACCGTGAGATTTTCGTTCAGCACCCAATGGTTCCCCGTTCCATCCTTATGGGCCACATCGACAACCTCGCAGACATACAGGGTATTCACGAAGAGTCTGTCGCTGTCTTTGCTTTGGACATACCAATAGAGGGGGGCGTCCGGCGTCTCGGCCTGATGGGGATAATAGATGTAGACCGAGTGGCCATCGTTGGTCTGGCTGGTGGTCAGGGTGTAGTCGATGCTGTCCGTCCAGGTGCCGCCATTGAGCACATAAGAGGTGGTGTACCGAGGGGTAAACCAACCGGCATACAAGGTCTTGTTGGAGGTCATGGTCCTCATATCGTTGTCGGTTTCCCATTCCACATGAATTGTCTGCTTCTGGTTGCGGTACCAGCGCCAGAAATAGTACTGGTTCTCCCCAGCGGACTGATAGGGGTACGCCAGCTTGCCGCCAGTTTCATCGGTGAGCCAGGTGATGATTTCATCCTCACTCAGGGGGATCAGGTAGCCACCATAGCGGATGGAAGCCATTCCATCGGCATTGACCGACTCCCAGCCCAGCTCTTTCAGAGTTTTGGCACCTTCCTCGTACTGGGACAGACAGGAAAATTCGGTATCCAGAAGCTCTGAGGGGATGATGTATCTGTCATCCACATTCTGGATGTCCAGGGTATATGTCTCCCGGGTGTAGAAGAAGTAAATGCTGCCGCCTGTACTACTATCAAGTCCCGAATAGCTTTTTCCCACGGAAGTAAAACCTTGGCGGGATGGCTGGTTCTGGCCGGATCGATTGGATGAGGAATACTGGGTATCGAAGTCAGAGGAATACACATATACCGTTCCGTTCCAGGAAACATACTGCCCATCCGAATAGTCACTGTAGTTCGCCGTATCAGGAGAAAAAGGCGTCACGTTGGTGTCGGAGACAGAAACAGTGGTATCCAGCACCTCGTAGAGGAAGTAGTAGTAGTACTCCGAAGCGTTGCTGGCCCAATAGGCCACCATCTGATGGGCGACCGTTCCGTTACCGCTGTCTGCCGTGGCCTTCCAATTAGTTTTACTGTTACCCTCGGCCACCACATTCAAGTCCATGGTGGAATAAACATTCAAGATATTTTTCTGGGTGCTCCCCTGAGTGAACACATTGCGGTAGTAGCTGTCGGCGTCTGTACCCTGGCTAATATATGTGTAATTATGATACGTTCCATTGATATTTTCCACCGTGGGCCAAAGGGCGGAGATATCCGCCTCGAACCGGGCGGTGAGGGTGTAGACGTAGCAGGTGTAGTTTGTTGTTTGCCGCCCAGTGGTAGTAGAAATGGTCTTGGTACCATAGCGTCCCACAGCGGAACGGGAGTCCCGGTCCATGGACTCGGTAATCCGGTAGGTTTTCTGTACCGTCAAATCGCCATAGTCTCCACCATTTGTTGTTGTGGTCACACCATCCTCTGCCGGAAAGTCCGTAAAGGCAAAGCTACTTGTTCCCACATCCGTCCATTGGGAGTCGCCAAAGGAACCGGTGGTATTGTAGGCCACCTGAAGGTTGTTGCCGTTTTGTCTGGCCAGCACAAATTCCAGGGTATACAGGTTGCGGGTATAATAAATGTTGATGGTGGTGGTGCCGTCGCCGTTGACCTTCACCGTGTAGGAGTCCGTGGTGATGGCGCCGTCTGTCACGTTGCCGGATCCTGTATCCTGGGCGTTTGCCACGTTGCCGGGGCTGGTCTTGGTGTTGGCCTCACTGTAAGAGAAGAATGTGGTGTAGTCTCCATCGGTTCCATAATGGCTGGAGATCAACGATTGAAAACCTTCGGACACCACAGTGTTGCCGTTGCTTTCGCTTGGCCAGCCCGTACCGCTGATGGTCACGTCTCCATTCAGGCTTACCCTCAATTCTGCCTCGGTGGTGACGCCCTGAATGGTTTCGGTATAGGCGTTTTGGAAGCTGGCGGAGTTTCGGCTCTCCAACCAATAGACCAGACGGATGGAGGTGGTGGCTGGGGTCCATCTCACCACGGCGTACAGATCATAGGCTGGCATTGTCTTGTCAGCATCCGCAGTGTCGATTGCTACTAATTCGCCCGACTCACCCAGCCGATACCAGTCGATGTCTTGTTCCTCAACTTTCGCATAACCCTCGCGGGTGAGCTCATCGAATTTGTCGCTCAAATTGGGAAGCTTCGATCCGTATTGGACTTTGATGGGGTCGATCTGCACCTCGGTGGTACCAGTTTGGAAGTATATGAAGTAGCTGGCCCGGTCGTAGTAGATCTTGATGGTGGCGATGGTTCCGTCTTGGTTAAAATCAATGTTTGGAGTCTCGTCCCGAAGCATCACGCCTTCGTTGACAGCAGACTGAGAGTCTGCCCGAACCTGAAAGCCTTCAAAGCTTACACCTTCAAAATCCGGCTGGTCTTGGATGGAGACCCTGCTACCGTATACGGTGTTTTTCCCACTGATGGTGCCCACCAATGTGTAATCTTGTGCATGGTTCACCGACTGCTGGTAATACTCCACCTTATACTGGATGGGAGCTGGCATATAAATGATGGTCAGGGCCAGAAAGTTGGTGGCGGATGTATTGTCTGCGCCAAATACCGTATCGATATCCACGGTCGCGGTACTTCCATTCCAAGTAACGCCGTCTTTTTGGTTGGGGCTGGCCGTGTAATGCGAGATTTCAGGAATCAGGACATCAAAGGTCAACGTTCTGTCATTGATGTCAGCTTCGGTTTTGGTAATGGCGAGGGTGTTGCCCGCTTTGGTACCGTTCTCATAATAAAAATATACGTTGAACACATAGGACTTTTTTGCCTGGAATTGGGCGGTAAAAGTGGTGTTCTGGAGCACGGTAAAGCCGCCGCTGCCGCCGGATGTCATCTTCCAGGTGGTAAAGTGGTACCCGTTCTGGGTGGGTGTGGCTCCGCCGTATGTAAAGTAGGGCACGCTGTCAATGGTAAACGTATAGTAGTAATGGTTGTCTTCCGCTACGTGACGAGTCACTAGGGCACCTGTATGCTCTGTGTCTCCCACAGGGATATCCACGGTGGCGGTATCGTTGTCATCCCATTCCACACCTTCGTCTGTCCAGGGGGTGTTGGGCTCCACCCACAGGGTGGACCCGTAGGGGACGTTCACCTTCCAGATTGTTTGTGCGCCGGACTGGAAGGTGGCGGTGTAGGTGGCGACCTTCCACTGGGCGGTGATGGTGCTGTCTGCCCGAATGTTCACAGTCTGGGTACCGGTGTCATCCGTCATCTCCCCAATCTTCCAGCCTACAAAGTCATACCCAGCCCGGTATGGCTTGTTGGGGAGCAGCTCCCCCAGAGTGCCATCGGTGGTGATGTTTACGCCATCTCCCGCCTGGGACTCGGTGACCGAGTGAGTCCACTGATCGCTCTGGCTGGCGGACTGGCTCCATCCCGAGCCTTGCAGGCCGTTGACCTGACCGCCGTCCAGATCCAGGGTCAAGGTGTAAGTGGCAGGCTGCTGGGTCTCATTCTCCGGCAAGGTCACGCCCGCACCGCTGTTTTCCGGGGTGTCTCCCTGCTCTGCAGTGACCGGCGTACCGTCGGGGTTCAGTTCCCCTGTTCCCTCCCAGTCCGTCTGGGGTGGAACGTCTCCAGCTGTGTCCTGGGTTGTGTTGGAGGACGTCGTTCCCACGCACTCTGCCAGGACGCTCATGGGTAGCATCTGCACCACCAGGAAGAGCGCCACAACCAGGGCTAAATATTTATAGCGTTTACTTTTTATCATCATGTTCCTTTTCCTTCCCTGGAGATCGCCTCTCCTTTTTCCGGGGCCACAACAGCAGCCCTATGGCCAGCATCATCAGTGGAATCGCCAATAAGGGCAGCCACTGCTCCAGTTGAATCCTTCTTTGGCTGGATGAATGTTCCGTATGGGAAGTGTCGGACTCCGCCGCATTGGGAATCTGTGTGCCACCAATGGGCGCATCGTCTGACGCATCGTCTTCTACTGCCGTGCAGTATACCACATAGCGATAGGTACCCTCGGTGTAGGGATGACAGGTCACCAGTGTCAACAGTTCCCTGCCCTCTTGAATCAGCACCGCATCAATGTCATCGGGAAGAATGATGTCGGTACTCTCCACCTGATATGTCTTCTGTCCCCAATAGGTGGTCAGATAGACAGAATCTCCAGGCTGCAGCACCTCAATTTCTCGAAAGAAGGCGACACCGCCATATCCACGATGGCCGGCAATGACGCAGTTGGTATTCACACCACCTACGGGCATACTGGTTTGCCCTAAAACGGCAACACCTTTTGCCATATTCTCTTCTGTTGCTCCCAGATAGACGGGCAATTCCTCGCCCATGGCAGGAATATGCAAAACGCCTATCACATCTGTGGACAGTCCGTACTCCGTGAAATCGAACGCCGCTTGTTCGTAGCTCCAGGCATCGGTCAAACCGCTTTGCCCGCTTTCATATAACTTCTGATTGTAGTTTTGCATTTCCTCCAGCAAGTTCTGATACGCATTTGCGGATTCGGCTTCTTGCGCTGGAGACTGCTCCTGTGCACGTTCTATTACTTGTTCAAATACAGTTATCTCTCTATCCATATGGTGCTGTGCTACCCAGGTCGATAGGGGATTATAAAGCAGGGCCACCATTCCCAAAAGCAAAAATACCCCTGCCAATATTCCGGTGATTCGACGCATACCTAAATTCCTCGCTTTATTGAGACCTCTGTATTTTTGAAGAAAACAATATGAGGTTTTTGCATACACAAACCCAAAGACGTACGTTCACTTTTAGCTTTAAAATCCATGGGGTGTATTATTTTGGAGATCAATATACCGGACATGACAGGGGTCAAAGTCTGTCAAAAGATCCGGAACCGCTTCTCCGTATTCCCGATGGTTGCGATTTACCACGAATAGTACTTGGTCAGGAAGTATGTCAGCGTTGCCCGGAATGCGGACTGTGAGGGATTCTATAATTAAATCTATAAATTTCCAAGCTTTATAAGCATTTTTACAGTCTATATCGTGGACACAACGCATTTAGACTTATTATACCAAGTATAACATAAATGTGGAAATATCTCAAGACGGCGCGGTCCAGCTCCCTGATGTTTAAGGGGGGGATGACCTGACTAGTGCAAGGATAGGAGCTTTGCCCAGATCAGATCATATATCCTGCGAGTGCTGAAGCGAGCAGGGCTGTCCAAGCTACAGTTCCACCATCTGCACCACACCTATACACGCGAAGGAGGGGAAGGAAACCTTATAGTGTTTTGTTTGATGCACGAATATGTAGCCGATATCTATTGGGTTAGTTATGAGAATAAAAAGCTTTCAGTAAAGCGTCTTTGGCTGGGTGATTGGAATAATTGCACAACAAAAGCCCGTCATGATAAGCATAATCACTAATTGCGTTTTCAATTTTTGTAATTTCATTGAAATATAACGATAATGGCCGGTTGGACATGATGTTTTTTAAATTTTCACTTGTTGATACATTTTCCGTATTGGATCCATCAAAAAAGTAAAGCTCGACCTCATGTTCACATCCGTCCAGGGAAAAACCACAGCCGGCAGACGCACCAATATAGGATGGTTCTTTATCGGAGATGTTTTCGATGTTTAACCCATAATTTTTCAACCGATCCCAATAATTTGTAATTGGAGAGGGGAGTAAGTGAGATAACAGGGACTCTAATCTATGAAGCATTTCCTCTTTCTGAGGGTATATTTCAAAATCAGGGGTCAGTTTCCGCTGCGTAAAGTAGGAATAGGCCATCAATAATTTATATAAAGTAAAAGTAGAAACATCTGTAGCCAGAATTTCCATGAAATTCTTTTGAAAATATGTCACAGACCAGTCTTTATACTTTCTCCATGCTTGGACAAAAAATAGATTCAATTTGTTATATTGCATCTGTGACCATCCGTTTTCCTTTAAAGAAACCGGTAGGTGTTTTTTCTGGGTTTCTGAAAATTCTTGAATGCCGGTGAAGCCAGTGTTTTCGGGGCTTCCCGGCATTTTCACATACGGAAGACGGTCACGAATGATCCCCTATTTTCTCGGGTTTCTACCATGGAAAGCAGTATGGGAAGTAGTAAAACGATCAGCCCGTAAGCCGCGCCATTTCAGCCATTGCGCTGGCGAAGTCCGCGTGCGCGTAGTAATTCAGCGTCATAGTGATGCTGGCGTGGCCCATGATGTACTGCAACGCCTTCGGGTTCATGCCACGGTTCGCCATTGTGGTGCAGAACGTGTGCCGCAGGGTGTGGGGCGTCATGGGCCTCGGCAGCGGCTCATCGTGAGTCCGGTCGTATTTCTCCGCGAGTCCTCGAAACATGTTGTCGTAGCTGTCGCACGTCCTCGGGTTCCCCCTGCCGTTGAGGAACAGGAAGCCGGTGTATCCGTCGATGGTTGGGGACTTCACGCCCGCATTGCGGGCGATCACACGGCGGAACGCCCCGGCGACCTGCTGGCTCATGGGGATGCGCCGGTACCCGCTCTCGGTCTTGGGCGGGGCGATGTAGCAGCCTCGCTTCTTGCCCCGCAGCAGTTGGTGGTCCACGTTGACCGCCATGGCGTCGAAGTCGATGTCCGGCTCGGTCAGCCCGCACAGTTCGGAGATGCGAAGCCCGGTGCCGAGCAGGATGGTGAGATCGTCCGTGTATTTCCCGTACACCTTGTCGCCCCGCATGAAGTCCAGCAGGCTTTCCGTCTGCGCGGGGGTGAGCGGCACCTTGGGCGTGGTGTCGTCCTCGATGACCTCGTTCAACCGGAATCCGAAGGGGTTGCGGCGGATGAAGTCGTTCTGGACGGCGGTGTGGAACGCGGCGTTGAGGGCGCGTTTCCCATGCCCGATGGTCTGGTAGGCCATCCCGTTCTCCTTCATGCGGACGGCCCACGCCTTCGCGTCGCAGGGCCTCACGTTCCCGATGGGCATGGCCCCGAGGGGGTCTTCCTTCAGCTTGCGCATGAACCAGTCCCGTCCGGCCTTGGTGCCGTCGCGCACGTTGCCGCGCTGGGTGGTCTCCAAGCCGTAGAGCTGGACGACGGTCATCCTGCCGCCCAGATGGTCGATGCCGTCCTCACGGTCGCGCCGTATTGCCTCCTCCTTCTCCCGGAGGGAGGGGCCTGCGCGTTTCCCGGCGGGGACCGGATCGGTGGGGGTCAGCTTCCATGAGTACACGTACTGTGGTTTTCCATAGGGATCGATGTATTTGAACGCATATCTTCCGTCTGTTCTCTGGCTCTCTCCCGTCCGCAGGACTCGGTTCCTGCGGTCGCGTCGTTTCATTGACATGCAGATGCTCCTTTCCGACACGGAAAGAGCCTTGATATGCCAAGCGTATTATAGCATATCCAAGGCCCTTTTGAAAGATTTGATTGTTTAGATCGCGTTCGTTAGATTGCGTCGGTCGCGTCTATCATCCGCTCGAAGATACGGCGCTTGATCTGGATGCGGTTGCCGTTCATCACGACCCATTCGGGCGTGGGCACAGCCTCGGCCATCCGCCGCAGCTTGTTCTCGCCGATGCGGAAATACCTTGCCGCCTCCTCGACGGTGAGGGTGTACTTCTCCCAGATCGGTATGTCCCTGTCCATTCCTGCCACCTCCCTTCCTCCCGGCAAGACACAATACTATGTAGCATCATTGCTATCATACAGTTTTGCTGGGTTTATGGTTTGAAGTGGAGCATGGCGGTGAGGAGCCTGCCCTGCATCTCGGTCTTCATCTGCGTGTCCACGCCGTATTCGGTGTGCCCGCCCTCATCCACGAAGGCGTGTGTGCACAGCCCGTCGATGGCGGAGTCGAAGTGTTCCAGCACCTCCTCGGCGGCAACGGGGTCCCCGTGGGTAGCGGCGACCACGGTTTCGTAGGTCATTGCCCGCACCTCCCTTCCAGCAGGTCCCGCAGGAGCCGCAGGGCGGCGTTCCGGCGGAACTGGACCGTGGACCGGGGGATGCCGAGATGGGTGCCGATCCTGCCGTCAGGCCATTCGGCGAAGTAATGGAGCAGGACGATAGCCTGTCCGTCCGCGTCCAAGGCCCGGATGGCGTCGGCCATGTCCGGATCGGCCACCGTCACGCCCACGCCGCCTACGTCGAACAGCGACTCGAAGCAGTGCCCGCAGGCGGGGCATGT
>NZ_NFHE01000027.1 GCF_002161235.1 Pseudoflavonifractor sp. An85
TAGCATATATGGGAATGGGAGTATTCCACCGTCCTATACCTCATCCCTGTAACTTATCCACCGTATCAGTTCATTATAAAAATCTTAGATTTTTGTCTTGACAACTGAGCCACTATACTCGAAGTATGGTAAAATTGATTAAACAATTTCCAGCAGAAGGTTGGGTAAAAAGCAATAGCGTGATAGATGAGCAATCCTTGAAAGAAATTTCAAGATTGCAAAGAGAAAATGAGGAGTTAAGAGGACGATTAGAAGCTATTGCAAGAGAAGCTCCTCAAGGTTCGGAAAAACTGGCGCAGGGAGACGATGAAGTTGAGTTGAGATTTGATTTTAGAGCCACTCATAAAAAGACGTGGAAGACGTATGATTGTAGTTCTTCACTTTTGCTTAGCTGGAATGAGTTGTTTGGTTGCATTGCTCCAGAGATGATAGACGAGTGTTCAGAAGTCGACATAGCAAGAGCTTTAGTTGGGTTGGTTGCCAGCTACAAGAATATAATCCTAGCTAAACCTGAGTTTTCTGACCTGATGAAAGCTAGCAATTTTGTGCTGGATAGAGATGATTTTAACCAAATTATTGTACAATTTAGGGCACTGGGGTTAATGTGTTTGAGTACAAAGAAGAAAAATCGTAGCACGAAGGACACGAATACATATTGGTCACTAACTCCCTACGGGGATTTTATTATGACGCAGCTGTTAGCAATCAAAAAGTAGTAAAGAGGGATCTGCACATGGGGACCAACTTCGATTTTCTCATCTCCGACCCCCAATTCACCACCTTCGGAGAGGTGGCTGTCTCAGCCGAAAAAATCTATACCATTGACCCGGCGGCCTGTGCGCTGAACTGCCGCCGGAGCCTGGAGTTTGCTATCAAGTGGATGTATTCTGTGGACGGCGGGTTGGTCATGCCCTATGACGATCGGCTGGCCAGCCTCATGGACACGGAGGACTTTCGGACCATCGTGGACCGGGACCTGTGGCAGCGGCTTAAGTACATCCGCCAGACAGGCAACGCCGCCGCCCACGCAGGGAAGAAGATCACCCCGGACCAGGCCAAGCTGTGCCTGGAAAATCTGTGGTACTTCATGGATTTTGTGGCCTACTGCTATGGTATAGACTATACCCCTAGAGAATTTGACCCGGCACTGCTGGAAGGGCAGACTTCTGCCCCGGCAACTGCTCCGGTGCCCGAGGTAGACCTTGCCGCCCTCATGGCAGAGAATGAGGCCCTTCGGGCCGAACTCACCGCCCGCCGGGAGGCTCAACAGCAAAACTACACCCCCAAGCCCCTGGATCTCTCCGAGTACAAGACCCGTAAGCTGTACATTGATGCCATGCTCACCGATGCGGGATGGACGGAAGGGAAGGACTGGGTCAATGAGGTGGAGCTTCCCGGTATGCCTAACCAGAGCGAGGTGGGCTATGCTGACTATGTGCTCTACGATGATGCCCACCGACCCTTGGCGGTCATCGAGGCCAAGCGTACCTGTGTGGACCCGGCCAAGGGCCGCCAACAGGCCAAGCTATACGCTGATTTGCTGGAACAGAAGTATGGTCGCCGCCCGGTGATCTTCCTCACCAACGGCTTTGATACCCGTCTGGACGATGGGGCTTACCCGGAACGACGGATGGCTGCCTTCTACTCCAAGCGGGATCTGGAAAAGCTGTTCAACCTGCGGGCTATGCGTACAAGCCTCAAGTACATCCAGGTCAACCGGGACATTGCGGGTCGTTATTACCAGGAGGGAGCCATCAAGGCCACCTGTCAGGCCCTGGCCCAGAACCGCCGGAAGGCTCTGCTGGTCATGGCCACTGGTTCGGGCAAGACCCGGACGGTGATTGCTCTGGTGGACGTGCTGCTCCAACACGGCTGGGTGAAAAATGTCCTCTTCCTGGCCGACCGCAATTCTCTGGTGACTCAGGCCAAGCGCAGCTTTGTGAATTTGCTGCCCGACCTGTCTGTGACTAACCTGTGCGAGGAGAAGGACAACTATACCGCCCACTGCGTCTTTTCCACCTATCAGACCATGATGAACTGTATTGACACGGTGGAGGACGGGGAGGGGAAGCTGTTCACCGTGGGCCACTTCGACCTGCTGATCTGCGACGAGGCTCACCGCTCCATCTACAACAAGTACCGGGATATTTTCAACTACTTTGATGCCCCTCTCGTGGGCCTTACTGCCACCCCAAAGGACGAGATCGACAAAAATACCTATGAGGTCTTTGAACTGGAGAGCGGCGTCCCCACCTACGGCTATGAACTGGCTCAGGCGGTAAAGGACGGTTTTCTGGTGGACTTCCTCATTGCAGAGAGCAAGCTGAAATTCCTGGAGGAGGGCATCGCCTACGATGATTTGCCCCAGGAGGAGCGGGAGGAGTACGAGAACACCTTCACCGATGAAAACGGAGAGCTGCCTGAGCGCATCAACTCTTCCAAACTCAATGAATGGGTATTCAACGAGGACACCATCCGCAAGGCCCTCCAGCTCCTCATGGAACACGGATTGAAAATTGACTACGGGGAGAAGTTGGGCAAGACCATCATCTTCGCCAAGAACCACCGCCATGCCGAGAAGATCCTGGAGATCTTCGGAAAGGAGTTTCCCCATCTGCCCGGCTACGCCAAGGTCATTGACAACTACATGACTTATGCCCAAAGTGCCATTGACGAGTTCTCAGACCCCAAGAAACTGCCCCAGATTACCATCTCCGTAGATATGCTGGACACTGGCATTGACGTGCCCCAGGTGCTGAATCTGGTATTTTTCAAAAAGGTGATGAGTAAGGCAAAGTTCTGGCAGATGATTGGCCGAGGGACCCGGCTGTGTCCGGGCCTGTTGGACGGAAAGGACAAGGAGAAGTTCTATATCTTTGACCTGTGCGGCAACTTTGAGTTTTTCCGCATGAACAAGGGAAAGGCCACCGCCAACCAGATGGCCTTGCAAAGTGCCATCTTCTACCTCAAGGCTCAGATTGTCTACAAGCTCCAGGAGCTGGCCTACCAGACCAAAGAGTTGATTCCCTTCCGGGAGAGACTGGTGGGGGAAATGCTGGCCAAGGTGCAGGAGTTGGACCGGGAAAACTTCGCCGTGCGGCAGCACCTGCGCTATGTGGAGAAGTTTGCCGCCCCCGAGAGCTACAAGGCTCTCAGCTATGAGGACACCCTGTATCTCCGGGACGAGGTGGCGCCGCTGCTCCAGCCAGATGTAGACGAGGCCAGCGCCGTGCGGTTCGATGCGCTGATGTACGGCATTGAGCTGGCCTACCTGGTGGGGAAGAAGTATGCCAAGGCCCGCAGTGACCTATTCAAAAAGGTCAGTGGCGTGGCCAGTGTGGCCAACATTCCGGAAATCCGGGCGCAGTCGGAGTTGATTGAAAAGATTCTACATACCAATTATCTGGACAACGCCGGCATCAACGAGTTTGAACACATCCGGGAATGCCTGCGTGGGCTTATGAAATATTTGCCCCGGAACGGACAGGTGTACACCACCAACTTTACCGATGACATTCTCTCTGTGGAGTGGAAGGAATCGGAGTTGGAGAATGACGACTTGAAGAACTACAAGGCCAAAGCAGAGTTCTATGTCCGGCAGCACCAAGACAACGCCGCCATTGCCAAGCTACGCTCTAACGTTCCGCTGACGGAGGAGGACGTGAAGGAGCTGGAGACCATCCTGTGGAGTGAGGTAGGTACCAAGCAGGACTACGAGGCGGAAGTGGGACAGAAGCCTTTGGGTGAATTTGTCCGGGAGATTGTGGGCTTGGATATGAACGCTGCCAAGGAGGCCTTCGCTCAGTACCTCAATGATGTGAATCTGGACAGCCGACAGATCTATTTTGTCAACCAGATCGTGGAGTACATCGTCCGCAATGGGGTGATGAAGGACTTGTCTGTGCTTCAGGAGCCGCCCTTTACCGACCAGGGGAGCATCGTGGAAGTGTTTACCGACCTGTCCTTGTGGGCGGGAATCAAGAGTGTCATTGACTGCATTAACGCCAATGCAGCGGCATGAGGATTGCGCCGCTGAAAAGAAAAAAGGTCGAGGTTCATCATGTGCCTCGACCTTCTCCCTTTGTAGGTGTTGACAGAATAGAACATCTGTACTATAATAAACATAGGAGAAAGCCAAAACTCGCAGCTTTCCGGTGAGGTCCACACCCCTGTGTGACCTCAGACGTTCATGGGCCTCGTAGGGCAACCATAACCACCCCTGTACGAAGGAAACTTCCATGAAGGTCTTCAGTATTTGGCGCTGTGCCGGCAGCGCGGGTGTGTATCTTTCCGTGGAAAGCGGAAAGGACACAAATGAACGACACTGTCGTTATCATCTATAATGGGGAGCCAGTATCAGTGCCAAAGGAGGTCGCAGACTTCCTGGAGCAGGATCGGAAACGGGAACAGGCAGAGAAAAAACGGGACCAAAGGCATCTGAGTAAAAGTGAGTTTGAAACGGTGCTGTCTTGTTCGGACTGTGTCAGGCGTCCCGTGGAAGATGCCGTGCTCTGGAACCTCCGGCTTGAAAATCTGCGGAAGGCCGTTGATGGCCTGGGCGACCAGAGCCGGGATCTCATCGAACTCCGATATGGCAAGAATCTGACCATGGAGGAGATTGGGAAGATCTATGGCGTGTCCAAAAAGGCGGTATCAAAGCGACTGAAAAAACTCCACGAAACGTTGAGGAGCTCTGTCACATGACAGGGCCCCTCAACTTTTTTCATTTTTCTGGTTTACAAACTGGCTGTCAGTGTCCTTATAAGTGAGGGCAAAGTTTTTGCGTTGCAAAACTCCACTGGAGGCCGCAGTGGGATACACCTCAAGAAATCATCAAAGGAGTGTAAACCATGGAAGAATGCAAGATAAACCACGATGCTTTGTATAGACTTTTGGAAATCAAATGTGAGCGGGAGACGTTGGAGTATGTTCTGGATGGGATGAATAAGGTGCTGGGCGAGGATCTGCCGGATGCAGATCAGGTGCAAGCCTACCTCATGTCTCCAGACAAGCCCACGTCTCTCAGCCTCCATCAACAGATGGTGGCAATGGACAAACTGCTGGAGTGTGCCGAGGTGAATTTCCGGACCACCTGTGATATGCTCCGGTACCGACAAATGAAACGGACAGGGGTGGTCAGCAGCGTAGAGGAATTTCTGCAGCTGCTCCATCCCGGTGAATGTGAGGAGGAATGGAATGAAGAAATCTGAATATCGGAGCTACGACGAACTGCCGCTGTTTCTCAACTCTGAAACGGTGGCAAAAGTGCTGGGTGTGTCAGCGTCCAGTGGGTACGAGTTGATGCACGAGCCAGGATTCCCTATGCTGCGCATCAGCAATCGCATGGTGGTACCCAAGGAACAGTTCATCCAGTGGGTGATGGAACGCACGGGAGGTGGAAGATGAAGTACCAGGGAAACTTTTTCTCTCTGCCCAATGACATTTTCATCTTGGGGTTGTGCCCGGGGGAACTGTCTGTGTACAGCTACCTCCGCCGATGCGAAGACCAGAAAACACACCAGTGCTGGCCCAGCTATAAGAACATCGGCAGTGCAACAGGGATGAGCGAAAATACGGTGAGCAAGTATGTGCAGAAGCTGGTGGACCGTGGCATGATTGCCACGGAGCCCACCAAGGTCACAACTAGGAAAGGCGTGACACGCAACGGGAATTTGTTGTACACAGTACTGCCTCCACTGGAAGTGATTGATCAGCACTACCAGCAGAAGTTGGTGGAGCTGGGACAGGAAACAGAGCGGCTGCGACTGCAGAAGCTCCAGGAGCAGCAGGCCCAAGAAGCACTGTGTACGCCGCTGTGAGGGGCTGTGTGCCCGATGACTGGACAGAGGAAGGCCCCTGCCCCACCTGGGGAATTTGAAGCGAATTTGGGCCACTTTCGAGAACTCTACGAAGGACCAAAACGGGGCCCCCGCCGAAGCCCAGCGCAAGCGGGTTCGGTGGGGAGAGGAGGAGCAGTGGAATGAGCGAGTTTTCGCCCTTTGGGGCGGAAATGAGGGATATGGAGCTTGCGACGACGAAAGGCAGGATAAAGGCCTGGTGTCACCTGGCCAGCCACAACTGCCCGCAGTGCGGGCAGTGACGGGAGTTTGCGCAGGTTGAAACATGGGGTCAAATCCAGAAAGGTGGATTTCTGCTCGATCAGGGTGCAGACCTGGAACACGTTGGGATTGTCCCAGCCCTCCCGCAGGGCAGAGTGGGAGAAGATAAAACGCAGAGGACAGTCAAAGCTGAGTAACCACTCTTTGTCCCGCATGATGGTGTTATAGGTGTCGTCGTCGGCCTGAGTGTCTCCCTTGGTGTCCTTGAGACGACCCTTTTTGTCCTGGGAGAAGTAGCCGTTGTGTACCTTGCTCACATCAGCAGGGAAGCGGGATTGAAGGGCGGCATATTTGGGCTTTGCCATCAGCTCCTGATAGCACTCCTCAAACATCTGGGCATAGATTCCCGCTGTGCCGTCCTCGTGGCGGTACTTGTCCACCTTGTCGATGAAAAACAGAGATAGAACTTTAATTCCCTTGTCCAGATACCGCAGCTCCTTGTCCAGATGGGTCTCAATGGTGCGGCGAATCTGGGCTTTTTTGATGATGTTTTCATCCACGTCTCCAATGGCTTTGCCCAGAGCTACCTCCTGAGTGTTGCCGAACTCCACGTGTTCAAAGTCCGGGGTGCAGTCGATCCCGGCGATGGTGTAGCCCTCGTAGAGATCCCGTTGTCCGGACAGAAGAAATAGGTCGTCTCCAGGCTTGACGGTAAATGCCTTGCGCTTCACAACACCGGTTTTGTCCTTGGCATCAATCTCAACCCGGGCTTTGAAGCCCTTCTCGTTGGACACGGACAACAGTCGCACATAGGCCTGGTTAAACCCACCGGCCACCTGATTGGAGGACACGGCAATCTGTTTTACCAACCCCATTTGGTAGGCATCCACCGGGGTAAGGCGGTACAGAAGGTTGATTTTCTCCCGATGGGTGGCGGAGTACCGCAGCACACACAGGGGATGCAGGGAGGCAATGGCCTCCTTGGCCTTGGGGGTGTTGTCTACGCTTTGGGGCTCGTCAATGATGACGATGGGGTTGGTATTTTGGATGAACCCCATGGCCGTCTCGCCGCCTAGCTTGTCCTGGGACTGGTTGATGATGTTCTCCGCCTTCTTAAAGGCATCGATGTTGATGATCATCACTTCAATGTTGGAGCTGGTGGCAAACTGGCGCACATCAGACAGCTTGGCGGAGTTGTAGATGAAGTACCGACAGGGTACATTGCCATATTGCAGGCCAAAGTGCTCTTGGGTGATCTGGAACGACTTGTACACGCCCTCCCGAATGGCCACCGACGGCACCACGATGATGAACTTTGTGAAGCCGTACTTGCGGTGCAGCTCAAAGATGGTCTTGGTGTAGACGTAAGTTTTGCCTGTGCCGGTCTCCATCTCAATGCAAAATTGCATGGTCTCGGCGGTATCAGTCAGGGGCAGGTTATTCCGCTTCTGAACCGTGTGCATATTGGCGGTCACAGCTTCCGGGGATATGTAAAGGGCATTTCCCTGGCCCCAGTCGCTGAGCAGAGACATCTGCCGCTCATCCACCACAGAAAAGGTGCTCTGGGTTTTCTCCTGGCCAGTGAATAGGTCTACCACAGCTTGCACAGCCTGGGTTTGGAAATCTTGAGTTTTAAATTTCAGCTTCATTCTGTTCGCCACATCACTTTCCCCAAAAGTAACTTCGGTTTGTATTATCCCAAACACCTAAAATGGCACCACACTTGCTACAGAATGGGGTAAACGAGAGTATAATATTTTCTTCTTTTGCCACATCATAGTGTCTTTCAACGCATCCTGCATATACCCCATTTTTACCGCACTCCGGACATATTTGACCAGGAAATTTCTGTTCTATGATTTTATCTATGTCTCTATCTGTGACGTAACAGTTATATCTAATTTTTTTCATGCAGATCACCCATTCATATTAAGTGTCCAATACTGGCAGAAGGACGGGTTCCATGCCGCCCCATGAGCCAACGAGAATCCAGGGGATAGAACCCCGCCACTACACTTTGCCGTACAAAATATAAATAGCCAATAACGGACCCTGACAGAAACTTTCATCGGGGTATTCCTGTTTCAGCCGCTCATATTCGGATAGCAGCAGAGGCAGGGTATCCTCCTGCTTCTGCATGCCAAACACCAGACAGGCCATGCTCTGGGTATAGGGATTCCCAATCTCAGGATACATATCCTTCAGTTGATCCACATAGTCCTGTTCTGCGTGGGCAAGAATGTAGACGGCAGCTTCGATAAACATATCTTGCATACTGGTGCGGAAACGGCGCAGCATAAGGGGGATGACTTCGACCTGCATGGTCAGTGCTCGCTGACATAATGCACTTCGATTGGTAATGTCGTAATTTCCTCGCATAAACCGCACAAAATCTTCGCCGCTGTGGAGATTCTGAATTGCCTCACGTTCCTGATGGATGTTTTCAAGCCGCTGAGGGTCCATCTCGGATTTTGTTAGATTAAAAATTTCTGTTTCCAGTTGTGCGGTAAATCCAGTGCTCATAGAAAAATAGCCAATATAAGCGGCAGATAATTGGTCCACCGGATTCTTTTTGAAAAAGTTCTTAGGGAGTTGATTTGTGTCCATTATTTTCCTCTCTATCACGTAAATCCATCTTTGAAACTATTCATGACACCATTTAAAAGTATGCATGGTGCCACGGTTGATGCGCATGATATATTCATCTTCGCCTTTATATCGTTCATAGATAGACTGGCGAATTCTGGGCTTTTCAGATTTGTAATCCAATTCTACCAATTGGGTAATTGGGAAAAAGGTGTGTCGATAAGCACCTGGTGTATCCAGGTGAGATGTACTCAATGTGTCTTTGGTATCACAGATGATCAAAAGCCCCTTTCCCTCCGAAAAGCGTCGTGCGGTCTCCAGCTTTCCAGTGAAACTTGCGATTTTTCCGTCACACCGTCTACTGCACGCACGGAACAGAACGGGGCGGGTATCGGGTAAATAATTCTTTAAGACAATGTCCCAAACATCATAAAATGCTTTTACCTTATCTTCGGGGCCAGTGAGTATCCACTCAACTATAAAAGTTGCGGATTCCTTGGATAATGGTTCACGAGAAGAGATCGCCCTGATTAAATTTTGTGCAATAGATGTCTTTTGTGTGTGAGTTAAACGATAGCGATATTGTTGTGACACGATTACACCAACTTCAATTCAATCTGATGATCCCGCAAAATATAGTAGGCATTGGCCATAGCGGTATCGTCGGCAAAGCTATCCCGGGAGATGATCACCTTGGCGGGGGCGTATTCCGTCATTTGCTCTACGTCCTCGGGCTGGACATTCTCAGCCAGACAGACCAGCAGCAGGTAGTCGTCCCCCACGGCATAGGCGGTTTTGTCGTTGACATCAATCGCATGGACGGAGTAGGTGAGAGGCACGCCCAGTTTGAGCATGATCTCATACACCATGTCCAAATCGCTGCGCTCTGGCTTGACCCGGTGAACCATGGCGTTCATGCGCTGGTACAGCAAATCCAGCTGTTCGTCCTCGATGGGGGTGGCATCCCAGGTTTTCAGGTTAGAGGTGTCCAGCTTGAACACACGGAAGCCTACATCCAGGGGGCGCTTGCCCTCCTCCATAGAAACCTGGGCGTTTTCCTCCAGAATCTTCTTTCCGGCCCGCCGGATACGCTCCTTGCCAATCTCACAAATGTTTTTGTATCCGGCTTTGTATGCCTCGCTCTTTTCGTCACACACTTCGGGGAGTTGAACCAGAATAAACCGCCGACTTCCACCGTCCTCGGCGTTGAGCTGCATCACCGCATGGGCGGTGGTGGCGGAGCCAGAGAAGAAGTCCAGAATGATGTCATCTCCGCTTGCTACCTGAGAAATAAGAGCCTTTATTAAGCTAATTGGCTTTGCGTAATTAAAGAGACTTTTATCATCAAACAAGGTATATACAGCCCTAGTACCCTCGGTATTTAATCCCACATCACTCATCCACGTGGAAAATGGATTTGTGTCACTTTTTAGCTCGTTGGCAAATCTCTTTTTCATAGGACGCTGAGAAGTGTCTTCGGGGAAAACGATTCTATCTTCCTCTATCAGCTTTTGCATACTATCCGGAGCGTAAGACCATACACGATTATAACTGGGGTGATATGTTTTCCCAGTTTTAGGATCGACCAAGTCATAGTACTGGTTGGGGCGCATATCGGCATTCATGCCGACTGTTAAGTCGCCAGCAACCCAAGGGCCTCTCGGATCGTTGTCAGGGTTTGAATATCCTTTATAATCCTTTTTATATCCGGCAAAAGGAAGGAACTTTCCTTTGTGATACATAAGCAGGTACTCGTGATCTGTTGACACTTTTGATTGATCCATAGCGGAAGAAGTCCTTCTTTTCCATACGCCACAGCCAACAAAATTTTCCTCGCCAAACACTTCGTCGCAAATTTTGCGCAGGTTTGTGACCTCATTATCATCAATGGAAATAAAAATCACACCATCATCCTGCAGAAGGTTTGCAGCCAGTCGCAGACGGGGATACATCATGTTCAGCCAGTTGGTGTGATACCGTCCCATGGTCTCTGGGTTGGACTTGGTGGTCTGTTGGGTCACTTCCTTGTACCGTGCCATGGGGTCGGCAAAGTCGTCGGCGTACACAAAGTCATTGCCGGTGTTGTAGGGAGGATCAATGTAGATCATTTTCACCTTGCGGTAATAGGCGGTTTGCAGCAGCTTCAAAACCTCCAGGTTGTCCCCCTCAATGTAGAGGTTCTGGGTGGTGTCCCAGTTGACGCTCTCATCGGGGCAGGGGCGCAGCGTCCCGGTGGAACGCTTTTGGGCCAGCTTCAGGCATTCCGCCTTGCCCTTCCACTCAAACTTGTACTTTTCAAAGTCGTTTTCAATGTACTCCCCACACAGGGCCAGTAACTTATCAATGTCCAACTTGCCCTCGCTGACGCACTCAGGGAATACAGCACGAAGCTTGTCTAGGTTAGTTTGTTCGATATCCATACTTAGTCCATTTATAAATTCAGTCATTTATGTTCCTCCAAGAAGGTTGTTGTTTTTATCAAAACGGCAAGTTGAACCGCTCAAAATATCAACCAAAATCATGCCGACAACACTCTCAACATCAATGTGTACTCTTTGTGTGATTGTTCTGTAACCAAAATTGCCGGAAAGTCGGCTAATCTTGACAAGGCATCCATCTTGCATTGCAATAAATGCATCATCAAATATCTTTTCACAATATGTTTCTTGTGGTAATGCTTTATTCAGAAAGTCGGTTACAATATCAAAGACAAAACACATATGAACTTTCTGACTGTTTATGATCTCATAATTTTGAAGATTTTTTTTGCCTGATGGCAACACCTGAACGTTAATTTTATTATCAGATATCCATTGCTTATCCAACTCTAAGGTTAGATGATCGGCATATGGTATTTGTAGGTTAATTTCAATATTTAGTTCCGTCATTTTACCTATCCAATCAGAGGCTGCTGGTTTTCTTAGCTCATAGATTTTAATACCATGAGCCTGTGCGACTTCGATAGCGCCAGATTGGAAGCCACTCTTTGAAACAAAAACTCCTTTGGTGCCGGAAGGGAAGTCATCAAGGATCGCTTTAAAGGCTAACATTTGTTCTTTTTTAACTTTGTTTTTCCAATCTTTTGCTTGAATAACCGTCTGATACTGTAAACCACCAACTTCAAATTCCCAATATACATCAATTTGATGGAAGGTAGTTTTTCCTGGTAGAGTGATGTCATGTTGAACATTTATGTTTTGAACAGAATTTTGATTTACAATCTGTGAAAAGATTTTCTGTGTCAGCTTCTCGTATGGTTTTCCTGTATTTTTAGACATTTAAACACCTTACTTTTGCTACAAATTCTCTTTGCACCTTTGCCGTCAAGTTTTCTGCCTCAGCAAAAGCCTTTCTTTTCTCCTCTAGCTCCATATCCAACCGCATAGCCTCAAAGAACTGCCCTTCCTGCCGCTTCATGTACTCCTGGCGCAGCTTTGTCACGTTTTTCTGCAAGGTCAACCGCTGGAGCCGGTCGCCGGTGACGGTCTCCAACTCCGCTTGGGCTTCCTGCACCTGGCTGTCCAAGATGTTGAGTTCCCGGCTGAGGGCCGCTTTTTCGGCGGTGACACGCTGCTTCATTCGCTCCATCTCATCTGCCTGGGCCGGGGACAACTTTTCCATCCGAGCCTCCATCAGTTTCTGGGTGGGAACCAGCTTATCCAATCCATGGGGGCGGCTGCCGCTTTTTAGCCAGTGTGGGGAACAATGTCCCTCTTCGGTGCAGTTCAGCACGGGCAGGGCGAGAAGTTCTTTGCAGGCTTCCTCGTCCAACTCCTTGCCGCTCTCGGTCTGCCCACACAACACCAGTTGTTCTGTGCGGCTGGAGGAAGAGGTGAGGGTGACGGTGTAGAGGCCGATTTCACACACCTCTTCCATGCCGGAAACGGTCAGTTTACCTGTGTCGGCACATTCCAGTTCGTGGAGAATTCCGCGGCCAATGGTGCTGGACAGGGTGATCTGTCCCGCCTTGGGCCGGAAATCCTTACCCATGCCGTAGACCTTTTGACTGCGGTAGGGCTTGTTCCGGCTTCCCGTCCAGTAGTAGAAGAGCACCGGGAGCTGCTCATAATTGGTGGCGGTGATGGTGCGCTTGTCCTCGTCTATGACAAAGTGACAGTCGGTGTTTTTTTCGTTGTAGCGCTCAAAGAACCACTTGGAAACCTCCCACAGCATGTCATTGAGTTCTTGGGCCTTGCGGTCAATGTACCGGGGAGAGAGCGTTACCTTATCCGCCAGTTCTCGGGTGAACGTGGTAAAGAGTACATCCTCAGCAGCGGAGACCGTCTGTCGGTTGCCCTCCTCGTAGGTGTCCAGGGTGGCTTGAAAATCTTGCTCCACCTGGGCTTTGGAGCGTAACCGCTGGGCGATGACCGGAAAGGCCGCTGTCACGTCGTCGGTAAAGCCACCCAGCACGTCATCCGTGATGCCAAAGACACCGTCCGTCACCAGCATCCGCTTGTTGACCAATTCCAGCTTGCGGACATCGGCGAAGTTGTTCTTGTCGATGAAGGCCACGGACAGGACATCATTCTCCTGTCCCAGTCGGTGACAACGGTCGATGCGCTGCTCCATCTTGAGGGTATTATACAGTAAATCGTAGTGAATGACAAAGGCGGAGTCCGCCAAATGGAAGCCCTTGGCCCCATTGTCGGTGGACAGCAGCACTTCACCCTCCTCCTGGAAGCGGCGGATCACCGAGTAATCGGCGCTGCCGTGGTAGGAGAGGGTGGAGTAGTGGGGAGACAGGAGACGCTGGAGCATTTTCTGGGTCTCCACGCTCTCCGTGAATATTACGGCTTTCCGTTTGGCTCCTGTTTTCTTCATCAGGGAAAATCCTTGTTTGAGAACTGCCAGCAGTTCTGCGGCCTTAGCATCCTGGGGGATGCTTTCCGCCACGGCCTGCATTTCCTGCCACTGGGCCAGCTCCTCCTGTGCATCCTCCATGCCGTGCAGCCGCTTGATGACCCCCTTGATGGTCTGCAACACCGCCGCCGTGGAGGAGCTCAGCAAACCCAGCAGGCGAAGAGCCAGGTCGTACTGGTTCATCTCTGGAAAGGCTTTCTTTTCCGGTTGGTTGATGTAGGTATAGAGCAGCTCATAGAGGTTCCGTTCCTGGCTGGACGGCGTATACTCCACCGTCATCAGCACACGTTCTGGCACCTTGGCGTAGCGCTTGGCCTGGGAGCGAAGGGTGCGGAAGCAGTAGGGGCTGACCAAACGGCTCAACTCCGGGTAGTTCTCCGGGCGGCGGAGATACCGGGCCAGAAACTCACGCTCGCTGGGCAGTACCGTTTCGTCAATGAACCAGATCAGGCCGTACAAATCCATGATGTTCTTTTCAATGGGGGTGCCGGTGAGCAACAGCTTGAAGGAATCCCCGGCAATACGTTTTAGGGCTTTGGCTTGCTTGTTGTCCTCCTGATAAACAGGGGAGAGGGTGTTGGCTTCTTCAAATACTGTCAAATCCCAGTTCACCACCTTGGCGGCTTCCTCGTGATCGGCGGCGAAGTCGTAGGTGGTGATGATCAGGGCGTCCTGGATAAAGGCGTTGGGGGTGTCTGGGCTGGTGTTCTGCTGCCAGTGGTCACGATGGGTCAGCACCACATAGGGGACGGTATAGTGTTGCTCCAGCAACTCCACCCACTGGTGCAGCAGGTCGGCATTGGGAATCACCAGCAGAATCCGACTGCATCCCTCCAGCCACTTCTGCGTGATCACCAGCATGGCCTCGTGGCTTTTGCCCAGGCCTGCCTCGTCACACAGAACAACGCCCTTTTGATAAGGGGAGCGCAAGGCAAAATGAGCCGCAGCCAGTTGAAACGGATAAATCTGAATGTCCGAAGACGCGTACACCGGGATCAACTGCTCCTCCTCTGGTAGCTGGGCCAGCTGCCTGGCCTGGTAGTATGCGTGAAACGGCGATGCCAGCATGGAAATTCCTCCCCTCGTATGGCTTATTATGCCAGATTTTGCGGTGGAATACAATGTCTGGTGATAGGGGGAGATTCTTGCGACGCTGAAAACAAAAAAACTCAGGAGTTCATCACCTAAAATGTAAAACAGAGGTTTTTTAGTTCGCTGAAACTGGAAAACCTCTGTTTTTGCATCAGGACTGCTTCAGCCACGCCACAAACTCATCCAGGGTAATGGTGTTGCTGTCGCATTTCTTTTTCATCTCTCTGGCCTGTTCGCTCCAGGCGTAGAAATCGGTGTCCGAGATGCGTCCCGCCTTGATCCAGGCAAAGCGCTTCTTGTATTCTTTGCGGTAGGCCTTAAAGACTGGATCATCGGATTGCTTCTTCGTCCATTGCTGGAAGGCCCCGGCCTCCCGGCAGGTCTGCTGTCCTTCTGCCACGGGGCGTTCACAGTACTCTGCGCTGACCCGTCCGGTCTGAGGGAAGTAACGGCCACAGTTCTTACAGCGGCGAACGGTAATGCCTCTCTCCACACAGCTGCGCAGGGAGTAGTCGATCATGTCCGAAATACTGGAGGAATACAGGACGGGAGAACAACGCCCAGGCTCCACCGGCTCAAAGCTGAGGGGGATAGGGCGGAAGGAAAACAGGTCGGGATCTTTGGGAGCATCGTATAGATAGTTCTGAGATGCTTGAAGCTGGGGGTTACGTCCTGCGCTGTCCACGTCCAAGACTAAGTCAAAGAAACGTTGGATCTGATTCTGGTACAGGGGGAGCTGCTGGAAGAGGCGTTGCAGTTCGTCCAACATCTGCTGATCCTCTGCGCTGCCTCGGTCGTCATAAATGCCCATGCGGGAAAAACGGTCATACCAACGCACATACAAAAGCTCCAAGTAGATGTGTCGCTGTCCCAACTGGGCCAGTTCCACCATGGCGTCAGTTCCGGCCTGACGGTCATCTTCTGCAACCAGGCGATTCCAGTTGTGGCTGATTCGCTCCAGGGATGGAGTAAGCTCCTGACAGTCCATTTCCAGAAAGGTGAGCAGGCTTTCTAAAAAGGGAAACTCCCGGCAGGTGGCTGGTGCGCCCTGAGTGCCGGAGGCATCAAACTGAAAAAACTCCCGCTTCTCTGAGAAATACATTTTGCTGTACCACATGATTGGTCACCTCGGATTAGACTAATTGTAAAAAGATGATTCGATAGACTTGACACGGATATGGGGGGTGTGTTACCATGGTCAAGTGATGGACTGTCTAAAATAAATTAAGATAAGTCTAACACCAGAGAGATGATCTGTCAATGAAAATTCTCTCTGCTGCACCTTGAAAACTGAACACCCACCACCAGAGATGATACTCGCCGGGGAAGTACCGCCATGACACTGTTATAGGAAAAGCAGTAGAGCGTGCCAAGGGGAAGCAAACGCCGTGTAGGTTAAGCAGGGCAGGAACGAGTATGGTGTATGGCCCAAAGGTAAGTGCATAAAAAAAGACCGCTGAACTGCTGCAACAGTTCAACGGCCAGCTGCGTTACGGAGAACACAGCCCGATCTGTGTGTAGTTTATCAGAGAGACCTCCGAAATGCAAGAAAAATCTGTTCTCTGAATGCAAATGAAAACGGAGGTATCAGTGAAAAAATCTATCTATCAAAATTATGAAGAACTGCCGCTGTTTTTGAACTCTGAGACGGTGGCAAAAACATTAGGTGTCTCACCATCCAGTACTTATGAGTTGATGCATGAGCCGGACTTCCCCGTGCTGCGCATCGGCAATCGCATGGTGGTACCCAAGGAACAGTTCATCCAGTGGGTGATGGAACGCACGGGAGGTGGAAGATGAAGTACCAGGGAAACTTTTTCTCTTTGCCCAATGACATCTTTGTCTTAGGGCTGTGCTCAGGTGAGCTATCAGTGTACAGCTATCTCCGCCGATGCGAAGACCAGAAAACACACCAGTGCTGGCCCAGCTATAAGAACATCGGAAGTGCCGTGTGTATGAGTGAGAACACGGTGAGTAAGTATGTGCAGATGTTGGTGGAGCGTGGGATGATCACCACGGAACCTACCAAGGTCACAACCAGGAAGGGTGTGACCCGAAACGGAAATTTGTTGTACACAGTAATGCCTCCACTGGAAGTGATTGATCAGCACTACCAGCAGAAGCTGGTGGAGCTGGGGCGGGAAACGGAGCGGATTCGGGTGCAGAAGCTCCAGGAGCAGCAGGCCCAAGGAGCCTTGTGGACCCCGCTGTGAGAGGCTGTGTGCCCGGTTGCGGCACAGGGGAAGCCCCTGCCCCACATGGGGAATTTTGAGCGAATTTGGGCCGATTTCGAGGACTCTGCGGAGGACCAAATGGGGACCCCGCCGAAGCCCAGCGCAAGCGGGTTCGGTGGGGAGAGGAGGAGCAGTGGAATGAGCGAGTTTTCGCCCTTTGGGGCGGAAATGAGAGATATGGAGCTTGCGACGACGAAAAGCAGGATAAAGGCCGGGGGTCATCCGGCCAGCCACAACTGCCCGCAGTGCGGGCAGTGACGGGGGTTTGCGCAGGTTGAAACATGGGGTCAAATCCAGAAAGGAGCGGAAATTCTGCGGTCCTTATCCCGAAACCCTTACTCCCACAACAAAAATACTGGGGTCAATACCCCGAAAGGAAGGAATATGAGCAAAAAAGAAAAATTTCCCCTATACCTTACGCCAGAGAAAAAAGCCCTCCTGGAGCGGCGGTATCCAGAGGACGGAAGCCGAAGTCTCACCGCCTTCATTGAAAACGCCATCGACTTTTACCTGGACTATCTCAGCGCCAACAACGCCGGACTATTTCTCCCCACCTCGGTTCAATCCTACCTGGACGGCAGACTGGATCAACTGGAGAACCGTATCTCCTCTCTGCTTTTCAAACAGGCAGTGGAGCTGGACATGGGGCTGAGTACTCTGGTGGACTGCGTTCAGCTGGGGGAAGAATATCTGAAGCAACAGCGTGCCGAGAGCGTTGCTAACGTAAAGCGCACCAACGGTCGGCTGCGACTGGAGGAGAAGGTGCGAGACGCCAACGGGAGTGATGACGAGTGGCAAGACTGATTGTCAAAAGCCCGTACATCAAGTGCAATGACAGTCAAGGTGCAGCTGGTTACATGAAGTACATTGCCACACGAGAACGGGTGGAGATCCTACCCGATGACCGTCCACCCACTCGGAAACAAGAGCAGCTGATTACAAAACTGTCCAAAGACTTCCCAGGAATGAAAGAGCTGCTGGAGTACGAGGACTACGCACAGCATCCCACCAAGGCCAATGCCTCAGCTCTCATCACTCTGGCTCTTGAGGAGAACTGGTCCAAGGTCAGCTCCTCCGAGGGCTACGCCAAGTACATCGCCACTCGTCCTCGTGCCCAGCGTCTGGGCGACCACGGACTGTTCGGGGACGAGGAAGGTGTGGATCTGGACAAGGCTATGGCTGAATTGGAACACTACACCGGAAACGTATGGACACACATCATCTCTCTGCGTCGGGAGGACGCAACACGCCTGGGCTACAATAATGCCCAGGCGTGGCGATCCCTGCTGCGTACCCATCGAAATGAGATTGCAACCGCTATGAAAATCCCACCCCAGGATTTTAGATGGTACGCCGCCTTCCACGACGAGGGGGAACACCCTCATGTGCATATGATGGCCTGGTCAGTGAAACCGGGACAGGCGTATCTATCCAAGGACGGGATCAAACAGATCAAATCCACCCTCACCAATCAAATCTTCAAGCAGGAGATGTACCACCTCTACCAGCAAAAGTCTGCCAGCAGAGATGAGCTGGTACAGGAAGCCCGGAAGGTGATGCTAGAGATGTCCCGTCAAATGGCACAGGGAATTTGCGAACATCCAGACATGGAACAGCTCATGGAAGAGCTGGCCCAGCAGTTGGACGGCGTAAAGGGCAAGAAGTCCTACGGCTATCTGTCCAAGCCTCTGAAAAAGCTGGTGGATGAGATCGTCAATCAAACGGAGCGCCTGCCCGTGGTTCATCGGTGCTATCAAACGTGGTGGGAACTCCAATGTCAGATCAATCGATTCTACTCCGGCCAGGAACAACAGCGCCCACCTCTGTCTCAACAGAAGGAGTTCCGTGCCATCAAAAACGCCGTCATCAAGGAGGCCGAGCGCATCCGGCTCAACCGAATCTCCTTTGAGGATCGTGGCATGGAGGATCGAGGTGGTTGGGTAGCAGATCAGGAACTCCCCTGGGACTGCTATGTCCTTCGATCCATCATCGAAAATGAGGAGCAGACACGGGAAGAACGAGTGGATGCGGCAGTGCAAATGAAACGTCTGGCCCAAGACGGTGATGCCTATGCCCAATATCTGATGGGGCTACTATACCGGGACGGTGGCCTGGTAATTCCGGACACGGAGAGAGCCCAGTACTGGATGGAACAGGCGGCGTCACAGAATGTGCCAGCGGCTCAATACGCCCTGGGGAAACTGCTTCTCTCTGATGATCCCCTGGTGCATGATCCAGACCAGGGCATCCGATGGTTAAAAGCATCTGCTCAAAACGGAAACGACTACGCTGCCTATACTCTGGGCAAGGAGTATCTCAGCGGCAGATATGTGTTCAAGAATACAGAAAAGGCGGCAGAGTATTTCCGTCAGGCGGCCCAAGGGGACAATCCCTGGGCGCAGTACCTCCTGGGTAAGCTGTGCCTCATGGGAAATGGGGTAGAGCAGGATGAGGAGGCTGCCTATCAGTGGTTTCAGGCTGCAGCAGAACGGGGGCATGTCTATGCTGAGTTCTTTGTGGAGCGCATGGATCAGGGGTGGATAGCCTCACCCCAGCTGATGCTCTCCACCACCCGACTTCTCCACCATATGGGCAACATCTTCCGGGACAACACTCCAGCTGCTTCAACATCCGGCGGGCCACACATCGACCGGAAACGGCTGCAGAAGCTCAGGGCAAAGAAGATCGCCCTGGGCCATAAGCCGGACGATCATGAGGAGGAGCAGCAGAGTTGGGGTATGAGCATGCAATAACGCAGAAGGCTCTCTGCGATCACTGCAGAGAGCCTTACAATTCAATGCCAAGCAGGTGATAAGCATCTGCCTCAGAATACCAACCGCTTTTCTCAACTGAGTTCCAGCCTTTCTGAACTTCGGACATCAGGCGATCTATGGCCTCGGTCTTCAAAGAAGGTTCTGCGGGGGAGGTATGGTCTTCCCAAGAGTAAGACATTGGGACATGCCTCCTCTGCACAAAAGTTTATGGCAACAGTATAGCATGAGTAGGCTGTAGTTGCGAAGCATGGCACTTGTGCCCTAGATATAAGTTGCCTTATGAGTGGTGTTAAATTGCATTGCTTTTGTGCGCACAATCGTGTATGATGAGATGGAAGAGGAGTATACTATTCTGAAAGGAGTTTTGGATATGGCGAAATCGGCAAATCTCTATGCACGCATCGAGCCGGAGGTCAAGGAACAGGCGGAAGCAATTTTGAGTGCCCTGGGAATCCCGGCATCTAATGCTATTACTATGTTTTACAAACAAGTCATCCTCCAACGGGGTCTACCCTTTGAAGTCAAGCTTCCAGAGCATCCGGTGGATATCAGCCGCATGACTGTCCAGGAGCTTGACGCAGCGCTTGAAAAGGGTTATGCCCAGATGAAGGCTGGGCAAACGATTTCAGCTAAGCAGGTGTTTGATGAACTGCGAGGAGAGCTGGATATATGAGTTATGAGGTGACGTTGACTCCGGAGGCGAAACGTGATCTGCGGGAGATATACCGATATATTGCGGTAGATCTTCAGTCAGTGCAGAATGCAAACAATCAGTTGGGGCGACTGGAACGGCATATCCTCAATCTGAACCAGATGCCAGAACGATTTCGACTCTATGATCGGGAGCCTTGGCGCAACCGCAATTTACGTGTGATGCCGGTGGATCACTATCTGGTGTTCTATATTCCAGACCATCAGGAGAAGCGTGTTACAGTACTCCGTGTCATGTATGGTGGGCGGGATGTTGATGCGTTGCTTCAAGAAATGTAATCAATGAAATGTTTTTTGAGAAAGAGTCGAGAGATCGGCTCTTTTTCTTATGCCTGAAGAGCGGACATAGTCAAAGGCCTCCCACAGCGAGGGAGGCCTGATCAAACTCAAGATGGAATTGTTCCGCCAACATAGAACTCAGCCATATCGTCCAAACGCAGGCAAGCCAGATGACGATTCATAACGTTCAAGTGGCCACACCCGCAATCAATGTCGATGATCCCATCCCCATGCCAGATGGAATAATCCTCGTCCGTTTTGTTAGTGAGAAATACTGTGGGCGTGTGGCCGACGATGCAGACGGTGTCCGGGTAGGGGCTTGTGCTGTCCGGCTCCACCCGGCCCCAAATGCGGGTGTCGGGATCCTCACCGGGGCAGCCGTGGACTAGATGGAACTTCTGACCGTTTACGGTGAGTTCCAGATGATCTGGCAGGCCAGAAAGAAAACGAAGAATGCGGTTTCGCTGCTGGGGTGTACGGTGGTAGAGCAGTTCCCGGTAGGTGGTTGCTCCACCGTTGTACCGCCACAGATCCCGGGCGCCGACTTCATTGCATGGGCCCAGGGTGCTCAGACACATCTGCTCGTGGTTGCCCAGGAGCATGGTTATATTGGGAGCATCCATGATCTGCTCCAGGATGTCTACGCCGCCGGTGCCCCGGTCGATCACATCGCCAAGAATATATAAATGATCTGTATCGGAGAAATGAATCTGCTCCAACATCTCCTGAAAGAAATCCAGCTCTCCGTGAAGATCCGACATACAGTAAATCATCCGTCTCGCCCCCTTCGGTGGGAATAGAATAATCGCATCTTACCATAAGGACTGGACAGATACAAGATGGTGCTCAGGAGTTGCGCCACATAAAACAAAAAAGCCCGGACAAATGATAACAATCTGATAACTTGTTGGGTTTGGAATGGCTATTGTCTCTGCTCTGTGGTATTGTGTGTCGCTGATAAGGAGGCGACATCCTATGAACGATTACATGAAGGCTCTATACCAGCAGTTCTTCCGGAAGCCGGATGTCACGGAACTGGAGGACGAGATTGAAACTGCCCGCCAGGAAGTGCGGGATTGCCTGGACAAACTACAGCGACGCAGGCTCATGGACCTGGTAGATGCCCAAACCCTATTGCGAGAAGAGATTTCCCAGGCCAGCTTCACCGCAGGATTCAAAGTGGCCTGGGAAATCGCAAAAGAACTGGAGGCAGATGGTCTGTACCCATTCGAACGAGAGGTAGCAGAGCACAGCTGTCGTCACATGGAAATGAGAAAGGAGGGATGAAAACATGGGAAAGCGCAGACCATCTGGGGATGGCATGGTTCGCAGACGGAAGGATGGCTGCTGGGAGGGACGCATCGTCATCGGTCATAAGAACAACGGCAGTCCCATCTTCCGCTATGTGTCGGCCAAGACTCAGAAAGAACTGCTGAAAAAGCTACATCAGAGCATGGAGGAATACCAGGGGGTGGACCTCACCGAGGAAAGCAAAATGCCCCTGAGCCAATGGCTGGACCGCTGGCTGGAGGAGTACGCCGCACCATCGGTGCGTCCCTCCACTCTGGAGGGCTACCGGGGGTACATCAACCGCAACATCAAACCCTATCTGGGGAATAAGCCAGTGGGGAAGATCACCGCCGACGATGTTCGGAAGCTATACCGGGAATTACAGAGAAACGGACGGCAGGAGTGCCACCCGGAGCATGGGCACAAACTGTCTGGTGGCACCATCAGACGCATCCACGGGGTCTTCCATGAGGCTATGGACGCTGCGGTGCGGGAAAACCTCATTCCCAGGAACCCCACCGAAGGCATCACCTTACCGAAGAAGAAAACGGCCCCCAAGCAGATTCTCAATGATGCCCAGCTGGAGAAATTCATGAAGGTAATTCGAGAGGATTCTATCTGGCACGACTTCTTCTACACAGAACTGACCACTGGCTTGCGGCGAGGTGAACTCTGTGGGCTTATGTGGAGCGACTTCGATGAGAAGCACGGAACGCTCTCTGTTCACCGGACAATACACAGGCAAAAGGGAGGAGGGATGATTGCAGGAGAACCCAAGACGGGAACAGGGAAGCGAACCATCACCTTGCCGCCCAGCACCGTCCAGCTTCTGGCCCAGCGCAAGAAAACATCCTACTCCCAGTGGATCTTCCCCAATCCACTCCGACCCGAGCAGCCCACCAGTCCCAACGCTGCATACAGCCGACTGAAGAAGCTGCTGCAAAAGACTGGCCTGCCTGATATTCGCTTCCACGATCTGCGGCACACCTTCGCCACCCATGCCCTGGCCAGCGGCGTGGATGCCAAGACACTCTCGGGTATTCTGGGCCATACCCAGGCCTCCTTCACCCTGGATACCTACACCCATGTGACCGGGGATATGCAGAGGCGAGCCAGCGAGATTGTGGGTGGGTTCATGGAAGCCATGATGGTGAGGTGAGCGTATGGCTGGGAAACGAAAGAAAGGGGAGGGCACCGTCCGCCTGAGAAAAGATGGACGTTGGGAGGGCCGGGTGGTGGTGGGCTACGATGAGGAGGGCAACCCCAAGACAAAAAACGTGCTGGCCAAGACCAAAAAGGAGTGCGTGGAAAAGCTCAGGGAGCTGAAAAGCCAGTGTGGCGTGGTCCGGCCCATTCAGGTGCAATCGGACATGCTCTTCCGGGACTGGATGGACTACTGGTATCAGAACCACGCAAAGCCGAAACTTCGCCCGACCACCCAGCAGGGATATGAATACTGCATCATCCACCACTTGAATCCGGGGGTGGGGGACATCCCCCTCAACCAGCTGACCCAGGCGGATCTCCAGCAGTTCTTCCGGCGGATGAAGGAGAGCGGACGTAAGGCCAACGTGGAGCACCACGGTGCCGGTGTGGCAGACCGAACGGTGCGCAACTGCCACGCAGTCTGCCAGATGGCCCTGGAGAAGGCGGTGGAAGAGAAGCTGATCCACACCAACCCGGCGGTGGGCTGTAAACTCCCGCCTCTGAAGGGTAAGGAGATGAAAATTCTCTCCCAAGAGGAGATACAGCGCTTCCTCATCCAGGCCAAGGCAGAGGGAATGTACGAGCTGTTCCTGCTGGAATTGACTACCGGAATGCGCAGGGGAGAGCTGCTGGCCCTCCGATGGGATGACCTGGACTTTGCCACCGGAAAACTGCGCATTGACAAGCAGGTCTGTCCTGTGGGTGGAAAGTTGGTCATCAGTGAGCCCAAGACCAAGGCGGCCAATCGCACCATCATTCTCCCCACTGCCATGGTGGAACTGCTGGCGGAATATAAAAAAGGTGTCTTCTCTGAATTGATGTTCCCGTCTCGCACCAAACCGGATCAGCCCATTGATCCTGGCTATGTCCGGAAGCGACTACAGGCAATTCTGAAACGGGCAGGGTGCAAGAAGGTGAGATTCCACGATTTGCGCCATACCTTCGCGACCCTGTCCCTGGAGAATGGAATGGATGTGAAGACCCTGTCTACCATCATCGGCCATGTTTCCTCGGAGACGACGTTGAATACCTATACCCACATCACCGACGAGATGCGGCGCAAGGCGGCGCTGAACATCGACCAGGGGATTGCTAAGGCAGAGGTGCAGCCGCTCCCAGAGGAGGAGCATGAAGAGCCAAAGAGGGAAGTGTTCACCCCTGTCCAGCCCACTCGGCGCAGGCCGGGAACTGGAAGTGTCAGTCAGATCAACGACCATCTCTGGGAGGGCAGATACTCTCCTGTGTGGCCCGACGGCAAAAAACGCCCCCGAAATGTCTACGCCCCCACCCAAGAGAAGTGCGAGGAGAAGCTGGCAGAGTTAATCCGGGGGACGAATGCGGAGATTGCAGCGCTCCGCTCCGGGGAGAGTACGGACTACCCGGATGACGTGAACCCAAAGAAAAAGGCCATTGCGGACTATCTGCGGGAGCACCCTGGTGTGACCAATAAGGCCAAGATTGCTAGAGAACTACATGTGAGCCGCCCCACGGTGCAGCGGTACTACGATGAAGTCAGGGCGGAGATTCGGAAGCATGTATGACGAGAGAAACAGGGGAGGCTGTGCAATATCAAAGCACACCTCTCCTGATTTTTGGCCAATAGCTGGAGATGAGGTGATAAGGTTCTGGCAGTTGCACAGGTAGCAAAAAAGCAGGCACATCTTACGGCGCGCCTGCCTTTTTGCTCGGAGTGTAATCATAGGGCTTGGAAAGATTAAGGCATATCAATGGTTCGTCAGCAACAAGAGCGGGGGGGCTGAAGTGGTGCTTGCCATTTTGTTTTCGAAGATCCTTTGCAAATTACTAGATAGTTCTAGCCTGAAGTTTCTCACAAAAGTTTTGTTTAGATTCCTCCGTGAAGTAATGGATATTTGTAGAAAAAAAACGAATGGCATCATCGACTTTATTTTGCTTTGCAAGTAATTTGCTTTTGCAGATAACAACAGTATTATTATTTGAGCCTTCAGTTTCTAATTCCTTGATAGTTTCTTCCATAATATCAATTCTGTTGAAAAATTGCGCTATATCAAATTTAACGACAAGTGCATACTTTTTATCTCGTGGGAAATCCATACATGCTTGGGTAATTTGTGTTAAGGCGCCATCAAAATCTTGTCCAACATATGCGGTATACAGGGAATTGCATCTTGCATACATACTTTGAGCTTTTTCACTTTGTATTCTGGCTAGTTTTTCAAGCAATTCATACAATAACTCGTCTTTTGGTTCTTTGTAATAAGTGTTAATTAAGCAGTCAAAATATGCTTGTATATGATACGGATTATCAGAATACAAATAGTAATTTTCTTTGGCTAGAACAGTCGCTTCTTCAAATTGTTGTAAATTTTTTAATACTAGCACTTTTTCACGTTTTGCTTTTGACATATCACCACGCTTATCAAGTAATTCATTCAAATATTTTAGCGCCCTATCATTTTTTCCAATTTGCCGATAATAAAATGCCAATAAAAATGTCCGATCGTCATAATCAAGGGCTCTAACTTCGGTTAAAAAATCACCACTTTTTAGTTTTGCTAAAGCGGAGCACAGTAGGTATCGGGTTTCATAAATTATTCTTCCGTCTGTATTGTCGACATGCTCTAACGATGTACGAGCCAAATTAACAACATCATCATATTTCATATCAGCGTATAGATCTGACATACTTTTAAGATAAACTGACGGTATCACGTAGTCAGCAACTACATATTTACCTTGCTTTATATTCTCACGAATAGCAAGTAAGAAATCATTTGCGTTATACCAAGGAGTTTCGTCATTGGAAAAGTACAGTTTACAAGGGACTACACAGGGTAGGTATCTGACGGGAGGGGTGCCGCCAGTCAGATTTTCCATGTGATGTTCAAGCTGTCGCTTGTGGCGGCTATGGTGGTGATCATCAAATCCACCACACGCCGCTTGTCATCAAAAGATACATTCTCCCAGGTATCGAGGTAGCCGGAAATCTGGCTGACCTGTTCCGGGCTGATGGCCTCCACAGTCAACTCCGCTATCCTTGCCAGAAGTTCCTGCTTGCGCCCGTCCAGTTCCGCTATCTTCACATTCACATAGGAGAACAGGACATTGTTTGCCCCCGTCAGACTGTCCACCAGCTTTTCAATCTCGCTGTCTACATGGGCAAGTTCCACTTGCAGGGCGGTGATTTTCGGGTTTGCCTTTGCCGCTTTCTTTTTTCCTGTCAGCGTCTTGTAGCTTGCCAGCTTCTTTACCATCTGCTGATAAACAACCGCTTCCAGTTCCGAAGTGATGATTTTCCCACAGCCAGGACAGCTTTTATTGTCCAGCCGTTTCGTGCAGCGGAGATACTGTTTGCCGGAGGGATTGTAGATACTCATAAGAGCATACCCGCAATTCCCGCACTTGATTTTTCCTGCCAGCCATGTGTGGGTGGCTTTCCGGGCAGACTGGATTTTCATGTTGTTCATCAGCTTCTTGCGGCAGGTCAGCCAGGTGTCGGAGGGGACGATACCCTCATGGGGAGCCAGTACCAGCATTTGGTCTTTTAAGTCGTTTTTCTTGCTGGCCTTTACATCTCGCCCTTGATACAGATAGCAGCCGTTCATGCCCGTAAAATCGGCAACGTCATTGACAATGACTGTACCTTGACTTTTGAAAAATTCGTACACATCAAGGTCTGCCTGCACATAGACAGGATTGCGTAACATCTGCGCCAGCGTGGGGCGTATCAGCTCTTTGCCATGGAACAAAATCCCCTGTTCGGCAAAGTACCGGGTAATGTCCCCGTAGGAAGTTGTGGGCTGGGCGTACATCTCAAACATCAGCCGGATATTGGCCGCTTCCTCCGGGTTTACCACCAGCTTCTTTGTGTTGATACCGTCCATCTTGATAGGCTCCGTATGGAAGCCGTAAGGGGCTTTCCCGCCCATCTTAAAGCCCCGCTGACTGCGGGAGTAGTAAGCGTCCGTTACCCGCTTCTGTATCGTTTCCCGTTCAAGCTGGGCGAACACGATACAGATATTCAGCATGGCCCGTCCCATCGGCGTGGAGGTATCAAACTTTTCCGTAGAGGACACAAACTCCACATTGTACTGCTGGAACAGCTCCATCATGTTGGCAAAGTCCAGAATGGAACGGCTGATACGGTCGAGCTTGTAAACCACGACCTTTGCAATCAAGCCCCGCTTGATGTCCCGCACCAGTTCTTGAAACTTCGGACGGTCTGTGTTCTTGCCGCTGTACCCTTTGTCTGTGTATTCCTTGCAGTTACCGCCTTTCAACTCGTATTTGCAAAATTCAATCTGGCTTTCAATGGAAATGCTGTCCTTTTTGTCTACCGATTGTCTTGCATAGATTGCGTCTATCCGATTGTTCATATTGTCGCTCCTTTTCTTAAAAAAGAAACGGAGCTGCTGACAGTTCTATTATACCGCCAGCAGCCCCGCAAATCAATGATGGGTTTGGAAAACCTTATGTCCCGGCTTCCTCACTCTCCCGCTTGTCGGCGTACTTGCGGAACACCTCATAAAGCTGCTGTTCCAGTTCCCGGCGTTTGGCTGCTTCCTGTTCCGGCGTGAACACCGGGGAGAGATTTTCCAGTGTGATTTCCTTTCCCTGAAAAGTCACGATTTCGATTTCCTTTTTGTATCTGATATTACTTATAAGATCACCTTTCCTTTCCATGCTGCCGCTGTTGCCGTTTCAGTTCCGCTAAAATCTCCGGCGGGATACGGTCAACCAGCCGCCGCATATCGTCCAGTTCGCTTTTTAACTTCGCCCGTTCCATCGTGTCATTCATCTTGCCTTTTTCGCTGGCCTTTGCCCTGACTTCCAGCTTTTCATTTTCCGCTAACAAGTCATTGATTGTGACCTTGTATTTTTTCAGTTGCCCGGAGAAGTTCTCCATCTGCGGAAACCACTTTTTCAGCATGGAGAGGGCTTCCTCTTTCTTCTTTCCGGCGTTCAGCGGGGTAATGCCGGAGAGAACCGCTTCAATGGCCCTCGCCTGTTTGGAGAGGTTGACCGCCTGTTTGAACAGCCGGGTGGGGATATGCTTCCGGCCCGTCTTGCTGGCGCTTTCCCCACGCTCCAGGTCGGGGTACTGCTCCACCATACAGGCGTGAAAATCGTCCTGCCACTTCGTCAGATTGGCCCGGTTGCCGATAATTTCTTTGGCGCACAGGCGGTTGTCCTTTGTCAGCGGCACAAAGACCAAGTGCAGATGGGGCGTTTTTTCATCCATGTGTACCATAGCCGAAACGATGTTCTCCCGGCCCACCCGGTCAATGAGGAAGTCCGCCGCCCTCTGGAAGTAGGCCGCTATCTCCTTTGGGGACTTGCCCTTGAAAAACTCCGGGCTGGCGGTAATCAGCGTGTCCACAAACCGAGTGCTGTCCTTGCGGGTGCGGCATCTGGCCTGCTCGATGCGGCTCTGAATGAAATGGTAGTAGCGGCCATCCGGCTTGACGATGTGGAAATTGTACTTGCTCCGGCTGGTGTCAATGTCCGGGTTGCTGGCGTACTGCTCCTTTTTCCGTTCATGGTGGGCTTCCAGCGGCCCCGCCGGGTGGCCCTTGTGCTTCTCAAATCGCAAAATTGCGTGTTGTGCCATTGAACTCCTTTCCCCATTCCATTCCTTTCCGGCGGGTTTTCCCGCCGAAAATATCTCTGATAGGATTGGAATGGAATGAATGTAAATAGATGGTTTTAATCTCTGTATTTCTATATACCGTCAGATTTCCGTACTTCAAGAGGATTGATTTTCGTACTCGCCAAGTACGGTTTTCAGCCCTCCGGCGTACCATAACCGGATTTCTTGAAGTCGGTGTTTGGAACCGCTTCATAGGATTTCGGGTAAATGCGGTTGGGTTTTCCACAGCCCTGTTTCTGGATTTCCACCAGCCCCGCATACTGCAACTCCCGCAGGGTGTTGACCGCTTTCTGCCGCCCGCAGCGGAGCAAAGCGACCACCTCGCAGATGGGGTAGTACAGGTAGACCCGCCCGTACTCGTCCGCCCAGCCGTTCTTCCGGGACAACTCCGCCCGGCGCAGGACAAAGGCATACAGCACCTTCGCTTCGTTGCTCAAGGGCTGGAATGTGGGTGCTTCAAAAAGGAAATTGGGGAGCCGGGTGAAACTGAACGCCTTTTCCGGCTGGTGAATATAAATCGTGTTTGTCATAGCGTGTTTTGTGGACGGTTAGAGGCCCGTTTTCCGGGGCGAATGATAAATGATACCAGCCGCCCCGGTTGAGGGCTTGCGGAGCCTTGCAAATCAAGGCTTTTCCCGCTCTTAACTGTCCACAGCAGACCTCCTTTTCCGTTCACTTTCTGTTTTCTGCCGCCTGTGAACTCTGGCGGCGCAGTCCGGGCAGTATTTGCCCCGGTTGGACTTCGGGACGAACACACCGCCGCACTCCGCACAGCGTTTCAAGTCCCTGTCCCGGTAAATCTCCGCTTCCAGCGTCCTGTCCAGCGGCAAGACCGCCCAGCGGAACCACTTGCAGCAGACGGAGAACGAAATCATCTGCGGACAGGCGCAGGTGTCGCCATCGTCCAGCGCAAGGCAGTTTCCGTCCTCGCAGTTGCAGCACTCCCGGCGTATCAGGCCGCTGGCTCGTCTCTTCTGGGGCGGGGTTATGCGGTAGGGGGAGCCGTCCGGCCTGTGTTCCAGCGGCGGCAGGTGTTGATAGGGTCTTTTGCTCATGCGTCCCTCCGTTTTCTTTGGCGTGTTCTGTTTCCAAGGTGCTTGTCCATCGATGAACTATCCCAAGTCTACACCTTTTTGACCGCCTGTGCCGTATATCCAAGAGGTAGGAAATCAGCCTGAAAAACTCCCTATTTCCACGCTCTCGGATTTGTGATATAATCAAAAAAAGATAAAAGACAAATTCAGGTTTCTGGTCTTCTTGCACAAAATAAAGGAGGAGCTATTATGCAAATTGTTTATATTCCAAGCGAATCAATGTCTGTTCAAGGTAAAAAAGATGAAATCTATAAAAGATATGGGAAAGACTGGAATATTAGAGAACAGGGAGGAGGTAACGGAAATTGGTTGTTGACCAGAAAAAGTGATGTGCTTGTAGATGGAAAAAGTTATCGTACTTTTGTACTTGAACACTACGGTAAATCCAAGCTGACAGCGAAGCTTGTTGATAAATTTCGTGAAGATGTAGCAAATGGTAAAATAAAACTGTAAATGCCTATGCCGTTATGCTATGAGCATAGTACATAGCATAACGGCTTCTCTTTCGTTGAGCTAGCAAGGAGGGTGAATATGTCTTTATCCATACAAGAGCGATTAAAAGACCTACGTGTGGAGCGTGGCTTGACGCTGGGGCAGCTTGCGGAGCAGACCGGGCTTTCCAAGTCTGCGCTGGGCAGTTACGAAACGGAAGACTTCAAGGACATCAGCCACTATGCCCTTATCCGGCTGGCGAAGTTTTACGGTGTGACCGCTGATTATCTGCTGGGGCTGTCTGAAATGAAAAATCACCCAAACGCCGATCTTGCAGACCTGCGTTTGAGTGATGAAATGATTGACCTGCTGAAAAGCGGGAGGATAGACAATACCCTGCTGTGTGAGCTGGCGGCGCACCCGGATTTCCCCCGGCTGATGGCTGACCTTGAAATCTATGTGAACGGAACGGCACTGAAACAGGCGCAGGGTGCAAACGCCATAGTGGACACGATGAGCGCAACTGTTATAAAAAAGCATAATCCTGGCATGAGTGATACGCAGTTAAGACAGCTTATCACCGCCCATATTGATGAGGACGAGTTTTGCCGCTATGTGATACAACGGGACATAAACGGGATTGCCCTTGCTCTGCGGGAAACACACAAGGACGATTTTTTCAGCGTCCCAGAGGATAACCCGCTAAAAGAAATGCTGGAAACTGCTGGTGAAATCGTCAGCCAGGACAGCGACACGGAACAAGCGTACTTGGCGTTTATCTGCAAACGGCTCAAGCTGAATTTTAGGAAGCTGTCAGTAGAAGAACGGAAGTGGCTGAAAAAGATTGCGGAAAAATCCGACTTGCTGAAGAATCCAAAACCGCAGAGAGGACGAAGATAAAAAATGCCTGAACGGCGGTTCTGGTTTTTCAGAACCACCATCCAGGCATTTTGTTTAGTAATAGAAAAAGGTGCAGTTGATTATTGCGTATTGTCAATCTCTCTCAAACCGGGTAGTAAAAATACGGCAAGCGCAACGATGATAATGCCAATTCCGCAAATGACAAACCATTTCTCAACTCCCAGCCGCTCCGCCAGAGGCCCGGAAATGACAAGGCCAAACGGCATGGCGAGGGAAGCGGCGCTTGTCAGTAGAGAAAAAACTCTCCCCAGATATTCTGGTTTGACCGTTTCTTGAAAAATCGCATTTTGCACACCGTAAAATGGAGCGGAAATTCCCATAACAGTACAGCACACAACAAAGACAAGAAATGCGTCTGGCGGCAAAAGCCCGGAGAGCATATTGCTAACGCCCATCAGGAGAACGGAAAGACCGATGGTGTACCGCCGTTTCTTAAAACCGCCCCAAATGCTCAGAATGACTCCGCCAAGCAGCATACCAACCGCAAAAGCAATTTCAGCGGCAGAGGCATGGGCCGGTGTTCCTTTGAAGTATGACATACAGATGAGAGGAAAAAGCGTACTGATTGGCATATAAAAGAACATATAAATTACACCAATCCAGAGCAGAGCAAAGAGGCCCCTGTTTTGCTTTAATACCACATACCCCTCTTTCATATCCTGTAAAAACTGTTGTCTTTTCGTTTCTGGACATAGTTCAGGCGTTGGTATGGACGAAATCGCAACAGTCACACAGGCAAGGATTGCACCCACAATATCTAACAATATAATTGCATTAAGAGGCCAAACAGCATATAAAAACGCTGCGGCAGCTGGACTGATAATCGCACTTACTGCTTGCATGGTCTGCGTGTAACCAGCGCATTTTGTAAGTTCCTCTTTTGGCACAATCATAGGTGTTGCTGCGCTGAATGCTGGAGAATGAAAAGCAGTTCCCGCACTTCGGATTAACAGGACAACCATAATAGACCATACGGGCAATTCCATGTAAAACGCCACCAGCGCCAGAATACCGCCAGCGGCGGCAATTATCAAATCCGCACCAATCATTACGCTTTTACGGCTGTGCCGGTCAACAAAAGCACCTGCAAACGGGCCTAAACAGGCTTGCGGCAAAAATCCAATCAGTGTTGCCGCCGTCAATATGATTGCAGAATTAGTTTTCGCAACCAAATAAAAGATAATGGCCATTTGCAAAATACCGCTGCTAATAAAGGATATTGCTTGTCCGGCAAGAAGTGTAAAATAAGTTTTTCTCCATGAATTGTTGTTTTGGGTCATAATGCGAACCTCCTTTTTTATTGCATTGTTCCTTTGTTTCTGCAATAAAAAGCAGGCGTTGTCCCACAGAGAGGGCAGACGCCTGCATAACAACAAAGCACGAAAAAACACCACGATACAGTTCAAAGACTGCTCGTGTCAAACCTACGTGTTCCTTTGCATACGCACGCAAAAAAAGCCCACCATCATGTGGAAAGGTACTTCTACTTTTTATTGCTTATTAGCGTACACAAATTAACACACGTAAGCCTCCTTCCAATCTCAAACTGTCGCACAGTATAACACACATCCGATAGACTTGTCAACCATTTTTAACCTTGTTTTCCATCTTGTTTTTCCATCTCTTACGGGCAGTAGCAAAGCCAGGCGAGCCAGTCAACGGTCAAGATGAACGGCGCTTTCAGCGCCGCCGTTGACAGTCTCGCCCGTCTTTGCTAATGGGTAATCAAGGCGGGAAAGCCATTTTAGGGCTTTCCCGCCCATTTCAATTTTGGGAGAAGAAAGGCCCCAAAATGAACGAGTGCGGCCAAACACTTTTAGGGATTGGCCACCTTGTCCACCCATCCAGCGGGGCGGCGGGGAACGGTCAAGGCCGGGCGTCAGCCCATTCATTTCAGCCTTGACGGTTTCCTGCCGTCCTGCTACTTTTCCCGGAGTGTGGCCACACATCTGGTCACGGTGTCCAGAGCTTTGGGACTTTTTGTCCCATAGGCCGGGGGCGGAGGACGAGGGACGGGGGCTTTCATAATACGCCCTGTCTGCTGCTGAAATCAGCCCTTTGTTTCCGGCTTACCAGCCCCAAACAAAGCCCTGCTTTCCTGCCGCGTCAAATGCCCTTGCCCTCCCCGGCGGCAACGGTATTTTCAGGGCAACGCCGACAGAGCGTATAACACACTACACTTTGCTCCGCAAAGTCGTGTGCCAAATGGGGCGCTGCCCCCTTTGGAAACCCCCGCAACAAACAGGTGCTATGCACCCAGCCGGGAGCATATATAGTGGCTCAGTTGTCAAGACAAAAATCTAAGATTTTTATAATGAACTGATACGGTGGATAAGTTACAGGGATGAGGTATAGGACGGTGGAATACTCCCATTCCCATATATGCTAA
>NZ_NFHE01000028.1 GCF_002161235.1 Pseudoflavonifractor sp. An85
GATGTCCTGCAGGACATCTATGCGCTGGATGAAGAACACACCCAAGCCGTGGGTGAGTTGGAGCAACTCTGGGATGAGGGCTACACCGTAGCGGCACACCAGCTGGGCAAGTTTTTTCGAGACTCCCTCTCCACCCTGCGGAACCACGAAAAGGCAGAGCATTGGTTCCAGCTGTCCGCAGAGGCGGGAAATGACTGTTCAGAATACGCCCTGGGCAAACTGCTCCTCACCCAGAAGCGCACAACGGAAGCAGTGCAGTGGCTGGACAAAGCATCCGATCACGGAAACCAGTTCGCCCAGTATCGTCTGGGCAAGCTCTACCTCACCGGCGAAGCTGTTCCCAAGGATGTGTGGAAAGCACTGGAGTACCTGAAGTCCGCAGCCGGACAGGAAAATCAGTTTGCACAGTACACCCTGGGTAAGCTGTATCTCCTGGGCAGGGATGTAGCACAGGACCGAGAGCAGGCCCAGGAGTGGCTGTCCCGGTCAGCATCCCAGGGCAACCCGTATGCTCAATTCTTCCTCGACCGCCTGGACCAGTTCCGTGATCCCTCTGTGATGCTGGCCGCAACGAGGCTCCTCCACCACATGTGCAGGATCTTTCGGGACAACTCTGTTCCGCCTTACAACCCGGCAGGCATTCGCATTGACTCCAAGCGGCGAAGGCGGCTCACAGAGAAGCGCATGGCCATAGGCCACAAGGCAGACGATCACGAGGAGCCACTCTCCTATCAGCACACCATGTAACAGGAGGAACTCATGTCAACCTATATTCACTTCACAGAAGAACAGAAGGAACGGGCTGCCACCGTGGACCTGGAATATTTCCTCCGGCAGAGAGGTGAGAAACTGCTCTCCTCCGGTCGGGACAAACGTCTGGCCTCGGACCACAGCGTCACCATTCGTGGTTGCCAGTGGTTTGACCATGACAGTCGTCAGGGTGGCAATGCCATCAGTTTCGTCCGCTTCTTCTACAATCGTACTTACCCGGAGGCGGTCACCATGCTTCTGGATGAGATGTACCCTTGCGCTCCCAAAGCTACGGAGGCATCACCCAAGCCCTTTGCCCTGCCCCCCGTCAACTCCGATATGCGCAGGGTCTATGCCTATCTGGTGAAGCACCGGAACATTTCCAGAGACGTGGTGGCGTACTTCGCCAGGGAGAAACTTCTGTACGAAGATGCCAAGTACCACAACGCAGTATTTGTGGGCACCGATGAAACCGGTGTTCCCCGCCATGCCCACAAGCGCAGTACCAACAGCTCCGGCAAAGCCTTCCGGCTCAACGTAGAGGGCTGTGACCCCCGGTACAGTTTTCACCATGTAGGCAGTGATGGGAGCCTCTATGTGTTTGAGGCCCCCATCGATATGCTGTCCTATATCACCCTACATCCGGCAGACTGGCAGCGCCACAGCTATGTGGCCTGCTGCGGCACTTCCATCCAGCCGGTGGAGAAGATGCTGGAGCGGATGCCCCAACTTGATACCGTCCTGCTCTGCCTGGACAACGACGAAGCAGGACACGCAGCCAGCCAGCGCATGAAGACACAGCTGGAGGAGAACTACACCGTGGAACGGCTCACTCCAGAACGCAAGGACTGGAACGATGACCTGACCGCACAGACCCAACCGAGAAATGAGGTGATGCCCTTGTGCCAAACTTTTGGCTAAACTTCGTGGAAACCATCCAGTCATCCAAAGTCGCCCCTCTCATCATCCTAGGGCTCGTCATGGTGCTGGTCATCGGCGGTCTGTCCGCTCTCTCCCACCACTACACCCTCAACGGCATCAAGTCCCGAACGGTGGGTGACGGCCAGCACGGCACTGCCCGGTGGGCCACACCCAAAGAGATTAAAAAGACCTATGCCCACATCCCCTTCCAGGTCAAGGAGTGGCGCAGCGGACGAAACCGTCCTACCCAGCAGGGACTGGTGCTGGGATGCAAAGGCAAGAAGAACAAGCCCATAGCCCTGGTGGACAGCGATGACATCCACTGCCTGATGATTGGCGCCAGCGGCATCGGTAAAACTGCCTACTTTCTCTACCCCAACCTGGAATACGCCTGTGCCAGCGGCATGAGCTGGCTGGCTCTGGACAGCAAAGGTGACCTGGCTCGGAACTATGGGACTATCGCCAAGGAGTGCTATGGGTATCACGTCTCTGTCATCGACCTGCGTAACCCCACCCGCTCGGATGGTAACAACCTGCTGACCCTGGTCAACCGATACATGGACATGGCCCGAAGGGAGCCAAGCAACCTGGCGGCCCGGGCCAAGGCCGAAAAGTACGCCAAGATTTTGTCCAAGACCATCGTCAACCCAGACGGTGATGACGGCAACCGAGGTCAAAATGCCTTCTTCTACGATGCCGCTGAAGGGCTGCTCACCTCGGTCATCCTGATGCTGGCTGAATTCCTGCCACCCGATGCAAAGCATTCCCAGGAGCGCCGACATATTGTTTCAGTGTTCAAGCTGGTCCAGGATCTTCTGGAACCCAGCGGAACCAAAGGCAAAAGCCATTTTCAGATTTTGATGGAAAAGCTGCCCCCGGAACACAAGGCCAGATGGTTTGCTGGTGCCGCTCTCAACAGCGCCGATCAGGCCATGGCCTCCGTCATGTCCACGGTGCTATCCCGGTTGAATGCCTTTCTGGACTCTGAGCTGGAGCAGATTCTTTGCTTTGACAGTGCCATGGATGCCGAGCAGTTTGCCTCTCAAAAGTCTGCCATCTTCCTCATTCTCCCCGAGGAAGACACCACCAAGAACTTCATGGCAGGACTGATGATCCAGAACTTGAGCCGGGAACTGTTTGCTGTGGCAGACGAAAACGGCGGCAAGCTAAAAAATCGGGTGGTGCTGTTCTGCGATGAGTTCGGCACCATGCCCCCCTTTGACATTCTGCCCCTCTTCTCTGCTGGCCGCTCCCGCCGTCTCACCCTAGTACCCATCATTCAATCCCTTGCACAGCTGGAGAAAAACTACGGAAAAGGGGGCTGCGAAATTATAGCCGACAACTGCCAGGACACCATTTTCGGTGGCTTTGCCCCCAACAGCCAGACCGCAGAAGTGCTGTCCAAAGCCCTGGGCAGCCGCACCGTCCTGTCCGGCTCCGTGAGCCGTGGCAAGAATGACCCTAGTCAGAGTTTGCAGATGATGGAGCGTGCCCTTCTCACCCCGGACGAGCTGAAATCCATCCCCAAGGGCAGCTTCATTGTGACGAAGACCGGTACCCATCCCATGCGGACCCAGCTGCGGCTGTTTCTCCAGTGGGGCATTACCTTTGGGGATCCGTATACTGTGCCGGAGCGAGCCAATCGAGAGGTGGCCTATGCCAACCGTGTGGATCTGGAACAGAACCTCCCCCAGTCCAACAAGTTCGTGGGCCAGGATGCAACCTGGAACCAAACTGCGGTCAAGAGGAAATCCAGCCGCGCGAAAGCGTTTGGAGACGATGAGATATGAGTTACTTCGGAACCATTTATGCAGACACCGAACTGCCCTCTCGGGCTAAGGCGGTTTATATGTACCTGCGGGACCGCTCCGATGCCGAGGGCAAGTGCTGGCCGGGTATCAACACCATTGCGTCGGACATGAAGTTGTCCCGCTCCACGGTGAAGCGGGCGCTTCATGATTTGGAGCAGCACGGATATCTGGAGAAGACGCCTAGGCATCGAGCCAACGGTAGCTCTACCTCCAATCTATACACCGTCCGATAAGGCCGCAAAAAGCGCAGCTCTCCACCAAGGGAGAGCTGCGCCCGTTTGCTGGACCCAGGGGTGGTTCATGGTGGACCGCCCAGAAGAACTCATTCTAACTGAGTATTAGTTCAGAGGATGCATTTACACGGTACACGACTACGCAACAACCCATTTCAAACTCACCGTTTGGGTGCATCCTGGTATTCTCTCACATGCAAAAGTTCCTCAGCGGCCTGAATTTCTTCTTCAGTTGGGACCCGGACACCATCCAAAGAATATGGGATGTTTAGGTTCTGCCATTTAAACGTACCCAAGGTGTGATAAGGCAAAATTTCTACCCGTCGCACGGTAGGCAATGTCCTGATAAACGCATTCAGACGACGAAGGCCTTCGGTATCATCTGTCAGGCCGGGAACCAGTACATGGCGAATCCAAAGGGGAATTCCTTTTCTGGCAATGTATTGTGCCATTTCCAGAATATTAGTGTTGTCGTGACCGGTCAGGGCACGATGCTTTTGGTTGTCCACTTCCTTCAAATCCAAAATCACCAGGCTTGTATGCTCCAGCAGTGCATCGAACCGGGTCATCCAACGGGCATTGTCAGGAGAAAACGGCTGTCCGCTGGTGTCCAGTGCCGTGTGAATCCCTTTGTCATGGGCTAAACGGAACACCTCGCTGACAAAGTCCATCTGCAAGAGAGGTTCACCTCCGCTGATGGTCAGGCCACCGTTGTTACGCCAGTAATTTCGATAACGGTATGCCGCATCAAAGGCTTCCTGGGGCGTTTTCCCATTGCTTTGGGTAAAGGTCCAGGTTTCAGGATTATGACAGTATTGGCAGCGCATAGCACATCCTTGCATAAAAATCACATATCGAACTCCAGGCCCATCCACCAAACCAAATGTTTCAACAGAATGGACATATCCAATCCGTTCATCTTGCGCCATAGTAGTCCACTCCTTCATATACATCGTTGTGTGAAAAACCCGCGGCCGCACAAGCAGCCGCGGGTTTCAAAATCATTTTATCAGATTACATGACCTTGTGGCAAGTGCGGGCAATCACATCCATCTGTTGCTCACGGGTCAGATCGATGAACTTGACTGCATATCCCGATACCCGGATGGTGAAGTTGCTGTACTCTTCCTTCTCAGGATGCTCCATGGCATCCATCAGCTTTTCCACACCGAACACATTGACGTTCAAGTGATGGGCACCTTGGTCAAAATATCCATCCATGACCTGGACCAGATTCTCCACCCGCTCCTGCTCACTGTGACCCAGCGCCTCAGGGCTGATGGTCTGGGTGTTGGAGATTCCATCCAACGCCCAGTGGTAGGGCAGCTTAGCCACCGAGTTCAAGGAGGCCAGCAGGCCATTGGTTTCAGCCCCATAGCTGGGGTTGCCTCCGGGAGCAAAGGGCGTGTATGCCTTGCGTCCGTCCGGCATGGCACCGGTAGCTTTGCCGTACACCACATTGGAGGTGATGGTCAGAATGGAGGTAGTTGCCTCAGAATTGCGATAGGTGTGGCGGCGCTTGATCTTCTCCAGGAAGCTGCGCAGCAGCTCGACAGCGATGTCATCTGCACGGTCATCGTCGTTGCCGTACTTGGGGAAGTCACCCTCCACCTCGTAGTCGGTCACCAACCCCTTTTCGTTGCGGATACACTTGACCTTGGCATACTTAATCGCACTCAGGGAATCAACCACATGACTGAACCCAGCAATGCCTGTGGCAAAGGTACGGCGCACTTCGGTGTCAATGAGGGCCATCTCAGCCGCTTCATAGTAATACTTATCATGCATGTACTGAATGAGATTGAGAATGTTGACGTACAGACCAGCCAACCAGTCCATCATCACGTCGTATTTCTGCATGACCTCTTGATAGTCCAGATACTCACTGGTGATGGGGGCGTAGGCCGGGCCCACCTGTTCCTCCAACTTTTCGTCCATGCCACCGTTGATGGCGTACAGTAGACACTTGGCCAAGTTGGCACGAGCCCCAAAGAACTGCATCTCCTTGCCAGTCTGCGTGGCAGACACACAGCAGCAGATGGAGTAGTCGTCTCCCCAAACCGGCTTCATCACGTCGTCATTCTCGTACTGGACCGAGGAGGTATCAATGGAGACACGAGCAGCATAATCTTTGAATGCTTTGGGCAGTGCAGAAGAGTACAGGACCGTCATATTGGGCTCGGGAGCAGGCCCCATGTTTTCCAGCGTATGCAGGAAACGGAAGTCTGTCTTGGTGACCATGGAACGGCCATCCATGCCAATGCCACCCACTTCCAGAGTGGCCCACACCGGGTCACCACTAAACAGCTGATTGTAGCTGGGAATACGTGCAAACTTGACCATACGGAACTTCATAACCAGATGATCAATGAGTTCCTGGGCCTCACGTTCCGTGAGAACGCCCCGCTCCATGTCCCGCTGAATGTAAATATCCAAGAACGTAGAGACACGGCCCACACTCATAGCCGCACCATTCTGCGTTTTGATTGCGGCCAGATAGCCGAAATACAGCCATTGGACGGCCTCTTTGGCATTGGCGGCAGGCTGGGAGATGTCATAGCCGTATGCGGCGGCCATGTCTTTCATACCCTTCAGCGCATGGATTTGCAGCGCAATCTCCTCACGCTGCCGGATCACGTCATCCAGCATCGTGCCGTCGCCGCAGTTGGCCAGATCTTTCTGCTTTTCCTGGACCAAGAAATCAATGCCATACAGCGCCACACGGCGGTAATCTCCCACAATACGGCCACGGCCGTAGGTGTCAGGCAAGCCCGTGACGATGTGGCTATGCCGGGCCTTCTTCATTTCAGGGGTATATGCATCAAATACTGCCTGGTTATGGGTACGAGCATACTGGGTGAAAATCTCATGCAGCTTTTCGCTGGGGGTATAGCCGTAGGTGGTACACGCCTGTTCTGCCATCTTGATGCCACCATAAGGCATAAACGCACGCTTGAGTGGTTTGTCAGTTTGCAAACCAACCACCTGCTCCAAGTCCTTGAGTTTAGGGTCAATGTACCCAGGGCCATATGCAGTCAGGCCAGAGACAACCTCGGTCTCCATATCCAGCACGCCACCCTTGGCACGCTCTTGTTTCTGCAAAACCTGCAAAGCCTCCCACAATTTGTTTGTCGCCTCAGTAGGGCCAACAAGAAAAGCCTCGTCCCCATCATATGGCTTATAGTTTTTCTGGATAAAGTCGCGGGTATTGACCTCTTCCTTCCAGATACGGCCTTCAAAACCTTCCCACTGCTTATAATCTGTCATGACGTTCTCCTTTCACGAACTGCGGACTACATCAAAATGTGTAATGTCATCAACTGCACGCTAGTTAGCCTTAGCTAACTGACAAGAGTACAGTACCACATTGCCTTATAGAATGTCAAGGCGTTGCACAAATAATTTCATTTGACCGCACGATCTGACTTTGTCACAATCGTTTTCACTCCAAAGACAAAGTAGATAACATGGCACACCCAGACAATGGCCAAAATAATACTGGGAATCACAATTCCACCTCGTAGCATCATAAAGATACCAATTCCCATCAGAAGTGTCACAGGCACCATGATGCCAACCTTTGTCTGTACTGTCATGCCCTTTTTCTTCACAAAGGAGTCCAGATGCTTTTGATAAAGCTGCGTCCCCACAAACCAGCTATGAAGTCTCTGGGAGCTTTTTGCGAAGCAGAATACGGTAACCAGGAAAAACGGCACTGTGGGCAGTATAGGCAGCACAACGCCAATGCACCCCAGCCCCAGACAGACACAGCCCAGAACCAGAAAAAACAGTCGTTTTACTTTCATGGAGGTCTCTCCCCTTTCCTCCTTACACCGGAATCACAAAGGGCTTTCCGTCCACGCTCTGGATGGTCAAGTCCACGTCATACACCTCTTTGACCAGTTCCCCGGTCAAAATGCCCTCCGGTACCCCCTGGGCAATGATTTTCCCGCCCTTCATAGCCACAATTTCATCGCTGTAATACAAGGACTGGTTGATGTCGTGGAGCACCATCACAATGGTAATGCCGTACTCCCGATTTAATTTTTGAATCAGTTTGAGGATTTGGAGCTGGTAGCGCACATCCAGATAGGTGGTGGGCTCGTCCAAAAAAAGCACCTTGGTATCCTGGGCCAGGGCCATGGCAATCCACACCCGCTGCTTCTGGCCGCCGGACAGCTCTGCCACCGGCTTGTCCTTGTGTTTGACCGTTTGGGTGATCTCCAGAGCCCAGCGGATCTTCTCCTCGTCCTGCTGGGGGTCGCCGGACAGACCCAGGGTATGGTAGGGGGTCCGACCATATCCCACCAGCTTCTCTACGGTCAGGTCTGGGGGGGCGGTGTTGTACTGGTGGACGATGGCCACCTCTTTGGCAAAGTCCTTCAGCCGAAGATGGGCGATGTCCTGCCCCCGGAACTGGATTTCCCCCTGATCCGGTTTCAGATTTTTGGTCATTAAATTGAATAGGGTGGATTTTCCACAGCCATTGGCGCCAATCAGAGTGGTAATTTCCCCCTCACGGAGAGAAAAGTCCAGTCCTTGGAGCACTTGGTGCTTTCCGTATGCAAAGGATAGGTTTTTGACGGTAAAAATATCACTGACCATAGCTCTGTCTGGACCTCCTCAGCAAAATGATAAAGAAGGGGCCACCCACCACAGACATGATCACCGATGCACTGATCTCGTAGGGTGCGGCAATGGTACGCCCCACCGTGTCAGCCAGCAGCAGGGTGAATGCTCCCAACAGGATGGTGTAGGGCACCAGAATTTTATGGTTGCTGCCCACCAGAAGCCGGGCAATGTGGGGGACAATCAAACCCAGAAAGCTGATGGGGCCGATGACGGCGGTGGCAATCCCCGCCAGCAGCACGGCAATGACAGAGATGACAATCCGGCTCCGATTCACATTGACCCCCAGGCTTCGGGCAGTTTTGTCCTCCAGAGCCAGCAGGTTGCACTGTCCCAGCACAAAGAAAGAGGCAATCAGTCCCACCAACCCGTAGAGGAGCAGGGTTTGCAGGTCGCTCCATGTCTTCATGGTAATATTGGCGTTGACAATGCTGGCCACCCCGGAATAGTTGCTTCCGGTGCCGGAGTTGAAGGCACTCACGAGGCCGGAGAACATGGCGTTCACCGCCACGCCCACCAAAATGATACGCAGCGGGGACAGCCCCCCCTTCCAGGACAGGGAGTACACCAGGAAAAAGGCAAGCATACCACCCAGAAAGGCAAACAGCGGAGTAAAAAAGTAGAGTGCGGGGAAAAAGGCGGTGATGAGCACCGCCACCAGGCTGGCACCGGAGCTGATGCCAATGATGCCGGGGTCCGCCAGCGGGTTTTTCAGCACCGCCTGCAGCAGCACGCCGGACACCGCCATAACAGCTCCGCCGAACATGGCAATGAAAATACGGGGAAATCGCAAGTCGAAAATGGTGGCCACGTTTTCATTGTAGACCACAAAGAGTCCTCGGAACAGCTCCACAGGGGTGACCTTTAAGCTGCCGGTGTTGACTGCAAAGAGAAACAGCCCAACCAGCAGCACAGCAGTTCCCATAAAAGAGACAATGATCTTTTTTCTGCTGATCAAGACGAGTAGACCTCCTTCCATGAGATAAAGCAGGCAGGGCCGGGATGTCGAAGTACGGCATCCCGGCCTTTACTGTGGTATCAGCCCTTGTGTTTACGGGCAGCGTATACGGTGCATCCTGCCAGAGCTAGGCCGCAGCTCATCATTACTCCCACCAGGGGAAGCAACTGGGCGGAATCTCCGGTCTGGGGGACGTCACCCACCTGAGCAGTGTTTTCCGCATCGGTGATGGTGCTACCTTTTTCCACCAGTGCATAGGCTCCGGCAGATTTGGTTATGACCGTATAATAGTCATCTCGCAAACTACCACGAACCAGCACTTTATTGTCCGTTGCCATGCGATACACAGCTACTTGTTGGTCCGCATATCCATTCGGAATGGGGAAACCAATGGAGACCGTTCCATTGGGTGCCACCTGCTCCCCATTGGCACCCACAAATTTCACCTGGTAGAGCTTGAACTTCTTCCCAACCTCCTGGAGAGCGTAGGCAGCGGAAGAATACTCGCTGCCGGAGGTTATGGGCGTAATCTCAAAGCCCACGCCTGCAGGAAACACTCCCTTGTCAGCCCAGATGGTGACACCGGTCTTCTCATCCGTATAATTCACAGCAGGAGACTGCTCCACCGGCTCTTCCGGCTGGAAGTCAGGGTCATCCTCAGTGGTCTTCTCCAGGCTAGACCAGTCAACTTTCATCAACACATCCTGATCACCAGTACCGGCGCTGATGGCCTCCATAATGGGCACGAAGACATGCAGGGGCACAAAGCCGTCCCGGTCAGCAATGGCGGTGGACACCAGGCGAATGCGCACCTGGTCGGGATATAGGTGGTTGGCATCGTTGTATTGGTCGATGACATCACTGCCGTCGGCATTCTTCTGTGTGGAGAGCACCTCGGCCAACACCAGATCTCCCTGGGGTCTGCCATACTGGCTGTACACATAGCCCTCATCGTAGTAGGACAGGGTGGACAGGTAGCCAAAGCGATTATCAATGGCCATGCCCTTGAAGTCCAGGGTCACATAATAGACTCCGTCTACCACTTCCAGCTTTACAGTGTGGTTGATGGCATTGTTGGACATGGACAGCTTGCTGCGGTCAGTCTGGTACATGTCCACCTTTACAGAATAGATGCCATCCTCCAGCACATCCTGATCCGGAGTTTCCCCGGTTCCGGTGCCGGAATAAACCACAATGCGATGTTCTGCCTTGGTGCCAGACACTGTCTTGACCAAACGGTAACGGCCTTCAGGGGTAATTCCCTCCTGCTGGAAGGTGCCGGAGCAAGCATCCTCATCCTGGCTGACCTGTGTGGTGCTGAGGGTGTACCAGGTGCCGTTGCGAAGCTCCTGTACATCGGTGCGCACTGTGAAGGCATCCACAGTACCGGTCTTATCTGTGAGAATGGAGCCCTTGATAGACTCTTGAGAGAAGTCGGGCAAATCCACAGCCTGGAACTTTAGCAGCTCCTCCACGGTGTCAATGGAGGTTTTGCCCAACACTTCTTGCAGCTTGTCTTCGATTTCCCAAGACACATAGCCGCCCTTGCACAAAGCCCAATAGTAATAATCGAAGGCGGACAACTGAGACTGATAGCTCAAGGTTCCCTCCCCCACCTCCAGGGTGAGCCCCAGGTGATGCTTGGAGGGATATTCTCCTGCGGCCTTTTGAATGGTTGCAATCTGCTCCTGGGTAAAGCCGCTGAGATCACAGGTAGACAGGTCCACAGAGTTGTACTCAAAGGCGCTGGCAAATCCATAGCCTCCTTCCGCTACCTTGGCCAGCAACGGAGTAGGCAGGGTACGCAAACTATTCTTAGACAGATCCAGAGAGGAGAGGGCGGGATTGGTCTCTACCAGACTGGCCGGGACCTCCTCCAGCAGGTTATCGCTGAGATTCAGGGTCTCCAGGGCAAGCATCCCATCCAAATCGCTGCCCAACTGAGCAATATCATTTTGGTTGAGGTACAAGTCGGTAATGCCAGACAGCTGGTTGATCCCCTCAGGAACCTGGATGAGTTGGTTGTCGGTGAGAGACAGCCAGGTAAAGGTCTCCCGCTGAGGCAGTGCATTGGCGTTGAGCTTCACCAGCTGGTTGCGAGCCAGATACAGACCAGTGACATGTTCCATATCATCAAAGGCACCGGCAGCAATGGAGGAGATCCGGTTATTCTCCAAATCCAGAATGTACTCGTCTTCCCCGGCACCTACCTGGCTGAGGCCGGCAAATAGTTTGTCGTTGATGACAGTAAGCAGGTTGCTGGCCAGCTTCATATCCTTCAGGGAGGAAAGCTGGGAGAAGGCATCGTCATCAATGGTGGAAATACAGTTGGCGGACAGGTTTAGGCTGGTGAGCTGGGTAAAGCCGAGGAACTCATCATGAATTTCAGAAATGCTGTTGCCGTTAAAGTTAATGCTTTCCAGGGACTTGTCCCCCAAATCAGCAAGCCATGAAATATCTTGAATCTTGAACGGATCAAAGACGCCGTAGGCGTTCATCAGGGTGCTGGAACTCAAATCCAGGCTCTTCCTACCTTCCGCAAATCGGAAGTCGTTGAGCTCTTGAGTGGTGACATAGCCATCTCCGTCCATGTCCAGACCTGTAACGGTCATCAGCGCCCGGTTGATAAGCTTAGCCTGGGTGAAGCCGGAGTTTTTGATCTGGAAGCCCTCAAAGCCCTCGGTGACGGTGGTGTCAAATACCAGCTTCACCTGGGTGTATCGATCATACATGCCGTTCATAGCCTCAGAGCCGCCCATAGCCTGTACATTGACTGCACCCACCATATAACCACTGTCCAATGCGGAGATGGGCAAGGTGTACACAGCGGCTACCACTTTCCCGGAAGCGTCCGTCTCAGGGACACGGGAGCCGTCGGTGATGGCGCCCTTCCAGGTGCCATCACTGCTCTGAATGGCAAAGTCCAGCATGGAGTGAGCGAACACGGTGTTGTAAAAGGAGGCGGTGAGAGTACCGTCCTGGGCCACCTTGATTTCCACATAGGGATCAAAGAAGCCAGCCAGCATGGACTCAGTGACCCCATCGTCAATGCGGAAGGCTTGGAAGGTGGCGGTGTACGTCTGCCCCGGCTTCATTTCACTGGCAGAAATTTGCGCACCACCAGTTGCATCGGCAGACTGATCCTCTTGAGTCAAGGTAACTTCGTCGAGGTTGCTGGCATCCAGCACCACGTGCTTGGTGCTGGAACCCTCCATCACTATGTCCAGGGTAATGGGCTGGGAAAGATCCCAAGTCTCAGAATCGAAGTTGAGCAGCATCTGCACGCCATCATCAACCCGCTTGAGGGCAAAGCCGCCCACGCCGCCGTTATAGACAAACTTCTCCTCCCGGTCCCCCTGGGTAACCCGGACAAAATACTGAGGGCTGGACATCTGGTCACTCCAAATGGCATCACCGTAACGGGTATCCTCAGTATTCAGGGTGAGGGTGGTGTATCCATCCTTGGGCTGGATCTCGGCACCGGTGAACTGGCCCAGCAAACTCCAGGTGTAGGTAGCAGTAGCCTCAAAGCTACTTCCCATACCATCTTTTACTGCAATGGCTTTGACCGTGGTCGTCTGGTTAATGGTAAAGGGGCCAGTGTACTGGGTGCTCTCCTGAGTGGGTGTGGTGCCGTCCAGGGTGTAGTAGATGGTGGCATCCGGGGTATCACAGGTGATGGTCACCTCTGTCTCCTCATAAATAGAGCCTTCGTTGGGGGAGATAACCGGTGTGGCCACAGAGGCAGTCTGTTGGTGGGCAGTGTCCCACTGCACGGACAATGTGTATGTGCCGCAAGTTCCATTACTCAGCTGATAAGTTCCGGAATAGTTCTGCTTTACGCCATAATAGGGCAGTACAATGTTGGAAATGCCGCTGATGGTTTTATATCCCACTTCTCCAGACGCGGGAACAATCTCCAAAGCTGTTAGGTCTTGTGGGTCGTCCGGATTCTCTACCTGATACATGCTCAGTGCCGAGACCTTATTCCCCTGCCAATCCTGGAGATAGGTCAGTTTCATGGTCAGACTTCCATTCTGGTCTGCAGTGACCACGGCCTGAGTGTGTACGTAGCTGGTCAGCTCCCATTGAGGGTCATCCACCGAGATGGTTACCGCATACTCTTGGCCAGGCACCAGTTCAGGCATGGTGGTACGGGTAAAGTCGGCAGACACCACAGCGCTGGGATCATATTCACCCGGAACGTAGGCAATCGCCTTGACGGTGGTGGTTCTGGTTACTGTAAAGGGCTCGCTGTACACCTCTCCCGTCTGATAGCCGGAAGAATAGGACGGGTCACTGCCGTCGGTGGTGTAGAGAATGGTTGCCCCCGGAGTGTCACAGGTGATGGTGACCTCCTGGGAGGTTTCAAAATCTGCTCCACTGGGGGTGATCTCCGGAACTGCTGCCTCAGGCAGCACCTGCTCCAGCGTGGACCAGTCCACCGTGAGCACCATGTCACTCTGGGTCTCGTTGTTGAGGGTCACAGTACCTGTGTACTCATTACTGTCCCAGTAGGGTAGCACAAATGTGGCTTCGCCACGAATGGTATAATATCCCTCCGTGAAGGACACCTCATTAAATTCCAGTGCAACAGGGTCGGTGCTATCCTTTTCATAAACCTGCACGCCAGTAACCCACTGGGTCTCCGATGTCTCATAGTCGTCTGCCCAGACGACCACTTCAGGGAACCGGAGCTCCAAGGTGGGATTGCCATCGGAATCTGTGGTCACAGTGGCCGTGCGCTGAAGATGGCTGTAGAAACTGCTGTTCCATCCGCCTTCCTCGTCAGGCTTGCGCATCTGGACATCCACTTGGTAAGTGGCATTGGTTTCAAATTCTGGAGTGGACGGAGAAGCCGCCCACACCGGAGGTGTAGCCAGGCCCAACGTGAGGGCCGAAGCCAAGGACATGGCCAAGCTGCGCTTGACCCATGTCTGTTTGGTTGTTGTCATGATCTTGCCTCCCTTATGGATTTTGCTTTATTCCCTCGCCGTAGAGCAGCGGCTGTAGCTCTTCCAGCGCATCGGGGTAGTTGAACTTGGCACTCATGCCGAACAGGTCATAGGGCAAGTCGTAGACACGCCCCTCCTGCACCGCCTCAAAGTGCTTCCAGATATCGTTGGTTTCAAATTCATCCTGGAACATCTCCACCACGTCTTCGGGCAGAGCATGGGCTGCCCGGAGAATGATATCTGGTTCCTTGGTCTTCATGTCCTCGGTGTTGGCGGTGAGGAATTCCTGGCCGTCCCCATCTCCATAGACGTTGACCCCACCGGCCAGTTTGACCAGGTTGCCCACATAGCTACTTTCCGTGGCCACAATGTAGGAGCCAGGCAGACCCATGAGCACCAGCACCGTGGGGGATTCTTTCCCCTCATTTTGGCTTCGGTACTCCTCTATAAACTGCTGGTATTCCTCCACCAGAGCCTGGGCCTGTTCCTCCCGGTCAAACTTCTCCCCCAGTCCCTCGATGGAGGCATACATTCCCTCCACACTGCGCAGATTGAGAAACAGGGAGTTGACTTCAATGGAGGCGTATTTGGGCTGCAAATCGCTTTGCAGGCTGTTGGGGGAAATCACATAGTCCGGGTTCAAAGATTTGAGAATTTCCAAATCCGGACTCATAGCCGTCCCTACAGTGGTCACATCCTGATATCGTTCGGGAATAGTACTCAGAGTGGAGGAGCACACACCCACCAGATCCAGTTCCAGCTTGTCGCAGATGTCCACCGCAGCAGGTGAGGTTGCTACAATACGCACCTGGTCTGAACCGTCATCTGCAGTTTGCTCCGGATGCTGGTTGACACAGGCGCTGGCGGACAGGGCCAGCATTCCCGCCAGGCAGAGAGACAGAAGTCTTTTTGGTCTCATACTCGGCTCCTTCCCTCACTTCTTACCAAAGGGATGCTTGCCCTTTCTTACAAAGAAGACGTACCACACGCCGCCGCCCACAGCTGCGATGACCACCAGCCCTCCAATGACCCACCAGAGAACGGGAGAGCCAGAGGAGGAATCGGTGTTTTCAGGCGCCTGGGTTTCCTCCACAGCGTTGCCCGAGGCGTCAAATTCCTCCAGGCCGCTGGCACTGGACTGGGCCTCTGGGTCTGTAGTGGGAGACGGCTCCGGGGTAGCGGAGGGAGCCACTGTGGCCTCAGGCGTATGGGTAGCCGGGGCTGCCGGGGCCTTGGTGGGGGTGGGCGTGGAAGCCGCTGCCGGGGTCTTGGTGGCTGAAGGCGCAGGGGCAGTCGTAGCTTTGGGCTGTTCCACCGAGATGCTGGTAACAAAATCCCCAGAACCGGACTTCAGATTGCCCACGGTAATGTAAAAGATGACCTCACGGCCCATGGGGGTCACATACATATTGCAGCGGATGATAGATTTCTCGCTGTTGGCTTTCAAGCGAAAATCTGCAGTATTGCTGCCATAGTCTTCTTGCATCAGACTGGCAGAAACGGAACGTCCATCCACCTGAAACTTGGGTGATTGAATGTTGTCCATCAGATTTAAGCGAACGGTGATCCATGTGTTACCACTTGCATCTACCTCTACCAGAGCCTTTTTATTGGTAGCACTTTCTGTCATGGACTGACCTAGTACTGCAGAATTCTCTCCGCCAGAGTCTTCGATGACTCCTGTGGTTGGATGCCGGTAGTGGGCGGTAGCGGTGGCAGTATATATGCCGTGGGAAGCTGCCGATGCAGGCATGGAAACAATGCTCGCCGCAAGGGCGAGCATTGCCACCATACCGCAAAGCCCTCGAACAGCTTTTCTTGCGGTATTCTTCATAACATCAATCTCCCTATATCATTGTTCTTTTTTTCTGGCAAGCAGAATCCCCATCAGTCCGATACAGGACAGAGTCAACACTACAAAGGGAGCCACGTTTGCACGGTCACCGGTTTCAGGGTTGCCATTCACGTTTGCGCTGTTTTCCGCATCTGTGATGGTGCTGCCCTGCTCCACCAAGGCGAAATTACCAAAACTCTTGGTCATCACTTTATAGTAACCGTTCTCCACGGTGCCCTTGACCAGAGTCTTGGTTCCGTCCTCATTGATTCGATACAAAACCACCTTGTCAGCATCATATCCTTCGGGAATGGGGTAGTACACGGTGACCACACCGTTGGGCTGAACCTCAACACCATTCAGCTCAAAATGGATCTCGAACAGGCGGAACTTCTTGCCCACGTCGGCAAGCAGCTCAGCAGCCTTTTCGTAGACTTCCCCGGAGGTAATCTGGGTCACCACCTGCTGGACGCCCTCAGGGAACACGCCCTTGTCAGCCTCTACCTTGATGCCGGTGGTGGTGTCGGTGACGTTGACGGCGGGGGACTGCTCCACAGGTTCTTCCGGCTGGAAGTTAGGATCATCCTCGGTGGTTTCTTTCAAAGTAGACCAGTCCAGCTTCAGTAATACATCCTGAGTACCAGATCCAGCGGAGATGTCCTCCATGACCGGAACAAATACTTGAAGCGGCACGAATCCCTGCTCATCCTCCAGAGCATCCGATACCAGGGGGAATTTGATTTGATCTGGATAAAGTTTTCCAGCATAAATCCCACCCGCCTGATTGAATTCATCCACAATATCCGTTCCATCTGGATTTTTCTGTGTGGACAACACGGTTGCAGGCACCACAGTTCCCTGCAAATCACCATAAGCGCCGTATTGATAGCCATTTTCATAATAGGCCAGTTCCGCCAGATACCCATATTTATTCAGATAAGAAAGACCTTGAAAATCCATTGTCAGATAGTACTTACCGTCTTCCACGGTGAGCTTCAAGGTATGGTGGATGGCATCATTGGACATGGAGTAATCCGTTTGGTTTGTCTTGAACATTTCACCGTAGACAGAGTAGCCCCCATCCTCCAGGGTATGTCTATCCAACTCCCCCTCTTTTCTCAGGTTATCCATAGCGGTTTGCAGTGCCTGCACTTGGGCATCCACCTCACTTTGTGTGGCATTGGCGTTGTCCAGCACACGCTGAGCGTGGTCAATGGCCTGTTGCAATGCGCTCCAAGTAGCCTGCGTATATCCTTCATTCTTCAGAACACTCGCCTGTTCCAGAATAGTTTTCAACTCGTCAGTATTGGCGCGCTTCACCAAAGCCTCCAACGCGTTTCCTAGCTCACTCACAGCACGCGTAACTTCGGAGACACCTGCATTGTCGTCCCGCTCCACTTGTTTTGCTGCAGCCAGCGCAACCTGGAAGGGTTCCCATGTTTCAGGGGTATATTGAGACTCTTGGCAAACATCCGCTTTCTCGATGAGGGCACGGAGGGATGTCTTATCTCCTTTTTCTTCCAATTCGCTTATAGCAGCAGCAATAGCAGAGGCCATGTCCTGCTGCTCCTGAACCGTAAATTCCTTCTGATTCAGCACAGGAACTGCCTGGAAGCCAGCTCCCGACATCTCCAGCGTGGAATCGGGCCATATATTGGTGAGTTTACCACTCACATCTTCGATGGTTTCCTGCAAAGCCTGATAGGAGCTTTCCGTATAATTCCCTTTGGAAATATTCTTAGCCTTCCAAAGCTGATAACTTACATTTTCCTGAGCATTTTCCACCTCAGTAAGACTGCTCCAATCCACTTGTAGTCTGGCATACTGGTCTCCAGATGTGGGACTGATAGAGAACATAATGGGAACAAATACGTGCACATAGGCTGCATTGTTGACTGTGAACTCGCTGCTAGTCTGCGGAATGTCAAACTCACCGGACTGATTGGCCACCACAACGGGAGTCACATCCAAGGCCATCATATGCTGATAGGGCAGGTTGTCAATGTCAATCAATCGAGGTTCATCATGCCCAAATCCAGCCGGTCGTGTCATGGTATCAGGATTAGACCCATCATACACCATTTCAGATTCTGGATTGTTATAGGCATCATACACGACGCTCCCATCTTGTGTTCGGTGTTGGGTCAACAGCTCTGCAGAAGTGTATGTACAGAAATTGTCGTCGGGATACCCGTATTTCGTTAAAACTTCTGCCTGGACAGATTCCAACTCCATCATAAAGCCATACTGCCCAATATACCCCATAGGCATAAACTCTACGATTGCAGTGGCTGTACCCTGCTCCACTACCAAGAGCGCCTGGTATTGGGTGTCGTCGGGATGTTTTTGCAGAAACGATTCACTGCCTCGAAGTGCTGCGTTTCCCATCGAGTACTGTCCACTACTGTTTGCATTCATTAAGTTCAAGGAAGCGGTGTATACCCCGTCTTCCACAGGCGCATCCAGTCGCTGAACAACTCTGGAGCCTTCTGGGTAGGTTATCTCATGGACAGTGTCCGCAAATCCATAATTGCTACCCAGGCTGGCTACCATAGCTGCTGCCAAAACGGCAGATGTGCCCTGCTTGGCCATACGCTTTCCAATCCACATAGAAGCAACCCCTCTCTTTCCTAAGAAAAAAACTGACGATCTCTTGTTAGCAATCGCTAACCACTATACAAAAAGAAAGCCGCTGACACGGCAATTCGGGATCAAACCACCTCCTATTTCTATTAACATGATACAGCACCTTCCACCTTAGATATGTTAGACTGTTCACCAGGTAATCGATTAGCCGAAACTAACTGCCCGGCCAAAAAATAACTCCACAAGGAGCCGGATTTCGTCGATCTGTAAATCGCCATATATATTCTTCTCTTTGGACCTCAAACATTTCCTAAAGCACGCATAGTATATCCATTGTTTCCAGTGTAGTCAATGAATATTTTGTTGCACTTCTGCTACAAACCTATCTTTTCCCCATTAGAAAACGCCTGAAATCCTTTAGCCACAAAGAAATCAAGATTGGAGCAACTGTGCAACAGAAAATTTCTATCTTTCGGGCAACACCGTGTTTAATGGATGAACACAGTGAATACTGCTGTACTCTCTGGCATATGCATTTCCCCCACACTGCACTGCATCTTCAGGCACACGCTCCCATGAAGCAACGTGTCACGACCTTTCCCCATAGAGATAAACTGTAGCGCAGTTGCTGGGAAATATATGTAGCGTCCGTCCATTCCACCGTCCCGGAATTCCCCGTCGCATAGATATTGCAGCTTCTGAATCCGCCCCTCCATCTGCTTGCCGCTGAATGCCGACTGAGCCGACACAGTTTTGACGGTGAGATATACCAGTCCCTGGTGATCCTTCACCATCAGCTCACAGGGATGCTCGAAACCTTGATTTGCCATAGAGATATTGCCGTGATTTTTCATCTGCTCTCGATAGATAATAAACGGAAAGTGGTAGCTTCCGTCTTCCAGAAGGTCACAAATTTCGCCGCCATGAAATCGTTGACGGCCTGCAAAGTGTTCTTTGATTTCCATACGGCTCTCCTGTTCGGAGAGCCGATCCATAAATGCGTCAGAAAACCCCGCTGCCAATCCCTGCAGCGCATTTTCTCGAATTTGACTTAATGGGACATCTAGGTACTGCATATATCGACGAAACACATAGAATTTACGTCTGTATTCCTCAGCCAGTTGTATCCCAGGAACGGTAAGGGCTGTTTTGCGGTGTTCCAGCCGTTCTACAATTCCCTGTTTCTCCATGGCATCCATGGCTCGGGTAATGGCCCATTTCCCTACCCCCAGGCTTCTGGCAGAATCGGTGACCGTACGCTTGGAAGGCTCTGCCTCCAGATAGTACAGCAACAGCTGAATTTGAAATGGCGTCAATGCTTCTGACATACCAATCTTCCCTTCTCTCTCATCCCTTCATGCTGCAAAAACGGAATGCGCATGGGTGAATAACTTAGGCTTTCAATCGAGGTTAGCTTAGGCTAACTTTCGAGTTAACTATACGCCTGTTTTTCCCACTTGTCAAGGAAGTGCTTTCTGTATGTACGCAGAAACAGGCTTTGGATCTACCGGACAACAGAATTGCTGCCAAGAGAAAGACCCACAGCTCCTTTCGAACTGTGGGCTTCTCTCATTTCCTGATTGCACAAAGAATTATGAGCCTGCCCGATTCAACTGCCACTGAGCACTTTCGTTCTGAAGCTCCACCATGTGTCGGAACAGGCCACCTTCTGCCATCAGCTCTTGCGGGGTTCCCTGTTGGTCCACACAACCGTCTTTCAGAACAACAATATGGTCTGCCCCGGCCACAGTACGCATCCGGTGGGCGATGACCAGTACCGTCTTTCCGGTGAGAAGCTTCGAGAGCGCCCCCTGTACCTTGGTCTCATTTTCCACGTCCAGAGAGGCGGTGGCTTCGTCCAGCAATACGATGGGCGCGTCCTTGATCAGCGCACGGGCGATGGAGATGCGCTGTCGCTCGCCGCCGGATAGCTTTGCGCCGTTTTCTCCGATGGGCGTTTGGTAGCCCTGGGGCAGTTTGCTGACAAACTCCTCGCAATTGGCGGCTTTGGCTGCGGCCATCACCTCCGCGTCAGAGGCGCCGCGCCTGCCCAGGCGGATGTTTTCCATCACCGTGTCGTCAAACAGCACCACATCCTGAAAAACCATGGAATAATCGGTCAGCAGCACCTCTGGGTCCACGGTAGAAATATCCACCCCACCCACTTTGATAGCGCCCCCGGTGACATCCCACAGACGCGCCGCAAGCCGGGCGCAGGTGCTTTTTCCAGAGCCGGAGGGCCCCACCAGCGCGGTGATCTCGCCTTCTTTGGCGGTAAAACTGACATCGTGCAGGACGCCCTTTTGGTCATAGGCAAACTCCACATGGTCAAAGACGATGTCGTGCCCCTTGGGATGAAAAACTTCCGCCCCCTCTGCGATAGGCGTGTCGAACAGAGCGTTCATCCGGTCTGCCGACACCTGGGAGACAAACAGCTCGGCAATCAGCGCAAGGCTCTGGTCAAAGGGGGCATAGATACGGGTAATGACCATGAGGAACAGGAACAGCAGCATGAAGTCGATCTGTCCGGACAAAATTAGCCCCGCGCCCGTAAGGATCGTGGTCGCCACGCCCAGCCGCATGATGACGCTGGCCCCGTTGACGAACAGGCCGGTGACCAGCTCGCCGCAGATCATGATCCGTTCATGGTCGTCGATCTTCCGGTACAGTCCCGCAAGGTAACGCTCCTCCTGATTGGTGGCACGGATCTCCCGCACATGTTCCAGCGCCTCCTGCATCCCATCCGAAACCCGCACGGCGGCGTGCTTGGTCTGCTCAGCCCGGCGCTCGGTGAGCTTCCGGCTTCCAAACAGCAGGCCAAAAGCGACCGGCACTCCCCAAAGGCAGGCAATGGTCAGCCGCCAGTCATACCAGAGCAGGCAGACCGCAATCACGGCGGTGGAAATGTAGGAGCCGTACAGGTAACCCAGCACATGGCTCCAGACATGTTCCATGCGGTTGACATCACCCATCAGGGTCTCCGTCAGGTCGGCCAGATCGCGCTTACCGAAAAAGCCAAGGGGCAGCTTGCGTAGCCGTTCCGCCAAACCCAGCCGGGTGGCTTTGACTTCGCCGTACACAAGACCGTAGGTGGCCTTATACTGCTGGAAATGGGTGAGAAAGGAGAGAAGCGCAAATACTACAAGACCGGCCAGTACAGGCAGAGAGGCGGTCAGGGAGACACCGTCAGTCAGAGACGCCATCAGGCCGGACATCACAAGGTACAGGATGCTGACCCCGCCCATGACCACCAGATTGACGACCACCGTCCAAAAGGTGCCCTTCTTGGTGTTCTGTACGCCCTGATCCGTCAAGGCATATTTCCGTTGAAATTTTGCTCCGAACATTTATTTCCCCTCCTTGCCGCTTTCCATTTTCCATTGGATTGCCCGATTGTAGTCGGCCCACATCCGGGTGTACAATCCGCCTGCCGCGATCAGTTCTCTGTGGGTGCCCTGCTCTGTCACCCGGCCGCCTTCCAGCACCAGAATCTTATCCGCACCTACCACAGTGGAAAGCCGGTGGGCAATCATGATGACCGTACGATCCTTTGTCAGCCGTGCGAAGGCTTTCTGGATCAAGGCTTCATTTTCCGGATCAGCGAAAGCGGTGGCTTCATCCAGCACCACAATAGGTGCATCCTTCAAAATAGCCCGAGCCAGCGCAATGCGCTGCGCCTCGCCGCCGGAAAGATAGGTCCCCTCGGTTCCGATCACAGTATCCAGCCCCTGGGGCAGCTTTTCCAGAATGTCGCCGCACTGTGCGGCCTCCAGGGCCGCCAGCACCTGCTCCCGGCTGGCGTCGGGCCGGGCGGCCCGAACATTTTCCAGAATGCTGGCTTTGAACAGCTGGTTGTTCTGGAACACGAAAGCCACCTGCTCCATCAGAACATGGGGATCGATCTGGCGTACATCCACGCCGCCCACTTCGACAGTGCCGGTGCCTGCATCCCAGAACCGGGGGATCAGGCTGGCGGCTGTGGTCTTGCCCCCGCCTGAAGGCCCCACCAGCGCCACCGTCTCTCCGGGTTCGGCGGCGAAGGAAACATGGGACAGAGCGGGAGACTGCGCGCCGTCGTAGGTAAAGCTCACATCCCGGAAGACCACCCGATTGTCCTTGGGAGTCTGGGGATGATTCGGCACCGGCAGCATCGGTGCGTCCATGACCGGCTGGATACGTCCCAGAGCGGTGTTGGCCAGCATCATACCGGAAGCCGCAAACATAATCTTGGCCAGTGCCGTAGAAATGATGGCAGAGAATACGGCGTAGAAGGCGAAGTTTGTGACAAGTCCCGCAAAATCACCCGAAGCCAGTGCGCCGGGAGCCAGGAACAGCACCACCGGCACCAGAAACAGAAAGGCGCCCTCAGTAAAGGTCAGATTGATGGACTGCGGAACGCGGCACACATCACCTTGATAGTACTCCGCCTTAGCGCTGTACTCCTCAATGGCCTGCTGAAAGGCCTTGAAGGAGTAGACGGTCTGCTGAAAGATCTTGACCACCGGGATGCCTCGTACATATTCCGTGCCAGCTTTGGTCATACGGTCCTGGGCCGCCTGGTATTCCGCCATAAGCTCGGCGTTTTTGCCGCCCATCATACTGAACATGGCAAGGATGGAGATCACCGCCGACAGCAGGCATGCCGCACCCATACGCCAATCAAACACGAACATCAGCACCAGCATGGCAAGAAACAGGGTGATTGTGCCCACGATGTCCGCCAGATTGTGAGCCAGCAGGGTTTCTGTATCGGCGGCCGCTGCGTCCAGGCGGCTGCGGATCAAACCGGAAGCATTGGCATCAAAATAGCCCAACGGAGCCTGCATCACATGTGCCATGCCCTGTTTGCGGATGTTGGACGCCGTGCGGAACGCCGCCAGATGGGTACACATCAGGCCCAGAAAGTAGATGAGGATGCCACCCACCGCGAAAGCGAAGGCAATCCAGCCATAGCGCGTCACGCTCTGGGCCTGCGTCCAATCCGGCCCCACGGCAATCAAATCTCGGGCCGCCAGCCAGATACAGAGATAGGGAATCATACTGCACACCATGGATATTGCTGACAGTCCTAGCCCCAGGAAGGTAAGCCGCCTGTGGCTGCCCGCATATCCCAGCAGAACGGTCAGAGCGTTTTGCTTCTTTTCCTTCACAAATATTCCTCCTTTTATGGTTAGCTATTGCTAACCTTTTGTGTAAAAAGAAAGGGGCAAAGCCCCGATCTTACGAAAAAGATTGGCGGTATGTTACTGGCCGATTAGCTGCAACCACCCGGCGGTGTAGAAGTCCCTCAGCTGGTCCACATACCGCATGGCCTGCTCCTTGGGCATGTCGTGGACGACGATCTCGAAAATGCCGTTAAACATTCCGCTGGCAATGATGTGGCATAGCTGTGCATCCAGCTGGGGGCATTCATGCCCCAGACGGTGGAGTACCTCCAGGTATTGGAGGGTGTATTCCACTTCGACCTCCACCATATTATGGACGAAATGCTCATAGCTGGTGCCCTCGGCCTTGCACAGCAGCAGCTTCACCGGCTCTCGGTGGTCGCAGATGTAGTCCACCATCCAATGGACGCATTGGCTGGACTCCAGTCCCATGTGTTCCGGCTGTTCCTGCTCCGGCAGCTCGGCAAAGGAGGTCTGGGCTTCCATGAACCGGCCCATCAGCGCGGCGGCGTGGGGCTCCACGATGGATGCAAAGAGCGCCTCTTTGCTGGAGAAATAGCCGTAAAATGCGCCGGTGGTGACACCAGCCTGCTTCACAATCTGCCGCAGAGATGCGCCCTGAAAGCCCTTCTCTGTAAATTCCTCCATAGCGGCCTGCTGGATTCTCTCCAGCGTGGCAGTCGATTTTTCTTCCATATACAACCTCATATAACAGTGATATATAACACTGTTATAATAGAGCGGTGAGCTTCTTTTGTCAAGAGGCAGTGAAAGAAATATCGCAAAAGGGATTGCTGTATAAAATTAACACAGCAATCCCTTTATATCATACCAAACGTAGTTCTTATCCTTTTGTATAAACTTCTACTACTCCGTGTCCACCAAAACATAGTATACTGCTCACCTATACGCTACCAGAAAGTTCTGCGATAAAATATGGGCAAAATGGTCGTTTTATAACTTCAGATGTATCATCTTCACCATGCACCATCGATCAGAAACTGCCATACTGACCTTTGTGGAGAATCGCAAACCATCTCTGGGGATATGGCGATAATAAGCTTCCTGGGCAAGAATCTCGACCCCGCCGCCGATTTTCCCGGTCAGTTCCGAGGCTTCATCCACATAGAAAAACATCCGGGCATCGGCGTGGCCTACCTGCCTCATGTACTTTTTCCGCATCATGGCCATGCCGCTTTTGCTCACAGCATCAAAGACAAGTTCTATCTCTCCGAATTGCTGCAGCATTCGAAGCAGCCCCATAACCTTGGCTTCCTCAAAATAGTGGAACAGCCCACCAGCGGTGACCAAGATGGGAGCATCCGGCACATTGGCACGGATCCGTCTGATCCAGTCGTCATCAAAGGCATCCGCAGCAACATAGGTTTCCCGCTCCGGCTCCGGCAGCAACTCCCGCCGATACTCCACCACATGAGGCAAATCCACAGCATACCAGCGAGTGCGGCCGTTGTCGCAGCGATGATATGTGGTTTCCAGACCGCATCCAAGCTGGACGATGACCCCGTCCCGCCTGCGTCCCAGAAATGACCGGATGAACCGATCCATATTGGCTGACCGAACAGCGGAGGCCAGCAAGGTGTACTGGTTCTGGTCACCCGGCTTCCGCAGACCAGCTGGCAGCTTCTCCTTCAACTCCAGCGCCTTTTTGTCATATAAGATTTGCGGGCAATGTTCGCTGGCATAGAGCCTACCCAGCATAGGGACAAACAGCGTATCTTCCACAACGCCTAAATGAGACATTCGTTATCCTCCTTCCAAGCAACCAGCCTCAGCCCAGCGCCACATCCAGTGTCATCATGAGTGTAAATCCAACTGCAAACAGAATGGTTCCCACATCAGAGTGCTTTCCCACTGACATTTCCGGGATCCATTCCTCCACCACCACATAGATCATCGCTCCTGCGGCAAAGCTCAGGGCGTAGGGCAGTACCGGGACTATAATTCCAGCCAGAAGGATGGTCAGGATGGCGCCTAACGGCTCCACCGCACCGGACAACGCCCCATACAGGAAGGAGCGGAATTTCGAGAACCCTTCCGCCTTCAAAGGCATGGATATGATAGCGCCTTCCGGGAAGTTCTGAATGGCGATTCCCAAAGAAAGAGCTAACGCCCCCGCCAGCGTGATCCCACTGTCTCCATAAAGCCACCCGGCGTAGACCGCGCCTACTGCCATTCCTTCTGGGATATTGTGCAGTGCCACGGCCAAAGTGAGCATGGTTGTCCTTCCAAGACTGCTTTTGAGTCCTTCTGCCTCCGAACTGCCGCGGTGCAGATGAGGAATCAGCAGGCCTTGCCATAGTTCCATTGACATACGATCCTCCAATCTGGTCATGGTATTTGTTCGCAAAGTTTGCCTGGACAATCTGGGTATGCATGGACACCTCCAGTGCGCCGAGCGTCAGCAACAGGCTGCTTACCTGCCGCTCCAAAAGTGCTCTAACTGTTCGAAGGTAAAACGGGAGCGTCCCCATCGGACAGCTCTGATGAGTACGCTCCCATTTTCACTTTTACTTGCGCTTATATGACTCATGTATCATCAAAAAACGACCCATCAAGAAAAGTCGAGCGTAAAAATCATGAATCAGTAATAGCATCCATTCGGCATCAGTCAGATATTTCATCCGGTCTGTTGTCATGATTGTGATGATGTTTTCCGCAACAGTGGTGCCCACCGTGCCCGCCGCAGCAACAATGGCCATTCGGGTTGAAGGGATCAAAATGCAGTAAATCAACTTTCTCGACGGAAACCTTAGTATTCATGACGTTGGTATTCTTGTGTTCCAGCATAAAAACACTCCTTCATTATAGTTCGTATTATTTTGTGTTCCGAGAATGATCAGAACATAGAACGCTCGTGGTTAGCCATTGCTAACTACGTAAATTCTACCACACGATTCTATCCATGTCAATCATAAGACCATTTGCATAGCGAAATCTTACCTTCTCTATGGGATTAATTTTTTGGCCATTGTCCTTGCCACCACCGGTGTATTAGGGCCGGTTGTGGGAGCGCTGGTACATAATGCGGGTTCCGTCCTGTTCATTATCAACTCGGCGCTTCTCCTTGGCTGGAAGCAGAAGTCGTTATGACAAGCATGATTCCATCTCCTCTGTTCCCTGTATTCAGAAAATTCTTGCATCTTGTCGTGTTATGATGTATCATCCAGTTAGTATGCGCTAACCACTGGCGTTTGCTCTCGGAAAAGGTCTGTTTTATCATGAGGCGGGATAAGAACATGTTGCGAGAATATCTACAAAGTCAACGGATTCACCAAATTTCATGGAGTGTCAGTATGCCTGGAGTCCAGATTTGTCACTTTTCCCTGACAAGATCCGGCAGAAATGGACAACTGCCCATTCCGGTGGTGGGAAAGCCTCTGCATTTTGAAACCTTCTTTTGTTTCGGTGGTCGGCTTTTCCTTCATCCTGATCAAGCAGAGCCCTATACCGTGGAAACGTCTGATATTCTTCTTCTCTCAGACCCCTCATGGCTTCTCTCCTGCCAGTGTAGCCCAGACCTGTGTGGTGTACTGGTGGCGGTAGATGCAAAGCTGGCAAAGGACAGTTTTTCCTCTATCTGTACCACAATGGGAATGGAACTCGACACTAAAATCGTCAGAGAAAAGATGATTTCAAGCAGGGGTCATATGGTTATATCCGGAACCTCCTGGTCCCAAGCACTATTTCAGGATCTTCTGAACCTGTCGAAAGAAGCTCAGGATCGGTATTGCGTATTTAAGGCTGTGGAATTGTTATATTTGCTCTGCTCCAAAGTACCAGTTTCTCATACACCAGGTACCAATGTCCATCGCTATGTCCCCCAGAGCATTTTGGAGGCCACATCGTATATGCAGGCCCATTTGGGGGAGAAACTCACCATCCCCCACATCTGCAAACAATGCTCTGTTTCCCCCACATTTTTGAAGGAATGGTTTCACCGTGCGTATGGTGTTCCCGTCCATAGCTGGTTGGTAGAACAGCGCATGAAACAGGCCCATAAACTGATTTGCACATCCAAACTCCCCATCCACCAAATCGCACAAGACGTGGGCTACACCGGAATCAGTCAATTCAATGCAACATTCAAACGATTCTATGGTATGACCCCAAGCCGACTGAGAAAAATGTCAGAAACCGCAATCTCGCGTCCGATTTGACAACGACAAGCGTCCTACTTTGCTGCTATAATGATGAGACATTCCAAAGAAGCCTGGAACAAAAGGAGTGACGCCAATGAAGCAACATCGATTTTGGGCCTGGGGGGCCATCATCTGTATGATCATGGTCATGGTGACAGGCTACAAGAGAAAGTAAGGGAAAGGATGGGTTACCATGAGTATTTATAGCAAATTGGCCTGCTTTGCAGGCGGAGCCTTGTTTGGATCCTTCGGGATCAAACTGCTGTCCAGCAAGGACGCAAAAAAAGCCTACGTTCATGCCACTGCCGCAGGTCTGCGCATGAAGGATTCTGTGATGGAGACCGTAACCACGGTACAGGAGAATGCTGCTGACATTCTTGCCTCTGCCAAAGACTTGAATGAAGCTCGCGCTGCCAAGGAGGCAGAGGAAACTGCTGCCTCCAAGCTGGACGAGGTGGACGCCTAAGAAAACAGCAGAGGGAGCCGCATGGGCGGCTCCCTTTTTTCATCAAGGAGGTCAAATCATGAAGGCAATCATCCTGCACGAAAGCCGTGGGCGCATCCGTATTCGGGTCCAGCAACCGCGAATGACGTTGGAGCAGGCGGATCTGTTGGAGGCCTGGCTGTTGCGCAAGCCGTGGGCACAGCAAGTGTCGGTGCATGAGCGCACGTGCTGTGTCATCTTACACTATGACGGCAGCCGTCAAACCGTATTGGACGATATCCGCCGCTTCTCTTGGCAAGAGGCTACTGAGTCCATTTCTCTGCCTGTTCACAGCAGCCGTGCATTGAACCGAGAATTTGAAGAAAAACTGGTGGGAAAAATTGTGCTGAAGGCAGCATCCTCGTTGTTTCTTCCCTCCCCCCTGCGGATCGCCCGTATATTATGGCGTATGGTGCCATTTGTGCATCGTGGCCTAAGCTGTCTACTGCGGGGAAAACTGCGAGTGGAGGTTCTGGATGCACTTTCCATTTCCATCTCTGCCTGCCGTAGAGACTTTGGAACCGCCGGAGCCGTCATGTTCCTTTTGGAAATTGGCGAATTGCTGGAAGAATGGACCCGCAAAAAATCTGTGGAAGACCTGGCCCGGTGCATGTCTCTGAATGTAGATCGGGTTTGGTTACGCACACCCCAGGGAGAAGTATTGGTCCCCATCTCACAAGTTACGGCTGGAGACACCGTTGTGGTTCGCTCCGGAGGTGTGATCCCGGTAGATGGTCTCGTGCTGGAAGGAGAAGTCACAGTAAACCAAGCTTCTCTCACAGGCGAATCTATCCCGGTTTCTAAGCACTCCGGCAGCACTGTCTACGCTGGTACTGTGGTAGAAGAAGGCGAATGCGTTGTGGAGGTAAAACAGGCCTCTGGCCAAAGCCGCTACGACCAAATCGTTCAAATGATTGAACGCTCCGAGCAGTTAAAGTCCGCTGCCGAAAGTAAAGCTTCCACTCTGGCAGACAAACTGGTTCCCTACACGTTTGCAGGTAGTTTGCTCAGCTTTGTGCTTACCGGCAATGTTACACGGGCACTGTCGGTACTCATGGTAGACTTCTCCTGCGCTTTGAAGCTGGCCATGCCATTGGCTGTTCTCTCCGCCATGCGGGAGGCTGGAAAGGCTCACATCACGGTCAAGGGCGGAAAGTTTCTGGAAGCGGTTTCCATGGCGGATACCATCGTTTTTGACAAAACCGGCACTCTCACCCACGCCTGCCCGAAAGTTGTCCAGGTCCTTGCCTTCGGGGGAAGGCAAGAAGAAGAGATGCTTCGTCTGGCCGCTTGTCTGGAAGAGCACTTCCCCCACTCCGTTGCCAACGCAGTGGTTGAGGAAGCCAAGCAACAGGGCCTAACCCATGATGAATTCCACTCAAAGGTGGAATACCTGGTGGCCCATGGCATCGCCAGCACCGTCAATGGAGAACGAGTCCTCATCGGCAGCGCTCATTTCGTATTTGAAGATGAGGGATGCGTGGTACCGGAAGAAGATCAAGTCCAATTTGATGCTCTGCCATCGGAATTCTCCCACCTGTACCTGGCTATCGGGGGACAACTGGCAGCCGTTATTTGTATCTCTGACCCAATGCGAGAAGAAGCTGCCGCAGTACTCTCCCAGCTTCGGAATATGGGTATCAAAAAAACAGTGATGCTCACCGGTGACAGCCATCGGACTGCAGCAGCCATTGCTGCACAGTTGGGTGTGGACGAATTTCGTGCTGAGGTATTGCCCGCTGATAAAGCAGAATTTATTGCTCAACTGCGCAAGAATGGCCACACAGTTTTGATGGTGGGTGACGGAATCAATGACTCCCCTGCCCTATCCGAGGCAGATGCAGGCATAGCAATCCGAGATGGTGCCGCCATTGCCCGGGAAATTGCTGATATCACCATGGCTGCCGACAGCCTGTGGGAACTGGTGGAGCTGCGTCGAATCGCTACGGCACTTATAGCCCGCATTCATTCCAATTACCGCTTTGTAATCGGATTTAACGGCGCACTCATCGGGCTTGGCGTTGCAGGTATTTTGCCCCCTGCCACCTCTGCCATGCTGCACAACATCTCCACCGTAGGTGTTAGCTTGCGGAGCATGAGTCAGCTCCCACAGTAATCACCATACGTACATTTCTGTTACAGAAGTGTTTACAAAACACATTATGACATCACATCTGCTGTTACGAACATTTTCACTATCTATTTAGAGTTATTTGTGACCCACTATATTTTTGCACCTCCATCCATATGATGAGGGGAAGCACAGCGGTATGCCAGTTGTCCCCATAAGGGGCGTATATGGCAAATAAATACAAAGATACTACCAACCCCCCGCCGGGGTCATTGCAAACAACACAGGTATTACCGCCCGCAGTCCTTTGAACTGCTCCCCGTCAAGAAGACAGTGAAAAAATATAAAGTTTTCCCGGCCAGTAGCCTATGTGCTGCTGGCCGCTTTTTATGCAGCGAGATACAGCTCGTGCTTCTCCATCGGCGTCAGCACGCCCAAGTTGCGCTGT
>NZ_NFHE01000029.1 GCF_002161235.1 Pseudoflavonifractor sp. An85
GGGTGGGCTGGGGTGTGGGGGTAGGCTCAGGCTTGCTGTCCTCCTCAAACACGGCCGTGACAGTCACATCCCCGTTGGACATGGTAAAGGTGTTGTCGGTGATGGTCACGTCGTCACTCTTCCACTCCTTGAAGTGCCAGCCTTCGGCGGCGGTCTGGGTCAGCGTAATGGTGGCGCCAGCCTGGGCGGTGGTGGGATCGGCGGAAGCGGAGCCCTCACCCTGGGTCTGGACGGTGACGTTGTAAGACTGGGGAACCTCCTTGCTGGGGCCATAGACCTCCAGCTCGTCCACGCCCACCCACTGGTTGGCCTGGGGCTTCATGACCACTCGGATGGCGGCGGTCTCCACCGGGTCAAAGGTGGTGTCCAACATCTGGGCATAGTCCTTGGACTCGGGCAGCTCGGTGACGGTGGCCACGGTCTTCCAGTTTTCCTGGCTGTTCATAACAGGCCAGTTGCGGCCGTTGTCCACATGGTCGGCCTGATAATCCAGCTTGTCGGTACCCACGTAGACCTGAATCTCATAGGAGGCGGGCAGACGCACCATGTTGCCCTGCACCACGTTGGGATCGTCGCTGGCAGCCTCATCAATAAAGCCAATGGAAATGCGGTCCACGGTGGTGGTTTCCTTCAAGACGATGCCTACCCAGGGGGCGTCGTGGAACACATTCTCATTTTCCTTGCGCTCCCAGTCCGACCACACCTTCTTGCCCTGTGACACGCTGAAGGTCTTTTCGCCGTCGTTGATGTTGGCGGCGCTGTCGCTGCCAGGGGCGTAGAAGGACACCGCCAGGGGCAAGGTGCTGCCCTCCTGCTTCAATGCCAGATTTTCATCGCCCTGGATGGTAAAGGTCTTGGTGGCGGTGCCGGTGTAGTTTACGATACCTTGCACGGTGACGGTACCGGTTCCGGGGGCGGTGTTGTTGGCGTAGCTCACGGTGTAGTCCAGGCCGTAGGCCAGTGTCTTGCCGTCCAGCACCACAGAGGTGACCTTGGGCTCGATGGCGGAACCGGTGTATTCGTAAGACTCCTGTTCCAGGTTGATCTGGGCCTTGGACAGGTCGATCTTCTCCTGTGCCAGGCGCACCCGCACCTCGGCGGCAGACATAAACGCATTGGCCGTGGAGTTGCTCACCGTCTCCACCCCGTACAGGCGCACAAATTTGGCCTGGACAGGCTGGTCAAACACGGCAATCTTCCAGTCTATGTTGTTGGCCCAGGTACCCTCCGATACCTTGGTCCAATCGGTGCCGTCGGTACTCACTTCCACGCGGTATCCGGTGACCCGGCCATTGGCGTCGCCATCTCCGTTGCCCTGACGGGGCAGGTAGCGCAGCGCGTCCAAGGTGGCGGGTTGCTCCAGCGTCAGCTGGATATAACGCTTATCCGGGTTGTCCGACAGGTCTGCATCCCCCGCCTGGGCATTCCAGTTGGTATGCCAATGGGTGTTATTCTTGCCGTCCACCACGTAGCTGGCCGGGTTGCCGTTCTGCTCGCTGGCGGCGTTGGCCGAGGTCTTGGCGTAGTCATAGTCGCGACTGCCATCGGCGGGATCGTCCTCAGCGGGAGCAGCCCCCAGCTGGATGGTGTAGGTGCCGCGCTTGGCATGGTCCTCCGACTCGGTGAGGATCTTCACCACGTTGTCGTGGGCGGGCAGGACGGTGTAGGAGGCGTTGTTGCCGCTGTCCACCTTCAGAGAGTCCACCACCAGGGCCTCAGTGGAGTAGGTGTGGGCAGCCAGCTCGCTGGCGCTCCACTCCTTGCCGTTGAAGGTGATGCCGGTGAGATCTGCGGAACTGTTGACCGGATAGCTGGTCTCCACGGGATAGAGCTCCACCTCGGTCAGGCCAACGCAGAATGCCTTGGCGGTGGAGGGGCTGCTGGGAGTTCCGGCTTTGCTGGTCAGGTTGATTCGGAGCTTCAGAACCGATGCGGAATCGAAGGTATAGGTGACGCGATAGAGGTGGGCGCCATTGGAATCGCCCAGATCTTCCTCGGTCTGCTTCAGGTTGGCAAAGTCCACATAGCCTTCGCCATTGACGGAGTACTTCAGTTCGATGTTGTCCGGCTTGGCAGCGGACCAGGAGTCGGTGAAGTAGTACAGCACGAGCTTGCCCAGAGCCTGGTTGGTAGCGTAGGTAAACTCAACGCTGGCCTGGTTGCTGCCAGTCTCACCGGACTGGGACCACTTGTATGTGGACCACACATTGTTGTTGGTATCTCCGTTGCCCGTGATGGGCTTGTAAGCGGTGTTGCCATCGCGAATGGCTTCCAGGCTGTCGCTCTGGTAGTTGCTGGCAATGCTCTGGGTCAGCTGGTTGGCGTTGACCGCCACATTTTCGCCATACTGCATGTTGCCCTGGGCCACACGCACAGAGGCAGTAACCTCCAGGGTCTCGCCAAACACAGAGCTGGTGCCCTTGACCAGAGTGGTACCCTCGGTCTTGGTCAGAGCCTCAGGGATCTGCCATTCCACGGGGAACTCGGCATTGAGGATGGTACCGTCGGCCAGAACGGCAGGACGAGACTCGGGCAATCCCACAGACTCTGCGCCCACAGGCACCGTGGTGGAGTAGTTGAGCAGAGCAGCCACACGATCCAGCATGGTGATGTTGACGGTGACGGTGATGTTGCTGCCTTCCAGGGTGCCAGTGATGGCGAAGGAGCCCACTTGCTCAATGAGCTTCTCATCATAGCTGTTCCAGGTCACCTTCAGCTCATCAGAGGTGCCATCGTTGTAGTTGACCTTCACGGTCTCGGGCAGCTGGGGCTTATTGCCCACCTTGACATAGTGGTAACGAGAGATCTCATAGCTGACAATGGTCTTGTCAGCGCCCTCACCGGTCTCAGGGGCAGTGGTCTTCACGGTGACGGAGGTGTCGCTCAGACCGTCGGCCGTTGCAGTGACGGTGAAGGAGCCAGCCTTGTCGGTGGACTGCACAATGGCCACCAGCTGGCCGGCACCCACGTTGCGGCTGGTGCTCTGGTAAGAGGTGTGGTCAGGCTGACGGCCATTATCCACGCCCACAATCTTACCGTCGCCCTTGATGGAGAGCTTGACGTTGACGTCGTCGGTGTTAACCAGGTTGCCGTCGGCATCCTTGACATCGATGGTGATGTAGCTCAGGTCGTCACCGTCGGCCACGATCTCGGTGCGGTCGGCCTGGGCGGTGAGCTGTGTAACCTTGGAAGTGGTCTTGACCACGTTGCGGCCGGAAGTCTTTTCAATGAGATGACCCTCAGCATCATAAGCCTTGGCCTCCAGAGTACCCTCAGCATAGGGAAGCCAGAAGGTAGCGTACAGGCTCTGGTGCCCAGAGGCAGCGCTGAAGGTGTTGGCCTCTCCGTTGGGCATCTCACCAGCAGAGAAGGTACGATAGGTGTAGCCGGCATTGGTGTGGTTCTCGGTGGTCTTGGCAACGCCCACGACCTTCCCGTTCAGCAGCAGCTCCACCTTGGCGGCGTCAGAGTACACCACCACTTCCACCTTGCCATTGCTGTCTCTCTCCACGTCAGCCTCGTTCCAGGTGGGCAGTACATGCAGGGTGGTCACATCATCGTTCCACTGGCTCTGATACAGATAGAAGGTATCCTTGGGCAGGCCATTGGTATCAATGATGCCGAAGTAAGAGGACTTGGGGGACTTGGGCCACACGCCCTGAGCACCGGCGGACACACCGTTCCAGGGGGTAGGCTCGCCGATGTAGTCAAAGCCGGTCCACACAAACTCACCCGTGCTGTTGTCCTGGGTGATGGTGCGCCACCAGGCCTCACTGGCCACATGACCCCAGCCCACCTTACTCTTGTCGTAAGAGGTCAGCAGGTAGTCGCCGTTTTTGTCCGTCTGAGAGCCCTTGCGGTCATACACGCCACGGCTGTTGACGGCAGAAGCGGTCTCGGAGTGGTACACCAGCCAGCCCTTTTCCGCGCCTTTATTCAACACGTCTTCGGTGGTGTAGTTGTAGCCCACCAGGCCGTTGTGCTTGGCAATCACTTCCGCAATGGCGTTGGAGCGGGAATCACCGTTACCATAGTCGGCCTTCAGCTTGTTGTCGCCGAAGGTGATGGGACGGGTGGTGTCGATGCTCTCCACATAGCCGCACAGCTTCTCGGCGATCTCGCCGTAGTTGTTGCCGCCGGACTGAGTCACTTCCAGCAACTCGTTGCCCAGGGAGTACATGATCACAGAGGGAGCGTTCTTGTCCCGGTTGACCATGGTCTTCAGGTCATACTCACTCCAGGTCATCGTGGGAGTGGTGCCCAGCAGATGATTTCCCTCACCCACCGTCTGATTGAAGGTGTGAGAGTAGTCATAGCTGTTGTAGTTCTTCTCCAGAACCCAGGTATCAAAGGCCTCGTCAATGAGCATGATGCCCTTGCGGTTGGCGATCTCCACCAGCTCATCGGCAGCAGGGTTATGGGTGACGCGGATGGCGTTACAACCCATCTCCTTGAGGATGTCGATCTGGCGCTCAATGGCCCGGTACCAGGCCTCGGAGCCCAGAGCGCCCTGGTCGTGGTGCATACACACGCCCTGGAGCTTGGTGATCTCTCCATTGAGCTTCATGCCGTACTCATTGCTGAACTCCATCCAGCGGAAGCCGAACTCGGTGGTGTAGGTGTCCACCACCTGCTCGTCCTGGACGATCTCCGTCTTGACGGTGTACAGATTGGGGTGGTCGGTATCCCACAGAGCGGGGTTGTCCACCTTTGTGGTGAGGGTCACGTCTGCGGTCTTACCCGCCTCGACAGTGATAATATCTCCCTCAACGGTGGCCACAGGCTCCTTGGCATCGCCCTGGTAGATGGACTGATGTACCACCACCTCGGCATCCTCGTTGCTGCTGTTGGCCACGGTGGTGAGCACCTTCACCGTGCCGTCAACTCCATTGCTGGTGGCCAGGTTGGGGGTGGTCACATAGGTGCCATACTTGTCCACGTGCACAGGATCGGTGACGGTGAGGTGCACGGAGCGGTAGATACCGCTGCCGGAGTACCAGCGGCTGGAGGGAGTCTTGTGATCCACCTTCACCGCCAGCACGTTCTCACCATCGTACTTCAGCAGGTCCTGAGGCAGCTCCAGGGAGAAGGCAGTGTAGCCGTAGGGATGGAAGCCCAGCTCCTTGCCGTTGAGGTAGACGGTGGCGTTCATGTACACGCCGCCGAAGTCCACAGTGATAACCTTACCCTTCCAGGCCTCATCCAGGGTAAAGGTCTTACGGTACCAGCCGGTGCCGCCGGGCAGGTAGCCGCTCTCGGCTTCACCGTTCTTGGTGTACTCCTGTTCAATGCTGTAATCGTGGGGCAGATCCACGTCACGCCAGGCAGAGTCGTTGTAATCCACTGCCTCGCTGCCGCTGCCCAGGTTAAACCGCCAGTGGTTGGAGAAATCCACCTGACGGCTGTCCCCGCCGTAGCTGTTGACGTAGACGGTCTCTTCCGGGGAAGATGTCTGTGTGCTTGTAGAGCGAGCCCCTTGTCCTGCAAATGCGCCAACCGTCACCAGGTTGACACAGGTTGCCAAAGCCAAGGCCCCTGCAAGCAGCCGTTTCTTGGAACCCATGATACTCCTCCTTCGATTCGTTTGCCCAAAACTTTTTACACGTTCTGGAAATTACATTTTTTGTCGCCAATGGGGCAAAATGAGCAGGCTAAGTGTACCATGGGTTGTAATAAAACACAATACTAGACTTTTCCTTTTGAGTGGTATTGTGCGGAATAGATAAACGTTATGGATTCTTGTGCAGTTTTTGATTTTCTACATGGTTCTCTCCACAAAACATACCCGTCCAGTAAAATTTTTCGTAAAAATCTATGGGGGATTTTTCGAAAAAAAATTCGGTAACCCGGCCATACAGCCGGGTTACCGAAACAAAATATGTGATTATTTGCCAACAAATTCCTTTGCCACTTCCACAATATGGTCTGCGCACAGGCCAAACTGCTTGAGCAGAGCGCCGGCAGGGCCGGAGTGACCGAACTCGTCGTTGACGCCGATGCGGCGCACGGGAGTGGGGCACTTCTCGCTGAGCACGCCGCACACGGCCTCGCCCAGACCGCCGATGACGTTGTGCTCCTCGCAGGTGATGATCTTGCCGCACTCCTTTGCGGCCTTCAGCACCAGCTCCTCGTCCAGGGGCTTGATGGTGGCCATGTTGATGACCCGGGCGGAGATGCCGGCCTCAGAGAGAGTCTTGGCAGCCTCCAGAGCCTCAGCCACCAGCAGGCCATTGGCGATGATGGCCACGTCAGTGCCCTCGGTGAGCACCTCGCCCTTGCCGATCTGGAAGGAGAAGGTCTCCTCATCGTGGATGACGGGGACGGCGGCGCGGCCAAAGCGCATGTACACAGGGCCCACGTGCTCGTAGGCGGCCTTCACCATGGCCCGGGCCTCCACGTCGTCGGAGGGGGACATGACCACCATGCCGGGGATGGTACGCATGAGGGCGAAGTCCTCACAGCACTGGTGAGAAGCGCCGTCCTCACCCACGGAGATGCCGCCATGGGTGGCGCCGATCTTCACGTTCAGGTGGGGGTAGCCGATGGAGTTGCGCACCTGCTCAAAGGCGCGGCCAGCGGCGAACATGGCGAAGGAGGAGGCAAAGGGCACCAGGCCCATGGTGGAAGCACCAGCGGCCACAGTGATCATGTTGCCCTCGGCGATGCCACAGTCAAAGTGACGGTCGGGGAAGGCCTTGAGGAAGGTGCCGGTCTTGGTGGCGCCAGCCAGGTCAGCGTCAAACACCACCAGGTTGGAGCAGGTAGCGCCCAGCTCCTTCAGAGCGTTGCCGTAGCTCTCACGGGTTGCAATTTTCTTCACGTCTGCCATGTTACATGCCCTCCACTTCTGCCAGGGCAGCCTTCAGCTCGCCCATGGCCTGCTCGTATTCCTGGTCGTTGGGGGCCTTGCCGTGCCAGCCGGCGTTGTTCTCCATGAAGCTCACACCCTTGCCCTTGGTGGTCTTCATGATGATGGCAAAGGGCACGCCCTTTGTCTCACGGGCCTTGGCGAAGGCGGCCTCCATCTCGTCAAAGTTGTGGCCGTCGATCACCGCCACCTCAAAGCCGAAGGCCTTCAGCTTCTCGTCGATGGGGTAGGGGGACATGACGTCGGCCACGTTGCCGTCGATCTGCAGGCCGTTGTTGTCGATGATGGCGCAGAAGTTGTCCAGCTTGTAGTGGTGGGCGAACATGAAAGCCTCCCACACCTGGCCTTCCTGGATCTCGCCGTCACCCAGCAGGGTGTACACCCGGCAGTCCTTGCCCTGGTACTTGGCAGCCAGAGCCATACCGGCAGCGGCGGACACGCCCTGACCCAGAGAGCCGGTGGACATGTCCACGCCGGGGGTCTCGTTCATGTTGGGGTGGCCCTGGAGGTGGCTGCCGATCTGGCGCAGGGTGAGCAGGTCGGACACGGGGAAGAAGCCACGGTTGGCCAAAGCGGCGTAGAGGCCGGGGGCGGTGTGGCCCTTGGAGAGGACAAAACGGTCCCGGTTCTCATCCTTGGGATTGGCGGGGTCCACGTTCATCTCCTTGAAGTAGAGGTAGGTGAACAGGTCGGCGGCGGACAGGCTGCCGCCAGGATGACCGGCCTTGGCGGCGTGGGTACCCTCGATGACACCCATACGCACCTTGCAGGCGGTCACAGCCAGTTGCTTTTTCTCAGCTGCGGTCATAGTTTCAAACTCCTTTTTCCTAAAGTGGGCAACACCCCAAGGGCGTACGAACGTACGCCCTTGGGGACTGTTTGCGGATTTAACCCTGGCCGTAGTAGGCGCCGGGGCCATGCTTGCGCAGGTAGTGCTTGTCCAGCAGTTCCTGCTGCATGGGGGCCAGACCGGGGGTGAGGGCCATGGCGTGGAAGGCCATGAAGGACACCTCTTCCAGAACCACGGCGTTGTGCACCGCGTTCATGGGATCGGTACCCCAGGCGAAGGGGCCATGGCTGTATACCAGGGCGGCAGGCACCTGGGCGGGATCAATGCCCCGCTGGCGGAACGTCTCGATGATGACGTTTCCGGTCTCCAGCTCGTAAGAGCCCCCGATTTCCTCCGGGGTCATGGGCCGGGTGCAGGGAATTTCCCCGTAGAAGTAGTCACCCTGGGTGGTGCCAAAGGCGGGAACGCCCCGCCCAGCCTGGGCAAAGGAGGTGGCCCAACGGCTGTGGGTGTGCACCACGCCGCCCAGTGTGGGGAAGGCCTTGTACAGGGCGATGTGGGTGTCGGTGTCGCTGGAGGGCTTCCACTTGCCCTCCACCCGCTCGCCGGTCTCCAGACTGACCACCACCATGTCCTCCGGGGTCATTCCATCATATTCTACACCAGAAGGCTTGATGACCACAAGCCCTTTTTCACGATCAATGCCGGAAACATTGCCCCAAGTGAAGGTAACCAGCCCGTGAGCGGGCAGTGCCAGGTTGGCCTGGCAGACCAATGCTTTCAGTTCTTCCAGCATATTACTTCCCTCCCGCTTACTTCAGCTTCCAGGCCAGGTCGTTCCAGAACAGTTCCTTCTCCAGGCCTTCCACGGTGGTGTCCTTGCCAATGTGGACAAACTCGATGCCCATAATGGTGGCCCAGTCCTTCATCTGCTCGGCGGTGACGTCGTAGCTGAGGACGGTGTGGTGGGCGCCGCCAGCGGTGATCCAGCACTCCAAACCAGTGGTCAGGGAGGGCTCAGCCTGCCACATCACGCGGGCCACAGGCAGGTTGGGCATATCCATGATGGGCTTGACACAGTGGATGTCCTGGCAGATCAGGCGCAGACGGCCACCCATGTCGATGAGGGAGACCACGATACCGTCGCCTTCCTTGCCCTCAAACACCAGACGGGCGGGGTCTTCCCGGTCGCCGATGCCCAGGGGATGGACCTCGATGCGGGGACGAGCGGCGGCCACAGAGGGGCACACCTCCAGCATGTGAGCGCCCAGGGAGTACTGCTGACCGGGCACCAGGTGATAGGTGTAGTCCTCCATAAAGGCGGAGGCGCCGTTGCCGTTCTCACCCATGACCTTCATGATGGCGGTCATGGCGGACACCTTCCAGTCGCCCTCGCCGCCGTAGCCGTAGCCCTGAGCCATCAGGTGCTGGCTGGCCAGACCGGGCAGCTGCTTCATGCCGTAGAGATCCTGGAAGGTGTTGGCGAAAGCCTTGCAGCCCTCGGCGTCCATCATCTTCTTCATGGCGATCTCTTCCCGAGCCTGATAGCGCACAGTGTCCAGATCATCGGTGGCAAAGTCATACTCGGCCTTGTAGGTGTCCATCAGAGCGTCAATCTCAGCCTCGGTGACCTCGTTCATGGTCTCCACCAGCTTGCCCACAGGCCAGGTGTTCACCTGCCAGCCCAGCTTGGTCTGCACTTCCACCTTGTCGCCCTCGGTGACGGCCACTTCGCGCATGTTGTCGCCAAAACGCATGACCTTCAGAGACTTGGAGAAGTCCACGCCCAGGCAGGTGCGCATCCAGCGGCCCAGACGCTTCTGCACCTCTTCGTCCTTCCAGTAGCCGGCGATGACCTTGCGAGGCATACGCAGGCGGGCGGCGATGAAGCCGTGCTCACGGTCACCGTGGGCAGCCTGGTTGAGGTTCATAAAGTCCATGTCGATCTCCTCGTTGGGGATCTCCAGGTTGTACTGGGTGGCAAAGTGGCAGTAGGGCTTCTGGAGATTGGCCAGACCGTTGATCCACATCTTGGAGGGGGAGAAGGTGTGGCACCAGGTGACGATGCCGCAGCAGTTGTCGTCATAGTTGGCGGCCTTCACCACGTCGGTGATCTCCTGATTGGTCTTGGCGGTGACCTTGTACACCAGCTTACAGGGCAGGTTGCCGGTGGCATTCAGGGTGTCCACCATCTCAGCGGCACGGGCAGCCACGGTCTCCAGCACTTCGGGACCATACAGGAACTGGCTGCCGACGACAAACCAAAACTCTTTGTTGTTCATGGTAATAACCTCCATTTATATGCTTATTATGTATGATTTACACGTGTTCCACAGCGCTGCGCTCCACGGCCAGACCGGCCTTGTAGTGCACCATAAAGTTGGCAAAGCCCTCCACATCTTCGGCCACAGGCTCCACCACGGATACCTTCTGGTCGCCAAAAACCTGGGTGTCCAGGTAATCCTGGAGGGACTGGCCCTCCGCCTTGTGCACGGCGTAGGCAGCCAGCAGAGCCATGCCCCAGGGGCCGCCCTCGCCGGCGGTCTCCATCACAGCCACAGGGCTGTTGGCGGCAGCGGCCATGATGCGCTGGCCCACCACGGGGGTCTTGAAGAAGCCGCCGTGGCCCATGAGCCGGTCCACCTTCACCTGCTCCTTAGCCAGAATGTCCAGCCCCACCTTCAAAGTGGCCAGAGCGGAATACAGCTGGGTCCGCATGAAGTTTGCAAAGTTCAGTTTCGCCTCCGGGCCCCGCACCAGCAGGGGACGGCCGTCACTCAAACCGGTGACCGGCTCGCCGGAGAGGTAGTTGTACAGCAGCAGGCCGTCGCAATCGGCCTTGCCCTCCAGAGCCTTGGTGAACATGGCGGTGTACAGTGCGTTCTTGTCCACCTCATGGCCCAGGGCGGTGAGCAAGCCCTCAAAGACGTTGGCCCAGGCGTTGATTTCGTTGGTACAGTTGTTGCAGTGCACCATGGCCACGGGAGCGCCGTCGGGAGTGGTAACCATGTCGATTTCCTCGTACATGTCCTTCAGGGCCTTCTCCAGCACGATCATAGCAAATACAGAGGTACCGGCGGAGACGTTGCCGGTGCGCTTGGCTACCGCGTTGGTGGCAGCCATGCCGGTGCCTGCGTCGCCCTCGGGGGGGCAGAAGATGGCGCCGGGCTGCAGGTTGCCGGTGGGGTCCAGCAATTTGGCGCCCTCGGGGGTGAGCACGCCGGCGTGGGCACCTGCGGTGGCCACCTGGGGCAGGATGTCCCGCAGCTTCCAGGGATAACCCTTGTCCGAGACCAGCTCGTCGAAGCTGTCCACCATGGTCTGGTCGTAGTCGCAGGTGTTGGAGTCAATGGGGAACACGCCGCTGGCATCGCCCACACCCAGCACGTTGGAGCCGGTGAGCTTCCAGTGGACGTACCCGGCCAGGGTGGTGAGGATGGCGATGTCGGAGACATGCTCCTCCCCGTTGAGGATGGCCTGATACAGGTGGGCAATGGACCAGCGCTGGGGAATGTTGAAGTGGAAGCGCTGGCTCAGAGCCTGAGCGGCGGGGCCGGTGGTGGTGTTGCGCCAGGTACGGAAGGGAGCCAGCAGCTCCCCCTGGGCGTTCAGGGGCAGGTAGCCGTGCATCATGGCGGAAAAGCCCATGCTGGCCACCCGGGTGAGTTTTACTCCATAGCGGGTTCCCACGTCGGCGGACAGGTTGGCATAGGCCTCTTGCAGGCCGGTCCAAACGTCCTCCATGGAGTAGGTCCAGTAGCCGCCCTCATAGCGGTTCTCCCAGCTGTGGTCGCCAGAAGCAATGGGGGCGTGGTCGGGGCCGATGAGCACCGCTTTGATGCGGGTGGAGCCCAACTCGATGCCCAGACAAGCCTCACCAGCGGAGATCATAGATGGAATGTTCATAGTAATAACTCCTCTTTCTCAAAATAAGGAGAACGGAGTGCCTCCAATTGTCTGGCAACCAGAGGCACTCCGCACCAAAACTTAGGTCTTGGGGTCCAGGGGGGATGACTGCGTGGAATCATCCATCTCTGACTCCGAGGCAGGAGCGTCCTCTAAATACTCGCTCTCATGGGGAAGTCGATAGCGGCCAGTGGCCAGCAGGAAAATGTTCCATCCTGCCAAGGCCACACCCACCAGGCCAAAGAGAATCATGGCAATGCCGAACACCATGCCGTTTTGGCCTTGGAAGGCGCCTTCCCGCAGGCCCCAGGCCAGATAAATTAGGTAGGCTCCACAGGCCAGCCGCAGCAGCACATGCAGTTGCAGTGGGCGGCGAAAAGGACGCTTTTGTTTCATAGTATCTTAGCCTTTCTTGCGCTTGGACAGCAGGTCGATGGTAACAGCACCCAGCAGCACGGCGCCCTTGACGATCTTCTGCACGTTGGTGTCGAAGCCAGCCAGGGACATACCGTTGTTCAGAACGCCCATGATCAGAGCGCCAACCACAGCGCCCAGGATGGTGCCCACGCCACCGGAGGTGGCAGCGCCGCCGATGTAGCAGGAGGCGATGGCGTCCATCTCGAACTGGTCGCCGGCCTTGGGGGTAGCGGAAGCGTTACGAGCGGAGAGCACGATGCCAGCCACGCCGCACAGCAGGCCCATGTTGGCGTAGACCCAGAAGAAGACCTTCTCGGTGTTGATACCGGACAGACGAGCAGCCTTGGCGTTACCGCCCATGGCGTAGATCTGACGGCCAGCCACGGTCTGAGTGGTGATGAAGTGGTAGATGCCCACGATGACAGCCAGCAGGATGAGCAGCACGGGCACGCCGGAGAAGCCGGCCAGCTTGTAGAAGAAGAACATCACGATGCCGATGATGACAGCGTCCTTGATGATCAGCTGCCACACGGGAGCGGTGGGAAGACCATGTCTCTTGGTAGCGGCGAAGCTGCGCAGCTCAAGGAGAACAATGAGTACGCTGATGACGATGCCGATGACGATACTGACCATATCCAGGCCGCCCACCTTCACAGTGGGAAGGAAGCCGGTGCTGATCCAGGTGTAGTCAGCGGGCAGAGGGCCCTTGGTCTGGGCCTGGAGGATGACGTAGCAGATACCACGGCCCATGAGCATGGTGGCCAGGGTGACGATGAAGGGGGGGATGGCCAGCTTGGAGACGAACACGCCCACGAAAGCGCCGAACAGAGCGCCCACAGCCAGGGAAGCCAGCATAGCTACGGGAGTGCTGGCACCATAGTCTACGATGAGGGTACCGGCCACAGCGCCGCAGGAGGCGACCACCGAGCCAACGCCCAGGTCCACGTTACCGGTCAACACGCACAGCAGCATACCGACGGCCAGGATGATCACGTAGCCGTTTTGCATGATCAGGTTGTTGACGTTGATGGAAGTCAGGTTCTTGCCATCGGTGAGGAAGGCAAAGATAACGTACACGGCAATGAGAGCCAAAATCATGCCGTACTGCTTCATGCTCAGATTCACATGAGTGGAGGCCACACTTCTGGCCTTAGTCGCGGTCTTTTCCATTATGCATCTCCCTTTCTGTTGTGGGCCATAATACAACCCATGATTCCCTCTTGCGTGATCTCTCCAGACAGCTCGCCGGCGATCTCACCCTCGTTGAGCACGTAGGTGCGGTCGCAGGTGCCGATGATCTCAGGCATTTCGGAGGAAATGATAATCACAGCCTTGCCGGCCTTGGCCAGCTCGTTGATGACACAGTAGATTTCGTACTTGGCGCCCACGTCGATGCCGCGGGTGGGCTCGTCCAGAATCAGAACGTCGGGCTGGGTGAGCATCCACTTGGCCAGAACCACCTTCTGCTGGTTACCGCCGGACAGAGAGCCCACGGTCTGGTTGATGGAGGTGGTCTTGACGTTGATCAGCTTGCGGTACTCCTCCGCCTTCTGGGTCTCCTTGCGCTGATCCACCACGCCCCGCTTGGAGAAGAATTTACCCAGAGCGGACAAGCTCATGTTGAACTTGATGGAGTCGATGAGCACCAGGCCGTAGGTCTTACGGTCCTCAGAGACGTAGGCCAGCTTGTTTTCAATGGCCTGGCGTACCGTCTTGGCCTCAACCTTCTTGCCGTTGATGTACATCTCGCCGGAGATCTTCTGGCCGTAGGAGTGGCCGAACAAGCTCATGGCCAGCTCGGTACGTCCTGCGCCCATCAGGCCAGCCAGACCCACAACCTCGCCGGCCCGGACCTGAATGTTGATGTCCTTAAGCACCTGGCGGTGGGCGTCGTCGGGATGGTACACGTTCCAGTTCTTCAGCTCGAAGATCACATCGCCCTTGGTCACGCCCTCCCGCTTGGGATAGCGGTTGGTGAGCTCACGGCCCACCATGCCCTTGATGATGCGGTCCTCGGAGAAATCATCGGTGCCCTTGTGCAGGGTCTCAATGGTGTGGCCGTCACGGATGATGGTGATGGAGTCGGCCACGTAGCTGATTTCGTTCAGCTTGTGGGAGATGATGATGCAGGTCATGCCCTGGGCCTTGAGCTGGAGCATCAGTTCCAGCAGCTGGGCACTTTCCTTGTCGTTCAAAGCAGCGGTGGGCTCATCCAGGATGAGCAGGTCCGCCTTCTTACCCAGGGCCTTGGCAATTTCAATCAGCTGCTGCTTGCCTACGCCCAGAGCGTTGACGGGGGTGTTGACGTTCTCGTCGGTGAGGCCCACCCGGTCCAACAAGGCCTTGGCCTCCCGGCGGGTGGCGCTCCAGTCGATGACGCCGCCCTTTTTGCGCTCATTGCCCAAGAAAATGTTCTCGGCAATGGAGAGGTAGGGGCTCAGGGCCAGCTCCTGGTGGATGATTACGATGCCCTTGGCCTCGCTCTCACGGATGTTATGGAACTTACACACTTCGCCTTTGTAGACGATGTCGCCGGTGTACTCGCCGTAGGGATACACACCGGACAGCACATTCATCAAGGTGGACTTGCCAGCGCCGTTTTCACCGCAGATGGCCATGATCTCGCCGGGCTTGATCTTGAGGTTCACGTCATCCAGGGCCTTTACACCGGAAAATTCCTTGACAATGTGGTTCATTTCCAGGATGTACTCAGACATTTCTTCAGCTCCTTTTTCCTCTTGTTCACCTTGCTCACCCAAGGCCCATCTGAAGCCGCGCCGGGCTTGGTTATGTAGCTTCAGATAGGTCTCTGGGCGATGGTGGGGGGAGGCAAACCGCCTCCCCCCACCTTGTTCTTCTATTTCTTTGTGGGACGAGCCGAATTAGCCGGCCAGATCCTCAGCGGTGTAGTAGCCGCCGTCCACCAGCAGCTCCTCGTAGTTGCTCTTGTCCACAGCCACGGGGGTGCACAGGTAGGAGGGAACCACCTTCACGCCGTTGTCGTAGGTGGTAGTGTCGTTGACCTCGGGCTCGGTGCCGGTCAGCACGGCGTTGACCATGCCCACGGCCTTGTCAGCCAGCAGACGAGTGTCCTTGTAGATGGTCATGGACTGCTTGCCGGAGATGATGTTCTTAACAGCCATCAGCTCGGCGTCCTGGCCGGTGATCAGAGGCCAGTTGGCATCGGTGTAGCCAGCGCCTTCCAGTGCGGAGCGGATGCCGTAAGCGAAGCCGTCAAAGGCGGAGCAGGCGATGTCCAGATCCTCGTCAGCATAGAAGCCGGAGAGGTAATTCTCGCAGTTCTTCTGAGCTTCCTCCTGGCTCCAGCGGAGGATACAAGTCTCATCGAAAGAAGTACGGCCGCTCTTGCACACCAGGGTGCCGTCGTCCAGGTAGGGCTGGAGCACTTCCATGATGCCCTCATACAGCAGCACAGCGTTGTTGTCGTCGGGAGAGCCCATGAAGAACTCGATGGTGTAGCTCTCGCCAGCGGCCTTAGCGGCCTCCAGGTCCTTGGCTTCCACGATGTAGTTGGCGATGGCGGTACCCACGCCCTTGTTATCGAAGGAGGCGTAGTAGGAAACAGCATCGGTGTCCATCAGCAGACGGTCATAGGCGATGATGGGGATGCCAGCGGTCTTGGCCTGAGCCTCCACCGTGGTCAGAGCGCCGGAGTCCACGGCAGCGATGACCAGGCAGTCCACCTGCTGAGCCACAAAGTTCTCGATCTGGGAGACCTGCATCTGCACGTCGTCCTCCGCGTACTGCAGCTTCACTTCATAACCCAGCTCTTCCAGCTGAGCCTTCATGTTGTCGCCATCCTTGATCCAGCGCTCGGAAGACTGGGTGGGCATGGCGATACCGACGGTCTTGCCCTCGCCGACGCCGCCTTCCCCAGAGGGGGAATCGGAGCCACCGGAGCCACCGTTGCCGCAAGCGGCCAGAGAGAACGCCAGGGCCAGGGACAAGGACAGTGCAAGTAACTTCTTCTTCATTGTTTTGACCTCCGTTCATTTCTTCACCGAACAGTTTTTGTTCCGTTTCCCGTTCGGCTGTTTCTGAGTTCAGTATAGCGATATTATACAAAAAGTCAAGCAGATGTACGAACAAATATATTTTTCTGGGTTTGCAACAATACAAATTTATGAAATCAGGCAGTCAAATTTGAATTCTATCTGTTTTTCCGTTAATTGGTACTCTATTTTTGAGAAATATTCACTTTTAAAAGAGAAAAAATTACAAAATTGAGAATCCATTCATTCGTCAAAGTGAACAACGACGCTTAATATTATTCGCACATTTTTGCACATACCAGCATTTCCCCCAGTCTTTCCCCTTACACCGACACCCATTTTCTGGTGTTTAGTCGGTTTTTGTCCATGCGATTAGGACAAAGTGTTTCAAATAGGTATCTGACTTTTTAGAAATACAAAGACAAATTATAGGACAACCGTTGCACCCCGTAGACAAATATGATATACTCGTGAACATGAGAGATGTGACTGCTTCCTCAGCAGCCCAAGAGAGGAGGGGGACTATGCGGCCGAAGTACCAAACGGTTGCGGATACCCTGCGCCGGGAAATTCAGACCGGGAAATACGACGAAACCATGCTCCTGCCCACGGAACAGACCCTTTGCACCACCTTTCAGGTCAGCCGCCAGACGGTACGGCAGGCTCTGGGCCTGTTGGCCTCGGAGGGGCTCATTGAGCGCCGCCAGGGCAGCGGTTCCCATCTGGCCAAGCGAGATAAGGGAGGACGGCGCACCGTGGCCGTCATTACCACCTACATCAGCAACTATATTTTCCCGTCTATCTTGCGGGAAATCGAAACGGTGCTGTCCGTCAACAACTGCGCCTTGACCTTGTATGCCACCCAAAACCAGGTGGCCAATGAGCGCAAGATCCTCACCTCCCTGCTGGACGAGCATGTGCCCGACGGCATCTTGGTGGAGGGCATCAAGACGGGTCTGCCCAACCCCAACCTGGATTTGTACCGGGAGATTATGGCCCGAGGCATCCCCATGGTGTTCCTCCACGGCTGCTACCAGGAGCTGTCCGACAGCCTGACGGTGTTGGACGACAACTACCGGGGCGGACGGCAGCTGGTGGAATACCTCTATAATAAAGGACACCGGGCCATTATGGGCCTGTTCAAAAACGACGACATTCAGGGCTTGCAGCGCTACTCCGGCTATCTGGAGGGACTGCGGGACCTGGGACTGCCCCTGGAGCAGCAGCACGTCTTCTGGTACAACACGGAGTCCAAGGCGGACTTGTTGGAGTCTGACGAGCCTTGGGAGCAGGTGTTGAAGGTATTGGCCGGCTGTTCGGCCGTGGTGTGCTACAACGACGAGGTGGCCTCCCGTCTGGTGACTATCTTGACCCAGAAGGGCCGTCGGGTGCCCCAGGATGTGGCGGTGGTCAGCTTCGACAACAGCGCATACAGCCAGTTGGCCCCTGTGCCCATCACCTCCCTGTCCCACGGCTCCTACAACGTGGGTCAGATGGCCGCCCAACTGCTGGTGGATCTGTTCCACGGCAAGAAAGGTGCGTCTATGGTGGCGCCCTGGGAGCTGGTGGAGAGACAAAGCAGCTAACAAGCAAGAAAAAAACCGGCGCATACGCGCCGGTTTTTCTTTTGCTGTCTTATCGGTGTTTGCCCATGAAGAACAGAGCCACGCAGCCCGGGCCGGTGTGAGCGCCGATGACAGGGCCAATGTAGTTGAGAATGATCTCCTTTGTGCCGTACTTTGCCTTGATCTGGTCGGCCACAAACTGGGCGTCCGCCTCACAGTCGCTGTGGCTGATGAACATGGTCTGGTTGGCCACGTCCTCCCCCAGCTCGCCCACCTTGTCCACCAGAGCCTGCAAAGAGGCCTTGCGGCCCCGGGCTTTGGCCACGTTGATGAGGTGGCCCTCGTCGTCCACGTGGAGCACGGGCTTGATTTGCAGCATGGTACCCACCACGGCGGTGGCAGCAGACACACGACCGCCCCGCTTGAGGAAGAACAGGTCATCTACGGTGAACCAGTGGCACTGGCGCAGCTTGTTTTCCTCCACCCACTGGGCCACTTCCTCCAGGCTCTTGCCCGCCTGGCGCAGCTTGGCGGCCTGATACACCAGCATGCCCTGGCCCAGAGAGGCGCACAGGGTGTCAATCACTCGGATGGTGCGGTCCGGATACTGCTCAGCCAGGTCCTGGGCGGCAATGGTGTAGGAGTTGAAGGAGGTGGACAGGCCGGAAGAGAAGCTGAGGATCAGGATATCCTGCCCCTGCTCCAGCATGGGGGTAAGAAAGTCGGTGACCTGTCCCACATTGATGGCGTTGGTGGTGGCCATCTCGCCGCCCCGCAGCCGGTCGTAGAAGGTCTTGGGGCTCATCTCCCGGTTGTCCGGATAGTTATAAAAGGTCTTCTCCCCGAAGAGAAAGGCCAGAGGGACGCTATGTAATTCCAGTTCTTCCACCAGGTTGGCGGGCAGATCACAGGACGAGTCGGTGACAATCACATAGTTAGACATGGGACAGTTCCTCCTTATACATAATTTACTTTTTCTTTCCACCCAAAAGCAGGTCGGTGCGATCCGACTTCCGGGCCATGATTTCCAACAGTCTGCGGCACACCAGGCCGTGGGCATAGCTTTGCAGGGCGTAGGTGAGCACCATGCCCGGCAGCTGCTCCACCTCGGCGTTTTCATCCAGCTGGTCGGCAGCCTGGGTCACTGCCTGGTCCAAAAAGCGGCAGAAGTAGTTATACTGCTGCTCCGATGTGCCGTTTTCCCGGCCAATGGCCACCAAGGTGCGCATTTCCCGCACGCTGAGCACCTGCTTCAAGGCGCTGATGGCGGTGAGATAGGCCAAATGCTCCTGGCCGTACTTCTTCCCGTTGGCCCGGGAGAGCAGGCCGTCCTTAATGTAGTTATTGATCATAGCCGAAGTCAATGCGTCCTCCGGCTCAAAGCACACCATCTGTCGGGTGAGGTAGGACACCACCTGATCCATATACAGGGGAATGTCAGGCAACTTGTCCCATCCATCCGGACGCTGGGATGTGAGTTTCTCTTTGAGTTCCACCAGTTCTTCCATGGCAGGCTCCCCTCCAATCTGATGGAGAAAATTATATCACATCGTTTCGGGGACGTAAAGCCCGGAATCCCCCGGCTCCAGCCCCAGCAGCAGCGCCGTGCCCACCTGGGCCAGAAAGGCCATGGGGTCGGGGCCGGTGTAGGGCAGCACCAGCTCCTGCCGCTCCACCATCCCGCCCCCCAGACGGGGAAATTCCCGCTGCACCGCCACCGAGGCCCGGGTGTGGCTCAGGCTGGACAGGGTGAGGGTGTCCCGGCTGGCGCAGCCATAGCTGACCACCGCAGCCGGAGGCAGGGCAAACTGGGGCGCAGGCACATTCCCCGGCACCAGGACATGGGCGCAGGGGGGCAGACACAACGGGCAGGGCGCGTGGGGGGCCACCACCAGCACATCCAACTCCACGCTCCAGTGGGGACAGCGGGCAGAACAGGCCCGGATGAAACAGGGCAACCCCTGGGTCCGTTGGGCCAGTATGGGGCTCAAACTCCCCTCCGGCTCCCACACCCCCACCTGCCACATGTGCGCCACCTCCCTGATTTCGTGCCATTAGCATGGCCAGGTGGCGAAAAAGTATGCAGCTATTCGTGGATTCTCTGGTAAATGGCGTAGTTGACCAGCCCGCCCACAATGAGGATGTTGCCGCACAGGTACAGCCACACCAGCAGGATGATCACCGAGGTCAGCGACCCGTATACCAGGGAGTACCGGGTGGAATGTTCCATAAAGGTGGAGAAGATCATGGAGGCGATGGTCAGCGCCACCGCTGCCAACAGCGCTCCGGGGATCACCGGCGGCCGGGGATGGCTCAAAGGCGCGGCAAACCGGTACAAAAGCAGGATGAACAAAAACACCAGGGCGATGAGCAGCAGGTACTTGGACCACTGCCAGGTGTCCACCTGAGCCACCAGGTCCTCCAGCCGCAGCAGCTGCCCCACCATGCGGAAAAACCAGTTGCCAGTGACCACCACGGTGATGGACAGATAGATGGTAACCAGCAGCAAAATGGAAAACACAAAACTGGCCACCAGCTGGCGCACCCCCAAGAAGGTGGCCCGGCCATAGATCTCGTGCATGATGTTCATCAGCCCCCGCACGGCTGCCGAAGCAAACAGCGCCGACATCACCAGACCCGCCACCAGCATGGCATCCGACTGATGGGTGTCAATATAGCCCAAATAGTCCCGGAAAATCACCAATACCTCTTGGGGCAGCACATAGCTGGCCTCTTCCAGCAGGGCACTCATCTCCAAATTCAGCTTGGAGACAAAGGCGGAGATGCAGATGAGGATGGGGAAAAAGGTGAGCACCAGAAAGTAGGCCAGCTCCGCCGCCGCCCGGCTCACTCGGCAGGAGAAGTACAGCCCCACCACGTCGGAGACAAACGCCACCGGGGGCAGGCGCAAAAACCGTTCCAGCAGCCGTTTCATGGCAGGCCACCTCCTTATGCAAACAAAAACTACTCCCCAGTATACCAGAGGAAAAGAGGCAGGACAACGGGAAGTTTGTCCCTCATTCTACCAGCATGGTCAGCTCTTCCACACGCAAAGAGGGGTTCAGCGCGCGGCTCACGGCGTAACCCAGCACCCGGGACAGATCTGCCACCCGGCTGTCCACCTCCCGTGGAGTGACAAACAGGTCCCGCCCCGGCACATCTGCCGGGGTATGCTCCCCCAACAAGTCCTGGATGAGGGTAGCCCCGTCCACCACCGTGGGCACCCCCAGGCTCACTACCGGCACCCCCAGGGTCTCCCGGTTCAGCCCTTGGCGGTGGTTGCCCACCCCGGAGCCGGGGACAATGCCAGTATCGGAGAGCTGCACCGTGCGGCACAGCCGCTCCACCGACCGGGCGGCCAATGCATCAATGGCCAGCACGCAGGCGGGGTGGAGCCGTTCCACCAGGGCCTCCACCACCGCCCCGCTCTCCATCCCCGTGGTACCCAGCACGCCGGGGACCAGCGCCGCCACTGGACGCAGGTGGGAAAACTGGGGCAGGGCCTCCACCAGATGCCGGGTTACCAGGGTGAAATCCACCGCCTTGGGCCCCACCACGTCGGGGGTCATGGCCCGGTTGCCCAGCCCCACCACCAGGGCCAGCCCCTTTCCCGGCAGCATGGGGGTCAAAAGCCCCGCCACCGCCTCCACCGCCCGGGAAAATCCATCCTCCTCCCGGCGCAGCAGCCCGTCCAGCTCCACGGTCACGTAGGTGCCCACCGGCTTGCCCAGGGTTTGGGCCGCCTGGGCGGTGCGCACCTGCACCACGTGGGCCTCATACCCCTCACAGGTCATCTCCCGGCTGTCCACCCCATCCACCTCTCCGTGCAACTGGTGGGCCTCCTGGGCCAAATCCGTGCGAATGCTCCTCATACCCCGCTCTCCTTCCACTACATGTTGTGTAAAATAGGAAAATGTCTCCCTATTTTTTGCCCCGGAAAAAATTTTTATACAAATAGCAAATTAAGTGTTGCTTTTTTTGAAGTTTCATGCTAGAATACATATCTGCGACGGGAAACTGCGCAAAAACAAGAAATCACATCGGAGGAGGTGTTTGGTTTGCCCAATATCAAGTCTGCCAAAAAGCGTGTTCTGGTGAATGCTACCAAGGCGGCTCAGAACAAGGCTCAGAAGTCCGCGCTGAAGACCGACCTGAAGAAGTTTGAGGCCGCGGTGGCCGAAGGCAACCGCAGCGAGGCCGATGCCGCTTATAAGGTGGCCGTTAAGGCCGTGGATCAGGCTGCTGCCAAGGGTCTGCTGCACAAGAACAATGCCGCTCACAAGAAGAGCGCCATGACTGTGAAGCTCAACAAGCTGGCCTGAGCAAGTGGTGTCTGATCGCTAAAGCCAAAGCACGAAAAGCCGTCTGCCATGCAGACGGCTTTTATTTTTTCTGCCAAAGGAGTGTTTTCCGTGATTCGTTGGGAATGTGACTATGCCGAGGGGTGCCACCCCCGGCTTTTGGAGGCCCTGACCCGCACCAACATGGAGCAGACCCCCGGCTATGGGGTGGACGCCCACTGTGACCGGGCCCGCAGTCTGATCCGGGACCTGTGCCAGGCCCCCCAGGCTACCGTGGAGTTTTTGGTGGGTGGCACCCAGACCAACACCACCGTCATCGCCGCCGCTCTGCGCCCCCATCAGGGCGTTCTGTGCGCCCACACCGGGCACATCAACTGCCACGAGACCGGGGCCATTGAGTCCACCGGCCACAAAGTGCTCCCCCTCCCCTCCCAGGACGGGAAAATCACCGCCCAGCAGGTGCGCCAAGCGGTGGAAGCCCACGGACAAGACGCCACCCACGAGCATATGGTACTGCCTGGCATGGTGTACATCTCCCACCCCACCGAGCAGGGCACGGTGTACACCGCCCAGGAGCTCACCGCCATCTCCCAGGTGTGCCGGGAGTATGGCCTGCCCCTGTTTGTAGACGGGGCTCGGCTGGCCTACGGTCTGGCCGCTGAGCCCAGCGTCACCCTCCCCCTGCTCTATGAGCTGTGCGACGTGTTCTACCTAGGCGGCACCAAGGTGGGGGCTCTGTTCGGGGAGGCGGTGGTGATCTCCAACCCCACCCTGGCCCGGGACTTCCGCTACCTCATCAAGCAGCGAGGCGGCATGTTGGCCAAGGGCCGCCTGCTGGGGGTGCAGTTTGAGACGCTGCTGGAGGACGGCCTGTACTTCCGTCTGGGCGAAAACGGCGTGGAGCAGGCCCGCAAGCTGTCCCAGGCCTTCCAGGCCAAGGGCTACCAAATACGCTACGACTCCCCCACCAACCAGCTCTTCCCCATCCTTCCCGACTCTCATTTGGAGCGTTTGGCGGGCAAACACGCCTATTCCTTCTGGGAGAAGGTGGACGAGAGCCACACCGCCGTGCGCTTTTGCACCAGCTGGTGCACCACCGATGCGCAGGTGGCGCAGCTGGTGGCGGATTTGGATGAGCTGTAAAAAAACCAAAAGCCCTCGGCAGAGTTTCCCCGCCCAAAGGCGGGGAAATAAATTGAAATCTGTTTTTTCCGGGGACATGTGCATCGAAAAAAACACTTCTCAGCCCGCCAGTGTGGCCTTGGGTCGCCCTTTGACCCAAGGATGCGCGCAGCGGGCTGCATCCCCTCGAGAAAATGCTGGCATTTTCGAGAAGCGTGTCGAACTTTTTCGACACGCTAAAAAATCCCCTTGGTGACGTGCACCAAGGGGATTTTTATGTATCTGGGTTAGGCCAGAGCGGCGGTAATAATGGCCATGGAGTAGACCTCCATGGCGTTGCAGCCACGGGACAGGTCGTTGATGGGGGCGTTCAGACCCAGCAGAATGGGGCCGTACGCGTCGAAATTCCCAAGGCGCTGCACCATCTTGTAGCCGATGTTGCCGGCGTTGATGTCGGGGAAGATGAAGGTGTTGGCGTAGCCAGCCACGGGGGAGTCGGGGCACTTCAGGCCGCCCACAGCGGGAGACACGGCGGCGTCAAACTGCAGCTCGCCATCCACGGCAAAGTCGGGGTTGGTGGCCAGCAGCTTCTGGGTGGCGTTGCGCATCTTGTCCACGTCGGGGCCCTTGCCGGAACCCTTGGTGGAGTAGCTCAGCAGAGCCACCTTGGGGTCGATGCCGAACACGCGGGCGCAGTGGGCGCACTCCCGGGCGATCTCCACCAGATCATCCTCGGTGGGATCAATGTTGATGGCGCAGTCGCCCATGGCCAGCACCTCGTTGGAGCCGGTGGCGGCAGCACGCACCATGATAAAGCAAGAGGAAACAATCTTGTTGCCAGGCTTGGTCTTAATCAGCTGCAGAGCGGGACGCACGGTGTCGGCGGTGGAGTAAGTGGCGCCGCCCAGCAGGCAGTCAGCCACGCCCATCTTCACCAGCATGGTGCCGAAGTAGTTGCCCTGGAGCAGCAGCTCCCGGCACTGCTCGGGGGTCATCTTACCCTTGCGCAGCTCCACCATGGCAGCCACCATTTCCTCCATCTTGTCGTACTTGGCAGGGTCCATGATAATGGCACCGTTGATGTTAAAACCGGTCTTCTCGGCGGCAGCCTGCACCTCTTCCTGGTTGCCAATCAGAATGGGCTTGAGGAAGGTGGAGGACAGCAGACGGGCAGAAGCCTCCAGAATGCGGGCGTCGGTGCCCTCGGTGAACACGATGGTCTTAGGATTCGCTTTCAGCTTTTCAATCAGTTTTCCAAACATGAGATGGATTCCCTCCATAATTAAAAAAGTAACACAAGTTATGTCGCCTAATAATGTAGCACCATCCCACCCAGATTGCAAGGGTCTGGAAAAAGAAATGTCAAGGAATTTAAGGGTTTTCACGCTAAATCAGCAGTAAACTTTGTTAAAAAATTCTCAATTAGCTTTTGCAAACCAGTTTCAGGAAATCCACCCCCCTGCCAAGGTCCATATGGTGGAAAATCACAAAAATGCTCTCAGCAATTTTTCACCTTCCGTGGGAACACATTATTTACATACTGTAATCGTTTCGGTATACTATACACAATGTGATTGGATAACCAAAAGAGAGGGTATGACATGATCCACGCCGATTTTGCACGTTCTTTGTCCTTATTGCGTCAAGAAAAGGGAATCTCCCAGCGGCAGGCCGCCGGGGCTTTAGGCATTTCTCAGGCTCTGCTGTCCCATTACGAAAATGGAGTGCGCGAGCCGGGATTGGCCTTTGTGGTCAAAGCCTGTGATTTTTACAATGTGTCCGCAGATTTTCTGCTGGGTCGTACCCTGAGCCGGGACGGCACCACCATTTTGAATGTGGACACCCTATTTGACGCCTCCCAGCAGCGGGATCATATGCTCAAAGGCTCGGTGATGGCCACTCTGTCCAAAAAGCTGGTGGTCAACTCGGTGGGGGTGCTCTTTGACCTGCTGGGCAAGCTGGACAGCAAGCAGGCCATCCGAGCGGCCACCAACTACCTGTCCACCACCGTGTATATCCTCTTCCGTCACCTGCGTCGGGCGGGCATGGAAAACGCAGACAGTTTCTTTTCCGTGCCCAAGGATCAGTTTATGGCGGGGCTGCCTCGGGTGGATCTCATTCTCAACGAGGCGGACTATCTGGAGGCTCTGTCCCAGTGCAAGAGCAAGCGCAAGTTCCCCGATATGTCCCATGACCAGATGATGGAGGCCTACCCCGGCACCTATCAGTCGTTGCTGCAAATCATCCACGCCTGTGGAGAGCGGCTCAACGGGGCCATGAACAGCCATAGAGACCGGGTAAAATAATTCAAAAACCACCTGCCGCCCCAGGGGCGGCGTGATCCCAGGGAGGAGTCGATATAACTATGACCAAGCAAGACCACATTCGCAATTTTTCCATCATCGCCCACATTGACCACGGCAAATCCACCCTTTCCGACCGCATGATCGAGATTTGCGGCGCGGTGGAGCAGCGTCAGATGGAGTCCCAGCTGCTGGACAACATGGATCTGGAGCGGGAACGCGGCATCACCATCAAGGCCCGGGCCGTGCGCATGGACTACACCGCCGAAAACGGCGAGACCTACTGCCTGAACCTCATTGACACCCCGGGCCACGTGGACTTCAACTACGAAGTGTCCCGCTCTCTGGCCGCCTGTGAAGGCGCAGTACTGGTGGTGGACGCCGCCCAGGGCGTGGAGGCCCAGACCCTGGCCAACACCTATCTGGCCCTGGACCACGACCTGGAAATTCGCCCGGTGCTCAACAAAATCGACCTGCCCGCCGCCGATCCCCAGCGGGTCAAGCACGAGATTGAGGACATCATCGGCCTGCCCGCCATGGATGCCCCGGAGATTTCCGCCAAAATGGGGCTGAACATCCAGTCCGTGCTGGAGGACATTGTCCACAATGTCCCCGCCCCCACCGGCGACCCCAAGGCCCCTCTGAAGGCCCTCATCTTCGACAGCCAGTACGACCCCTATGTGGGCGTTATTGTGTATTTCCGTATCATGGAGGGCACCATGCGCCCCGGCATGCAGGTCAAGCTCATGGCTTCCGGCTCCCAGCACACGGTGCTGGAGTGTGGCTATCTGCGTCCCTTGGGCATGGAGCCCGCCAAGGAGCTGTCTGCCGGTGAGGTAGGCTACTTCACCGCCTCCATCAAAAACGTCCAGGACACCCGGGTGGGCGACACCATCACCGAGGTGAGCCGCCCCACGGCCGAGGCCCTGCCCGGATACCGCCCGGTGCAGCCCATGGTGTACTGCGGCGTGTACACCGAGGACGGCTCCAAGTATCCCGACCTGCGGGACGCTCTGGAGAAGTTGCAGCTCAACGACGCCTCGTTGTCCTTTGAGCCGGAATCCTCTATCGCCCTGGGCTTTGGTTTCCGCTGCGGCTTCCTGGGTATGCTGCACATGGAGATCATCCAGGAGCGTCTGGAGCGTGAGTTTGACCTGGACCTCATCACCACCCTGCCCTCCGTCATCTACGAGGTCACCAAAACCGACGGCACCGTGGTGCGAGTGGACAATCCCCACAACTATCCAAACCCCGGCACCATTTCCGAGGCCCGGGAGCCCTATGTCAACGTGTCCATCATTGCGCCTCCCGACTACGTGGGTAACATCATGCCCCTGTGCCAGGACCGCCGGGGTGAGTACAAGGACATGCAGTATCTGGACACCAACCTGGTGGAAATCCACTATCTCATGCCCCTCAACGAGATCATCTACGACTTTTTCGACACCTTGAAGGCCCGTACCAAGGGTTACGCCTCTCTGGACTACGAGCTGGCAGACTATCGCCCCTCCGACCTGGTGAAGGTGGACCTGCTCTTAAACGGCGACCAGGTGGACGCTCTGTCCTTCATTGCCCACCGGGAGAAGGCCTATAAGCGGGCCAGACGCATCTGCGAGAAGCTCAAGGAAAACATCCCCCGCCAGATGTTCGAGATTCCCATCCAGGCCGCCATCGGCGGCAAGGTCATCGCCCGTGAGACCATCAAGGCCCTGCGCAAGGACGTGCTGGCCAAGTGCTACGGCGGCGACATCACCCGTAAGAAGAAGCTGCTGGAGAAGCAGAAGGAAGGTAAGAAGAAGATGAGAAGCCTTGGTACGGTCCAAATGCCCTCGGAGGCGTTTATGGCAGTACTCAAGTTGGATGAGGAATAAGGGTCCACGATGGTTCCCCTCCGGCGGCATAGCCGCCGGAGCTTCCGCTAAATCTGTGCCACTGGCACAGATTCTTCACGCTACAGTGGCCGTCCTCAAGCTGGACGAGGAATAAAAAATATCGTTTCTTCCTTTCGGGGCCTCACATGGTGGGGCCCCGAAAGTGCCCTACCCCCTCTGCATCCAGGGAACTGTCCACCAGGAAGCGACAGAATAACTCTTGACAGATTGCACAGTTCCGGATAGAATAACAAGAGATAATTTTGGAAAACCGGGCGGGTCATCGCCTGTTTGAGCCTTGTCGCACCCTGTCCCACCGGGTGCTTTCATATATCACATGTTGGCAAGCTATATGACACTCAAATACTGCGCCCAAATTGGGTGGGCGGTTTTTCAGTTATCGCGGTGTGCCCCGATGGGGTGCATCGCGTCTTATTTTGGCTTTAAAACACAAAAAATCTTTCAACTAAGGAGGTGTGGGAACATTCATGAACGACATTGTTATTGCCATTATTGTAGGACTCATCGCTCTGGCCGTGGGTGTGATCGTGGGTGTGGCCGTGGGCTACAACCGCCGCAAGGCCGTGGCAGAGCGTGAAATCGGCTCTGCGGAAGAGGAGGCCCGTCGTCTCATCAACGAGGCCATCAAAAGTGCCGAGAGCAAGAAGCGTGAGGCCACCGTGGAGGCCAAAGAGGAGATTCTCAAGGCCCGCAATGAATTCGAGCAGGAAGTCAAAGACCGCCGCAACGAGCTCCAGCGTCAGGAAAACCGCCTGAACCAGAAGGAGGAGAACCTGGACCGCAAGATGGAGAATCTGGAGCGAAAAGAGGACGTACTGTCCGCCCGCAGCGCGGAGATGGACCGGGAGAAAGAGGAGCTGGACTCCATCAAGGAGCGCCAGACCGAACTCTTGGAGCACATTTCCGGCCTGACCTGCGAGGAGGCCAAGCGTTACCTCATCGAGCAGCTGGAGGAGGAAGTCACCCACGAGGAGGCCCTGAAGATCAAGGAGATTCAGGCCCACTTCAAGGAGGAGGCAGACACCTACGCCCGGGAGCAGATCGCCCTGGCCATCCAGCGCTGCGCCGCCGACCACGTGGCCGAGGCCACCGTGTCTGTGGTGCCTCTGCCCAACGACGAGATGAAGGGCCGTATCATTGGCCGCGAGGGCCGCAACATCCGTACCCTGGAGACCATGACCGGGGTGGATCTCATCATCGACGATACCCCCGAGGCCATCACCGTGTCCTGCTTTGACCCGGTGCGCCGGGAAATTGCCCGTCTGGCCCTGGAGAAGCTGATTCTGGACGGCCGTATTCACCCCACTCGCATCGAGGAGATGGTGGAGAAGGCCAAGCGCGAGGTGGACGCCACCATCAAGGCCGAAGGCGAGCGCGCCGTGTTCGAGACCAACGTCCACGGCCTGTCCCCCGAGCTGGTGAAGCTGCTGGGCCGCCAGCGCTACCGCACCAGCTACGGCCAGAACGTGCTCAACCACTCCATCGAAGTGGCTCTGCTGGCTGGTCTGCTGGCCGCCGAGATCGGCGCCGACGTCAACCAGGCCAAGCGCGCCGGCTTGCTCCACGACCTGGGCAAGTCCATTGACCACGAGGTGGAGGGCTCCCACGTGCAGATCGGTGTGGAGTTGGCCCGCAAGTATAAGGAGAGCGAGGCCGTCATTCACGCCATCGAGGCCCACCACGGCGACGTGGAGGCCAAGACCATTGTGGCCTGTCTGGTGCAGGCTGCCGACGCCATTTCCGCCGCCCGTCCCGGCGCCCGCAAGGAGAATGTGGAATACTACATCAAGCGTCTGGAAAAACTGGAAGAGCTGTCCTCCTCCTTCCATGGAGTGGAGAAGGCTTACGCCATCCAGGCCGGCCGGGAAGTGCGCATCATGATCAAGCCCGAGGAGGTCTCCGAGGACGAGATGGTCATTCTCGCCCGTGACATCGCCAAGAAGATCGAGGACGAGTTGGAGTATCCCGGACAGATCAAGGTCAATCTCATTCGTGAGACCAAGGCCATCGAGTACGCAAAATAACATCCCCACCCGCCGCAGAGGATTCTGCGGCGGGTTTTTTCGTCCATGTTGCCCACCCAAAATGCCCCCTACCGGAGCACGTCCCCTTGCGTTTTTCCTAGAAATGTGCTATGATATAAAATAAGTAAAAATCTCCGCCGGAAAGCGGACGAATGAGGTATTTTTTGTATGAGTTGCGAATGTAAATTTGTGGCACCCAAATTGGAAGACCGCCAGTGGGCGGCCCCCCTGTTCCAGAAAACCGGCAGCATGGGCTGTCAATTCAACTTCAACAGCATGTATCTGTGGAGCGGCGCCTACCCCCAGGAGTATTGCCGGGTGGGTGACCGGGTGGTGGTGCGCCTGCTGGGCGGACAGGGGGAGAGCTTCCTCTTCCCCCCTGGGACAGGCCCTCTGGAGCCTGCCCTGCAGGTAATGGAAGAAAACGCAAAGTCTCTGGGGGTCCCCCTGGTGATGGTGTGCGTCACCCCCGACCAGAAAGAGCAGCTGGAGGCCCAGTTCCCCGGCCGTTTTACCTTTGAGGAGGATCGGGACAGCTTCGACTACCTGTACGACGTGAATAAAATGGCGGATCTGCCCGGCAAGAAGCTGCACCAGAAGCGCAACCACATCCGTCGGTTTGACGACAACAACCCGGACTGGATGTTCCACCCCATTACCAAGGAAAACATGCACCTGTGCCTGGACATGGAAAAGCAGTGGGCCAACCTTAAGGATGCCAATGAGGACAAGAGCCTTAGCGCGGAGACCGTGGCCATCATCGAGGCTCTGTACCACATGGACGAGCTGGAGATGGAGGGCGGCGTCATTACCGCCGGTGGCCGCCCCGTGGCCTTCTCCCTGGGCAGCCTCACCACCCCTGAGTGCTTCAACGTCCACTTTGAAAAGGCCTTTGCGGACATTCAGGGTTCCTATCCCACCATTGCCCGGGAGATGGCCCGGATGGTGCGGGAGCGTCACCCGGAAGTGAAGTGGCTCAACCGAGAGGACGATCTGGGTATTGAGGGCCTGCGGAAGGCCAAGCTGTCCTATTATCCTGAGTTGCTGCTGGAGAAGTACACCGTGCGGGAGGCTTTCCATGGCTGAGTGCAGACAAGCCCTTCCTCAAGAGCGCAGCCAGACCCACCAGCTGTGGCAGACGGTGTTTGGGGATACCCCCCAAGCTCAGGAGGTCTTTTATGACCAATGCGCCCCCCAGGGGCCTCTGGTGCTGGTGGAGGAGGGCCGGGTGGAGAGCATGCTGGTGCTCACCCCCGTGTCCCTGGCCCTGCCGGGGTACACCCCCTGCCGGGGCACCTACCTCTACGCCCTGGCCACAAATCCAGACACCCGGGGCAAGGGCTATGCCGCCCAGCTCATCCACTACGCCGCCCAGTGGACGGCCCAGCAGGGGCTGGACTTTGTGTGCACCGTCCCCGCCCAGCCCTCCCTGTTCCAATTTTTCGCCAAAAACGGGTTTACCCCCGCCTTTTATCACCTGCGC
>NZ_NFHE01000003.1 GCF_002161235.1 Pseudoflavonifractor sp. An85
GTCACCCCCCGCCCCACCGCTACTCCCGCTCCCACTCCGTCTCCCACCGTCCAGCCTACTCCCGTTCCCTCTGCTGCTCCCCAGGAGACCGTGGCCCAGTATTCTTGGCCTGTGAGCGGAACGGTGATCTCCCCCTTCTCGGTGGAAGTGCTGGCCTACAATGAGACCATGGGTGACTGGCGCACCCACGATGGGTTGGACATTGCCTCTTCTCTGGGCACCCGTGTACAGGCCACCGCCAAGGGCGTGGTCAGCGCCGTCTACAACGACGACCTGATGGGCGTGACCGTGGTGGTAGATCACGGCAATGAGCTGTTCAGCGTCTATTCCAACCTGGCAGACAATCCCCCCGTAGCCGTAGGCGATGCCGTTGCCTCAGACACCGTCATCGGCGAAATTGGCGATACCGCCGCGGCCGAGAGCGGAAAGGATCCCCATCTGCACTTTGCCATGTACCAAGGCAGCGATGCCATCAATCCAGAAACTTATCTGGGCCAATGATAAAAAACCGGGATGCACGAGAAAACCTTCGTGCATCCCGGTTTTTTAGCTCTCCATATGACGCCCCAAAAAGGCAGCTGCGGTCTGGGCTACCTTTTGCTCAGGCTCTCCCACCGGAACATCTCCATGGAGCAGCAACACACTGCCCAGCACATCTCCGTGACTGACGATGGGATATGCCAGTTCCACCCGGTAGCGGGTGTCCCCATCCAGCAGTGTCACCTCTTCTCCCTCACCTTGGAAGGGTTTTCTTCCCTCCATGACCATCCCCAGCTGGGCGGACACGTTGCGCTCCAGCAAGTCTTTGCGAGGCGCACCGCCAGAGGCAATGCAGCAATCCCGATCCGTGACCACCACCGGTACGCTCATCATCCGGTACATGGTCTCACACAGCTCGGCGGCCAACTCTGTCATGTCCTCCAGCTGAGAGTACTTACGAAAAATCACACTGCCTTCTCGATCCGTATAGATTTCCAGGGGGTCACCGTCACTGATAACATTGGCATGGAACACCTTGTTCAGATGCTTGTTAGACTCCTGAACGATGGTGACCGATGAGATATGCCCCATGCCCTGCTTAAAATTTACGGCGCCCTCCAGGGTCCCCGAGCGGAGTATGGCGTCCACGTCCGATTGCAGCTGAATCTCCAGATGGTCCTCGTAGACCTTGATCTGCCGAATGATCAGCTCCAAGTCGTTGCGCTCCAAGGTGTCCTTGCTCAGAACGTCGTGAAAGACCTCCATAGCGGTGCGGGCGGCTCGGTTGACCTGGATGATGGTATTTCGCTTATCAGACAGCATTTCAATCTGGTGGGTGATGCCCTCAATTCGCTTTTGCAGGTCTGTCTCCAGCTCGTCGTAGGTCTGCTCCAGCAGTTCTTCCTGCTCCGGGTGCTTCATCAAGTCCCGGATGCGCTGGCGTTTAGTGATCTTCAACTCTTCCTGGAGATCCACCAGCACCTCGGCCAGGTGGTCGGCGCTCTGCTCCGTCTCCGCTACATCCTCCTGCTCCCGGGCTAAGTCCTCATTGAGCCGCTGTAGCATATCCGAGGAGTGATCCATCACCTGTCGGACATAGCTTTTCAGAAGCTCGTCCAGCTTGTCCACCCGGATGTGATGGGACGTACATCCCGACCGCCCCCGGCGGTGGTAGGTGCCACAGGTGTAGGCGTTTTTCAAATCCTTGCGGCTCATGGCAAACATGGGACTGCCGCAGTCCCCGCACACCAGGAACCCGGAATATACATTGTCGTACTTTTTCACCCCACGGTAGTTGGAGGTGGTACGCATTTCCCGCAGGGCCCGGGTGGTGGCAAAGGTGCGGTAGTCGATGATGGCCTGGTGGTGGTTCTCAATGACGATATGCTCCCCCTCATCCTGGCGCACATCCTTGCCGTTGATCTTCTTGCGGGTATATTTCCCCTGGCGCAGGGTGCCAATGTAGAAATCATTGTCCAGAATGCCCTGCACCGTCACCAGCGCCCAGTCACGCTTCACCGTCCGGCGATACTCCTCCCCGGCCGCCTCCTTCCGGGCCTGCTCCGCCATGCGAGGGGTGGGAATCCCTTGGTCGGTGAGGTAGTTGGCGATCTTCTTATACCCCCACCCCTCCTCGTTGTAGAGACGGAAGATGGTACGCACCACGTCTGCCTCGGTGGGAACCACCTCAAAGGCCTGCTGTTTGTTGACAATGTAGCCATAAGGAGCGGCACAGATCCATTTCCCGTCCGCCTGCCGACGCTTGATAACGTTCTTCACCTTTTTGCTGGTGTCGGTGACGGGCATTTCATTGATGAGGAATTGGAACTGGATTTTCAGCCAGTCATCGTCGTTGGGGAAGTCGATGCCGTCCCCTATGGAGATGATTCGTGCCCCGGCATCCCGCAAGTCCTCCAGCTCCACCAGTCCCCGACTGTTGCGGCGGGAGAAGCGGGAGAAATCCTTGACCACCAGGATGTCGTATTTGTGGCTCACCAGTCCCTTTCGCATGGCCTGGTATCCCTCTCGCTGCTCGAAGGTGTAGCCGGAGCGGTCCCGGTCCTCATAGAAGGTGAGAGTGCTGCCCGGAAATTTCTGCTTTACAAAGTCCTGGATGATGGCCTTTTGGTTTTCGATGGACACGTTGTCCCGGTCCAGTTCCTCGTCCACCGAGATACGGCAGTAGCCAGCAATGTCATAGGTTTCGATCATGTGATACCTCACATCCTTCCATCAGTAGAATCTTGAGAAATCCGTTGCTATGTATTTCTTGAATTGCTCTTTGCAATATTCCTTCTTTTCTCCAGTTTCCTTGTCTATGCGGTTGCCATTGAACCAGATGCTCCGCTTTCCCGCATTCTTGCCGGTCTTATTGGTGACACACTCTTTGAGAAATTCCTCAGAAGACAAGATCCACATCGTATTGTCCAACCGCTCCGAGAAGAACACGAAGTAGAAGTTTGGCCTGAACTCATGGGTAATGGCCGAGAATAGTGCTGCATCCCCGTCTGTTACACTGCTGGAACGAGCCTTGATCTGCACCTCGATGAAGGTGCCGTCGCTCTTTTTGATGACACAGTCCACCCCATGGTCGTCTACCAGTGGTACATAACAATCCAGCCCTTCCATCAGCATTTTACCAATCAAATAGTATTCCATTCGTTTGCCGAAGCCTGCCGAATGTCGAAAGGCGATTCCCATTTGCTTCACCTCTTCCTATCTTAACTTTATATTGCTTGAACTCGCTATCCTACCCCAATGATTGCATCCAGCTTGTAGTGAGCCAATGTGCGGCGAATCCTTCGTCCGCCCTCCTCCTGAACTGTTTCCATTTTGGAAACGGTTGCACCATTACCTTTTGCGTCAGCCAGAAGGTCTCACATCGGAATATCACACTGACAAACTACTTTTGTCGCCGTTGTCGTAGAGCAAGATTTCCCCCTGCTGCATAGGTTCCTGATTCATATCGTTTTCCTTTCAACAATATAGACATCCATTTTTATAGCCATTGTAGATAACATTGTATATTGATTTTTCCGAAATTGCAAGGGGAAAATAACTGAAGCGGGGGAGGCAGTTCGCACTGCCTCCCCCATGTCTCACTGAGTCATCACCGGTTCCATTTGCATTTGTATTTCCTTTTGCCTCTGCACCTCTTTCTCCGCTGACCGCCGACGGTTGTAGAGCAGAAGATCTCGGGTCTGCTCGTACAGGTTCTCCTCTCCCGACAGGAACACTGCTACCAGATACTTTTGCGCCTTGTACTGCTGGTAGATGGGTTTTAAGGATTCCCGGAACTCCGGGTCATTCTTTTCCTCTCGGGTCAGCCACAGCTCTACTACTTTACTTTTTTCACGTACGTTCATTTGCAATGGGCTATCATCTCCTATCCAACATTTTCCTCTGTTTGCCTGAAAAATATTCACATGGATGGTTCCCATGTGGGTTTATCCTCATGATCATCCGCCTTGTGTCCCAAGGCGATTTTCTTTTCCTGTTGTCTGCGCCGGGTTTTTCGGTCGGTGTGGGAAGGCGTAGTGGTGGCATCCCTTACGGGAGCAGCAGACTGAGTTTGCTCCAACCTCCGCCCCAGGCCAACCAGAGAAGCAGCAACCCCGCCAGAATCATCAACAGCGTGGCCCAGGTCGGCCCATCCAGATGGGGCAAATGTGGTCTGGGCAGGTGTATGGAGGGCAGAGAAAAACGCCGCTCTTTCTTTTTCCCAGCCTGTTGCAGCATCCTCCGCATTTGGGCCACATCGCCCGTCAGTGCCTCTATCTTCTCCTGGATGAGGTACCACCCCCTCCAGCCGGAAAGTTCCTGCAGAAGGGCTGTGTGGGCCGCTGTGCGCCGCTCCAGGTCGTCCAGCACATTCCTCTGTTCTGTCTCCAGCCGATACAGGGCGCTGAGGATGTTCAGCAGTTCCTCCCACTCCTCCTGGGTAGGATGGGACATTTCTCTCGTAGGCGGTGGGGCGTTGCGTTGTTTCAATTCCTCCAGCGACAAGCGCTGCTCGGATTGCGAATTCATGTTCCATAACCTCCTTGGTGTACTTTTCTTTGTGGAGCCGGTCATCCCGGCACTTCAAACCCTGGGGTGTGGTGTAGGTAATGCTCTTCCGGCCATCCGTCCAACGCACCTGATAGCCTTCGCTTTTCATCAGGGAGATGAACTCTTCCCGGCTGGCAGCATACCGCATACATTGATCAATGGTGTTCACAAGGCGGAACTTCCAACTTTCCCCCTTTGCTGCCGAACGATATTCCCGGCTGCTCATGCCCTTGCTCTTTGGCTCCTGCTGTTTGGGCAACACAGAAAGGCCATGTTCCTCACAGAGTGCATCGGACAGAGCGCGAAGATGTTTCAATGTATTGGGCCCCTGGCGAAGCATCTTCCCCGACTGGTAACACACCGCATTGACAATGAAATGGGAATGAATGTGCTGGGCATCGGTGTGGGTAGCAATGATCACCTCGCTGTCCGGCCAAGCCTGCCGAGCAAAGTCCTGGGCCAACTGGTGCGCCTCTTTCCCAGTGACCGATTCCTGGGGATGGAAGGACTGGACATAGTGGTAGAACCACACTGGGCTATCCTTGTGGTGCATCTGTCGGGTGGCCATAAACTCCTGCACCGCCAATTGGGTCGTACAGTTTTGGCCACTGACCAACCAGCCGTCCTCCTCTCTGGTTTTCTGCGCCTGAGACACATATCCCGCCACCCCACGCAACGCCCCAGCGGACTGCTTTTGATATTTGATAAATGTAACCGTAGCCATCAGCGCTTCTCCTGTCCTGACAGCTCTTGCAGCTTCCAGTAGATTTGGCTGAGGGCTTCCCACGTGTCCACCAGATGTACTTCTTTGATGCGCCCCATGTTGGCCAGCACGGCCAGCTGATTGACGCTGCGGCCAATGCCTTTGAGTTCGTGGGTGATCTCTTTCAGTCCATCCACAACCACGACCTTGTGCCGCAGGGCCGCCCCACGCACATAGGCCCCCACAGACATTTGAGCTAACTCCGCCTTTGCCGCAATGCTGTCATACTGCTCCTGTGTCAGCCTGAGCGTGATCCGTCGTTCTTTTTTCTCTTTCATTTAGCCCTCCAGTTCTAAAGTGGGTCCGGGCTCCTGCCCGGAATGCGCCGGTTTTCCGGCGCTGCCAAGTCCGACAACGTCGGACGAAGGCTCTGCTTGCCCGCGTCCTCGCGGACTCCGCATCCCTCGCCTCGCTGCGTACAGCAAGGCTCGCTCACTCCATCGCTCGTCCTTTCCCCAGCGAAACCTCTGCGCTGGGTTTCGCTGGGGACCCCATTTTGCGGTCCGGTCCCCCGTCCCCGGCCCCCGTCTCACCATTGTTAGCTGACAGCGTAGCGGCGGCAGGGTCGATAGGGTCGATGTCCGGAACACCCTCTGCATCGGCACTTTCGGCACGGTGCAGCTCCACAATCCGTTTCCCGTTGCTGCGGCGAACCACCGCCGTAATTCCCCTTTCCCTTAGAGCGTCAAGGCTTTGCAGGATCATCCGGGACACCTTTTTCGGTGTGATCCCTGCTGCCCCATCAGGGTCAATCTGTTTGGAAAGCTCCGTGGGAGTGCCGATAAATGTTTTCTGTCTCCCCATCAGTTCAGAGAGAAGACACACGATCCGTCTCTCTCCCAGTGAGAGCTGTTCCCGGCTGTCCGAAACCAGTTCCCACACGTTTTCTCCATTCCGTTGCAGCTCAAGTTCCCGGTATTCAATGTCTCGCCCGATGCAGGTGAGCTTTGCTCTGGCAGTGCCCCGCCGCTCCTCCACCAGCGTGAAGCTGGAGTCCACGGCTCCGCTGATGGCTGTGGTGCCAGAGATTCGGCAGAACACATCCGCCGCCTTTTCTTTGCGCAGGTGGTGGATGAGCAGAACGGCAATGCCGTGCCGATCTGCCATTCGTTTCAGAACCGACAGGTCCCGGTAGTCGTTGGCGTAGGTGGCACCGTGGACTGGGCGAATCATTTGCAGGGTGTCCACAATCACCAGCACCGTGTCAGGATGCTGAGCCAGAAAGTGTTCCACTTGCTCCTCCAGCCCCTGCCCGATGGGGGCACAGTCCGTACAGAAGTGGACACTGTCTGGTGCGTCCTCGGTGATCTCAAAGAGACGATTCTGGATGCGGAGGACCGAGTCTTCCAGGCAGAGATACAGGGTCGTCCCCTGCCGCACAGGCATTCCCCAGATGGATTCTCCTTTGGCCACCGTCACCGCAAGCCACAGGGCCAACCAGGACTTGCCCACTTTAGGAGAGCCTGCCAGGATATGCAGCCCTTGGGACAGCAGCGTGTCCACCACAAAGTTGGGCGGACGCAGCGGCTGGCTCATCAGTGCAGCTCCGTCCACAGTGCGAAGTTTTGGGATTGGTTCATTCATAATCAACACCTCCGAATATAAAATAAGCGCCCACTTGACGTGAGCGCTTTGAGGAAAGGGATTGTCCTTTCACTTGATTATTCTGGTTGTTTTGATAAAATGAGAGTATCGCAAGACACCACAAAAAAGGATATAGGACAGTGGGGTGAGACTATGCCAATGGGAATCCAGCAGACCAACAATCTCTTACACCTGACCCTGGATATCTGGCAGGATCAAGTCTTTTTCAACGAGATCGCTTATCCAGCCGGACACTTTGCCGCCGACCTGTTAAACGTCAGCCCAGAGATGTTGCAGGAATTACTCACTCTGGGCGGCACCATCAGCCACCAGGTGGAAGCGCTGGCCTTTGCGGAGCCTTCTCGGTTTGTCCATCTGTTGCAGGAAACTCGTCCCACCCTGGAACCACTCCTGGACATCCTGTGGCGTTGTCCACCCTACTGCTTCCTGGACAAGGCGCAGGAGCTTCATGCCGTGGACGTGTTGTTTTCTCCAGCCTCTCACAACGATTTGCTGCATCCGGCCTCCCCTGTCCGGCAATTCTTCTTCCGCTACCTCACTGCCGCATTCAGCATCCCCCTGGGCATCTACCACTTTTCTGTGGCAGGTCTATATTTCGAGGTCGAGTACCTGCGCAGGCTCAAGAAACGCAACGAGACCTTCTTTGCCACCGCCGCCCGCGACTGTTTCAACAGTGAGGACTTCTGGGCCATGATGCATAAGCTCTCCTATGCAGAAATCGAGCCCTTCACCATCTCCCCCACTATATCCTCCACTTATACCTTTGCCCGCAATCCCAAACACGAAACAGACATGGTGTTTGTCCAGCGGATAGAATTCCCCACCCTCATTCACTTTTACATCTTCGATTTGTTGAACGGGTTACACCACGGCCATGCCCCCAGCCAGTGCCAAAACTGTGGGTATTATTTTCTCACCACCAACGCCCATGTCCCCAAATACTGCGACGGCATAGCTCCCCAGGACAGCCGCATGACCTGCAGGCAGTACGGAGCTATGATGCACCAGAAGGAGCAAAACAAACACCACCCCATTTACAGTCTGTTCAATACCCGCACCGGCACCATCCGCAAACATCACCAGCGGCGCAAAATTTCGGACGAACTGCGGCAAGAGGCACTCCATTTGGCAGCAGTCTGCCGGGACAAGGCCCTTATGGACAACGACTACGCCGCCCACGGGTACGCACAGGACATGGAGTTGGAGGCACTCTATGCCCAGGCCCAACGCCGTTTGGAACGAGGGAAACAGTCATGAAGATGTACGATTGTTCCACCCCATCTTGCAGCAACGAAGAGCTTGCCCGCCTAATCCAAGAGGGCGACCCTCAGGCGGCTTCTCAATTACTCTCCCAGAACGAGGGATACCTCACGAAACTGGCCACCACGTATGCCAAGCAGCTTTCCCAACCCTCCCTGATGGAGGATTTGAAACAGGAGGGTGCGCTGGCTCTTCTGGAGGCGGCACAGCGGTTTGACCCGTCCAGGGGGACCAAACTTCTGACCTATGCTACCTCTGCCATAGAGACCGCCATGCAGGACTTTGCCGCACAAAGCTCCTGCCCCCTGTCTTTCCCAGCAGAGCGTTATCAGCAATTGCGCCAGGTGGCTTTTCTCTGTGCTGCCCATGAACAGGAAACCGAAGACGAGCTTCTCGCTGCAATCCAGAAAAAGCTATCGGTCTCTGCCCTGGTGGCCAAACGGATGCTGGAGGAATACCGCACCTTTTTCCACACGGAATCCTTGGGCGACCGTGTCTTTGATGTAAGCTATGGCGGTGATCCCGCCAAGGCCTATGACCGATTTATGCGCCGGACGCTACTTCTCCAGCGCATGGAGGAAGTACTGAATCCCCGGGAGTTAAATCTGGTGCGCAACTATCTGGGCCTGGATCAGGCGGACGGACGGGGCATGACCTTTCAGGAGTTGGCCATTCGCTTGAACTACAACGGCCCCAGCGGTGCAGAGAAGGCCTATAAAAGTGCCATCCGCAAATTAAAACAGCAGCTCAATGGCGGTGCCTATGGGCAGTGGATTGCTAGGCAGAAAGCCATTCGGAAGGCAGTGCGGGAAGTTTGTGTTAACCCCAGATAGACCGATAGGAGGCAATCATATGAGTATTTTATCCCTTGCCAGTGGGCAGTCTGCCTACCGTGGCTATGAATATTTCCAGAACAAAAAGGTCTTGCGTGTGGAGCCGTGCGGCGACACCTCCTACCACGGCACTGTGTCCGGCAGCAACGGCGCACAATATGACGTGACCATCGACTTGTCCCACCCTCGGAAAAGTCAATGCACCTGTCCCCACGCCGCCGGACGACGGATCATCTGCAAACACATGGTCGCCCTCTACCTCACCGTTTTTCCCGAAGAAGCTGCACAGTATATCGCAGAGGTGGAGGCATATTGGAACGAACAAGAACAGGCACAGGAGCAACTGGAGGATCGTTTGCTCCACCGTGTGCATCGCATGAAGAAATCGGAACTCCAGACGGCACTGCTGGATCTTCTGTTCACAGGGCCGGAGTGGCAGGTTGAGCGTTTTCTGGATTCGTATGGTGATTTTTATGAGGAATGACCGAGCACACCCTATGCGATCCAAGGCCAGAACAAAAAGTGAAAGGAGTTTTTGCTGTTTTGATGCAAATACTGCAACGAGTTTATGTCCCCGCTTTGTATAAACATGAATGCCTTTCCTGTAAATACTTTCAACTGCTTACAGTTTGTAATTACTTGCTCTGCTCCGCCCTCATGCATCCGCCGTTGTATTGACAATGCACATAATAAGCACTATAATTGTAGCGCAAGGAGGGACTCTCTATGGACACCAACATGACCTTTCGCATGGACAGCCAGACCAAGGCACAAATGACGGAAATCTGCGCCCAGTTAGGCATGACCCCATCCACTGCCTTCAATATCTTCGCCAACGCCTTTGTACGCTCCGGCGGTATGCCCTTTGCGGTGAAGTTGGCTCCCCCCGCTAAAGTCAGCCGTGCACAAATGCTGGATGACGCCAGTGAACTGCTGGATGCTTTTTCCGCCGACTATAAGAGGATGGCAGAATGATTTGGATTACCGCAGATGATGTGATCGCCCTTCATTCTTAAGTGATCAAAAAGATCGGCGGTATTGACGGCTTAAGGGATCGTTCCGTTTTGGAATCCGCCGTCTCCGCTCCCCTGCAATCCTTTGGCGGTACAGACCTATTCCCCGGTGACATCGATAAAATTGCCCGTATCGGCTTTGGACTAGCCTCCAACCACGCCTTTCTGGACGGAAACAAACGCATCGGGGCTATGGTGGTACAGCTGCTTCTCAAATGGAATGGATATGCCCTCCAACTACGAGAAGGAGAACTGGCGGATATGTTCATTTCCATTGCCAGCGGAGCCGCCAATGAAACCGATTTGAGCAAATGGATTCAACAGCATCTCCGATAATCAAAAGCAGCAGAACATCATTCCATCTGCGGAATGTGGCTCTGCTGCTTTTTCCATGAACACAGAACCCGCCGCAGAATTGAAACTCCTGCAGCGGGTTTCTCGTTTTTTCTGTTATATTGCGAATCTTTTTAGATCAGCTGGATACCTACTTATCGCCATACCCGCTTGCGCAGAGTCACCACGCCGCGCAGGGCTCCCATGGCCACAACCAGAACCACCACATAAGCCATCATCTGATTGGTGTCGCCGGTCTGGGGATTCTTGTCCCCATCGGGCTTAGCAGTGGTGTCTGTGGTGTTGCCGGTATTGTTTCCGGAATCATCGGTGCTCTGACCAGGCTTGTTGACATCGTCGTCCGGCTGGGTGGTGGTACCGTCACCGGGCTTGGTGGTGTCATCCTCTTCGGGCTGCTGATCATCCACCAGCTCCACCTCGGAACGGTCCCGGATGCGCAGGCAGGCCCCGTCGGGGTCATAGTACACCACACCCACAGCGGAGATGTCGGCCCCCACCTTCACAAAGGTCTCCAGGGGGGTACTGCCGTCTTGGGAGTAGCCAATGTAGTTGTTGAACAGCAGGCGGAACTCATGGGTACCGTCACTGAGCATGACCTCACTGACCTGCTCGCTGACCAGCTCCACCGAAGTCACGGTACCGCTGACCTTGGCCAGCCAGCCACCGTAGGTGTCGTAGTCGTTGGCCTGCTCCAGGGTCAGTTCTTTCGGCTCCACAGGCTGGATGGTGCTGTCCACCAACTCGATGTCAATGACTCGTAGCTCCACATCGCCCTGGTACTGATCCCAGCTGCCGGTGACCCGGACAGTCTGGCCCACCAGGAAAGTGCCGTCAGCGCTGGAGACAGGATAGAGGTCAATGCCTCCGGTTTCGTCCTGGATGTAGATGGTGTCAAAGAAGGCGTTGGGTTCCACATTGCCAGCGGTAACCACACCCTCCACGGTAAAGATGTCACCCACCTCACCCTGACGGGCCTCGGCAATGGTGCTAATCTCCCGCTCCTCCAGAATAGAGGAGACGATGTTCTGGACAATGACCTTGTTGGCATAGCTGGCATCGCCGTAGTCCACGCTGGAGCTGTCGGAGATTTCAAAGTTGGACAGGAACACTGTACCGGCCACATACACCCGGCCCCGGCCCACGGCCTCAGTGGCCAGAGTGACCACATCTCCCTTTTGCACGACAGCGGTGCTGGCATCGTAAGAGCCGCTGGTGGTGCTGCCCTTTTCCTTGCCGCTGTCCCATTTTCCTTCACTGCCCTCGGGGCGGACGTTGGAGTTGATGGAATAGCAGTTGGAAGAACCCATCACCAGAGCCTGACCATTTTCGCCCAGATCCACAGAACAGCCGGAGTAGGCGCTGTACACCTGGCCCTCCTGCAGCCCAGCAAAGAGCTGAGGAAAATCCTGTGTGTTAAATTTATCCATATACACGCGGTAGGTCTGGGTGGCGCCTCCGTTGTAATTGGTGTCGTCGTCCAGCACCTCGTCGTCATTGAGGCGCAGAGTAGATCCCATGGCCTCCAAAATGGGGTTGACCTGCTCGGTGGAACAGAAGGGAGCGCCGCTGAAGCTATCCTGATAGTCCGCCAAGCCGCAGAGAATGACGGTACCGCCATTCTTGGCATAGTCCGCCACCAGCTGGATGTATTCCTCCGAGAAGTTGGTCTCCTCTGTGGGGGTCACGCCATTTTGCTCTTTCTTCAGGGGGGCAGATACCACCAACAGAGAGACATTCTCCAAGTCCTCCGCGGTGATAGTCTCCCCGGGCTGTTTGATGGTCACCTGGGCGTTCATCTCGGCGGCCAGGGCGGTGAAGTTCCCCATGTTCCCGGAATAGTAGCCGGTGACATAGTCGTTGTAGTGGGTGCCGTCCACCAGGATACGGGTGACCAGAGAGGGATCGGTGACGTTAAGTTGGAGCACCCCGGTAAAGGTGTACTCGGTTCCGCCGATGGTGGAGACCAGGGACACATCCACAGTGGTCTTACCTGCCATGTCAAAGGTGCAGGGGAAAGAAATCTGTGCCGTAGTTCCAGAGGTCAACACGCCATTGCTTCCGATTTCCTGGACGTTCACGGTGTGAATCACCTCACCGTCCACGGAATAGGTCATGGACTGGACGGTCATATCGCTGCCGGCGTTGTTGTAGATCTCGCTGGAGAGGTTGACCGCCTCGCCACGCACCACCAACTCCTGATCGCACACTGTGCTGGAGATACCGGCATTGACCCCCTCACCAGTCCACACGGGAGCGGTAACGGCGATGTTCTGGTCGGCCTGAGTGATGCGCAGATAGTAGTAGGAGTAGTCGTTGCTGTCAAAGGCAAAGGTCACAGTACCGTTGCAGCCGGACAGGGTCTTGCTGGCTGCAACCAGACCACCGTTGACGATTACCTCCACCTTGGCATCGCCGGAGTCGGTGGGGTCGCTGATCTGGGCCTGTATAGTGACCCCCTGCTCCTGCTTGGGCAGGATGGAGCCCATAGCGTTGCCGTTGAGAGAATACAGGATGGACAGATCGTTGTCCTCGGTGGCGTACACCCGGTAGTTGGCAATGGCATCGTAAATGCCCTGCTCAGTCAAGTCAGAGGCCAGCACCACACTGCGGGCGGTGTTGGAGTCGCCCCAGTTACCCTTGTGGTTGTCCTGGTTGTTTGTGGGGGCCACATGCCACCCCTTGTCCAAAGCACGGGTGTAGTACTCATAGCTGGGGAAGTAGCCGCTGGAGCCAATGGCTCCTTCGCCGTTGCCCACCTCAATGAGGGTGATGCGCTGATCCAGTGCGGCGGAGTAGAACGCAAAGTCCTGGAAATCACCAAAGGTGGTGCCGGGATGGTTGAACTGGGACAGAGAGGAACTGACCTGCACCAGCATATTATAGTAGTTCTGATAGCCTTCGGTGCTGCCGGACTTATTGCCGAACTCGCTGTTGCTACGGCTTTCAAAACCTGGGGTGTTGAAGGTGTTGATGTGACCGAACCCATCCGACCAAGTCATCTCAAAGCCATAGAGACCCACAAAGTTCTCAGTGGTGGCATTGGCAGCTGCCTCGTGGCCCTGGGCCCACTCGCTGCTGATGGTGGTGCAGTCATTTTCCAGGCCCACCCCGTCGGCACTCTCATTGTCGAAGGAGTTGGAGTGGTCAGTGACCGCCAGGAAGTCCAGATTGTCCACCTGAGAGGCATGGTCAAAGGCCTCCTCCACGCTGCCCGCACCGTCGGAGATGTTGGTATGGGAGTGAAGCTGTCCAAAGTAGAGGTTGTAGTCATTCAGAGACACAGGAGCCTGATAAGTAAACTCCGCCACCGGGCTGATCTGAGCCTGGGTGCCAGCCTCTTCATCGACGGGCAGATAGGCGATGGCCTTGAGGGTCAGAGGCTGATCCACAGTGGGCACCGCCACATCCTCCCCCACCTTGAGAGCCTTGGTGTAGGCTTCGCTGTTGGTGGTGGGCTGGGAGCCGTCGGTGGTGTAGTAGATGGTGGCACCCTCCACGCTCATCAGTTCAATGGTAGCACCCTCGGTCAGAGAGGCTCCGCTGGCCGGGGTAGCCCGCACCTCCAGCTGGGTGGGTTCCGGCTCAGGTTCGGGCACACCCTCCACCACCTGGAAGACCACACCGGTTTTGTCGTTTTTGCTGGTGGTCCAATCGTCATACTTGTCATCCCAAAGCAGGTAGTTGCCCCGACCCTGGTTTTTCACATAGTATACTCCTGTGGTATCACTGGCTTCCAGCGTCCAGGTCTCGTTCTCCCCTGCACCGGGGTACACGCTGGAATAGCTTCCCGCCATACTCAGAGTCTTACCTCCATTGGTGAAGGTAAAGCCAGTTTCGGCATCTCCCCCCACCGTCCACACCTCGGTGGCCTCATACCCGGTGAGAGTTCCATCGGACAGCTCCACCGTCACACCCACGGGGTAGTAAGTGTTCTTTACGGTGGCGGACAGGGCCAGCATGGTGTCCAGAGCATAAATAACCACCTGGTCACCAGCAGCAATAGGTGTCTCTCCCTCCTGCCCATCATCAGGCACCAGAGGCTCCTCGTTCACATCAAAGCTGCCGCTGCGGTAGAACTGGAAGGTGTAGATCTGGGGCTTGCTGGTATTCATGCTATAGCAGGTAAAATAGCCGCCGTAGTACTCCAGGTACTGGGGTTTGTTATAAGCTACCGCATTGGTTCCCTTGACATAGGAGCCGTTTTCGGCCTTCTCCAGGTCAAAGAGGGTGTATTCCCCCTGCTCCTCCACCAGTCGGACGTTGGTGCCGTCCAGATAGAGGAAACCCTTGTCGCTTTTGAGGATATAGTGGCCGTCCTGCTCATAGACCTTGAACTGAGCCGTACCCTCGGGAATTGTCAGAGTGGCATCGCTGACCTGGGCGTCCAGGGCCACCAGCTCATCCTTGGTGCTGCCGGAGCTGCTGGTGTAGGTATAGCCCTGGCTGCTCATAACTTTGTTGGCTTCGGGATAGTAGATGGTCACCACGTCACCCTCTGCGATTGTCTCCACCCGCTGGGCAGTGGCCGGCGCCTGAATGGTGTAGCGGATGGTCTGGATGGCGCTCTGGGTGCCATCCAGCACGGCCACCGCCTTTAAGGTCACCTGAGCCCCTGCCTCACCGGTGATCACCGGCTTAGTCTCGTCGGTATAGAGGGTGCTGGTGTCGCTGGGGTCACTGCCGTCGGTGGTGTAGTAGATGGCCGCTTCTTGGGTGGCGCATGTCAGAGTAATGGCGGTGCCAGAGGCCACCTCCCCACCCTGGGGCTGTGCCTGGGGTGCGGCCACTGTAATCCCTGCGTCCCCACTGTCCACCTGGAACACCAGCAGGTCAAACACGTATCCGCTGGAATTGGTGGTGGAATATGCACCAAAACGTGCCCCGGAGGTTTGCCATGCAATGGCCCGGGTGCTGCTTCCAGAGGCCACAAAACGGAAGGTGCCGTCCCCGTTATCGGTCACATTCCAGGTGTAGGCTTCCTGAGGCTTGGTAAAGTTGGTACCTGAGCTGCCATAGCCCAGATAGTTGGTGCCATTGGACAGGCTGATTCCGGTTCCCGAAGCCGCTGCCATCCACACCGGCACGTCGGTGCCGCTGAGGTTCGTCCCGTTCACCGTCACAGGTACCCCGTCAATTTTGCTGTCAATGGTGGAGCCTAGAGCTTGGGCGCCACGGTCGGTGTTGGCCACCAGCACGAAGCTGCCGCCTGCCTGGAGTTGTGCCGCCGACGTGACCTGGGTGTAGGTGTTCTCCTGGGCATGGGACATGACAGGAAGCATGCCCAAGCACAGAACCAGTACCATCAGCAGAGCCAATCCACGCTTGCCCCAGCTTTTGAATCTTTGATACATAAGTATCCGTTCCTTTCTCTCATGAGGTTTCATCTATCAAGAACTCTGGACGGGCGGGACATCAAATAGGCACTGATGCCTGCCACCAGAGGAACTGTCAACAGGATGCCCAGGGAGCCTGCCACACTCTGTAGCACCTCAATACACAGAAAATCCGTATTCACCAACTGAAGAAATGGGATATCATAGACCTGGATGAGCAATAACATATTGAAGGAGGAGCCAGCAAAAGCCAAAATCAGTGTATTAGCCATGGTTCCCATGGCGTCCCGGCCAATGTTCATGCCGGAGCGGAAGAGAGCCTGCGCCGAAAGATCATGATTTTGCTCCCGCAGCTCCCACACCGCTGAGGCAATGGACATGGCCACATCCATCACAGCCCCCAGGGCTGCCACCAGCACCCCACACACCAGCAGCCCCTGGATGGTCAGTCCATACTCGCTGCCGTAGAGCATCAGATTCTCTGCCTCAGTCATGTTAAATCCATTCAGCGGCGTGATCATCCCCGCCATCCAGGCAAACAGTCCGGCCACAGACACCCCGCACACACAGCCCAGACTGGCACACAGGCATTTCCGGGTCAGCCCATCCAACAACACCAGAGAGGCCACTGCAGTCACCGCCACGATGCCAATGGTGAGAGGTATGGCGGGTAGACCACGAACGAGACCGGGCAAAAGCAAACACCACAGACACAGCAGGGTAAATACCAGCCCCAGCAAGGCTCTCAGGCCCTTTTTGCCCCCCAGAATCACCAATACGGCACAGAAAATGAGCAGTGCGCCCCCCATCACAAAGCCTCGGTCATAGTTGAACATAGCAGCATAGTAGGAGCCGTCTTCCTGGGTGATGAGACGTACAATAACCCGATCCCCCTCCTGCACATCCACGTTGAACAGTGCACTGAGGTAGTTGGTCAATGGCAGCACTTCCCCCTTATGGCTCCCCGAGAGCAGCTGAATCTCCAGCTCCTGGGTACCCACACGGCGACCCTCACCCTGCTTCCAGTCGGGGGCAGCATCGTCCTCCAGCACCGCCGTCACCTTGGCCGGTACAAACACCAGCTGGCTGGACGCTGTGGGCTGGCCGCTCACCGGGCGGTTGAGCCACACCCCCGCTGCCACCAGCAGCGCCAGCACCATCACCCCTAAAAAAATACGAGGCAGCAGATGAGCCCGATTGTGTGCCTGCTCATCTCTGCCGCACTGTGGAGTTTCTCTGGCCTGTATGGTCTGTTGTTTCCCTGACATATTGATATATTCTCTCCTTGTTGACGTGTCCCGTCCGAATTCCGTCCATCAGTATATCATCTGATTTTCCCCACGTTCCACCACGGTTTCAGGTGTTTTCGGTAAAGCAAAGGTAAACACACCATTCTTCTCCCCGAATGCCATACTCCTGATTTTACACAAAATACAAGCAGCCCAGTTGCACAGGCAACCAGGCTGCTCCGATGTTCAAAGCGTGAAATATTGTCACAGTTTACTTTCTTTTGGCAGGGTATCCTTCCTTGTCACCTGCACTATTTTTATGTTTTTTCTTCTGTCCATTCTGCCGCGTCCTCCACCACACCAGTGATCAAAGCCTGGAGGGTGTGGGCGTTCTCATGGGTCACCACCGGCCCGCCGGTCTCCTGCTCCAATTCCTTGCGGGCATTTCCGGCAATGCGGCCGCCCCGTTGGGCCACCTTACGGTTTTCCTCCAGCCCCTGGGGTTGCTCCGACCGGGAGATGCTGGTGGTGGATGCCTCGGCCAACATATTGAGCACCAGCTCCAAATCGCTCATGTTGTCCCGTAGGTTCTCTTTCTTCAGCCCCTTGAGCTGCTTGTACTGCCTGGTGGTCATCCCAGACCAGGCACGGGAAATCTCGTCGGTGAGAATGGCATATTCCCGCCCCTTTTCCACGCCACGCTTCTGCCACTCATCGGTGAGCTCGTTGCGAATGCGGATGGACAACAGACGCTGATGCACCCATTCTTCCGAGTACCCCTTTTTCAGGTAAGTCTCCAAAGCCCGGTCAATGGCCTGTTCCGGGTCGATGGTCTCCTCGATTCGCTCCCGGCCCACCTGGGCCAGCCACACCTTGAACGGCTCTGCCTTGGGGGACGGGATGGACTGGATGATGCGCAGAAGCTGCTCGGTGTTGGCCACATCGGTCATTCGTTTTTTTCCGTCCGCTGCAGTCATCTTCAAACCGTGACAATTTGTCACGGTTTGATTCCCCTCCTCTTTCAGGCGTTGCTTCAGCTTGCGCCAATAGGCCGTAGGGTCTTTGCTGTCTGTAAGTACCCCCACCACGTCCACCACAGAGAAGTACCACTCCTCCTGCTGGGCATCCCAAGCGGTGCGAATGCGCTGATCCTCAAAAAGTTGGATTTGATCGTTCTGCATCTTCTCATCCATGTGTATGTACCTCCACGGTTGTGTTTTTCATTTTATCATAACGTCTGTGGAAAATCCAGGGTGTTTCCCTGGTATATATACCCTCTAGACCCCCTCCCGGATTCCCACGGTAGAGCCCACAGGTTTCGTCATGATGTACCATCGATGCCAGTCCGTTTTGCCAGATTCAGCATTCCGAAGCAGAACATTTCCCACCGTGTCCATGTTGTCTGTGACGGGTCACCCTCTCGAATACGCATGGTTCTTCGGATTTCCTTCGGTATCACCACACGACCTAAGTCGTCAATTCTGCGCACAATGCCGGTTGCTTTCATCCTTGCCACTCCTCTGTATTTGAAAAGTTACAGGTCTTACAAGTTATTACCTGTTTTGTCCATTATTATGGGCAATTTCCAGGCAGTTATGCACAGTTTTCCATCTCTCTCGAAACGCTATGATGCTCCATCAACCGTTGAGACGGCAAAGAAGCTGATCCTCCACAGACTGAAAGTGCCGGTTACTATTTCCGGCGTATTCTTTGGCAATACGGATCTGCTTCAATCCCTCTTGCAGCGTCAATATTCCATCCGATTGCTTCCCTTCATCTTGCAAAAACCTCCCCAGCGCCAGACAGCACTCGGCCAAAACCAAATAACCATAGGGATGCCTGGGCGCCACAGAGATGGCAGTGCGTCCCCACGTTTCACTTTGAGCAAAAGCCTCCTGGGCTCGTGCATCCTGCCCGATTCTGGCAAAATAACACCCCTCCAGACGGTTCAAGGTACAGGCAATGTTGGCCAACTCGCGATTTGTTTGGCTCCCGCCAAGCATCTGAAATGCCATTTGCAAATTTTCATGGCCCTGCTCCAGATATTTCTCCACATCAGCCCCATGATCGTCCGTGGACCAGAAATACTCCAATAGGGTATTGCAGGCAAAACCAATTTTGCAATACGTATCTGCCAGTTCTGGGTGCTTGGTGCGCACTTCCTTGTACTTCTTCCACGCATGATCCATGCTGGTCAAAGCCTCCGCCTCCAAGTCGCCTCGTCGCTCCCTTTCGCTCTGCTCCTTGGCCAAGTCCAGACAGGCCTCTCCCATTCGCTTATAGATCATGCCCACATTCAAACAGAAGGAGGCATCCCAATAGGGTTGTACAACCTCTGCCACACCATAATTTTTGACTGCGCTGCGATAGCAGTTCAAAGCCGCTTCCTGCTCGCCTTTCATACTGTGAATTTCCCCCATGTACTCCTGCGCTTTGGCGTAGCTGGCATGGAGCGCAAGGACGCTGCACAACTCTGGCTTAGCACACAGGTCCAACACATATTGGGCATGTGAAGCCCCTTTCTCGTACTCATTTTTGACGATATAAGCCTTCGCCAAATACAGATGGGTCTTGACCATGCTGTTGATGTAGTGCTTAAAGGGGATCTTCTCCATATTTTTCTTTAAAACATCCAGCAGTTGTTCTGCAATGTCCACACAGTGTTGAACGGCATTTTGTTCATCCGATGGACTGATATACTCCAATTCCATGAGGATAAAGGAAAATGTGATCCAGTTCTCCGCATCGTGCTGCTTCAGAAGCTTCATCCCTTGTTGAATGGCACCCCGGGATTCCTCAAACTGAGAGATTCCCAGATAAATCATGGCCATTTCTCGGTACACAGCAATGCGAACCGATTTGCCAACGCGATCCGCCAATCCCGCAAGGGTATCGCAATACTCCGTGGTATACCCCAATTCCAACAAAATCCCTCTCAGTCCTATGAGGTCACGGGCATACCCATCTGGGGATGGCTGATCCATCCCATAGGCCAGCAAATTGCGTAAGTGATAGTCGCATTGGGACATGTCACACGGGGAAGAGACATCCAACTCCTGAAACCATGCGTATTCTGCACGATACAACTTCTCTCGGCACACGCGCTCCAAATCACCATCCAGTTGACGCATGTAGGCTGCAATTTCCTCTTTGAGCGCTGGTTGCACCTTGTATCGCCCGGGTTCCATCTCAGAAAACAAGGAAGATCGGAACCAATTTCGATAAAGGCCGAACAGTCGCCCTGGAAACATGCGGGAAAAGAGATCTTCATCAAAGCTCTGGGCAAAATTCAGCTGAAAGAGAATCTCCTTCTCATGCAGGGACAGGCCATTCAGGGACTCCCGGGCAATGCTTTGGTACCCCAACTTCTCCATCTGTTCCCAGTCAATCTCCCGCTCTCCGCCCTTCTGTGCGGCATACTCCAACATGCGCTCCACACGCAGAGGAAGTCCATGGCTGATCCGGAACAGGACGTCCACCACACACTCTGTCCAGCCTTTCTGTTTCCCCTCAAGATAGATTTTCAGTTGCTCTTTGTCCATGGGCTGGATGGGAATGGTCACCACAGGACAGTTGGTGTAGTGAATGGGTGTGTGGGAGACAAAGACCCAGGTGACGTGTTCCGTATGGGAAATCAAAGCGTCCAGCCAACCGTAATGAATAGACTCTGCCGGAACATTGTCCACCACCACCAGAATCGAGTGGCCCAGACAATCTCCCTTTGCTTCACGTTCCACATCGCTGGCCAAAGAAAGAGGAAGCTGCTGCATCAGTTCCGAATCGCTCATGTTCCGACATGCGGTCCGAAATTCTTTATAAGACTGATAGGCTGGCGAGTGGCTATGATAGACCGCATAGGCAAGCTTGGAGGCCCGCTGAAACAGACTGATCCCCACCCCCACATAAGGCAGATCTCGAAATTCTGAAATCACATCTACCACCAGTTCGGACAGGTCAGAGGCCTGGTCGATGGCAGAAGCCACCACCTCTTTCTTTCGCTGGCAATACGGGATCTTGCCCCACCGCTCACTGTTGACTTCATCCACAATTTCAAACTTGGTCAGTGCCATACCATGTTTGATGGTCAAATAATCGCAGATCTGATAGAGCGCGTTCAGCGTCGTGTGTTTGCCCACACCCTTGTACTCCTCAAAGTCCAAATACCCACAAGGAGCTCCCCTCTTTCTTCGCTCCTCCATCAGCTCTGCCACCATGTGACTTTTTCCCACACCCTTTTCACCCACAAGATTGAAGATGCGTGTCTGGGCATAGATGTCATCGGAAATAACGTCAACCAAATGATCTGTACAGTACATAACATTCCCTCTCTCCCGTCGCTGCCATTTGTCCCGCAGGTTTCTTTCTCAGATTCTGTCTAACTATTTGTATTGTAACATATGGAAAAAGCCTGTGCAAATCACAGCATATGCCCGCATTTACACTTATGTTTTCCTATGAAAAAAGCGGAGGAGATCGGTGTCCCGATCTCCTCCGCTTTTCTTGTGCAATATCAATCATCCCACATCAGTGGTTGGCCGTATAGTACTCCTTGATACCCTTGAAGATGAGCATGCCCACCACAGAGCCGCCATCCAGAATGCCGATGCTCCGCTCTGCGGAGTAGGCGGCGCGGCCATGCACGGCCTTCATCTGCTTGGTGGCCTCCGAGCCATCGGCAGCTGCCTTGGCCGCAGCCTCCACCGCCGCAGCGGGGTCCTGAGCATTGGCTACCAGGGCCTCTGCGCCGGGATAGATGGCATCAATGATGGTCTTTTGACCGGGCTGAGACCCAGCCTTGGCCATGATGTTCTCCACACCGGCCTTCACCGCAGCGGCAGCCTCCTCAAAGGTGGCCTCTTCCTTGCCCTTCAGAGCCTTGGCAATACCCATAAAACCAAAGGCGGTGATGGTGCCCAGAGAAGAGGGGGCAGAGGCGTTGAACACCTTGCCGCAAGCCAAGATCAGCTTGCCCAGATCGGTCTCCTCGGCGGTCTTCAAAAACTCCACGACTGCCTTGTAGCCGTCGTCCATGGAAATGCCCAGATCGCCGTCGCCGTTGACCTGATCCAGTTCCACCAGATAGTCACGATTTTGTGCAATCTCCGCGCTGATGGCGGAAATGATTCCTTTTACCGATTCTTTGTTCATAGCGCACCGCCCTATTCACTTATTGGAATTGGTGTAGAAGGGGCTCTCGGCGGGAGCCTGGAGCAGCTCCTTCAGCTCAGCATCCAGCTTGAAAATGGTCACAGACAGGCCGGCCATTTCCATGGAGGTGGCGTACTCGCCGATGTGAGGCATAACCACGGTCACGCCCATATCCTTCAGGAGCTGATGGACTCTGCGATACACGATCAGCTGCTCTTCCATGGGGGTGCCACCCAGGCCGTTGACCATAACGGAGACCTCGTCGCCACTGCTCAGAGGCATGTCCTTGGTGATGGTGCTCACCAGGGTCTCGGCGATCTCGTCGGCAGTCATCATCTTCTTGACCTCAATGCCAGCCTCACCGTGGATGCCCATGCCGATCTCGATCTCGTCATCGGCAATGGTGAAGGTGGGCTTGCCCACCTTGGGTACGATGCAGGGAGACAGAGCCACGCCCATGGTGCGGATATTGGCCAGAGCCTTCTCCGCCACAGCGGCCACCTCGTCCAGACTCATCATCTTATCGGCAGCGGCACCCGCCACCTTGAAGGCGTACACCATGCCAGCCACGCCGCGGCGCTTGTCCGCGTTCTCCTTGGGGGAGCTGGCCACGTCATCCCGAACCAGAACCTGACGGGTCTCGATGTCGTCAAACTCCACCTCGTCACAGGCCATACGGAAATTGAAAATGTCGCCATTGTAATTGCCGAACAGGCACAGAACGCCGTTGCCCCGGTCACAGGCTCGGATCATGTCCGCCATCTTCTCCGAGGCGGGAGAGGCAAACACCTCGCCCACGGCGCAGCCGTCCAGCAGGCCCTTGCCCACATAGCCCAGGAACACCGGCAGGTGGCCGCTGCCACCGGCGGTGACGATACCCACCTTGCCGTCCTGGGTGGGATAATTGGACAGCAGGACCCGGAAATCGTCGTTCAAAAGCTTAACCTTATCACCATAAGCGGCAATGATGCCTTCCATGGTGTCCTGTACGAATGTATCCGCACTGTTGATGATTTTTCTCATAGTGTCCTCCTAAACGTCTTGCCATCTGGTTTAGTTTTCGTTAACTCCCCATGCCTTTCGCAACAACTCCGGGTAGGGTTCCAGGTGTGCAAAATCATTGAACCGCTCCAACGTAAAACGTCCGGTCTCAGGATGATAATCCAACTGGGTAATGCTCCCGTTCTCAAAGGTGGTACCCAGCAACTTCCACTTGGCCAAGTCGATGCCCAGCACATGGCAGACAATGGCGCGAATCCATACTCCGTGGGTAGCAATGGCCACACACTCCAATCCGCTTTCTGCCACCTTCTGCAACGCTGGCATGCCCCGGGCCACCAGATCTCCCGCCGACTCTCCGCCTGGGTGGCGCAGATCCTCCACCATCAGATCCTGCCGGGCTTTGAAGTCTGCGAATATGGTGTTGAGCTCGTTGGTCTCGTAGCCTTCCATATCGCCAAAATTCAACTCCCGAAACTGAGGTACAATCTCATGCTCCACATTCCAGTGCTTGTTGGCGGTCTCCGCCGTTTGACGGGCACGGATCATATCACTGGAGTATACCTTCTGAATACCCCAGTCTTTCATACGCAGCCCCACGAGGTCTGCCTGACGAAATCCTGCTTCTGAAAGGGCGACATCTACGTTACAGCGGGTATCACACTGTCGCCCATGTCTGATCAGATAAATCTTCAAGTTCTCTGATTCCTTTCCAAAGTTTGGATTTATTTACTTGTTGGGGAACTTGATCTCAGCGGGGTACTCCCACTTCTGCAGCTCCTCCTGGGGGAAGCAGTCGGGCTCCTTGCCATTGTTGGCGGTGAGGGCGTGGTGATACAGCTCGGCCAGCTCCTCGATATAAGCGGCCTTCAGATAGGCCTCGTAGATGTCACGGTTGTCCACAGCCACGGCGCCGTGCTTCTCCAGCAGGAAGCAGTCGGCCTCCTTGCAGCTCTCGATGACGCTGTTGGCCAGGTCGGGAGTGCCGGGACGGCCATAGGGAGCCACAGGAATTCTTGCCTTGCTCAGACCCAGATTGGCCACCTCGTAGACGATGGCGGGAATGGGCTTGTTGAGCAGAGCGAAGGTGGTGGCAAAGGCGGAGTGGGTGTGGGCAATGGCCACGGCGTCGGGCTTCTGACGATAAATCATCAGGTGCATCAGGGACTCGCTGGTGGGCTTAAAGCCGGACAGGTTCTCCAGAACGTTGGCATCCAAGTCCATGACCACCATATCTCTGGGGGTCAGCAGCTCACGATCCACGCTGGTGGGAGTGATGACCACATAACCGGTCTCAGGATCACGGGCGCTGAAGTTACCAGACTTATGCTTGCACAGGCCATCCTTCTGAGCGCGCTTAGCAATGGCACATACATCCTTTTTCAAAGTTTCGAGCATGGCTCTCTCCTCCTAATCACAGTAATTGTAAAATGTCTCCAGGCTCTTTGGCCTGCTTGATTTTGGCTACCTTCTCTTCATCTTCCAGAATTTCGATCAACTCGTTCAGTGCCGGAAGATGACTCTCATAATCGGGTGTGGCCAGAACCACGATCACTTGAGCTTGGATATAATCGTAAATCTCAATGGGTTCTGGAAACACCAAGATGGACATTCCCACGTCGTTGACCCCTTGGTCCACGCCTGCGTGGGCAATGATGACTCCTTCGGCTACTTCCAAATGGGGTCTTTTTTCCACAATGTTGCTGATGATGGCCTGGACATAGGGGATGGAAATGGCACCGTCATAGAGCAGCGGCATAGCCGCAAACTCGATGGCCTCTTTCCAGCCCATTTTTGCCTCAGCCACCCGAACATTCATCCCCAACAGCAGCTGTTTGAGGTGGAGCTCGCTCCGATCCTCCACAAACTCCCCTTGGGCCTGGGGCGAGGTATACGCCTCAAGTTCCATGCAGAGCTTATGATACAGGTTGGGGCTGGTGTGCTTTCGCACCAGGTGCATAATCAGGTCCTGCTGGGAGAGCATGACACCTTTCTCCCGCAGTACCTTCACCACCGTCTCCCGCAACGTTTTTCGCTGCTTGTCGTTCATCAGAGGTTCCACCACAAAGAGCTTCTTCTCTGTCTTCAGGGGGATGGTGGAGAACACCATATCAAAAGGTTCTTGGAATTTACCAAACTGGTCTGCGGACATACATTTGGTAAATTGAATTTCAGGAAACATCTCCGTCAGGGAAGACTGGAGAAACCGGGATACCGTAATCCCGTTTTGACAGACCACCACAGCCTCCGGGCGGGTACTCCCACCTTCCAGCTGCCCCTCCTTGGTCACGTAGGTTCCGATGATCAAGGAGATATATGCCAGTTCCTTTTCCGGGATCTTCTTTCCAGCCAAACGCTCCAGCGGTGCCACCGACTTGCGGACCAGATTGTGGAGATCCTGATAGGCCGGAAGGATATAGTCTGTGATGTCCAGTCCCACATGGAAGTCATACCGAATCCGATACAGAGCCGGCTCACAGTGGTGGATCAGCAGTTTCTTCAGTTCCTCCCGCTCCCGGATGTTGACACAGGACAGCCGTTCATAATTCTGAATGGTCTCTTCCACCGCTTCCTGAATTTCCAACGTCTCGTCCATGTCCCTTCCCATGGGAACGGCCTCTACCTTCATACTTTGCACATGCGCCGTCAGGTACATGATTTCAAAGGCATTTTGGACGTTGCGCTGATCCGCCAACATCCGCATAACAGAATACTCTTTGGTTCCGGCAACATGTCGGAAGCTGTCAGGAATCTCATCGAGCACCAAACCATGTGTGATCCGATCGAAGACGATGGCAAAGAAGCAGCTGTTACTTTCGATCATCTCTCCGGCAAACCGCACTTGCAATTCGCCTTCGATTTCCAAAAGCATATTCTTTGCGCTTTGTACGTCTTCCCGGGAGATCCGGCACAGTTTTCTTGCCAGAAAACTGTGCCGGTATTGCATGAGCAGGCGGTTGAGCACCACGAAGATCATCTGCCGCTTATCATATTCCGATCCGATCACACAGTAACCGGTCTTCCGTCCGTAGTTCAGGGTCAACCCACCGCTTTTCAGCTCGGAATCCACCTTCTTCAGGTCGGTGAGCACCGTGTTTCGGCTGACCTTCAGCTCGGAAACAAAATGTTGCAGCGATAGTTCTTCCTTGGCGGTTAGAACCATGAGGCGGATGATATCCACCCGTTCTTCCTTGGAAAACCAGAGTTCCTGATTCTCCCCCTCGAACCAATCCTGGTCCAATACATCCTCCAACTGGCTGGGGACATTCATCTTCCCGTTGGCAAGCCGCGTAATCTCGGGGTAATCATGTTCACGAAGGAACTGGTTGATCTTCCCCAGACCATAGCTGAGTTGCTTACGTGAAAGGTGGAACTTGTCTTCCAGCTCCTTCCCGGTAATCGTATCTCCATGTTCAATGATGTCTTTGAGAATTAAAAAGTTACGATTTCCAATTTCCATGATTATCTCCCGAGGTAAGGGGTAATGAAATTACTTGGCCAGAGCCTCGTCTTCCTTCTTCTCCTTGATCAGGCTCTTGGCGTAGAACACGAAGCAGACCACCCACACCACCAGGATGCCCAGAGGAATGAAGTTACCATCCATAAACTGCATCACGTGAGAGAAAGCATAGGTCTGGATGGGGCCATCAATGCTGGAGCAGGAGATCATCTGACCAGCAGCCAGCTCCACAGCCTTGGTGGTGTTGGCCAGTTCGGTCATGAAGGGAGCGAATGCGGTACCGACCCACAGGAAGGCGGGCTCGAAGATCACGCACAGGATGAGCATACGAATCACGTTGCCCTTGGTGACAAAGTAAGCGGGCACGGCGATAGCGATGTTGATGATGCCGGCGAAGGGCAGAATCTGGTTGCCGGGCAGGAAGAAGGCCATAATCAGGGTCACGGGCACGGTCCAGATAACGGCCAGCCAGATCTCGTTGGCGCCGCCCAGGAAGGGCCAGTCCAGACCGACGTACAGATCGCGGTCGGAGAACTTGGTCTGCATGAACTCGGACACGGCGTTGGAGATGGGCTCCAGAGCCTGCATGAAGTACTTGGAGATCACGGGGAACAGAGTCAGAGCGGTGGCGCACTGCACGCCCAGGGTCAGGATGCCAGCCACATCATAGCGGGCCAACAGACCGAAGAGCACGCCCAGAATGAAGCCCAGGATGTGGTTCTCAGCAAAGATACCAACCTTATCCTTCAGATCGCTGGCGTTGAAGGACTTGTTCAGAGCGGGGATCTTGCGCAGCACCCAGTCCACGGGGTACATGGGAGCGGCCAGGAAGCACATCTTGTGGGTGCAAGTAACGCCAGGGATGCCGGACATCTTCTCCACGCGGTGCTGATGGAAGTCAGCGCTCTTGAGCTCGAAGATCACCTGGATACCGGCGATGATGAAGGCAATGATGACGCTGTTGGTGATGTAGTAAGCGGCCACAGCGGTAAAGATCTTGCCCCAAACGTTCCAAAGGTCAGCGTTAAAGGTGTCGGTCTTCTTCAGCACCAGCATGATGATGTTGATGACGATGACCAGGGGGAACATCAGGAAGGCATAGGGCCAAGACCAGGAAATGGTGGACATGGTGGTCCAGCCACCGTCGGTGATGGGAAGGCTGATGCCGGTGGTTTCCAACATGGCCTCAGCAGCGGGGGTAATGGCGCCGGTCATGAAGTTGATCAGCATGGTCATGCCGGTAAAGGCAACGCCCAGGGTGATACCGGAAGAAATGGCGTCCTTGACCTTCATGCGGACGATCAAACCAGCGATGATGATGATGATGGGGACAAATACAGCGGCTCCGAGGCCTAAGAGAAAGTTAACAATACTCGCCAAATATTGCATACAAGTTTCCTCCTTATTCGTCTTTCAAGCAAACAATCGTTAACGGACCTTAAAGTCCTCAATGGCTTTCAACAGCTTCTCAAACTCCTTGTCCTTGCCTACACCTGTCAGGAAGGCAATGCCATTGATGACGGGAATGGGATACTCTTTGGTGTTCTTCACGATGGTGATATAAGCTGCGCTGCCGTCAATGTAACGGTCCACAGACTTCAGATCCACCGCCTCCACCGCGGCGTCCACGCCCTTTTCCTTGAGCATACGGTTGACCTTACTGGCCACAGTCTGAGATGTTGCCACCCCACTACCACATGCTACAACCACTCGTACTGCCATGATTGACTCCTCCTTTTTTATTTTTGAATGCATGACCGACACACAGGGTCAGATGTCCATGCCTTCCATTCCACACACAATGTTGTAATACTCTTCTTCCGTCTTAGCCTCCAGCAGCTGTTTCATCAGCTCCGGATTCTGGAAGTTCTCCATCAGCACCTGCAGCAGGTCGATGTGCTCGTCCGACTTCATGAAGCCCAGCATAAATACAAATTTCACTGGATGGATCACGTCGTCCGTACCCATTTCACACCAGTCCACCGGATTTTTCAATCTGGTGCAGGCGATGAAGGGCTTGTTGAGATGCTGAATCTCCGCGTGGGGGATAGCCACCGGATACGGCTCTACAGGAAGGGCCGTGGGATAGTTGGCCTCGCGAACCTTGATGGCCTCCTTGTATGTATCCTTGACAAAGCCCAGGTCATACAGCTTGTCCACCATCTTGTCGAAGAACTCTCCCTGATCCTTAACCTCCCAATCCAGCTGGATCAGTTCTTTAAAAATCATGTCTTTTTTCATACGTTCTCCCAACACTCCTCTCTGTCGTATCGCTTGGCACGTGCACATGCTTTGTATGTGTAAATTGTAGTATAGTCCTCCCATTTTTCCAAGTCTATTTTGGCACAATTTACATGGAGACCGGTGTGCAAAATTGTACTCAATCTTTTTTCAATGAATTTTCCATAAAATTCGACATCTTTCTTGTGTACTTATTTCTTTTTCATTCCTTCTATTTTTATATATTTTTCGTTTTTAACAAACATTCTCCGACACATCAGCTTTCTCGCCTTGCCTGGTCAGAAGAGCCCAAAGATGCATTGTCATGTCCTCATTTTCCCATAGGCTTGGCCCGATTTTCTATATACGTATCACACAAAAACAGGTGAGGTACACGCCTCATCGCCTGTGTACCTCACCGATATTTTTCTATGTTCCATTGGTCCTGGCTTGGAGGGAATTTTCACCATCCAGATGCTTCAAGCCCCTGATTTCACCGCCATCACAGTGCCTAAAAACAGAGGCATCTGGTGTTCCAGATCCACCAGCAGGTAGACGAAGGGCCGGTTCAAAATGACCTCTTGCATCTGTCCGGGGTCCATGGCCCCCTCCCCGTTGACCTCCACCACCGTGGCGGCCCCTGCTCGGGTTCCCTGCTCAGCCACGGAAATATAGGTCTTGTGGAGCACCCGATTGACAAACAAATTTCCACCGGCATAGGTGCCTATCCCAGACAAATCTGCCTGATCCCCGTGAAAGGCTAACGTCATGCCCATATTCTCCAGAGCTTGGGTAAGTTGGACATCCGAGCCGCACTCAAATTTGGGGATGGCCGCCTTCACTGTGGTCTCCTGCCCCTGTTGCAGAATCTCTCTCAGACGTTCTCCCGTAAGGCTGTCCACATACGCCTCCACCGATACCCCCTCCTCCGGCAACAGAGCCACAAAGGCGTATTTCCCCCCTGCATAAGGTTTCACAAACCCCTTGGTCTGTTCATCCTGTAAAAAGATTCCCTCGTGGCTGTACATCAGCTCCACACTCTGCGTATCTCCGGTATGGGTGGTAAAGGTCCCCGACTGTACATCCGATTTGGTGTAGACTTGATCCCACTCCGCCTCAAACGCCAAGGCGTTGACCAAATACATCACAGTATCCGGAGGAATTTCGTCTAAGATCTCCCCAATCATCCCATGGGTCTCCTCCTTCACCCAGCGGTTGATGGCTTTCACGGTAGAGGCATCAAAGGGAGCTTCATATACCCCAGCCCCATAGTAGTTGGCATTGGTCTGGAGAAAATCCTGATTGACGGTGAAAGACTCCTGTTGCGTAAACCAGACAGAATTGGCCAGGTGGAGGGTCTCGCTCTCCTCTCCCATCAGGGCGTGGACCGCCTGATTGAGCCGATCCACAGGCGCACCCAGCACCTGCTCCATCTGGGCCAACGTCTCCCCTTTGGCCCCATTGGCCGTCATGGCCAGGGCACACAACACGGACAAAGGGGAAATGAGGGTACTCTCCCCCTCTGCCATGGTCTCCTGCAGCAGTCTCACCCCAAAGTCTGCCACATGATTCCACTCCTCTTGGGTGGTCTGGGCCAAGGTCAGCGGTTGAGCCTTCACCCCTTCCATCTGGTCACTTACTTTGGGACTTCCACAGCCGCTCAGAGGCAGGCAGCACGCGGCCAACACCCCCGCTGCCATACGCTGCATTCCTTTCATCTTCTTCTCCTTTCCCCGTCACGCCTTCCAGTGGGTCAGGGGCATCCAATCCAGCTGGAAGGATACTTCACCCAGCCCGTAGATTCCTGCCTTGCCCCCTTCATGTAGGGCCAACTCCACGGTCACCCCGTCCTGATTTTCCAGGTAGAGGTATCCCAGAACCTCAGAAGGAGAATCTCCATCCCACTGGGCCGGAGTGGCGCACAGTTCCTCCACCCAGGCGTTGAGATCATCTAGGCGGGAAATCTCCGCGACATCCTCCACGTCAGCTCCCCGCATGGTGGCCTTGACCACTTGGCCAGACATATGGAACACCTCATCCAGCACATCCCCAGCGGTTTCCACCGTGATGTCGTTGTTGTTCCAATACAGTGCCACCGTACCATCCTCCCAGGTCATACACAGCAGGTGGGCAGGGTCATAGCCGTTGACGGCGTAGAAGTCGCCCCAGGCGGTGCCGCTGCCCTCCACATAGCCGCTGTCCGGGGTCCACTCGTCGATACGGCCATTGGATGTCCCCAACTTTTCCCCTACCAAGCCAGCGCCATTTTGGGCTCGGCTGCATTCCACATAGAGGCGGCCCTGGTAAATGAAAAAGGAGAGCAAATCCGCCTCAATTTGTGCATCTCCCTCCATTGGTACCTCCATAGGCGGGACATACACCCCCACACTCCCATTTTCCGTTTCCGCCTGGTTGGATTCCGCTTTGCCGGGCAAACTGTTGCTCTGGGGGACACTGCGCCAGGGCTGGGCAATCATGGCTCCAGCCACCACCAGGCACAGACAGGCCGCCAAAGGAATGAAGGGCCAACGAGCCTTTTTCCTCCTCTGACGCACCCGATCCGCCTCCACCAACAGTTCCTCGTCCACCTGTTCCAGAGCATCTAACAACTGTTCCCCATTCATAGGTCAAATCCCTCCTGCTTCAGGTATTCTTTCAGGTCTTTTCGCACACGATACAAGGTGCTCTTGGCTTTGCTCTCGCTTACCCCACAGTACCGTGCCACTTCCTTGAGGGAATCGAAGAAATAGTACCGGCCCAAAAACATAGCCCGTGTCTGAGGCTTCAGAGTGTGGAGAAATTGGTTGATGGCCTGCGCCAACTGCTGTGCATCCAGGATCTGCTGGGGATCATGGGCCGTCCCACAACACGCCTCTAACTCTTCCAGGCACAGCGTGTAGGCATCCCCCTGACGCTTTTGACTGGTCCGCTTCCGATACCGGTCAATGGCCCCATGGCGGGTGAGCCGCCCCAAATACACCGACAAGCGACTGGGCCGCTGGGGCGGTATGGAATTCCAAGCCCTGAAATAGGTGTCGTTGACCACCTCTTGGCTATCCTCCTCATCGGATAATACGTTATAGGCAATTTTGCTCAGATAGGAGTGGTATTTCCCCTGGCTCTGGGCAATGGCCTCCGGGTCCCGCTGCCAAAATAACTCCACGATTTGTTTGTCCTCCATAGGGTGCACCTCCCTTTGACTCCCTCGCCCTATATCCCGAAAATCCCCGGCGTTGGTTGCACATAAAAAATTTTTTCTTCCTACAACTTTTTTCTCTCCTGATGCGTCTATCCTAACAGAACATTCTCTCATCGTTCTTATCCTGTTTCACTGGAGGTATCCCCATGACCGATCAACCCCGTCGTCGCAGAAGACGGCGCCATGACACACTCCCCGTCAAAGCCATTCTGGCCTGCCTCATAGCCGCCGCAGCTCTGGTTCTCATCCTGCTCTATCTGTCTCGCAGCTTTGCCCAGAAAACCAACCAGGATGTACAGCCCAGCCCCACTCCCGTACAAACCCAGGAGCCGGCCACCCCTTCCCCTTCTCCCACAGTGGCTCCCACCCCGGATTTCTCTCAGTCGGTGCCGGAAAGCGCCCCTGTGGAAGAAAATTATATGGATGACGCGGTTTTTATTGGTGACTCCCGCACCGAAGGTCTGTTATTATATACGGGGCTGACCAATACCACAGGGTACACCTACAAAGGTCTGATGGTGGACACGGCATTCACCAAGCCCGTCATCAATCAAAACGGCCAGATGGTCACGGTCATGGATGCCCTGCGCTCCACCCAGTTTTCCAAGGTGTATATCATGCTGGGCATCAACGAGCTGGGTTGGGCATATCCAGACCTGTTCATCGAAAAGTATAAAGAGATCATTGACACCATCCGGGAGATCAACCCCAATGCCATCATCTATGTACAGGAAATTCTCCCCGTCACGCAAAAAGTGTCCGAAACCCACAGCTATATCACCAACGAAAAAATCTCCCAGTACAACCAAATGCTAGCGGATATGACCCAGGAGAAGGATGTCTATTACCTCCAGGTCTCCCAGGCCGTGGCAGACAGCCAGGGATGTTTGCCTGAGGAGGCGGCCTCCGACGGCATCCATCTCTCCCCCTCGTACTGTCAGAAGTGGCTGGACTACCTGCTCTGTCATACCGTGTCCCCCTAACGCAGAATTCCGGCCATGGAAAGGAACTACGCCTATGGACGCCACCCAAGATTCCCCTCTGATCTCCTTTATCCAGGAGAATCAGGAAAAACTATACCGCATCGCCTATGCCCATGTAAAAAATCAGGACGACGCCCTGGACCTGGTCCACTCCTCCATCGTCAAGGCCTTGCAAAAACAGCATACCCTGCGCAACCAGGAATGTGTACGCACCTGGTTTTACCGCATTCTGGTCAACGAGTGTATGACCTATTTCCGCAAAAAATCCCGTCTCATTTATCTGGCGGATATAGGTGACAAGTTGCTGGAAACCTCTGCCCAGCCTCATGGGCAGGACACCTATCTGGACCTGTATTCCGCCATTGATCAGCTGCCTTCTCAGCTGAAAACCATCATCATTTTACGCTATTTCGAGGATCTAAAGCTATCCACCATTGCAGAAATTACGTCCACCAATCTCAGCACCACGAAATCACGCCTGTACAAAGCACTGGAGCTTTTGAAACTAGACTTGGGAGGTATGGAAGATGATCGATCACTCTCCATATGATAATATCCAGATCCCCCAGCAGCTGTCCAATGTGGTGGAGAACGCCATTGCATGCGGCACAGGAAAACACCGTCGTCGTCCATGGAAGGCTGTGGCAGCCTGTGTTCCCGCCACCATGGCCGCCTGTCTGGTACTTCTGCTCAACCTCTCCCCCTCCTTTGCCGCCGGAGCATGCAGCCTGCCGGTGGTGGGAGATGTATGCCGCATCTTTGTCTTTCGGGAGTATCACACCCAGGACGAGATCAAATACATTGACGCTGTGATCCCGCAAATCGAAAACACCGGCAAAACCCAGTTGGAGCAACGGGTCAACCTGTACATCCAGCAGCTCATTCAAAACTGCCTGGATGAGAGCGAAGCCCGGGCCAAGGAGTACTACGATGCCTTTGTGGCCACAGGGGGTGACCCCGCCGACTTCCACCCCATCGGCATCACCATTGACTACGAGGTGAAGTACCTCACCTCACAGTATGTCTCGCTGCACATCTATCACTACGAGACGGCCATCGCCGCCTATCAGACCGATTACTATTATACCCTGGATCTGGAGAGCGAGAAAGTGCTCACCCTCAAAGACTGGTTCGGCAATGACTACAAGCAGATTGTCGCCGACAGCATCCGCAACACCATTCTCACTTGGTCTCCGGAAGATCGACGAGAACTGTGGACAGACATCAGCCTGGAAGACCTAATTACCGAACAGCGCAGCTTCTATCTCAACGAGGACGGACAGGCTGTGGTGGTCTTTGACAAATACGAACTGGCCTGTGGCGCTGCCGGACGGCCGGAGTTCGTCATTTCCCAACCGTCGTAAAAAAATCCCCCGGCCGGTGGCCGGGGGATTTTCCATTATTTGTTTTGGATGTACTGGTCAATGGCAGCTGCGGCCTGTTTACCCGCACCCATGGCCAAGATGACAGTGGCAGCACCGGTGACGGCGTCGCCGCCGGCGTACACGCCCTCTCGGCTGGTGAGGCCGTCGTCCCCGTTGGTGACGATGCAGCCGTGGCGGTTGGTCTCCAGACCGGGGGTGGTGGACCGGATGAGGGGGTTGGGGCTGGTACCGATGGACATAATCATGGTGTCCACGTCCAGCTCAAAGCGGCTGTCCGGCTTCTCCACGGGACGGCGGCGGCCGGAGGCGTCGGGCTCGCCCAGCTCCATCTCGATGCACGCCATGCCACGGACACGGCCATCCTCGTCGCCCAGCACCTCCACGGGATTGGTGAGGGTCTTGAAGATGATGCCCTCCTCCTGGGCGTGCTCCACCTCTTCCTTACGGGCGGGGAGCTCCTCCATGCCCCGGCGGTAGACGATGTACACCTCTTCGGCGCCCATGCGCTTGGCGCAGCGGGCGGCATCCATGGCCACGTTGCCGCCGCCCACCACGGCCACCTTGTGGCTGTGCATGATGGGGGTCTTGCTGCCGGGCTGGTAGGCCTTCATGAGGTTGATACGGGTGAGGTACTCGTTGGCAGAGTACACACCCTTGAGGCTCTCGCCGGGAATGCCCATAAACCGGGGCAGACCTGCGCCGCTGGCGATGTACACCGCCTCAAAGCCATACTCGCCCATGAGCTCGTCAATGGTGAGCACCTTGCCGATGACCATGTTGGTCTCGATGGTGACACCCAGGGCTTTCAAGCCGTCAATCTCCTGCTGGACAATGGCCTTGGGCAGACGGAACTCAGGGATGCCGTACACCAGCACGCCACCAGCCAGATGAAGGGCCTCATAGATGGTCACTTCATAGCCCAGCTTGGCCAGATCGCCGGCAGCGGTGAGGCCAGAGGGGCCAGCGCCGATGATGGCCACTTTGTGTCCGTTGGGCTGGGGCTTGACAGGGGCCTCTTTCACATGCTCCCGGTGCCAGTCAGCCACAAACCGCTCCAAACGGCCAATGCCCACACTCTCCCCCTTGATGCCGCGCACACACTTGCCCTCACACTGGTTCTCCTGGGGGCAGACACGACCACATACAGCGGGCAAAGCACTGGAGGCAGAGAGCACCTGATAGGCTCCCTCAAAGTCCTCCTCTGCCACCTTGCCAATGAAGGCGGGGATGTCAATGCCCACAGGGCAACCGCTCTGGCAGGGCTTATTCTTACAGTTCAGGCAGCGTTTGGCCTCGTTCACCGCCATTTCCGCGGTATACCCCAGAGCCACCTCGTCAAAGTTATGGTTTCTCACCTGGGGCTCCTGGCTGGGCATGGGGCACTTGCAGGGGTCCATGTTGATCTGGTGTGCCATGCTCACTGCACCTCCTTGTTGAGCAGATTACAAGAGGCCTCCCGGGCGTGGGTCTCAAACTCCCGGTAGGTGGAACCCCGGTGCATGGCCTCGTCAAAGTCCACCTGGTGGCCGTCAAAGTCGGGGCCGTCCACACAGGCGAACTTGGTCACACCGCCCACGGTGAGGCGGCAGCCACCGCACATGCCGGTGCCGTCGATCATGATGGGGTTCATGGACACAGTGGTCTTGATACCGTACTTCTCGGTGAGCTTGCACACAAACTTCATCATGATGAGGGGGCCGATGGCAATGACCTCGTCGTACTGGTTGCCCGCCTGGATGAGGGCCTCCAGGGCATTGGTCACCAAGCCCTTCTCTCCCCAAGTGCCGTCATCGCTCATCTTGGCCATGTGGTCAGACACCGCCTCAAACTCCTGCTCCAGAATCACCAGATCCTTGGAGCGGAAACCCACGATGGAGTGCACCTCAGCGCCCAGCTCGTGCAGACGCTTGGCCGTGGGGTAAGCAATGGCGCAGCCCACGCCGCCGCCCACCACGGCCACCTTCTTCAGGCCATCCAATTCACTGGCGCGACCCAGGGGGCCCACAAAGTCATGGACGGACTGGCCAGCCTCCAGCTGGTTGAGCTCCATGGTGGTGCCGCCCACAATCTGAAAAATAATGGTCACCGTACCGGCTTCCCGGTCAAAATCGGCAATGGTCAAGGGAATGCGCTCCGAGTCCTCAAAGGGGCGCACAATGATAAACTGACCCGGCTGTGCCTTCTTTGCCACCAGAGGGGCCTCAATGACCATCTTGGTGACGGTGGGGTTCAGCGGGGTTTTTTCCGCAATTCGAAACATAATGATCTCCTTCCCTGGGGAATTCCACACACAAAATAAGGGGAGGGACTTTCCCCTCCCCTTATTTTACACGCTAAAGGATTAAAAGTCAACGTCCAGGTCGTAATAGCAGGCGCGCAGCAGCTTCTCCATGTCGGCCTGATCAGGCTGACGGGGGTTGGAGCCGGTGCAGGCATCGCCGATGGCGTTGGTGGCGATCTCAGAGAGCTTGGAGAGGAACTCCTCCTCACTCACAAAGCCGGTCTCAGCGATCACGCCGCCCTCACCGTAGTGCTGGATGCACTGGGGAATGTTCAACTCGTCGTTCATGCGGCGCAGCTCGGCCACCAGAGCTTCCACCAGGGACTTGGTGTCGCTGCCTTCCAGACCCATGAAGCGGGCAATGTCAGCGTAACGCTGGGCAGCCTCTTCGTTCTTGGCGTTGTACTGGATGACCTTGGGCAGGTACATGGCGTTGGCAGCGCCGTGGATGATGTGGCCGCCCTCAAACACAGCGCCAGTCTTGTGGGCCATGGAGTGGACGATGCCCAGCAGAGCGTTGGAGAAAGCCATACCGGCCAGACACTGAGCGTTGTGCATCCGGTCACGGGCATCCATGTCACCCTCATAGGACTTCTTCAGATCGTTGTGGATCATCTTGATGGCGTGGAGAGCCAGAGGATCGGTGTAGTCACAGTGGACGGTGGACACATAGGCCTCGATGGCGTGAGTCATGGCGTCCATACCGGTGTGGGCGGTAAGCTTGGCAGGCATCTTCTCAGCCAGATCGGGGTCCACGATGGCCACATCGGGGGTAATGTTAAAGTCGGCCAGGGGGTACTTGATGCCCTTGTCATAGTCGGTGATGACGGAGAAGGCAGTGACCTCGGTGGCGGTGCCGGAGGTGGAGGGAATGGCGCAGAAGTGAGCCTTCTGGCGCAGGGTGGGGAAATTGAAGGGGACGATGAGATCCTCGAAGGTGACATCGGGGTACTCATAGAAGGCCCACATAGCCTTGGCTGCGTCAATGGGGCTGCCGCCGCCGATGGCCACGATCCAGTCGGGCTGGAACTGGCGCATCTCCTCGGCACCACGCATCACGGTGGTGACGCTGGGATCGGGCTCCACGCCCTCAAAAATATGTACTTCCATGCCCGCTTCCTTCAGGGCATTCTCCACCCGGGCAAGGAAGCCGAACCGCTTCATGCTGCCGCCGCCGGTGACCACAAAAGCCTTGGTGCCCTTCAGATTCTTCAGCTCTTCCAGAGAGCCTTTGCCGTGATACAGGTCACGAGGAAGTGTAAAACGCATAAAATAATACCTCCATACATGTGGGTGCTACCCCCTTCTGGCCGAAGAGGATGCGATTGGTAGGTCTGTCAGCCAGGGGTTTCTCCCTGTCTTGCTGGGATTATACCATATGGAATCGTTTTTGTGTAGCCCAAATTTTGTATAGATTGTAAATTTTCACTCCCCTATGTTCTCTGGGTACATTCTAGAAAAAACGGGCCACGCCATACGACGCAGCCCATTTCCTCCCCGCCTTAATCGGCGGGGACTTCAATCTTTCGTTTTCCGTCCAGCATCTCCTGGTATCGGTCGCAGATGCCCTGCACATCGTCGCCAAATTCAATCTGGTGACCTTTGTGCAGCCACAAAATCTTGGTACACATCTCCCGTACCTGATCCAGAGAGTGGGAGACCAGAATGGAGGTAGCCCCGCCATAGATGATCTCCTTCATTTTCTCCTCGCTCTTTTTCCGGAAGGCGCCGTCACCCACAGACAGAACCTCGTCCAGAATGAGGATGTCCGGCTGAACCAGACAGGCAATGGAGAAGGCCAGACGGGACTTCATGCCCGAGGATAGCTGCTTGAACGGGCGATCCTCAAACTCCTTGAGATCGGCAAACGCAATGATCTGGTCGTACATCTCGTTCATAAACTTGCGGGTGTAGCCCAGCATGGCTCCACGGAGATAGGTGTTCTCTCGTACCGTCAAATCACCATCGAAGCCGCTGGCCAGCTCCAACAGGGCGGCAATGGTGCCCTCCCGCTTAACGTAGCCTTCGGTGGGCTCCATAATGCCGGAAATGGCTTTCAAGAGAGTGGATTTTCCCGCTCCGTTGGTGCCAATGATGCCTAGCATATCTCCCTTTTCCAGGGTAAACGTGACATTCTTGTCCGCCCAGAACTTTTTCACCTCGTACTTGCCTCGCAGACGACGGGTGATGTACTCCTTGATGCCGATATCTTTGAAATCCCCCGTCATATACCGGATGGAGACGTTGTTCACTTCCAAAATACTCATCGTTACACCTCTTCATCCTCTTGGTTCTCATCGCTGCTCTCTTGCAGGATGTAGATGGGGCGACGCTTGGTTTCCAGATAGGTCTTCGCCAGGTACTGACCAATCACACCGATGGACAACAACTGGATTCCTCCCAAAAAGAGCATCACGCACATCATGCTGGGCCATCCACTCACCGGGTCTCCAAACAGAATGGTACGCACCAGGATAAAGCACAGGGCCAGAGCGGCACACAGGCAGGTGAGAATTCCGAATACCGAGGCCATGGCCAGAGGTGCGGTGGAAAAGGCCACAATACCCTCAATGGAGTAGAGAAACAACTTCCAGAAAGACCACTTGGTCTCCCCCGCCACCCGCTGCACGTTTTCATAAGGCAACCATTTGGTACGGAAGCCCACCCAGCCGAAAATGCCCTTGGAGAAACGGTTGTACTCCTTCATGGACAAAATGGCATCCACCATGGCCCGCTTCATCAGGCGATAGTCTCGGGCGCCGTCCACAATGTCCGCATCCGAAATGCGGTTGATGAGCTTGTAGAAGGCGCGGGCAAAAAAGCTGCGAATGGGAGGCTCCCCGGCCCGGTCCACCCGGCGGGTGGCCACGGAGTCATAGGGCTCGTTCTGGAGAATTTCATACATCTGGGGCAGCAGCGCCGGGGGATCCTGCATGTCCGCATCCATAATGGCCACATAGTCCCCCTTGGCGTGTTCCAGCCCTGCATAGATGGCCGCCTCCTTGCCGAAGTTCCGGGAGAAGGACAGATAACGGACATTTTCATACTGCTGAGCATAGGTGCGCAACAGGGACAGAGTGCCGTCTCTGGATCCATCGTTGACCAGCAACACCTCCAACTCTGCGGCGTACTGCTCCCTCATGATCTGAGCCACACGCTGAATTTCAGGGAGGAAATATGGCAGCGCTTGTTCCTCGTTGTAACAAGGAACGATTACAGTGATTGTCATGGTGTGGCCTCCTCCAGAGTGCAGAAATAGACACGGCATCCTGCCTCTGTCAAAAGTTCGAATTGATCCAGCTTCACCTGCTGTTCCAACGCTTCGCGAATGGCTTCATGGGTCATATTCTTGTAGTCTTGTACATATAGCAGGAATCCATCCCCGATATCTCGGGTCTGCGCTGCCTGTTTTACGCCGGCATAATCCCCGTTTTTACAGCGATAGACCTGAGAAAACATGGGGAACTCCATGGCAAACACATCCGCAGAGTAATCCCCCGACGCATAGATGGTCAGGGTCACCACCGGGTACCCTTCATAGGGGGCCAGTGCCTCCTGGCGCTGCTGATAAGGGGCGTAGATGTAGTTTACCGTCTGCATCTGATAAGACGCCACCGTGATACCCAAGCTCAACACAGCCACAGCCAGTACGCACCACTGGGGCTTCTTTACCCACAGAAGCAAAACCCGGTAGGTCAGGTACACCAGGCACAGCGCAAACAAGGGGTAGATACCGAAGAAATAACGATCCGTCTTGTAAGGGGCTACCTTGGCCACAATGGCAAAGTATCCCAAGGCCACCACGGCCACCGTGGCCACCAGTCCATCCGTGACCGTCCATCCCTGGGGCACCTTCTTTTCGCCCTGGCTGTCTCTGCGGCCTCGCCGGGGAGGCGCAATGCGGCTCCGCACCAGATAGGCCACCAGCAAGAGGAGCAAAACCAACACGCCCTCTTTGAGCCAACCGTTCAACACCTGTCTGCTGATGGCGGTGCCAATGGTTTTGATACTGGTCAGAAAGTTCCCGCCCTCTACCATGTTGCTGAACGCTTCTTCGCCTCGGTAGCCGCCAAAGATGTGGTAGAGCATGGTGGGAAACAGCACCACCGCAGCGCACAGGGCCGCCACTTCCACCACTGCATACTGCAGCACCAACTTCCATCTGCGGCTGATACACAGGTACAAGAAAAAGCTTCCGCACAAGAAAAAGCAAATGATCAAAAAGTAGTATTGGGTCAAAATTCCCATCAGGGTGACCAAAAACAGTCCCGCCATGGTGGTTTTCTTCAGCACACCTTGGCGCACGTTGTCAAAGGCCTCCAAGTGAAGCAACACCAACGCCATGATGATACATGTGAGCAGGGCGTACATGCGAATGAATACCGCTGTGCTCATCCCGCCCACGCTCCACGCCCACACTGCTGCAGTAATCAAAGCCAATGCCCGATTTTTCATCAATCGGTTGGCCGCCGCATAGAGCAACACTGTGGCCAGCAGACAACACAGCATATTAGGAAGAATCCCGGCCCACTTGCTCAACCTGCCATCAAACAGAGCAGATACAGTGTGGATGATAAAGTAATACAGCGGAGGATGGACATCCTTCTGCTGGTTTCGATAGGCAATGGAGTAGTCCAAATCCCCCAGGCCGTCCACAGTCAGGGCATCTTGGAAGAACTGCCCATCCACCCAACTGCCCACAAATCCTTCGGTTCTGGAAAAATACATCTCCGGGTAATTGGACAGCTCATAGGTAAGCATTTCATCCAAGTGATATCCCGACTTTTGTGTGCCGAAATACACCATCATCACAGTCTGGACCAGCAGCACCACCGCCAGCGCCAGCCACACCACATACTGCTTTTTTCCCGTTTTCCTCATCTCGATACTCCTTTGCTCTGTCATACGTAGTACAGGAACCGGGTGTTATACTTCCTGTAAATGAAGCATCCAATCCCCAGAGCCAACACCACATACAGCAGCATCAACCCATGATGCCACGGAGTGGGGATGGTCCCATAGATGACGATCTTACGGAAATAAGAGATGAAGGTGTACACCGGGTTGAGGTAAAACAGCTTCTGCATCAGGGGAGAGTAGATGTCCACGGTGTAGAAGATGGCGGACATGTACATCAGAAGCTGGGTGAAAATGGTCCACAGGTACTGTACGTCCCGGAAGAAGACGAACAGAGCGGACAGCACCATACCCACGCCGATGTTGAACAGCACCAGACACAGCACCGGATAGAGCAGCAAGATGAACTTCCAGGTAAAGGTAATCTGGTCCAAGATACAAAAGACAAAGAACACCGCCAACGTCAAGCCAAAGTTGATAAGGGTCTGCACGTTTTTGGACAGCAAAAACAGGTACTTGGGCACATTGACCTTGGTAAAGATGTTGGCATTGCCCATCAGAGAGGTCATGCCCTGGCTGGTGGACTCATTGAAGCAGGAAAAAATCAGGTTGCCGCAAAACAGATAGGTGGTGTAATGCTCCATGCCCCGGCCAAAGAACTGGGTAAACACCAGGCGCATCACCAACAGCATCATCAACGGCGAGAGCACACTCCAGGCCATGCCCAACACGGTGCGCTTATACTTCTTCATAAAATCTCGCTTCACCAGTTCCTCAAAGAGGAACTGGTGGCGTTTCAGCTTTTCTATCATAGCAACTCCTAGTCTCGGAAGTAGAGATCCCGGGTGTACACCTTGTCCATCACCGGCTCCAAATCCTTGGTGTAGCGATTGGCCACAATGACGTGGCTCATGTCCACAAACTCTTGCCAGTCACGAATGACCCGACTGCCGAAGAAGGTGTCCTCCTTCAAGGTGGGCTCATAGATGACCACCTCAGCCCCCTTGGCCTTCAGCCGCTTCATCACGCCCTGGATGCTGGACTGGCGGAAATTGTCCGAATTGGCCTTCATGGTCAGACGGTACACGCCCACCACACAGGGGTTGCCGGGGGTGCCGTCTCTCCCCTCTCCGTGGGGGCCGTAGTAGCCCGCCTTCTCCAGGATCCGCTCGGCAATGAAGTCTTTGCGGGTGTGGTTGGCATCCACGATGGCGGAAATGATGTTGTTGGGCACCTGGTCGTAATTGGCCCGCAGCTGCTTGGTGTCCTTGGGCAGGCAGTAACCACCGTAACCAAAGGAGGGGTTGTTGTAGTAGTTGCCGATGCGGGGGTCATAACCGATGCCCTCAATGATCTGGCGGCTGTCCAGCCCACGCACCTCAGCGTAGGTGTCCAGCTCGTTGAAGAAAGACACGCGAAGAGCCAGATAGGTGTTGGCAAACAGTTTCACCGCCTCCGCCTCAGTGGGGTTGGTGATGAGGATGGGAATATCCTCTTTCTCCGCTCCCTCCGCCAGCAGTCCGGCAAAGGTCTCCGCCGCCTGCTTCAAGCGAGAATCGTCCAAAGGCGCACCCACGATGATGCGAGAGGGGTACAGATTGTCGTAGAGGGCCCGACCTTCCCGGAGAAACTCCGGAGAGAAAATCAGGTTCTCACACCCCAGCTTTTCTCGCAGGCCCAGGGTAAAGCCCACCGGCACGGTGGATTTCACCACAATGATGGCGTTGGGATTGACCTGCATCACCAGGCGCACCACGCTCTCCACCGAAGAGGTGTCAAAGTAGTTTTTCACCGGGTCGTAGTTGGTGGGGGTGGAGACAATGACGTAATCCGCCTGGGCGTACGCTGCCTCTCCGTCGGTGGTGGCGGTCAAGTCCAAGTTCTTATTTTTGAGATAGTCCTCAATCTCCGCATCCACCAGCGGAGAGATTTTGGCATTGATGGCGTCCACTTTGTCCTGCACCAAATCCACCGCAGTGACGTGGTGATGCTGGGCCAACAAAATGGCGTTTGCCAGACCTACATAGCCGGTTCCGGCAATGGCAATGTTCATTCCTGTCATCTCCCAAACTTATGTGCAATTTTTTCCTTGAAACGGCGGACGGTGTAGTCCATGCCATGCTCCTGGAAGCAGCGGATGCCACCCCGAATCTTGCGAGGAATAAAGGTGAAGAAGCTGCCGATGCGATAGGTCATGGAGGCGCGGATGAGAGCCGCTTCTCCATCCACCTGCTTGGGCGCGTTCTTGCCGTACAGGATGCTGTCCAGCATCAGCCGTTCCACCGCAGAGAACTTCTTGATACACGCTTGGGTGTCGGCAATCTTGGCAAAGTCCCCGCGCATACACCGCATAATGTTGTCCAATTCCTCGGACACTGCGGTGTACAGTTCCTCATCATAGGGCTGGGCCTGAATAAACCGGGTGATTTCCTGCAAGCAAACCAGGTAGCCATACAGGTGCATGAAGTTTTTCTGCACCGTCATGGTAGATCCCTCCCGCACCCGACGGATGAGAATCTGATCCCGGACATGGGACACCCGCTGCGCCGGAAGAATGGTCACCATGCTGAACAGGTTGTCCTCATGCACAATGCCCTCTTTGAACGTAACCTGATGCTCCATCAAGTATTCCCGGCGGTACAGGCCCAGACACGGGGACACCCGGTACTTCCGGTCCCTCCTCATCATCAAAAACAGATCACGCCCTGTGAGCACATCGGGCACATCGGCATCGTACTCGTAAGCCGTCTCATAGAAGGGATGGTTCTTCTTCAGGGTTTCCGTTTCGTAGATGGATCTTCCATCATAGTACAACACATCCAACCCATCTCGCTGGGCTCTGTGGTAGAGCACCTCTGCCCCGCTCAGGTCCAGCATATCGTCGCTGTCCAAAAACATCACGTACTCACCCTTGGCATGGCGCAGGGCGGCATTGCGCGCGGTGGACTGTCCTTGGTTGGCCTGACTGATGAGGGTGATGCGGGGGTCTCGTTTGGCGTAAGCGGTGAGAATGTCCATGGTCCCGTCGGTGGAGCCGTCATTGACGCACACCACTTCCACCTCGGGAAAGGTCTGGTTCAACACACTGTCCAACGTCTCCCCAATGTAGTCCTCCGTGTTGTAAATAGGCACAATCACAGACACCTTGGGGTGCTTGATCTGGCTTTCCACCAACAGCTCATCCTGGAAAATCTGATGAAATTCCGGGCGTGCGGAGTACACCTTGCAGGTGTTGCGGTAATACCGCACCGGAGTGGTGGCCAAGGTGCTGACCTGCTCCCATGTTTCGGCGGAGAACTGGTTGCGATCCAGCAGTCCCGCCTTCCACGCGGCCTCAAACTCCGTGTGCATCAGGTACATAAACTCCCACTGATTTTCCGGCATCAGTCTGGAGTAGTTCCAGCGGTACTTCTCGTACTTGAGAGCCAGGTAGAAGGAATAAATGTCCTCCTTGTACTGGGGATGCTCCTCCAAAAACCGCTCATAGTAGTGCATCTCATCACTGACGCAGAACACCTTGCCCTTGGAGTGCACCGAAGACCCGGCATTGTCCTTGCGGTAGTGGTGGAGGTAGCGATCCAGCAGCAAGCACCGTTGGGACACCGTGCACACCATAAAGTGGAACGATGTGTCCTGGAAGGAAGCCCCGGGCGTCTCGTGGAACCGGATGCCTTGCTGGGTCAGCATGTCCTTGGCATAGATACCGCTCCAGATGGCGGGGGTGGTGGTAAAAATAGTCCGGTCGTCGGTGCGGGGACAAAATACCTTCCCGTATGTGCACTTGGCCAGATTCTCAAAGGGTTTGGACTGCTTGCCCTGTTGGGTCGTGTACCAGTAGTAATTGCACTTGACCACATCTGCGTTGTGCTCTTTGGCAGCCCGGTACATGGATTCAAACATATCCGGTTCGATCCAGTCGTCCGTCTCCACGATACCGATGTACGCGCCTCTGGCTGCATCCAGGCCCAGGTTCATCTGATAGCCGTAGCTTTTCTTGTCCGAATGGATGATGCGAACCCGGGGATCTTTCTGGGCAAAAGCCTGGATCTTCTCCAGGGTACCGTCGGTGGAGCCGGCATCCACGCACAGAATCTCGATATCCTGCAAGGTCTGCCGACACACGCTTTCCACGCATTCCTCGATGTATGCTCCCACGTTGAGGGAGGGCATAATCACCGACAGCACCGGAGCGGAGGTTTCCCCGCCTTGCTCTGTCTTGGAAACTCTTTGCAATTCGTCACTCATGTTCTTCACCATACACTCCCCCGTTGCTGCGGGGAGTCATCCAACCTTTCTTTTCTATCTTCTCCTACCAACTGCTCTTAGCCCAATAGCTTCTGTTTGAATCTTCCCAAGGTGTATGCCACGCCGTTTTCCCGGACACACCGCATCCCGCCTCGGAGTTTGCGGGGAAGGAAGGTGAGAAGCCGTCCAATCCGATAGGAGCAAGAGCTCTGCACGTCTCGAATCTCCTGTTGCAACTGGCGCACCTGTTTTTGCAGGTTGCTCACCTGCTGGCTGTTACTTGGCTGGGCGCCGCTGCCATTCTGGCTGCGGCACAAGTAGTAGGGCTTGCGCATGACAAACAGACGTTGGGCTTGGACATAGACCTGCAGCCACAGATCCCGATACTGCTGCACCTGGCCCTCCAGGGCCTTGTCCAGCAGCGTCCGGTCCATCATGCCACAGCAGATATCCTGGCCCTGCCAAAACACCTGTGGGTACTGGCTGGGACTGAGTACCGTCCCGTAGGCCTCCCCATGGGTGCTCATTCTGCAATATTCCAGCGTGGGCTTTCCCTTATCCCCCTGGAACTGGAAGCAATCGGCCAAAATCACCGGAACATCGGCAGCTTTCATAGCCTCCCAGAGTTCCTCATACATATTGGGTTTGACCCAATCGCCAGGGCGTACCATTCCGACGTAGGCGCCTGCGGCAGCCTGGAGGCCAGCCTTGAACTGGCTTTCCAAATCCTGACCCCCGTGGATCACCTTCACTCTGGGGTCCAGGGCCGCCACCGCCACCACCGCTTCCACAGCGGCCTGGTCCTTGCCCCCGTCCACATAGAGAATTTCCACACCCTCCATGGTCTGGGCGCACAGGCTCTTCAAGGTCTCCTCCACGGATCCGGCCCCCAAGCACGAGGGAACGAGCACAGATACCACAGTCTTCTCCGCCAAGGGAGCCACAGCCATAGATTCCTCCGGCTCTTTCTCGAAGTAAGTATCATAGGGCAGGGCCATAACCCGCAACGCCGTTTGATATTCCGTCTGGTTGTAATAGTCCTCCGCCGGGTGGATATGGACACCAAACTCGAACAGCCACTCCTTCTGCAATTTGTCGTACAGCTTTTTCCGGGCCGGCTCTGCAATGGTGGACAGATTCCACGATGTGGCGTTGAGGGTATAGTTGGCAAAATCCTGCTCCATCCACTCCCAGGTCCCCGTCTTTTTCAAAAAGTCGGAGACCATGTTGAGGGCATGGTAAAAGCAGTCCCAAGATTTTTCCCGGGTCACCGACAGAGTGCCGGTGGAGTTTTTCCGCTGGTGGGCCAGGATGTCCTCCATGGTGCCGATCCGCTGGGCCTGGCTCAGGGCGGCAAAGACAAAGAACATATCGTTGGTGGTGCGCTGCTCCTGGTATGTCAACTGGTGCTCCTCCACAAAGCTGCGCAAAAACAGCTTATCCCAGGCCCAGCCCACAAAGCATTTCAGACGGTCTTTGGGAATCTCTCGGAAAGAAAACACGTCTTTGGCCGGGATTAGCTCCTTGCGAATGGTCCAGGGCGCAGGCTGGTACTTCTTGGTCTGCTGCACGTATTGGTCCGAGCGGAACACCACAATCTCCAGGTCATCCCGCTCACATCGCTGGTATGCCTTTTCCAGCATGTTCGCTTCAAAGAAGTCGTCCGAATCCAAAAAGGACAGGTACTTGCCCTTGGCGTACTTCAAGCCGTGATTGCGGGCTGCTCCGGCATTGGTGTTAGGTTGAGTGAGTACCTTCACCCGGGAGTCGCGCTTCTCGTACTCCCGCAAAATCTCCAAAGAGCGGTCGGTGGAGCCGTCGTCCACGCAGATGACCTCGATGTCCCGAAGGGTCTGCTCCAGCACGCTGTCCAGGCACTCCCCCAGGTACTGCTCCACGTTATATACCGGGATAATCACCGAAACCTTAGGTTCCATTTCTCTTCTCCATTCTTCTTTGTTCATTCCATGCTGCATCCGGTCACGGTTTCAGCACCGGCACCGGGCTTTTCTCCGGCAACACGATCAAATCGCCGTACAGCTGGGGCGGATTCCACTGGCAGGTGCCGCTGGCCGGGGTGAAAGTCAGTTCTCCAAACTTCAGTGTCCCATCGTTGAGCACATAGAAGTCCACCCGCGCATGGGCAAACCCCTGTGCCAGCTTTTCTGCCACCTCTATCAGCTCCTCCAGGCGCTGGGGCCGAGGCGCCGCCTCATGGCCGATGAGACTGCCCTGGGCAAAGGTCTGCATCTGCCACTGGGTGTCGTAGAAGGTCATTTTTCTCCCCACGCTTCGATCTGTCACATGCATCACGTGCAGGGCCTTTCCTGCAAAGCAAAACACCTTATAGTCGTACAGGTCCTGGTCGTTGTTTTCCAGATACTCCTCTGCAATGATCTTGGGGGGAATGTTCATGTAGTGCAGCTCAAACCCGTTGCAGAAGGCGTAGTTGAGGCCCATCCAGGTGTTGAACTTCTCCCGCGCATCCTCCAGGTCCAGCTGGCTTTTGTCCTTGACGATCAGGTTCCATCCACAGCCATGATTGGCCTTGAGGACAAAGCGCTGGGGCAGAGCATCAAAGTCGATTTCGTCAAAAGAGTCCCACACTCCCAGCAGGGGCACCAGATACTGCTCTCCGATCTTCTCCTTCACCCAATCCCGCACCAGGTATTTGTCCGCCAAACGGGTTTTCAAGGGTGTGCTGTCATACAACTTGAGCCACTGAATTTTCTCGTTGTAGGTCTTGGGATTGTCCAGGTTCAACTTCCGGCCCATCAAATCGAAAAACCACTCTTGCAGCTCAGAGCGATAGGCTTCCGGGCTCAGATTGGCGTAGTACTGGTAATTTTCCACACTGCCATGCACTTGGGACACCGTCTTGCGCACCCGCTCCACCTTTTCCAGGGTCTTGGTCTGCTTCCATTGGATGGAGGCAGACAGGGACGCGCACTTCTCCACCTGGGCCTCCAAATGGGCGATTTGCCGTTTCTGTTCTTCCAGTTGCAAGGACAACTGGGCCACCAGCTGTGCACTTTTCTCCTGAGCTTCCAGCAGCCGCTCCACTTCCCGATTGAATGCAGATACCGGAGGCGGTAAAATCTTTTTCATAGCATTTTTTATCGCACCCATGTCTGTTCTCCTTTCGAGCGCAGCTTCTCCCAGGTGTATTTCCACCCGTGGTCCTGCCAGCAGCTCACCGCCCGCACCAGGGGGTTGGGGCGCTTGGGGGCAGACTGGCCGTAGCGCAGGGAGAAATAGGAACCGCTATAGGAGAAGGAGCGGAGGAACTTCACCCCCACCTCTTCCTCGTCCAACTGCTTCAAAAACTCCGCCACCTGTCGGTCCAGCCCCTCCACGTCGGGGGCCTGGGGGCGCAGCCGCTCATACCAGCCAAACATGCCGTTGAGCTCGTTGCGCATGACGGCGCGGCGCAGCTTGTCCGGCAGATTCTTCACCATCTCCCGGACGATTCCATAGGACTCCAGCTGGCAGTGAAAATGGGCCGCCTTGCGCCCCACCAGAGAAGTGCTCTGCTCCACTCGGTAGCAGGCTACGGGGGTGTGGGTCACCATGAGCCGCTGAGCGTGGATGAGACAGGCAATCCAGAAGGAGTGGTCGTTGATGCACCGGAGGTTGTTGAAGCGGATGTGGTTTTGCTCCAAAAATGCCCGGCGGTATAGGCCATTCCAGGGCACGTCGGGCACTTGCAGTAGCCGCAGGGGCAAGTCAGCAAAGCGCATCACACGCTTGGCCTGACCCTTGCCGATGCAGCTCAAGGTGGAGTACAGGGTGGTGTAGGGCTCTCCCCCTGGCTCCACATAGGAAAAGCCCGCCTTGATCACGTCCAGGTCATGTTCCTTGGCCTGGGCATACAGCCCCTCCAAGGCTCCGGGCAGAAATTGGTCATCCGAGTCCAAAAAGGCCACGTACTCCCCCTTTGCCATCTCCAGGCCGTGGTTGCGTGCCACCCCTGCAAAGGAATTTTGCTGGGTGAGTACCACCACCCGGCTGTCACGGGCGGCGTATGCGCGGAGTACCTCCAGACTGCGGTCGGTGGAACCATCGTCCACACAGATGACCTCCAGGTGGGGGATATTTTGGCTCAAAACCCCGTCCAGACAGGTGTTTAAGTGGGCTTCCGTATTATAGACCGGAATAATCACGGAAATTTGAATGTTCTCCATGCTTACTGCACCCCACTTTTGGCTTTTTTGTAGACCTTCACCACAGCAGCAAACACGGGATAAGGGGCATACCGGGCCAATAGATACTTGGCGTAGCAGCTCTTGCTCTCGTAGTAGCTGGCGGGATGCTCCTCAAAATGCAGCTGGGGCAGCCACTGGTGGCGCAGGGTGTTGAGATATTGCTTTTGAATGTCCCGCTGGGACATGTTGCTGATGTGCCAGACCAAAAACTCCATGGCCCAGTTGAGGAAACTGCGGCGGTAGGTGTCCATGAGCTGGTGCTGTTCCAGATACTCCTTGACGATCTGGAAAGCCTCATAGGGGGCCTCTGGCTGGCCGCAGCGGCTGTTGGACACCGAGGCCATGCGGTTGATACGGTGATGAATGAGCACCTCATCCACCACGGCCAGCCGCTTTGCCGCCAACAGAGTGGGGTAGACAAAGGCCAGGTCCTCGGAGTTTTTCAAGGCCGGGTAGCGGATGCCCGAAGTGGTCAGCAGCTCCCGGCGGTAGAACTTGTCCCAGGGCATGCCATAGGTGAACTGAAACAGGTGGTCGGCCATCTCCTGGGGCGCAAAGGCCAGCTTGCCGGGGAGGTACTGCTTTTTCATCATCCACTCGGAGGGCAGTTCCCGCCCGGAGTTGGTGTCAAACTCCACCGCTCGACAGATGGTCACTTCCGCCCCGGTCTCCCGGGCTGTGTCCACCATGCGCTGGAGAAAATGGGGCTCGAACCAGTCGTCCGAGTCCAAGAAAATCAGATATTCTCCCGTTGCGGCCTCCAGTCCGGTGTTACGGGCCGCGCCAGGTCCGGCGTTTGCCTGCCGAATCACCTGCACCCGAGGGTCCTTCCGGGCGTATTCCTCCAAAATGGCAGGGCTCTCATCGGTGGAGCCGTCGTCCACGCAGATCACCTGCAGCTTGGCATAACTCTGCCCCAGCACGCTGTCCAAACACTCTCTCAGGTGCTGCTGAATGTTATATACCGGGATAATCACAGAAATCACACAGGGTTCCATGGTATCTCATCCTCTCCCCTTTTTCACCCATGCCCGCCGACGGCTTCCCGGGGGAAGCAGGGCGTTGAGCAGCTGCCGCTTGCGCAGCTTGGTTTGGTCGGGTTCAAACTGCACACGAGGCAACTCAAACACCTGGGTCTGGTGTGTGCTTCGCAGATGGGTGACGTATACCCCCAGCAGCCGCTCGGCCAGGTACCCGTCCACCCGCAACTCCTGGGTGGAATATCCGGTGGTGTCCGCTCGGCGGTCAAATTCCTCCAGAATGGAGAAAAGCCACCCGCAATACTGGTCAAACAGGGGCTTTTTCATGATAAAGATATTGCCAAAATAGCACATTGTGCCGGAGAAGTACTCCTCCATGGCGGGCACATAGTCCGGATGCTGCTCCGCCACGATCTCCTCCACCAGCTTCAAATCCTTGCCGTGGTGATAGGGGGCCTTGGCGTAATGCTCCCGCACCGAGATGTGCATGTCCTCCCCCAGAGGCACCACGCAGTCCTTCCCCTCCAGCCAGCTTCCCAGCTGGTCCAAGCCCAGAGGCTCCAGGGTTTCCGCCGTCAGCTCCCCTGCCAGACGATAGGGCCGCTTGGCGTGCTCGTCCAGATACAGGTAGCGGCGGTAGTGGAAAAATCCGTAGTAGCCCGCCTGCACATTTTTCCACGCCCAGTAATGGGCGGTGAGTTCACAATAGGAGCGGTTTTTCTGCGAAATGTTCTCCCCTTCGTCGTCGTGGGCAAAGCCGGGAAAATGCTCTTGTGCCAATGCCGCCCCCACCTGAACCGGGCACAGAAGGGGATGGGCCGGAACTCGCTGGCCGGCCTGGTGACAGCATACAAATAATTTGATCTCAGACACTGGGTTCCCTCCCAAAAAAGAGAAGCTGGCGGGATGCGCCAGCTTCCTTTTGTCCTCGCTGGTATTTATCCAACGAATTATACCAGATTCTATTTACTTTTTCAACACTTTTCCCACGGTCTTTTCCCACACCTGGGACCAGATTTCCCGTGCCATCCGCTCCCCCATGAGCAACAAAAGCACCCCATAGGCGGAGAAAAAAAGTACTGCAGAGGCCATGAGCACCACCAGTGGGTGCAGCGAACTTCCCATCAGCCACCACACCGCTGCCGTGGCACCAGCCACGGCTACACAGGTGCGAAGATATGGGATTTTTCCCAAAGCGGGGAGAATCTCCCCTTTCAGAGCCATGACCTGTACCGCCAGCACCGTAATTTCCGCCAGCACTGTGCCAATGGCAGCTCCCGCAGCGCCCAAGTTGGGAATAAGCATGGAGTTGACAATCACATTCACCACCGCTCCGGCGATCTCCGAATACAGCACCTGTTTTTCCCGGCCGGTAGGCACCAGAATCTGAATTCCCATGATGTTGCTCAGGCCAATGAACACCAGGGTAGGCATGATCAGCTGCATGGGCAAAATGGAAGCTTCAAAGGCCTCACCTGACAACAGGTAAATAGACGGGCGGGCAAAGAGAATAAAGTACAGGCACAGAGGCACCGACACCAAAAAGACAAAGCGCAACGCCCGCTCCGTCATGCGGGCAAAGGCCTGTTTTGCCCCCTGCTCCACGTAGTAGGACACTCGGGGCAGCAACACTGTGCCCAACGATGCCACCACGCCCACCAGAATGTTCTTGATTTTCACCGCAGCATCATAGTAGCCATTTTCCGTGGTGCCTTTGAGAAATCCCAACATCACGTTGTCCATGTTGGTGTACACCGTGGTGGCAATCGACATGGCGAAAAACACGAAGATGGGTCGCAGGTGGCGGCGGAAGTTGTAGTTCCCCACAGGGCGCACATCCACCAGCCACTTCAAATTGATCAGGTTCAGGAGGTTGGAGCCCACAGAGGCAAAAATGGTAATGCCGCCGTAGATGACGTAGTCCCCCGGTTGGTGAATGAGCAGAAACATGCCCACCAGGGCGATGAACTTGAACAGCACCGAGCGCAGGGTGATGTAGTGGTATTGCTCCATGCCTTTATACAGCCACTCTGCCCCAATGCTGTTGAAGAAGATCATGGTGCTCATCACCAGATACAGGGTCTTCTCCTCCCGCAACTGGGGAACAGCCTGCACAGTGATGAAAAACAGTACATACGAGATGACACAGGTAATCAGGTTGATGATCAAAATCTCCTGGGTCACCCGGGACAGCTCCTCCCGGTTGTCTCGCACTTTGGCGCAGGCCCGAATGCCATAGGTGGGAATGCCAAGCTGGGCAAACATAGAGAAATAGGTCACCACCGAGTTGGCAAAGGACACCGTACCAATCCCCTGGGGCCCCAGAATACCAGTGACATAGGGGTAGGTGATGATGGGGAAAATCATGGCAGACACCGTGAGGATGCTGTTCATGACAAAATTAAATTTTACCGACTGTATGCGGGCCATACTTACCTTTTCCCTCCCAGCCACTTGGGACAGGTGTACAGCAGAGGAGCCGCTGCAAACAAAATGAGATTCAGGTGAATTTCCAGCAGTCGCGGCTCAATGAAGCAACATCCCAACACCATGAGATAGAGGAAGCAGTGGTTCCAGTTCCCCTGTTTGTACAGCCGTTTGCCCAACAGCACCAGCAACACCAGCACCAAGGCAGAGAAGATCACGCCATAGTTGAACAACGTCAAAGAATAGGAGCAGTCCACAAAATTGTAGCTGGAGCCAATGGACTCCCAATCTATACGTCCGCCATATCCCACCCACTGGATGGAGTTGCCCAAAACGTGGATGCCATAGTTGGCAGCCGCCTGGGCGGTGAGCCGAATGCGGTCGGAGAGCAGTGTGTTGAGCATCGCCGCCGGCTGAGCGGGATAGAGGATACACAGCCCCGCCAACAAAACGCACAGGATCACCGCGCAGTATTCATAGCCAAACCGCACCACCCGGCACACCACTTGGCACGCCCGAGTCTCTCTCAGGCACTTGGCCCAGTTCTCCCATCGGTGGCGCTGCCCCAGGATCATCTCCACCACAATCACCACACAGGAGATCAAAAACCCATTGCGGGCATCGGTGAGGTAGTACAGTCCTCCGTTGACAGCCAGCAGCACCACGCCCACCAGAGGCGAAATGCCTTTCTTGCGCCGCCACATGGCCCACACCAACAGGAAAAAGAAGTAGGTCATCACCACCGTGGGATAGGTAAATCCCAGGGAGTGGCGCACGGTGGCATCCTCCCGCACATAGGTCAAGTCCGGGAGCACCCCCAGCAGAGTCAAGACAAATACCAGCGCGAGAGCGGCCATCTGGGCCGGCAGCGCCAACGCAAAAATCCGGTCCAGTTCCACATCTTTGGAGGCCAGCAGAAGAGCTAGCACAAACAAGGGAAGCGTATCCTTGGAAGTAACCACTGCCACCAGCACAATCCCGCCTAGAAATGCGTATTTCAAAGCACAGCCTATGGCCTCACGGGTGAGGGACCACCGTTTCCCCTCTCCCAGGCCCAGCAGCACCCAGTCCCACAAAATTTTCACCCCTGCCAGAGCAAAGGAAAGATAGCGAGCCAAGGTGAGCACCTTAGCCACAGCCGACAGCTCCGTAATCATGCTAAATTGCAGGGTAGTCGCCACCAAATAGAGCAAAAAAGCGCACCAGAACAGATTTGGGCGCACAACGTCCTTGGTCTTCATCCACTCACCTCATCCTCGGCGCCAGGATGGCCTCGAAGGGCACGGCGGAGCATATCGCCCCGGCGCAGCCGCTCTCCCATCTCCCGGGCTCCCTGGCACAGAGCAGCGTACTCCTCCCGGCTCATGTGTTGCAGCCGCCGAGGCAACTCTGCCAAGCTACCCACCGCGATTCCCAAGCGATGCTCCACCACGTAGGTGGCAATGGCAGAGCGATCCCATACAATCACCGGCAGACCGCAAGCCAAGTACAACGACGTCTTATGGGGGTTGTTATACTCCAGATACTGGCCGTACACACCGGAACAGGTCTCAATCCGATCACCGTCCCACACCAGTCCAAAGCCTCCCCGCAGTACCTGGGGCAGCTGCTCAGGGGGAAACTGGCCGCAGTATTTCACCCCAGCCTGGGGTGCACCCTGCTGATAATTGGGGCCGTAGAGGCGGAAGCGCACCTTGGAGTCCAGCTGATCCAGGCGGTAGACATATCCAGCCTTGTTGGGCATCAGATTGCCTGCCACCACCACCTCCCAGGGGTCGCCGGTGTTGCAGGCTGCGCTGACATCCTGGGCCAGATAGTCAAACAGGCCCAGGGTTCGGATGGCTTTATCCCCGTAGCCCCGCTCGCACAAATACTCCGCCATCACCTGGTTGTGGGCCACCAGCACATCGGCCGTCTCCAAAAACTGACGCTCTCCATTGCCCTCGATGCCCCGCAGGCTGTCCAGGTCGTGAATGAGCATGATGATCTGAACCCCATTCTCCTTCATGCTGCGCAGGAAGGGAATGGCCAGACGGCTGACCTTGGGATACATGTCCAAAGGGTACTGCACCAGCAAGGTATCCCCTTGCGCCACGGTGCGGGACACCTTCCTCCACTCCATCCAAGTCACCGCTGCCATCTTCAGTTTGTCCGGAATCCCCTTGCCTTGGCTGCGGTGTACCGGCAGGGCCGTCCATCCCTGTTGGGTAAGGATCTGGCCCACATCGTTGCGTGCCTTGGACCCGGCGTGGAACTCATGGGAGTCCCGCTCCACAATGCAATATCGTCTCATAGTCCGTTCCCTCATTCGCTCAACAGCCCCTGCACCAGTCGTGCCTGTCGGGCCATGTTATAGGGGGAGTTCATGAACTGCTCCTGCCCCACCCTACCCTGGCGCACAGCCTGGTTCAGAATGAAAGACGCCCACTTCTGGGCCCCGTCCTCCAGGGGCAAAAAGTGCAGGTTGTCATTGATTTTTACTTGGTGGGGTACCACGTCGGAGGTGACACAGGGTAGGCCGTTGGCCTGAGCCTCCAGCAGCACCACGCCCAACCCCTCAAACTTGGAGGGGAACACAAATACGTCCATGGCCTGGTACAGCCCTTCCAGGTCAGAGCGCACCCCCAAGAACTGGACGGTGTCCTCCAAACCAAGTTGGGCCGTCAAGGCTCGGATGGGTTCCATCTCACTGCCCTGCCCCACCAGCAACAGCCGGGTTTTGGGCTCCAAGCGCTTCATTTCCGCCACAACCTGGAGCAGGAAATTGTGGTTTTTCTGGAAGTGGAAGCGGCCCACATGGCCCACCACCAGAGCGTCTTCCACCCCCAACAAGCGGCGGTATTCCTTTCGTTGCGCCTCATTGGGAGTGTACCGTGTGCCGTCAATGGCGTTGGGGATTACCCGATACCGGGGATGGCCCACAATATCGGCGCCAAAAAACCATTTGGACGCCTCATCTGAACAGGACCAGAAATCCGTGGCCACCTTCCGCACCACACCCCGGTTGTATCGGTGCAGCAGTCCCCGCAGGAAGCTATCTCCGTTGTCGGCGTTGTGGCAGTGAATGATGCGCTTGGGGATGCCGTACTTCTTGGCTGCTTTCAAATAGTCGATGTTGGCCAGACTGCACACATTGACCCAAATGGAACAATATTCCTTGGCGTGAGCGGCCATCAACTGGTCCAACGCCTGCGCAAAGGCCCCTCGTCCGTCCCGACGGGCGGGAATCTTGTAGATCTCGCCACCCAGGGATCGAATTTCATCCTCATAGGCCACCGTCTGAGAATTGCACAGGAAATCAAATTGCACCTGACTGCGGTCGATGGCCCGATAGTAATTCATGATGACGCTCTCCACCCCGCCGGGGTTTTCCGTCATACCAAATACCAATACCTTCTTCATGGTCTCGTCCTTTACTTCCCTGCGTATCTGTGGAACTGCCAGTGGCGCACCTTGGCAATGAGTTCCACACCAAAGTAGCACCGCAGTTGCAAGCACAACAGGGTGATTTTCCGAGTGGTGGAGAAATCTCCGTAATGGATGTGCTTCAATGCCTTGGCAAAGATGGGCTGTGCCACCATGGCCCGAAAAGCCCGCCGCTGAGCCGCGCCACTGAGCCCATTGCCCGGGTGGAAGGAGTCGTTGACAGCAATGAGCAGCAAATGATAGAGCACGCAGCTGTCATAGGCGTCCCGGCAATACTCCCGATCTCCCATGGCCTCCAAGTCCGCCTGGATGGCCTCCATGGAACGCATGTACCGCTGGGCATAGTCGGGACGGTAGGCCCGCACCGCCGACCCTGTGTTGAACCAGTAGTGATATACGTTCTGGGGCAGGCACAGGATGCGCCGTGCTTGGCACGCAGCGCGGAACATGAACTCCGCGTCCTCCGCGGCGGACAGGTCCTCCCGGAAGCGTAGATTCCCCTCCTCCAGCATGTTGCGACGGAAGAGTTTTGCGGTAACAAAGCCCGCCCCGGTCTGGGGCTTGAGCACATCACACTCAAACTGCCTCTTTTCCTCCCCTTCAAACAGGTGAGGCTGGGGCAGATAGGTACGTGGCTGAGACACCGTGCCATATTCCATGACGTGCTGGGCCATGACGATGTCCGCCTGCTGGCTCTCTCCTTCCCCAGCCATGCCAGAGAGCATGTCCGGGTTAATCCAGTCGTCGGAATCCACAAAGGAAACCCAGGTTCCCCGGGCGTGAGACATTCCCAGGTTTCGAGCCGCTGACACGCCCCCATGGGCCTGTTCCAGCACATGAAGGTCCAACACCCCCCGGTACTTCTCCACCACAGGCAGATAGCTCCTGGCCGGCTCGTCAAAGACCAACAACACTTCGATTTCATGCAGCGTCTGAGCCTTCAAACTGTCCAGACACCGCTGCAGCAGCTCCAGCGGCACCTGATACACCGGCACCACCACGCTGACTTGTATCCGTTTTTCTTCCATTCCATTTCTCCATCCACGGGTTTAAAAACTGGAGCCGTACTTTTTGCCGGAAAACTTGGCCCGCAAAAAGGAGGTTCCCTTGCGCCACCAGTTTACCGGCTCCATGGACACCACCGGGAGCTCCCGGTAGGCGTACCCCTGGGTCTCCAGCCACACATCCAGCAGCAGCTCACTGACCCGTCCAAAGAGGCGAGCCTGGAAGGAATCCAGGCTCCGGTAATCCACCCGCCCCTCCAGCTGCTCCAAAATGGGGAACAGCCAGGCACAATAGGCATCGCACTTTTCCCGCGACATGACGAACATGTTGAACATATGGCCCCAGGTGCGGCGCATGACTCGGTCAAAGGCAGGCACATACTCCGGGCAGCTTTCTTGGAGAATCTGCCGAGTGATATCCAAATGCTCTGCGTAGTGGGTATGGGCATAGTGAGAGTAGAGGCTCTCAATGTAATAGCGGCGTTTTTTGGGCAGCAGCACATCGCTGGTCGCCAGTATCTGCTCCAGCTGCTTCTGGGTGAGAATGCGCTGCCAGGGGTCTTTGCCCCCCGTACCGCCGCCCAGGTGGCGGCGGTAGTGCACCAGCCCCTTGTAGTCCGAGGTGTTGTTTTTCCACAGCCAGTACAGGCCGGTGAGCTCGCAGTAATAGGGATTCTTGGCGGAAATATTCGCTCCCGTGTCATCCCCGGCAAAGCCGATGCTCTCCTTCCCCGCCTTGCCCACGTGGAGGGGCAAATAGCAGGGATCCTGGGGCATCCGGTAGGCTTTATGGGTGGCTACGACAATGGTGCACGTCATTTCTGGATGCGCTCCCACAGATTCATGGCAGACTCAATAACCTTGTCCATGTCGTAGTACTTGTACTCGCCCAGACGTCCGCCAAAGATGACGTGGCTCTCCTGGGCTGCCTTCTGGGCATACTTCTGGTAGAGATCCTGATTGCGCTCGTCGTTGACGGGGTAATAGGGCTCCATGCCCTCCTGCCAATCGGTGGAGTACTCCTTGGAGATAACGGTCTTGGGCTGGGTGCCAAACTCAAAGTGCTTGTGCTCGATGACACGGGTATAGGGAGTCTCCCGGTCGGTATAGTTGACCACGGCCACGCCCTGGTAGTTGTCGGTGTCCAGCACCTCGGTCTCAAAGCGCACGGTGCGGTACTCCAGCTTGCCGAAGCAGTAGTCATAGTAGGCGTCAATGGCGCCGGTATAGATGATGGTCTCACCCAAAGCCTCGTACTTTTCACGGTTCTGGAGAAAGTCCACCCCCAACTCCACGTCAGCGCCCTCAAAGAGCTTGTCAATAAGCACGTTGTAGCCGCCCATGGGAATGCCCTGGTAGGCGTCGTTGAAATAGTTGTTGTCGTAGGTAAAGCGCACAGGCAGACGCTTGATGATGAAGCTGGGCAGCTCCTTGCAGTCACGGCCCCACTGCTTCTCGGTGTAGCCCTTGACCAGCTTCTGATAGATGTCAGTTCCCACCAGGCTGATGGCCTGCTCCTCCAGGTTGCGAGGCTCGCCCTGAATGACAGCACGCTGCTCGTCGATCTTGGCCTTGGCCTCCTGAGGGGTGCGCACGCCCCACATCTTGCTGAAGGTGTTCATGTTAAAGGGCATGTTGTAAATCTCGCCCTTGTAGTTGGCGATGGGAGAGTTGGTGTAACGGTTGAACTCCACCAGATCGTTGACAAAGTTCCACACCTTCTTGTTGCTGGTGTGGAAGATGTGGGCGCCGTACTTGTGCACGTGGATGCCCTCCACATCTTCACAGTACACGTTGCCACCCATGTGATCCCGGCGCTCCACCACCAGACACTTCTTACCCTGCTGCTGGGCCAGGTAGTTGATGACACCGGAGAACAAGCCGCTGCCCACCAAAATGTAATCGTACTGCTTCATGTTTCTTCACTCCTATTTCCATCCTTAGCTTTGCGTTGGGCACACCACTTATTTGGCCCCAACCTTTTTGAAAATCACGACCACCGTCTTGAGCAGGATCTTGGCATCCAACTGCAAGTTCCAGTTATCGATGTACTCCACATCCAGGCGCACCACTTCCTCAAAGTCCTCGATGTCGCTGCGCCCACTCACCTGCCACAGGCCGGTGAGACCCGGCTTCATGCTCAGTCTGCGCTTGTGTCGGGGTTCATAGTGCTTAAATTCCTCCACCGTGGGCGGGCGGGTACCCACCAAGCTCATCTCACCTTTGAGGATGTTCCAGAACTGGGGCAGCTCGTCAATGCTGGTGGAGCGGATGAACTTGCCCACCTTGGTGACCCGGGGGTCATCGGTCATCTTGAACATCTGCCCCTTCATCTCGTTTTTCTCCATCAGCTCCGCCTTGCGCTCCTCGGCGTCCTGGTACATGGAGCGGAACTTATAGATGTAGAAGTAACGTCCGTTCTTGCCCACCCGTTTCTGGCGGAACACCGCCGGACCGGGGGACTCCAGCTTGATGGCAGGCACCACAAAAATGGCCGCCACTGCCGTGATCACCAGCCCCACCAAAGCGCCCACAATATCAATGACCCGCTTCATGAGAAGCTTGTTGTAGTCGAAAAACCGGGGCGCAAAGCTGACCACTGGCACATCCCCCAGCAGGTCGATGCAGCGGCTATACCCTTCCTTGCCCTCCAGCATGTTGATGTTCAGCTTGACGGGAATGCCCATCTCTTCAAAGCCCTCGATGTACTCCTCCAGAGATTTGCCGCTGGCATAGGGCACGTTCATGTACACCTCGTCCACCACTTCCCGCCGGGGATCCTCCATCAAGTCCTCCAGGGTGGCCACCACCGGATAGCCCCCCACCTTCATGCCTCGCATGTCCTCGTCCACAATGGCAATGCGGATGGTGGTGTTTTCCAACTCCTCGGCGCTTTTCAGCTGGGACAGGATATATCCCACCCGATCCCTGGTGGTCACCAGGTACATGTGCTGCTTTTCTCCCATGGCCCGACGCTTCCGGACAATCTGTTTGACCAGCATGTGGCCCAGATACATGAGAATCATGTTGCTCAGCACCGTCACCGCCCACACGGTGCGGGTCAGATACTCCAGTTTATGGGCAGCAAAAAACACCAGGGCAATCACCCCAGCTACAAAAGCACTGACCTTGACAATATACACCAGTTCCTCATATCCGTCCCGGCGTCCAAAGTCTTGGTTGGCATTAAAAAAGACATACACACAGAAATAGGTGACCAGTACCAACCACAGGTTGGCAATGACCCCGTTCATGGTGGGATTCACCGGATCGGGGCGGAATTCCAGACGAACCACACTGGCAAATAAAAACGCTGTAACTAGACAGACGGCATCCACTAATATGAGTAGAGAATTTTGAAACTTCTGCTTTTGCTGAAACACTGCAGAACCTCCTCATAACATGTCTTGCTCATGTGTTGTCCATCATCATACCACATTCGGTGGCATTCTACAACCAACGAATGATTTTATATCGAAATTCTTAAGATTCTTTTGAAAACCCGTCTTCCACTCTTTCTTTCTGACCAAACCCGTGATATAATACACGGCGTGCTATATTTATTGCAAATTTCTCCGATTTTTGACCATTTCACTGGCAAGGAGCGTTGATCATGGGTCGTATTCTGTTTGTGGCTTCTACATTTTCTCACATTCGAAACTTTCACCTTCCCTATCTGCGAGAGTTTGCCGCACATGGGTGGCAGGTGGATGTGGCCTGTGGCGGCAGCGCCATGGACATTCCAGAAGCCCACAACAGCTACGTCATTCCCCTGGAAAAGAGCATGGGTTCTCCAAAAAATTTTTCCGCCACCCGGCAGCTGCGCTGTCTGATTCGGGACAACCGCTATGACCTCATCAGCTGTCACACCGCCTTGGCCTCCTTTTTCGTCCGTCTGGCGGTAATGGGCATGAAAGGCCGCCCCTTGGTGGCGTGTACCTGCCACGGCTACCTCTTTGACCAGGACACCCCCGCCCTCAAGCGGCTGGTACTCAGCACCGCCGAGCGCCTCACCGCCCCGGTCACCGACCTGCTCATGACCATGAACCAGTGGGACACCCAATACGCCACCGCTCACAAGCTGGGCAAGCAGGTGGTGTATATCCCCGGCATGGGCATCGACCCTCAGAAGTTGCCCGCCGTCTCCCCCCAACAGGCCGCTGACTTGCACGCCCAGCTGGATTTGCCTGAGGATGCCTTTGTGCTCCTTTTTGCCGGCGAGTTTTCTCACCGCAAAAGCCACCCAGTGCTCTTACACGCTTTGGCCCAGCTGCCAGAGCGGGTGCATCTGCTTCTCCCTGGCCAAGGCAGCGAGCTGGAGGCCTGCCGTCAGCTCAGCCGGGAATTGGGAGTGGAACACCGGGTGCGGTTTCCCGGGCAGGTATCGGACATGCCCACGTGGTACTCCGCCTGTGACGCGGTGGTATCTGCCAGCCGCAGCGAAGGACTTCCCTTCAACCTCATGGAGGCCATGTACTACGCCCGCCCCATTGTGGCCAGCAACGTAAAGGGACATCATGATCTGTTGGCGCCGGGACAAGTGGGGCTGCTCTACCCCTACGGGGATGCCGCCCAATGCGCCCACCACATTGCCCAACTCCTGGAGCAGCCAGAGTTGGCCCACACCTTGGGGCATGCTGCGCAACAGGCGGTAACCCCCTACCTTCTCCCCCAGGTGGAAGGAGAAATCATGGGACACTATCGGGATCTACTCTCCCAGAAAGGGACTTTGACGCTATGATTAAGGAAAATCAACGCACCTTAAATTATATCAACATCGCTCTGGACGCCATCCTCATTTTCTTGTCCATGCCCATTGCCTATGGGGCTCGTTTCCTCCTCTTTCCCTTTGATGAGCGAGGCATCACCCTTCCTTACTACCTCGTCCTCACCCTGTGTCTGTTACCTATCTTTCTGGTGACCCTGGCCGCTATGAACCTCTACGACTCCCTGCGTGCCCGGAGGCTGTACTGGGAAGTGGGGCGGCTGTTCTGGGCCTGTGCCATCAACTTTGTGGTGTTGCAGACCATCCTCTTCCTCATCAAGCAGTTCTACTTCTCCCGCCTGACCTTTGTGCTCTACTTCATTTTGGTGTTTGTGGTGCTCAGCGGCAAACGACTGGTGCTGCGCCTGTGCCTGCGCCGCTTCCGCAAGCTGGGCTACAACCAAAAGCACGTGCTGCTGGTGGGCAGCGGTTTCATGGCCCAGCGGTACATCCAGGCCATTCACGACGACCCCAACCTGGGCTATCTCATTGACGGCTACATCGCCACCCAGGAATCCTTCCCCGAGCTGGGCTATCTGGGCAACCTGGACGATCTGGCCTATGTGCTCAGCCGCTATCAGCCCGACGAGGTGGTCACCGCTCTATCCGCCCAGGAGTTTGAACGCACTCCCCACATCATCGAGTGCTGTGAAAAAGAGGGCATCAAGCTGTCCATCATCCCCTTCTACGCAGAATACATGCCCTCCAATCCCCAGTTTGACAGCATCAACGGGGTACCGGTGATGAACATCCGCCGCATCCCTCTGGACAACATCGCCCATGCCATGGCCAAGCGTTTGATGGATATTGTGGGCTCTCTCTGCCTCATTGTCCTCACCTCTCCCATCCTGCTCTTTGCCGCTTTGGGGGTGCGCCTGTCCTCCCCTGGCCCCATCATCTTCCGCCAAGAGCGGGTGGGTCTGCACAACAAGCCCTTCTATATGTACAAATTCCGCTCCATGCGGGTCAATGCAGATCAGGACACCGGCTGGAGCCGCAACCGGGACCCCCGGAAAACCAAGTTTGGCGCCATCATCCGCAAACTGTCCATTGATGAGCTGCCCCAGCTGTTCAACGTGCTCAAGGGGGATATGAGCCTGGTGGGCCCCCGCCCGGAAATCCCCCATTTCGTGGAGCAGTTCAAGGATGAAATTCCCCTGTACATGGTCAAGCATCAGGTGCGCCCCGGCATCACCGGTTGGGCCCAGATCAACGGCCTGCGGGGAGACACCTCCATTGTGGATCGTATCCGCTGCGACATCTACTACATTGAAAACTGGAGCATTTTCTTTGACATCAAGATTCTACTCATGACTCCCTTCAAGGGCATTGTCAATCAGGAGAAGCTGAAATAATCTCTTCTCCCGTCTCTTGCCCCCTTGGGAAAATTATGCTATAATGGCCGAAACCCCATTACCGCCGCACAGACGGCGTGGAAAAGACGGTGAATCCATATGGAAATCCATGAATCTGCAGAAAATTATCTGGAGGCCATTCTGGCTCTCAGCGAAAAGGGCTCGGTGCGCTCCATTGACGTGGCCCAGCACTTGGGCTTTTCCAAACCCAGCGTCAGCCGTGCCATGAGCCTGTTGCGGGATAACGGCTATGTGACCATGGACGAGAACAGTTTTCTCATCCTCACCCCCGCTGGGCGTGAGATTGCCGAGACCATCTACGAGCGCCACCGCCTGCTCACCCAGTGGCTGACCTGGCTGGGGGTTCCCCCGGAGATCGCCGCTGAGGACGCGTGCAAAATTGAGCACGACCTGAGCCCGGAGACCTTCCAGGCCCTGAAAGATCACATCGGCAAGCATCCACAACTCAATCAAGGTTAAAACACGAGCCTCGGCATTTTGCCGAGGCTCGTGTTTTATCTTATTCCGGGAAAGCCGTCTGCATCAACTCTTGCGCCAGTTGCCAATGGCGGAAAGGAACGTAAATACACTGGCGGCTTTTCTCTCCGCCGCGCATCACCCACACCACATCCGTGGCATCATGGCTGATGGGGTGTACTCCGTTGTCCTCCAGAATCTCCAGGAGCATCCGCGCCCACATATCTTCTTTTTCCACCAAGAAACAATAGTCGTCCCCTCGCACCAATCGCAACGGGGTCTCCCCACACACCGGGCATTGCTCATTCTCCACTGCCACGTGACACCGCTCACAGTAGTTCATAGCCGCACTCCTTTCCCATATGCTTCTCTTACCGCTCCATCTGTTCCTTCCAGGCTTCGCGATCCTGGGGTGTGATCTCCCGCAGCACCCGGGCAGGATTGCCCACCGCGATGGTGTTGGGAGGCACATCCCGGGTGACCACACTTCCAGCGCCCACCACGGCCCCATCCCCGATGGTGACCCCGGGTAAAATCACGCTGCTGCCCCCAATCCAAACGTCCTTGCCAATGTGCACCTCTGCCCCGTATTCCCAACCCGTGGCCCGATCCTCCGGGGCAATGGGATGCCCAGCAGCGTAGATGGACACGTTGGGTCCGATGAGGGTCCGGTCCCCAATGGTCACCTGGCAGATATCCAAAATGGTGAGGTTGTAGTTGGTAAACACATGGGAACCCACATGGATGTACTTGCCATAGTCACAGCGCAGCGGCGGCAACATGGTGGTGTGCTCCCCCACACTGCCCAACAGCTGCTGGAGCATCCCTCGAAGTTCCCCCCAACGCTCAGGGGGCAACTGGTTGTAGGCATGGCACAGCCCCTGGGATTTCAGACGATCTTCCAACAAGCCGTCCTGATCGGCCAGATAGGGCAGCCCCGCCAACATGCGTTCCCGGTGGTTCATCTTCCTCAACCTTCCTTTCGCTCTCCCGCCAGACTGTGGGCAAAGTACTCCCGCACCTGCTCCGGATCATCGGTCTGGCCCAGGGCCCACATCAGCTTGGTCACAGCCGCCTCTGTGGTCATGTCATACCCCTGGATGACCCCTTCCGCCAAAGCTTTCTGCCCCGCCTGATACAGGGCGAAATTGCTGCTCTCATACAAGCACTGGCTGCACACCACCACCGACATGCCAGCCTGAGCCGCCTTTTGCAGCTTCTCAATGAGATTGCGCCGGATGAAGTGGAGGCCACCGGCACCAAAGGCCTCAATGACCACACCCCGGTAGTGCATATCCAGGAGCATGTCAAAGATCTCCGGATTCAGCCCTGGAGTGAGCTTGATGAGGAACACCTCCCGGCACAGCTGGTCCCGCAGGCGGCAAGGACCTTTCACCGGCGGAATGGCGGCGTCATTGATGGTCAGGCCCGACCCGCTGACTTGGGCCACCAGAGGCCAGTTCACGCTCTCAAAGGCTCCAAAGTCGGTGGTGTGGGTTTTCACCGACCGGCAGCCCAGAATCACCTTCCGGTCAAAGGCCACAAACACCCCCGACTTCCCCGAGGCCGCCATGGCCAACGCGGTACGCAAATTGTCCAGCCCGTCGGTGAGGGGGTGCTCAATGGGCAGCTGCGCTCCGGTGAGCACCACGGGAATGGGAATGTTACGCACCATGTAGGACAGCACCGAGGCGGTGTAGGCCATGGTATCGGTACCATGGGAAATGACCACCCCATCGTACTCCTCCCGGGCTTTGTACACATGGGAGGCGATGAGCTTCCACTCCTCGGGTTGGATGTTGGAGGAGTCCAAATGGAGAATGTCCTTCACCGTCAACTCATAGCTGCTGGCCAAGGCCCCCATGTAGTGGGCCAACATATCTCCGTCCATCCCCGGGGCCAACCCCTCCTCGGTCATACGGGAGGCGATGGTGCCGCCGGTGGTCAAAAGCAAAATTCGTTTCATGTCTATCCCCCTGGGAATCTCTTTTTGTGAATCCCAGTATATCCAATTTATTTCTTCTTTTCAAGGGCATCCTACCCGTTGCCGGGAATCTGTTTTCCTGGTATACTGTGTAAAAAAATCAAAGGAGGATCATCCTATGTCATATGATCTGTTGGTGGTAGGTGCTGGCCCCGCCGGCCTGTCCGCCGCCATTTACGCCCGGGCCCGCAACAAGTCTGTTCTGGTGGTGTCCAACGAGCCCACCGCCAGCCCTCTGTGCAAGGCCCATCAAATTGATAACTACCCCGGTATTGCCCACATCACCGGCAAACAGCTGGTGGAGGACATGCTGGCCCAGGCCCGTGAGATGGGAGCTGATTTCCGGCAGGGCCGGGTGCTGTCCCTGATGCCCCTGGGGGATTCGGTGATGGCTTCCATCGGCGACCAGGTGGAACAGGCCTCCGCTGTGGTGCTGGCCCCCGGCGTAGCCCGGGCCGCTGCTCTCCCCGGAGAGGAAAAACTGCTGGGCCGAGGAGTGAGCTATTGCGCCACCTGTGACGGCATGTTCTATCGAGGCAAGCAGGTGGTTGTGGCAGGTGACGCCCCCGACCTGGAAGAAGAGACGGAGTACCTGCGCTCCATCGGCTGTGAGGTTACCACCGTGCGTCTGCCCGGTCTGCACATCTTGGGTGAGGACCAGGTGTGCGGGGTTCGCACCGCCAAGGGTGAAGAAATTCCCTGCCAAGGCGTGTTCCTGCTGCGGGCCTCCATCGCCCCCACGCAGATGGTTCCGGGGCTGGAGCTGGATGGAAATTATGTAAAGGTCAACGCCTTTATGGCCACGAATTTACCAGGGGTTTACGCCGCTGGCGACTGCACCGGACAGCCGCTCCAGCTGGCCAAAGCCGTGGGTCAGGGACAGATCGCCGCCCACCACGCCCTGGGGCTTTAAACTTTTCTTTGTTAAATTTTTTAGAAAACTTGCACGAGGTTCTTGCAATTACGCTCCAATGATGGTAACATGATGTACAAGAAAAGGGGACTCCCCCTTGAAACCAATAAGGAGTGATTGTTATGGTCAAAGTTATTATGGGCCCCAAGGGTGCCGGTAAGACCAAGCAGATGATCGATTTGATCAACACAGCTGTGGAGACAGAGCATGGTAACGTGGTTGCCATCGCCCACGACTCCAAGCTGACTTTTGATATTAATTACAAGATCCGACTGGTTGAGACTTCCGACTATGTCATCCCCAACTATGACACTTTGAAGGGCTTCCTGTATGGCCTGTACGCCAGCAACTACGACATTACCCACGTGTTCATTGACAGCTTGAACAAGCTGGTCTCCACCGAGAATAAGGCAGATGTCGAGGCCTTCCTGGATTGGTTGGAAGCGTTCTCCCAGAAGTGCGGCATCAAGTACACCGTCTCCATCAGCGAGGACGAGTCCTCCGCCAGCGAAGGTGTGCGCAAGTATTTCTAATACATCAAAACTTTGGGCCGGGTGCATCAGCACCCGGCCCTTTTTCTTTCTATTCGTCTCTCATACCGCTGACAATACGGAAATAGGATCGAGAAGTCAAACGATAAACTAGCACATAGAACAGGGCGAAGGCCACAAAGCACACCACCGTCACCCCGGCAAACAGCCACACGTTGGTCAAGCCAAACAGCAGCAATAACTTGCGGATGAGGGGGAAAGCAAAGGCCAAATGCACGCCTGCCATGAGCAGGGGCAGGAAGAACACGGTGAGCACCTGGGAATTGATGCTGCGGCGAATTTCCACCTTGGTCATGCCCACCTTCTGCATAATATCAAATCGGGACTGGTCCTCATATCCTTCGCAAATCTGCTTGTAGTAGATGATGAGCACCGCCGCCAGAATGAACACCACGCCCAGTAGGATTCCCAGGAAGAACAGGCCACCATAAATACCGTAGGTATCCGCCCGCTCCTGGGCTGCGCTTTCCATCAGCACGTGAAAAAACTCCTCATCTCCCCCATCAATCTCCATGTCTCGCAATTCCGTTTGCAAGTCCTTGGCAATGTTCTTCTGGGTCTCGTCGTCGCAGTCCAGATCAAAGCCATAGAACCAGTGAGGGCTGATGGAGAACTCCTCGCCGCCTTTGGACAGCTCTCCCAACTGCTCCATGACGTGGGCGAAGTCCGAAACAAAGAGATACATGGAAGGGACAATCTGCATGGCGTCCACGCCGTTGTCTGCAAAGTCATCCACCTGCCCCGCCACCGACAGGGTGATGTCGTTGCCCAGCTTCACCGTGTCGTAGGTGTAGCTGTCCTCCTTGGTGGTGAACACCAGGGTCTCCCCGTTCACCAGCTCTTCCTGCTCTCCCATAAGTTTGTTGTAGTCCTCCAGAGGCACCACAAAGATCTGCCAGGTGTTGGCCATGTCCTCCACGTTGTAGGAGTTTTGGAAGGTGTTCTCCAGGACAATCTGATTCTCCTTCTGGATGCCCACAAATCCTGCCACTTGATAGTCCAGAATATTGCTGGGGGTGGCTCCATACTTCTCTGTGGTCTCCTGCACCAGCTCACGTACCTGACTCAGGCGATCCTCTGTGAGGGTATCCACGGTATCCACCATGCCATCCAGGTTGAAATGGCGTGGGTACCGGCTGCGCATGCTGTCCTCAACCCCGATGTACAGACAAGAAGTGGAGGAAATCATCACCAATACCATGGTGCACAGGATACAGATGGAGGCCAAACCCGCTCCGTTTCGCTTCATGCGGTAGACCATGGAGGACACGGAGACGAAATGGTTGGTTTTGTAATAATACCGCTTGTTTCGCTGCAGCAGGCGGCACAAGGTCACCGAGCCCGCCACAAACAGCAGATAGGTGCCCACCACCACCATGGCCACCGCGATGAAAAAGCCAACCATGGCGGTAATGGGGTCTTCCACCGAGACGGCCCAGTAGTAGGCCCCGCCCAGCACCACCAGGCCCAGCAAGGCGATGATCCAGTTGGCCCGAGGCGGCTTCTCCCCCGCGTTTTCACTGCGCAGCAGGGCGATGGGGCTGGTGAGATGCACTTGGCGCAGGGTGTTGAGGTAGATAAGGCCAAAAATCACCAGAAACAGAATCACAGTCTGGGTCACAGAGCTTAGCCCCACCGTCATGGTATAGGTGACCCCACCACCTAAAATACGGGTGAGGGCCAACTCAGCCGCCTTGGAGAAGAGCACCCCGAAGAACAGGCCGCCCACCAGAGCAATGGCCAGCATCATCACCGTCTCCCACAAGAGCACCAGAGCCAGATGGCGTTTCCCCATGCCTAAGATATTGTACAGGCCGAACTCCTTTTTCCGTCTGCGAATCAAGAAGGAGTTGGTGTAGAACAGGAAAATGAGGGAGAACACACACATGACCCCAAAGCCCATACCCAAAAAGCTCTGGGCGCTTCCTCCTCCGGGCATTTCTTTCAGCACCGGAGATTGGCCCAGGAAGGAGACGATGTAACACACCATCACCACGCCGATACAAGCCAGAAGATAGGGCACATACAGCTTTTTATTCTGCCGGATGCCCGTCCACGCCAGGCGGCGATAAAATCCCAGTCTCATGCCCGCTCACCACCTGTGGTCAACAGCGTGAGAGCATCGGAAATCTTCTGATAGAACTGGTTTTCCGTGCTCTGTCCCCGGTAGATCTGGTGGAACACCTGGCCATCCTTGATAAAGAGCACCCGCCCAGCGTGGCTGGCTGCCTTCACCGAGTGGGTGACCATCAAAATGGTCTGACCCTGGGCGTTGATGTCGCCAAACAGCCGCAGCAGCTCGTCAGTGGCCTTGGAATCCAAGGCGCCGGTGGGCTCGTCAGCCAAAATGAGGCGTGGATTGGTGATGAGAGCCCGGGCCACGGCGGCCCGCTGTTTCTGACCGCCGGACACCTCATAGGGGTACTTCTTCAGCAGATTGGCAATGCCCAGCTGGGCCGCCAGAGGGGTCAGGCGGGCCTTCATCTCCGCCGGCTGCTTGCCCGAGAGCACCAAGGGCAGATAGATGTTATCCTCCAAGGAAAAGGTGTCCAGCAGGTTGAAGTCCTGGAACACAAAGCCCAGGTGGTCCCGGCGGAACGCCGCCACTTCGGACTCGCGGATTTTGGACAGCTCCTGTCCATCCAGCTTAACGCTGCCGCTGGTGGGCTTATCCAGCGCCGCCAAAATATTCAGCAGGGTGGTTTTGCCCGAGCCGGACTCACCCATGATAGCCACATATTCCCCTTCCTCCACCTGGAAGGTCACATCCCGCAACGCCTGCACCTGATTGCCGCCAAAGCGGGTGGTGTAGATCTTTTGCAGACCTTGCACATTCAAAATACTCATAGAGCCGTTCCTCCTTTGCTGTTTACATGCTTATTATACCGGGAGCAACGGTGGCTCTCCATGGGATTTCCTTACACTTTCCCGTCCACTTCTTACACTTTTGTCACAAGTCACTCCACCCACCGCTGTTCTCGCTCCAAACCAATGCGGATGGTAGTTCCCTCCCCTGGGGTGGATTGGGCGGTGATGGTGTGGCCCAGGTTGGTGCAAATGCGCTGACACAGGTACAGCCCCAGGCCGCTGGCCTTCTTATCCCGGCGGCCATGATACCCCGTATATCCCTTTTGGAAAATGCGGGGCAAATCTTCCGGTGCAATGCCCATGCCGTTGTCCCGGATGCACAGAGTGGATGCCCCCTCCAGTTCTATCCACACCTCTCCCCCGTCAGGGTTATACTTCAAGGCGTTGGACAGCACCTGCTCCAGGACAAAGGTCAGCCATTTTTCATCTGTGAGCACCCGCACCACTAAGGGCTGGTAGTGCAGCGTCATACGGCGGCGAATAAACTGGGTGGAAAACTTGCGCACCGCTCCCCGCACCATGTGGTCCAGCTCATATTCTCGGAAGAGATAGTCGGTGGAATCGGAGTCCAGGCGGAGAAACGCCAGCACCATCTCCACATACTGCTCAATGCGCTGGAGTTCCTCCAACTGCTGCCGGGCCAAAGTGGAATCCTGGCTTTGTAAGGTCAGGCGCATGGAGGCAATGGGGGTTTTGATCTGGTGGGCCCATACGGTGTAATAGTCCACCATGTCCCCATAGCGGTGCTGCATCACCTGCTCCCGCTCCTGCTGCTCCTGGCGCAGGTGAGCGATGATGCACTGATAATCCCGATCATCCTGGCACAAGGGAGTGGGGAACTCCCCCATCACCGCCCCGGACAGTTGGGAAAGCTGCTCCAGGCGGCGGTGCTTGTCCCGGGCCCGCCGCACATCCAGGCCCACAAACACACCTCCCAACACCAGACACAGCCCAATGGGATAGAGCACCGCCCCCAAAGGCAGACGATACAGATAAAAGGTCACCAGGAAAATCAGGGAGAACAGCACAAAGATCCCCACCGCTTTTCTCCGGTCTCGGAGATAGGTCCAAACCATTTTCATAAGCTTCCCCCTTAGGAAATCAGGTATCCCACCCCAAATTTGGTGGTGATGAAGGACTTAAGACCCGCGCTGTCCAGCTTTTTGCGCAGACGGTTGACGTTCACCGTCAGGGTGTTTTCATCCACAAAGCAGTCCCCTTCCCACAGCAGTTCCATCAGCCGCTCCCGGCTGACCACCGTCCCCTTCTGCTTCATCAGGGCCAGCAAAATGCGGTATTCATTTTTGGTTAGGTCAATGTTCTGCCCCTGGTAAGTCAGGGTACCGTCCCCGGTGTTGAGCATGGCCCCCCGGTGCTCCAGCACCGGCACGCTCCCCGCATAGTCGTAGGCCCGGCGGAGCATGGCCTGCACCTTGGCAATGAGCACACTTTGGTCGAAGGGCTTGGCGATGAAGTCGTCCGCCCCCATATTCATGGCCATCACCAGGTTCATATTGTCCGAGGCCGAGGAGAGAAAGACGATGGGCACCTGGGACACCGTCCGAATCTGGCTGCACCAGTGAAAGCCGTTGAAAAAGGGCAGGCCGATGTCCATGAGCACCAGGTGGGGCTGATAGCTTGCAAACTCCCCCAGCACGTTACGAAAATCGGTGACGCAGGCCGCCTCCAGACCCCAGGCTTCCAGCTGGGTTTGCACTGCCCCGGCAATCCCCCGGTCATCCTCCACAATTAAAATCCGGTACATCTTCCACGCCTCCTTGTCAAAATCCCATTTAGTATATCACAGTTCTAAGACGCAAAAAAGCCCCCGTCCAAGTTGGACGGGGGTTTGCAGCTGCAAATTAGTCGGTGACGTAGGGCAGCAGAGCCACGTGACGGGCACGCTTGATGGCCTCAGTCAGCTGACGCTGATGCATGGCGCAGGTGCCGGTGGTGCGGCGGGGCAGGATCTTGGAGCGCTCGGACAGAAAACGCTTGAGTTTGGCAGCGTCCTTGTAGTCGATGTGCTCCACCTTGTCCACGCAGAAGGCGCAGACCTTGCGGCGCTTACGGTTGCCGCGGGGCTTCACATTATCCATAGCCATAATGGCAGACCTCCTTACTTATGATGTGCCTCTTCGTTTAGAAGGGCAGGTCGCCGTCGTCATCGGCCAGTTCTGCAAACTGGTCGGCGCCGGCAGGGATCCCGTAATCCACGGGAGCGGGGGCGGCGGGACGGCTGAAGCTGCCGCCGCTCTCGCCGTCACGCTTGGAGTCGCCGAAATACACGTTGTCGGCAACCACCTCAGCAGAGCGGCGCTTGCCGCCGTCCCGATCCGTCCAATCACGAATCTGAAGGCGGCCCTCCACCACAGCCATGCGGCCCTTGGTGAAGTACTTGGAAACGAACTCAGCAGTGTTGCGCCAAGCCACGACATCAATGAAGTCGGTAGCCTTCTCGCCACTGTCGCGATTCTTGAAGTCCCGATCCACAGCCAGAGAGAAAGATGCCACAGCGGTGCCACTCTGGGTGTGACGGAGCTCAGGATCTCGGGTCAGACGACCCATGAGGATGATGCGGTTGAGCATGGTTCAACTCCTCCTCAGGCGTTCTTCTTGGTGATGAGAGAACGCATGATGCCGGTGTTGATGCGCATCAGACGATCCAGCTCAGCGGGGAACTGGGGAGCAGAGGTAAAGCTCATCAGAACATAGTAGCCCTCGGTGAGATCCTCGATGGGGTAGGCCAGCTTGCGCTTGCCCCACTCGTCCACCTCGGTCACAGTGCCGTTGTTCTCAGCCAGAGCCTTGAACTTCTCCACCAGAGCGGCGGTCTCCTCCTCACCCAGGGTGGGGTTGATGACGTAGAGCACCTCGTAGTTTTCAGTCACTTTTGCCATTTTTTTGCACCTCCTTACGGACATATGGCCCCCGGTCTTTGCCAGAGGCAAGGATGTTACTGCCCTCTAGGACAGACCCATTTATTATATCGAACTTTTGTAGTTTGTCAAGTCCTTTTTCACTCTTTTTCTCTCTTCGCACCAATCTCTTAGTTTCACAAGGTTTTCGCTTGGAATTTTTGGAACCTTTTTGGCTGGTTTGTCCAAGCTCGTTTTCTGTTTTGTTCAGTCGAATCCAGAAGTGAACATTTTTTCTCGCACCAGCTATCCATTGCAGCGCAACGGTTTTATTTAAAAATTCAGGTGAACACTTTTTGTTCACCTATCTTTGTTCACTTTCGATAATTTGAACTTTTCATTCTTGTATAGTATTTTTCACCAGTTTTCTTTGACGTTTTGGCCCAGCTGTAGTAAACTTTACCCGTTCCCCGGAAAATCCCCGCAAACCAGAATACGGTTGCCCTGGGCTGGGTCATAATCCAGTGTCAGCAAATCCGAGGCCACCGACGCCGCCGCCCGGGCTTTTTCCCGGTTGGGTGCAAACAGTTGAATGGCCGAGGTTGGGAGCAATCCCGGGCTGTCCAGGGAGCAGATGACGGCCAGGTTCTCAGGAGGAAACAGGCCGCACACCTCTACCCCCAGGAGATCTCCCACCACGATGCCTTTCCGGCCGCGGCGGGAAGCCAGAAACTCTGCAAGGGAGCTCTTTCCATTGTGAAAGAACACTTCCCTGGGGTCAAAGTCCTGGGTGAGCAGGCTCATGAGCTGACCGCTGCGCACCGGCTCAGCCACCAGGAAGAGGTCCTCCCGCTCCAGTCTTTGCCTGGCCTGGAGAAAGAGGGACGGATAATCAGGCAATATCTTATAATAGAGAGGGTCGTTGTTGTCACAGTCCACGAAGATCATGGGCGTGACACAGGGAGGATTGACATGGGCCACCGCCTGACAGCCTCCATCCAGGACGAAGATCACACTGGGGGATACCGCCAAGACCTTGCGCCAGTCCTCCACCAGATCCCGCAGACGTAGGATTACCGAGGGGATGCCCAACGCCAAAAGTTCGGCCTCCAGCTGCATGGCCAGGTCGGTGAGGTGGACCCGCCGTCCAGCGGATTCCCCCTCCACGGTGGTGACCAGGATGGCCGCCCGGTTCTTCTTTCCCCGTGTGGTCCGTGTGGTGGGGTAGTTCAGCCGCTTGGCCGTGTTGATGACACGCAACCGGGTGGCGCTGCTGATTTTCCCCTGCCCGGAATGGTTCAGCGCATAAGACACCGTGGCCAGCGAACAGCCACAGGCCTTGGCGATCTGGCGCATGGTAACCTTTTTCTCTCCCATAAAAACGTCCCCTCCCGTGATGGCTATGGTCATCATATCAGAAATCACGTTGATTGAAAAGCACCATACAGTTCAAAAGGAGCGAATCTCACCATGGAATTTCAAGCAAGACTGAACGAAATCATCAAGCAGCGTTATCACAAGCCCCTGGCCAAGTGCTCCAAGGGCCAGGTTTACCACGCTTTGCTCCAGCTCACCCAAGAGCTGTCTGCTCAGCGTCCGGCTCCCGAGACCGGGCGCAAGCTATATTACTTCTCCGCTGAGTTCCTCATCGGCAAGCTGCTGTCCAACAACCTGCTGGCTCTGGGCATCTTCAACGAGGTGTCCCAGCTGCTGGAGAAAAACGGCTTCACTCTGGCGGAAATCGAGGAGCAGGAGCCCGAGCCCTCTCTGGGTAACGGCGGCTTGGGCCGTCTGGCCGCCTGCTTCCTGGACTCCCTGGCCGCTCTGGGTCTGCCCGGCGACGGCGTGGGCCTGAACTACCACTATGGTCTGTTCCACCAGTACCTGCGGGAGAACAAGCAGCAGGAGCAGGCCGACCCCTGGATTGAGGAAGAGGGCTGGCTCATTCCCACTGGTACCACCTTCCCCGTCCAGTTCGGCAACCAGACCCTCAACGCCGTGATGTACGACATCGCCATTCCCGGCGCCAACACCGACATTGCCAACCGCCTGCACCTGTTTGACGTGGAGAAGCCCGCCGCGGCTCCCTCCCACGGCATTGACTTTGACAAGGGTGATATCGCCCACCACCTCACCTCCTTCCTCTACCCCGACGACAGCGACGAGGCCGGTCGTCTGCTGCGCGTGTATCAGCAGTACTTCATGGTCTCCGCTGGCGCTCAGCTGATTTTGAAGGAGTTGGACGAGAAGGGTATCTCCCCCTGGAATCTGTGTGAGCACGTGGCCATTCAGATCAACGACACCCATCCCTCCATGGTGCTGCCTGAGCTAACTCGCCTGCTGCTGGAGCGTGGTCTGTCCATGAACGACGCCCTCCACCAGGTGGCCCATGCCTGTGCCTACACCAACCACACCATCCTGGCCGAGGCTCTGGAGAAGTGGCCCATGAGTTACATTGAGCGGGTGGCTCCCCAGCTGGTGCCCATCATCCGCGAGATGGATGCCCGCGCCAAGTCCGTCTTCCCTGACCCCCGTATGGCCATCATCGACCACAACGACACCGTGCACATGGCCCACATGGACATTCACTACACCTACTCCACCAATGGCGTGGCTGCCCTGCACACCGAGATTCTAAAAAACTCCGAGCTGAAGCACTTTGCCGATGTGTACAGCTACAAGTTCAACAACAAGACCAACGGCGTTACCTTCCGCCGCTGGCTGGAAGTGTGCAACCCCAAGCTGGCCGACCTCATCGACCAGTGCATTGGCGACGGCTGGCGGCGGGATGCCAGCCAGCTGGAGAACTTCGCCACCTTCGTCCGGGACCCCAAGGTGCTCAGCGCCGTGCTGGACATCAAGGACGAGAACAAGCAGCAGCTGGCCAAGGTACTCAAGCAGCGTCAGAACGTGGAGGTGGACCCCCAGTCCATCTTTGACATCCAGGTCAAGCGTCTGCACGAGTACAAGCGCCAGCAGATGAACGCTCTGTTTGTCATCAAGAAGTATCTGGACATCAAGAGCGGCATCTTGCCCACCCGTCCCATTACCGTGATTTTCGGTGCCAAGGCCGCCCCTGCCTATGTCATGGCCAAGCACATCATCCACCTCATTCTCTGCCTGCGCCAGCTCATTGAATCCGATCCCCAGGTGCGCCCCTGGCTGCGCGTGGTGATGGTGGAGAACTACAACGTCAGCTGGGCTGAGAAGCTCATCCCCGCCTGCGACATCTCCGAGCAGATTTCTCTGGCCTCCAAGGAGGCCTCCGGCACCAGCAACATGAAGTTCATGGCCAACGGCGCCGTCACCCTGGGCACCATGGACGGTGCCAATGTGGAGATCGCTCAGCTGGTGGGCCGGGAGAATATCTACACCTTCGGCGCCTCCAGCGACCGGGTCATCCAGATGTACGCCAACCACAGCTACTATCCCCAGGAGTTTTACAACCGCCCCTGGGTCAAGGAAGTGGTGGACTTCATCATCTCCCCCACCATGCTGGCCATCGGCGACGAGACCTGCCTGCGGGCTCTGTGGCAGGACATGACCCACAAGGATTGGTTCATGGCTCTGCTGGATGTGGAGGAGTACACCGCCGTGCGCAACCGCCTGTATCAGGACTTCGAGAACCGCACCGAGTGGTCCAAGAAGATGCTGGTGAACACCGCCAAGAGTGGCTTCTTCTCCAGCGACCGCACCATCGCCCAGTACAACCACGATATCTGGCACCTAAACTAAGGTTCTCCCCATTCCCGGGTGTGAGAGAGTTCTCACACCCGGGAATTTTTGTTTTATTTGTGGAATTTTCCCAGTTTCACCTCTCTAATTTAGGTACAATCCCATCTTGTGATCCCGCTCCAGTCCTGTATAATATGGGTTACTGCGCCAAAAACTGGCGCAGCCGCGCGTGGAAAGGAGGCTTGAGCCGGAACGCGATCTCTTGTTGGAGCCTGTATGCAGGCTCACCTTTTTATAGCGCTCGGTGCCCTGCACCGAGTAGGTCCTGGGGGAAATTCATCCCCGCCAGTACTTGTATAAAACAACTTGAGAGTAGTAAAAGTAGACCGTTCTGTGGAGGTTGTTGATTCCCGATCGAACAACATACTATATAGACTCAAAAAAAGACGACCGGATCATTGGATAAATAAAGGGAGGACAGTTTTGTCCAAGCATAAATAATACAATTCAAGGCGAGTTTGTTTGCAAGTACAATTACTTTTTTATTGGAGTGAACAACGATGAAAAAACTAATTGTATTTCTGATGCTCTCTGTGAGCCTCTTCACCTTCACTGGCTGCACCAGCCAGGCAACCCCCAACAACAGCGCAGCTCCCACCGCTGATCCCAGCGCTTCCCAGGAGCAAACCACCCACGGCAACTATACCGACGAGATGAAGATTGAGCACACCTGCGACCTGAGCGAAGCAGACGGGGCCGACAGTGTGGAGCGCCAGGGCGACCATGAGGAAAGCCCCTACTTCTCCCGTCTGGACTTCTACAACATGGAGTCCACCGACACCCTGACCATCCTCTCCCACTTCAAAACCCAGCAGCAGACCAGCGAATGGAGCTGCGGCGTCACCAGCGCCCTGATGGTGCTGAACTGGTACGACGCTCTGGGCGACTACAACGAGGAAACCCTGGCTGCATTCCGCAGCAATGGTCTGACTCCCGAGGCCACCAGCATGAGTCAGCTGGTGGAGATCTTCGATGGCGTGGGTGGCTTTGACGTGTACTCCACCCTGGACTGCGAGGATTCCGTCTACGACGTGTTCACCCTGGATTACATCCAGGAGACCCTGGCCGAAGGCAAGCCCATCATCGTGGGTTGGAACGACTGGGGCGGCCACTGGCAGGTCATCATCGGCTATGACACCATGGGCACTGAGACCACCCAGGACGACGTGATCATCGTGGCCGACGCCTACGACACCACCGACCACAACCAGGACGGATACGGCGTGTACGGCGCGGAGCGCTTCCTGTACAACTTCACCTTCTACAACTTCTTCGACGCGTCCACCGGCGAGCCCAACGACATGTGCTTCCTGGTGGCCACCCCCGAGAAGTAACATAAATCGCATCCCTTCCGGCTCAGGAATGCGACCACGCAAACTATGAACAAAGATAAAACGTCCCGCTCCGTAGTTGGAGCGGGACGCTTTTCATATGTTGTTAGCCCTTCAGGCCCTCAGCCCAGGCGGCGTAACGCTCCACCTTGGAAGCACAGTCGGCCTGGCTCTCGCCCCGGGTCAGGATGTACACCTTCACCTTGGGCTCGGTACCAGAGGGACGGACGATGACGGAGGTGCCGTCCACCAGTTCGTAGCGCAGCACGTTGGAACCGGACAGCTCCATGGTGGTGCGTGCGCCGGTATTGGCATCCACCACACTGCCGTCCTGGTAGTCCTTCCACTGAGCCACGGCAGTGCCGCCCACTTTCTTGGGAGGATTGGCGCGCAGGTCGGCCATGAGCTGAGCCATCTTCTTCAGGCCGTCCAGACCGGGCATCACCAGGTTCATGGTGCGCTCACCGAAGTGGCCATACTTCTCATACAGGCCCTGGAGGGCATCGTACAGAGTCATGCCCTGGCCGGCATACCAGGCGGCCATCTCAGTGAGGGCCACAGAAGCAGTGACAGCGTCCTTGTCCCGGACGAAGCTGCCCAGCATGTAGCCGAAGGACTCCTCATAGGACATGATGACATTGCCCTCGCCGGAGCTCTCCAGCTGATCCTTCTTCTCGGCCAGGAACTTGAAGCCGGTGAAGGTATCGTAGCACTTCAGGCCGTTGTCCTCGGCCACCTTGCGGGCCATCTCGGTGGTCACCAGGCTCTTGAGGGCCACAGGGTTGGCGGGCATCTTGCCGGTGCGGGTCTTGGCGCCGATGAGGTAGTCCAGCAGCAGCACGCCGGTCTGGTTGCCGCTGATGACCACAAAGTCGTCGTCCTTGGTGCGCACCATGATGCCCACACGGTCAGCATCGGGGTCAGAGCCCAGAATAAAGTCGGCGCCCTCCCGCTTGGCGATGTCCACAGCCAGAGCAAAGCCCTCGGGATTCTCAGGGTTGGGGGAGACCACGGTGGGGAAGTCCCCGTCAATGATCATCTGCTGAGGCACGCAGATCACGTGCTTCATGCCCAGACGGCGCAGGGCCTCGGGGATGAGCTTGTAGCCAGTGCCATGGAAGGGGGTGAACACCATCTTGAAGGTGTCAGCCACAGCGTCCACAGCAGCCTGGTCGTTGACCTGCTCCATGACGTTGGCCAGGAACTTCTCGTCGGTCTCGGTACCCATAATAGTGATGCGGCCCTCGGCCACAGCCTGGTCGTAATCCATGGTCTTGACGCTGTCGAACACATCCAGCTCCTGCATCTTGGCCGCCACCTTGTCGGCGGGAGCGGGGGGCAGCTGAGCGCCGTCGGACCAGTACACCTTGTAGCCGTTGTACTCCTTGGGGTTGTGGCTGGCGGTGACGTTGATACCGGCGATGCAGCCATACTCACGAATGGCGAAGGACAGCTCGGGGGTGGGGCGCAGGGACTCAAACAGACGCACGGGGATGCCGTTGGCAGCCATGACGCAGGCAGCCTCACGGGCAAACACATCGGAGTTGTTGCGGCAGTCGTAGCACACAGCCACGCCCTTGGCCACAGCCTCGGGGCCTTCCTCCAAAATCACCTGGGCAAAAGCCTGGGTGGCGTGGCGCACCACATGTACGTTCATCCGATACAGGCCCACGCCCATAGTACCGCGGAGACCGGCAGTGCCGAAGCTGAGCTGAGAGAAAAAGCGGGACTCAATTTCCTTCTCATCCCCGGCAATGGCGGTCAGCTCCGCCTTCTCCTCCTGGGACAGGGCCGGACTTTCCAGCCAACGCTGATACTGAGCTTTGTAATCCATAGTAACTCCTCCTCAAAATTCTCAAGATTGAGCGTATATGTTTAAAAGGCAAAGTTGCCATCTACAAACACGGGAATCTCTTTCCCATCCTGGGTGGTACCCACAATGGACAGATCCTTAGTACCCACCATGAAGTCCACATGGGTCATGGACTGGTTGAGCCCCACAGCCTTCTGGCCCGCCTCGTCCATGTCCTCGCCGCCCTTGACGCAGTTGGGATAGGCAGAACCATAGGCCAGGTGACAAGAGGCGTTTTCGTCAAACAGGGTATTGTAGAACAGGATACCGCTGTTGCGAATGGGGGAATCGTAGGGCACCAGGGCCACCTCGCCCAAATAGGCTGCACCCTCATCGGTGTTCACAGAGTTGCGCAGGTACTCCTCCCCTTCCTCGGCGTGGACACCCACGATCTTGCCATTTTCAAAGTCCATATAGAAATTCTTTACCAAGTTGCCGTTGAGGGCCAGAGGCATGGCAGCGTACACCCGGCCATTGACACCGTCCCAGCGGGGAGCGGTGAAAATCTCCTCGGTGGGCATGTTGGCCACAAACTCCACGCCACGGGGGGTGTCCTCACTGCCGCCCATCCACACGTGGTTGTCGGGGAGGGTGATGGTCAAGTCGGTACCCAGAGAGTTGGTGTAGTGCAGGGACTTGAAGTTGTACTCGTTGAGCAGCTTGGCCCGACGGGCAGTGGCGTCCACGTGCTCCCGCCAACGCTCCACACCCTTGCCGTCTCCGGTGATGCGGCACACGGAGAAGATGGCCTCCCACAGTGCGTCAATGGCCTCCTCCCCCTTCTTGTCGGGGAACACCTTCTCTGCCCAGGCACGGGTGGGGTGGGCCCCAATAGACCACTGGAAGCGGTTGGCGCTCAGAGCGTCGTGCCAGGCCCGGGTGTTCTCGCCGGACACCCGCTGCCAGGCCTGGATGCGGCCAGAGTCCACACCCCGCAGCATCTCGGGGTCCGATCCGATGATGGACAGAGCGGTGCACCCCTCCTCCAGCATCCAGTCAAACTTGGCTTTCAAGTAGGCGGGGAACTCCTCAAACACCTGTTCATCTGCCTTCAGGTAGCGCTCCCGGGTGACAAAGTCGTCGGTCCACTCCATCACCACGTCCTTGGCACCCCGGTCCAGGGCGGCCTGAGCACACAGGCGGGCCAGGGGTGCACACTCCACAGGAGCGGACAGGCGCACCAGCTGTCCAGCCTGGATATTTAACCCAACTTCCACCAGGAGATGGGCGTATTCTTCCAATTTTTCCTTAAAATTAGGAACCATAGGGTTGGTTCTCCTTTCGCTGTGCATTTCCCCCAGAAAGGGGATTTCAAGAAACTTTATTTATTATAACATCGTCCAGAAAAAAATACAAATCGGAAATTGCATTTTTTAGCGCAATGAAGTATAATCTTTTGTATATTAAAGTCTGGAGGTGCTTGCACCATGTTGAAAACTGTCATTCCACCAGGGTACTCCCCCTGTCTGAACCTGTACGATACCCAAAAAGCCATCGGCCTGCTCAAGCGTCTGTTTGAGGACAATCTGGGCGGGGCTCTGCATCTGCGTCGGGTGTCCGCTCCTCTGTTTGTGGAGGCCTCCACCGGCCTCAACGACGACCTCAACGGCGTGGAGCGGGCGGTGTCCTTTGACATCCCTGATGCCGGACGGGACGCCCAGGTGGTCCACTCCCTGGCCAAGTGGAAGCGCATGGCCCTGCACCGCTATCAGTTCTCCGTGGGCGAGGGTCTGTACACCGATATGAACGCCATCCGCCGGGACGAGGATCTGGACAACATCCACTCCGTCTACGTGGACCAGTGGGACTGGGAGAAGGTACTGGCCCCCCGGGACCGCAACGAGGCATATTTAAAAAACACGGTATCCACCATTGTGGCAGCCCTGGCGGACACCCAGTCCACCCTCCGGGCGGTCTATCCCCAGCTCACCCCCCTGCCCCTGCTGGAGCGGGAGGTGTCCTTTGTCACCGCCCAGGAGCTGGAGGACTTGTGGCCGGATCTCTCCCCCAAGGAGCGGGAAAACGCCTGGGTCAAAGATCACCCCACCACCTTCCTCATGGGCATTGGCGCCCCCTTGAAGTCTGGTAAGCCCCACGACGGACGCGCCCCTGACTACGACGACTGGAACCTCAACGGGGATCTTCTGGTTTGGAACTCCGTGTTGGGCTGCGCCTTTGAAATTTCCTCCATGGGCATCCGGGTCAGCCCTGAATCCCTGGACCGCCAGCTCACTATGGCTGGCTGTGACGACCGCCGGGAGCTGCCCTTCCACAAAATGCTGCTGGAAGGCAAGCTGCCTTTGACCATCGGCGGCGGTATCGGCCAGAGCCGGGTGTCCATGTACCTGCTGGGCAAGGCCCACATTGGCGAAGTTCAGGCCTCGGTGTGGGACGCCCAGACCTTGGAAGCCTGCCGGGATGCCGGCGTCATTCTGCTGTAACAGGGAGGGCGCGAAATGAAAAAGCTTGGTTTTGGCTGTATGCGTTTCCCCCTCACCGATCCCGAGGACAACACATCCATTGATTTTCCCCAGGTGTGCCAGATGGTGGACTTGTTCCTGGAGCGGGACTTTACCTACTTTGACACCGCTTTTTTCTACCACGGCGGCACCAGCGAGGAAACAGTAAAGCGCGCCCTGGTACAGCGGCATCCCCGGGATTCCTTTACCCTGGCCACCAAACTCCCCCTGGTCAAGCTTAAAGAGGCCACAGCCCAGGAACAGGAGGAGACGTTCCAACTGCAACTGCAGCGGTGCGGCGTGGAGTTTTTTGACTACTATCTGCTCCACTGTATCGACGACGAGAACTACGAGATCGCCCAGCGGTTGGACAGCTTCGCCTTTGTCCAGCAGAAGAAGGCGGAAGGGTACATCCGTCAGGCAGGCTTCTCCTTCCACGGCACCCCGGAACTGCTGGAGGAAGTGCTCACCCAACACCCGGAAGTGGATTTTGTCCAGCTGCAAATCAACTACCTGGACTGGGAAAATCCCAAGGTCCAATCCCGCCGCTGCTACGAGGTGGCGTTGGCCCACCACAAGCCGGTGGTGGTGATGGAGCCGGTGAAGGGCGGCAAGCTGGCCAATCCCTCCCCCACTGTACGGGAGATGTTCGCCGCTCTGGACCCCAACGCCTCCCCCTCCTCCTTTGCCATTCGCTTTGCCGCCTCTTTGGAGCATGTGTTCATGGTGCTCTCCGGCATGTCCTCCCTGGAGCAGGTGGAGGACAACACCGGGTATATGGCAGACTTCCGCCCCCTCTCCCCGGAGGAGGTAGCGGTAACCGAACGAGCCGCCCAGCAGATTCAAGCCGACGGCACCATTCCCTGCACCGCCTGTGGCTACTGCACCGACGGCTGCCCCCAGCGCATTCCCATCCCCGCCCTGTTTGCTCTGTATAACCGGACCCTGGGCCAGCCTGGACTTCCCCACAAAAAGGAGTACCGGGAGCTGTGCGCCCAAGGCGCCCCCGCCTCCGCCTGTGTGGCCTGCCGCCAGTGTGAGGGGGCCTGTCCCCAGCATCTGGAGGTGGTGGAACTGTTGCAGCGGGTAGCAAGCGCATTTGAATCCTGACCCCAACGGGCCGCAAGTTGTTCTTGCGGCCCGTTTTTCCATCTATCCTTTCAAAGTGACCGTCCGTCTCTGTTCTGTAGACAGCCCCTCGTTTTTTTCGTATACTCAAAGTACCTAGAGAAGGGAGGGAACGCCATGAACGTGGAAGTGCATATTGACCCCCAGCTGACCCAGACCAAGGTGGTCATTCACGCCCCCGCCCGCTCCCCCCAGGTGGAACAGTTGGTACGCCAGTTGGAAGAACTGGCCGCTCCCGCCACTTTTACCGCCTTCCGTGACGGTGAAGCCCGGCTTCTTCCCCTCTCAGATATTCTCCGCTTCTACGCCGACGGCAAGGGGGTGTCCTGCCAGACCACCACAGGGACCTATACGGTGCGGGAGCGGCTGTATGAATTGGAGGAAAACCTGGCCGGGACCCGCTTTGTACGGGTGTCCAACTCCGAGGTGGTAAATCTAAACCGAGTCACTGCCCTGGACCTGTCCCTCACTGGCACCATCAAAATGACTTTGGAGGGTGGCACGACGGTATACGTCTCCCGGCGGTATGTAAAAAAGATCAAACAGGCACTGGATTTATGAGAGGAGGGAAAGGGATGCTCTTTGACGACACAAAGCAAGCACAGCGCCGCATCACACTGGGCGCCCTGGCTGGAATAGCGGTTCATTTTCTGTTGATGTATGTATTGGGGACACTGGCTTTTTTAGGCTCTGAGGTAGCCGCCGTGTTTTCCTACCCCACCTGTTCCTTCCCACCCCCGTTTGAGGGCTGTGGAATTCTTCTGTCCTATCTACTATTTGCCCTCCTGGGAGCGGAAATTGGAGTATCCACCCTTCCCTTTGCAGACAGCGGCCCTTCTCTGATCGTGCGCACTGCGGCCCACTTTGCCCTCATGGTGGTCACCGTGGCCCTGTGGGCCGGGCTGAACTTCGGCAAATCAGGGGCTGTGTTCTGCCTTATCCTCCTGGCTTCGGCGTATGTGCTGATATGGCTTGGCCGCTGGGTGGGCTGGTATGTGGAGGTGGCCGCCATCCGGGCCAAGCTGGGACTGGCCCCTGGGCCCTCTCTCCTTCACTGGCGGGAAAGTCTACCCTATCTGGTGTTTGCCCTGGGGCTGTGCTTGGGGCTTCCCGCTCTCCTGCGCCTGTTAGACCCTCAGGACGTACCTGCCCTGTCTGGGGTGTTTTTTCCCTTCCTACTGCTACCCATTGGCACCTTCTGCTCGGGTCTGTCCCTGGGGCATCGCCATGGCTTCTCCCCCCTGTATCCCGTGGCCTGCACCCTGTTCTCTTTAGCAGCTGTGTTTCTGTTGTTCAACGACTCCGCTCTATTTCACGCTGGCATCTCTCTGGTGTGCGCCCTGCTGGGCAACGGGGTGGGAACCCTGCTGAAAAAGTGGGCCAGACGGAAAAATACCCGCTAGCTTCCCCTCTTTTTTCCCTCAGCCCTTGCAAAATCTTCAGAAAATGGTATACTACCATCAACGCCTTTGGCACAATTCATTTGTGTCCTGATATATCATTTGAGAATTGAGGGAAAGTAGTATGGATCGCATCACCATCGCCTCCGTCTTTGCCGACAGCGAGAAGCTCTCCGGCCAGACGGTCACCGTCATGGGTTGGGCCCGCACCATCCGTGACATGAAAACCTTTGGATTTGTGGAGCTCAATGACGGCTCTTGCTTTAAGAATCTCCAGATCGTGCTGGATGCCAACGTTCTGGACAATTATAAGGATATCACCGGCCAGAACGTAGGCGCCGCCCTCATTGTCACCGGCACTGTGGTGCTCACCCCCGAGGCCAAGCAGCCTCTGGAGATCAAGGCCACCTCTGTGGCCGTAGAGGGTACTTCCTCCCCCGACTACCCCCTGCAAAAGAAGCGTCACACCTTGGAGTACCTGCGCACCATTCAGCACCTGCGCCCCCGCACCAACCTGTTCTCTGCAGCCTTCCGGGTGCGTAGCGTAGCCGCTCACGCCATCCACTGCTTCTTCCAGGACCGTGGCTTTGTGTATGTCCACACCCCCATCATCACCGCCTCCGACTGTGAGGGCGCCGGTGAGATGTTCCAGGTCACCACTCTGGACATGAACAACCCGCCCCGCCTGCCCGACGGCAGCGTGGATTGGTCCCAGGACTTCTTTGGCAAGAAGGCCAACCTCACCGTGTCTGGCCAGCTCAACGCCGAGAACTTCGCCATGGCCTTTGGCTCCGTGTACACCTTTGGCCCCACCTTCCGGGCTGAGAACTCCAACACCCAGCGCCACGCCGCTGAGTTCTGGATGATCGAACCGGAGATCGCCTTTGCCGACCTCAACGACGACATGAACCTGGCCGAGGACATGATTCGCTATATCATCCGCACCGTGCTGGAGAAGTGCCCCGACGAGATCAACTTCTTCAACTCCTTTGTGGACAAGGGCCTGAAGGAGCGTCTGGAACTGGTGGCAAACTCCGAGTTTGGCCGCATCACCTACACCGACGCCATCGAGATTCTGAAGAAGAACAACGACAAGTTCGACTTCAAGGTGGAGTGGGGCTGCGATCTGCAGACCGAGCACGAGCGTTACCTCACCGAGCAGGTGTACAAGAAGCCCGTGTTCGTCACCGACTATCCCAAGGACATCAAGGCCTTCTACATGCGCCTCAACGACGACGGCAAGACCGTGGCCGCTGCCGACTGCCTGGTGCCCGGCATCGGCGAGATCATCGGCGGCTCCCAGCGTGAGGAGCGTATCGAGGTGCTGGAGGAGCGCATGCACCAGCTGGGCCTGGACCCCAAGGACTACTGGTGGTACCTGGACCTGCGCCGCTACGGCTCCTGCCGCCACGCCGGTTTCGGCCTGGGCTTCGAGCGCATGGTGATGTATCTCACCGGCATCAGCAACATCCGCGACGTGGAGCTGCATCCCCGTACCGTGGGCAACGCTGAGTTTTAATTTAAATTCAACAAGACACCCCCCGGACTGTGGAAGTCCGGGGGGTGTCTGTTCATATTGTTTATTCTTGGAGTAGTGACTGTCTGTATTGTTCTGCTTCGGGTACATCTACCCATTCAACTGTCTTATCGAAGTTTTGGCGTACAACACGTTTAATTTCCTCCAAGCTAACTCGGAAAAATTCACGACGTCTATTAACCTTATTAACTTTTTGAGATTCAAATGCAGTATGTAAGGCACTTTCCAATGCTGGTGCATCCTCAGTAAAAATCAAGGCATGAACATCAAAGTTAAACGGAACAGATGCATCACCTAATTCATTGATTCGATCCATCGGTTCAAGCCGTCTTGTCATACCAATTTTATAGACATCTTTTCCAAATGCGCCAATATTGCTAATGATGTAAACATATCCCGCTTTTTTGTTGGCTTCTCTGTAATCAACGTCAGCAATGGCTTTGCTCGTATCAGTAATCAACGATTCCAAATTTCGTTTCTTTTCCATCAAGTCAGGTTCTTCACCATTTGCTTGAATCTGTTTGCACAACGCTTCCAACGCTTTCTGGTAATGGGCTTGTTCTTTTTCTAGTTTCTTTCTAGCCTCTTCAATCTCTTTTTGAACTTTCTTTTCTTCTCTCTCTTGTCTCTTTAGCTCTGCTATCCGCTCTTTTTCCTCTTGCTTTTTCTGGCGATAATCCAATGCAAGTAACAATTCCTGAATTTTCAAAGATATATAGCGTTGTGAGATGGCAATGGACATCATACTTCCCAGTTTTGAAATTTGCCGGCTAATACTATAGATACGCTCTTTGGACTTATCTACATTGGAAATTCTCACAGAAGCAACAATATCATCACATTCAACATTAAACGCTCTAAGCAACAGTTTTTGCATATCTTTCAGCATTTTCTGCCCCTTTGAGGAACTCCCGTTTACTGTCCAGTTCATATTTCCTTGGCATGCTTCACCACATTTGATGCATTGCTTCTGCTCATCTCGAATGGCTTTCAACTTCTCTGCATACAGGTCGGAATTTGCAAATTCATACGTTGGCCTATAGATTCCGTACTCTTGCATGGAGATTTCCTCGTCCAAAGAATAGATTTTTCCGTTTTTCGCACCTATTTCTTGGTCAAGTTGAGCTATTTCACGCTGTCTACGCAAAGTTTCATTTTGTTGCTGGGACAGTATAGCCTCAATAGCTTCTTTTTGTGCTGTCAACAAGTTAATCTGCTCTTGCAAGTTGAGAATATCGTGTTGTTCCGGTGATAGTCTACGTTTCAGTTCATCAATCTCATTTTGTAGTGCTATTTCTTTCTTACTTGGACCAAACAACCCCATGCCAAATGCCTTCTCTCCAACTATATTTCATCTAGTGTGCTCACTATGCATAATTTAAAATGGCAATTCGTTTTCTAATTCATCTTCATATTTCCATACTATTCCTTCATTCAATTCAGTTTTAGAGCGAACATCCTTTATTCTTCCATTTTCTTCAAACAGATAGTTTTTAAGTACAAGCGTTGACCGACTGAATATTTCATTTCTTACATACTTTCTGATGTCCTGAGTGTCATCAACTTCTTGGCTTTCAAACTTCATCGCAGTCATAAAATCATCCAATGCATTAATGTTCTCTGCAAATAATACCGCTCTTCCTAATCCTAGATGTTTGGAAATACGATTGACTACACGATTTGAAGCTAATATAGTACCATTAAACTTACGAAAAAAGTCATCGTGTTGAATAGAAAAATCATTCATCATCTGTTTCATTTGTTCCACTGAAGCTTGTAGATTATACACTGTCTGTGCTTCAGTAAGACTAGCCTCTCTAGCCAACAAATTCTGGAATAGTCCAGCAAATTGCGATTTAAGAACACTGATAATGTCGTCCGTTGTTCCAAAGTCTAGTATAGGATGATTTTTAACTTCAGATTTGAGTTCAAGGATAAACTCATGAATTTTGGGATTGTCCGTATATGCAGATTTGAAATTTTCATTATCTTTGTTCAATGCATAGGTACGATTTTCGATTGACACGTCATGTGATATAAAGACATACACTTTCTTTTTATTTCGGATGGCCGCCTGAATTTCGTGCATTGTAATAGACAGTTCGTCATTACTGGCAGATGCAGTCCCAAAGTGATTACCTATAATGCAAACGACGATATCACAGCTAGATAACTCTTGATAGCAATCTATTTCCAAATCTTGATTCTGTGTGTATGCCACGCCCGAACGCTCATGCATTACTATTTCATACCCTAATCCTTCAAGAAAATTGCCTATATTGTTTCGCACTTGGCGTAAATCGTAATATGTCGAACTGATAAAAACTCTTGGTGCCGCCACTCTATTTTCCTCCCTACTTATAGTAATATTTTTGTATATTCTACCATTCTATTCTATGTATTTCAAGGTAATCTACCCAACATTCCATAGGATTTACAGGCTATCTTATGCTGTGGCTTCTTTCTGAAACTCATAACCCCCCTCTATCCCGAAGGGAGCCAAAGCGGCCATGTCAAGCCCAAGTTCTCCCTTCCCCCCTGTGCAAAAATTGTGCACATCTCCCCCCGCACCTCCTTGCTTTTCCTTCCTCCTTTGGCTATAATCTACAATAGATGGGCTGGATTCAGCCGCATAACACGGAAAGGAAGATTCATTATGGCAAGTCGCATTGTATTGAACACCATTTCCTATCACGGAAAAGGCGCTATTGAGAACATCGTCCCCGAACTCACCGCTCGTGGATACAAAAAGGCCTTTGTGTGCACCGACCCCGATCTGGTCAAGTTCGGCGTGGCCTCCAAGGTCACTGATCTGTTGGAAGCTGCCAACTTCCCTTACGCTCTGTACAGCGACATCAAGGCCAACCCCACCATTGAGAACGTGCAGCACGGTGTGACTGCCTTCCAGGAGTCTGGGGCCGACTGTATCGTCACCATCGGCGGCGGCTCCAGCATGGACACCGCCAAGGCCATTGGTATCATCATCACCAACCCTGAGTTTGCCGACGTGCGCTCCCTGGAGGGTGTTGCCCCCACCAAGCACCACGCCGTGTTTACCATCGCCGTCCCCACCACCGCCGGTACGGCCGCTGAGGTCACCATCAACTACGTGATTACCGACGTAGAGAAGCGCCGCAAGTTCGTGTGCGTGGACACCAACGACATCCCCGAAGTGGCCGTGGTGGACCCCGACATGATGAGCAGCATGCCCCGCGGCCTCACCGCCGCCACCGGTATGGACGCCCTCACCCACGCCATTGAGGGCTATATCACCAAGGGCCACTGCACCATTTCCGACATGTTCCACCTGGAGGCCATCCGCCTCATCAGCCGCCACCTGCGCGGGGCTGTGGAGAACACCGATGAGGGCCGGGAAGGCATGGCTCTGGGCCAGTACATCGCCGGCATGGGCTTTTCCAACGTGGGTCTGGGCATCGTTCACGCCATGGCTCACGGCCTGAGCGCCCTGTACGACACGCCCCACGGTGTGGCCTGTGCCATCATCCTGCCCACCGGTCTGGAGTACAACAAGCACGCCGCCGGTGATCGCTACCGCGCCGTGGGCGAGGCCATGGGCGTGGAGGGCATCAATCAGATGACCCAGGATGAGGCCGTGGACGCCACCATCGCTGCCGTCAAGAAGCTCAGCGCCGACGTGGGTATCCCCGCCGACCTGAAGGGCATCTTGAAGGAGGAAGACGTGCAGTTCCTGGCCGAGTCCGCCTTTGCCGACGCCTGCTGCCCCGGCAACCCCAAGGACACCAATGTGGATGAGATCGCCCAGCTGTATCGCTCCCTGATGTAATCACTTCGAGCAAAAAGCTCCGCAGGAAATATCCTGCGGAGCTTTTTATTTCATATTCCAGTCGGGGATGAACTTCTCCCCCACCGACTCCAACTCCTGTACATAGCCCTGAATCCCCAAGGCATCCATGTAGGTGCGGGCGGCTTTCAGCTCCGAGGCGCGAAGGGTGCGCTGCAACTCCGGAAACTGCTCCAGATTTCCACATGGAGTGTACTGGGCCATAAGAGAGAACAGCACTTCCCCAGGGGCAAACTGCTGGGACACCCAGTCCATCACCCGCTTGGCCTCACTGAGGCGTCCGGGTAGAATCAAATGGCGAATGACCACCCCTTTTTTCAAAAGGCCATCCTCCAACACCACCGGGCCCGTCTGGCGGAACATCTCCACAATGGCAGCCTTTGCGGTGGAAGGATAGTCCGGGGCAGCGGAGTACTTCTCAGCCAACTCCTCCGTCACATATTTCAGGTCTGGGAGATATACATCCACCTTCCCGTCCAGGCTTTTTAAAATCTCCACCCGCTCGTAGCCACCGCTGTTCCACACCACTGGCAGATGGCCAGGTATGGGGCGGGAGAGCACTCTTTGCAGCACATGGATGTACTGGGTGGGGGTGACCAGTTCGATGTTGTGGGCTCCCTCCCCAGCCAGCTTTTCAAACAGGGCGTACAGCTCATCCTCGGTCACATCCCTACCCTGGTTTTCGTGGCTGATAGGCCCGTTTTGGCAGAACACACACCCCAGGGTGCAACCGGAGAAAAACACCGTCCCCGCGCCTCGGGTGCCGGAAATGCAGGGCTCCTCCCAATGGTGCAATTCCGCCCGGGCCACACGGGCCACGCTGGGCAGGCGGCACCAGCCCTTTCCCATCTCCGGGGTGCGATCCGCCCCGCACTGGCGGGGACACAGATTGCAAATCATCTCTGAATTTCCTCCTTCACCACGTCCAGCACTCCGGCAAAGGCGCTGGGCACAGCGTAAATCTCAGCAAGTTCCTGCCAGGTACACCACACCCAGCCCTTGGGCAGTGCGTCCTTCTCCAGGTGCACCACCTGGGCGGTGAGGTGCCACTCCACATGGGAGAAAATATGCCTGGCCACTCCGCCGAAATGTCCTTGGGGCATGTCCCATGTCCACTCCAGGGGCAGCTGGGTGCCTAACTCGTTGGGGAACTCCCACAGCCCCGCCAACAGCCCCTTGGAAGGACGCTGACGCAGAGCCACCCGCCCCTGGTGGAACAGCAGCCAAACTCTGCGCTCCTCCATGCGTCGGGGGCGTTTGGGTGCCTTCACCGGGATGCGGCTCCAGCTGTCCTGGGCGCGGGCCACGCAAAAGTCCCGGGCGGGACAGCGGTGGCACTGGGGCGCGCCATTGGGCAGGCACACCGTGGCCCCCAGTTCCATCATGGCCTGGGTGAACTTGTCCGGAGCATGGAGAGGGATGATGGGCCGCAGCTGGTCGGCGATGGCGCGTTTGGTGGACTGGGCCAAGATGTCCCGCTCGTCCCCATTGATGCGGGTCACCACCCGGAGCACATTGCCGTCCACCGCCGGGACGGGCTGGCCCAGGGCGATGGAGCAAATGGCCCCGGCGGTGTAGTCTCCCACCCCTTTCAAGGCGCGCACCTGGTCATACTGGGTGGGAAACTCGCCGCCGTACTCCTCCATGATCTGGCGGGCGGCGGTCTGAAGGTTGCGGGCTCGACTGTAATAGCCCAACCCCTGCCACAGCTTCATCAAACGCCCTTCCTCCACCGAGGCCAGGGCCGCCACATCGGGCAGTTGCTCCATAAAGCGGGTGTAGTAGTCCAGCACCGCCGCCACACGGGTCTGCTGGAGCATGATTTCCGACACCCACACATGGTACGGGGTGGGGTCCTCTCGCCAGGGCAGAGTGCGGGCGTTGTCCCGGTACCACTCCAAAAGGGGGATGGGCAGTTGTTCCAAGGGCTGCATGGGGATACCTCCAGGTCAAAAAATCCCCTTCAGTATATCACACTTCCCCGTCTCCCCTCAAGCGTCTACACAGCTGGATAAATTGGGAAAAGATCACCTGTCCCACCTCTCCCATCCGCTCGGGGTGAAACTGCACCGTCCACAGAGGGAGGGTACGGTGCTCCATAGCCTCCACCACCCCGCCCTCCGACCAGGCGGTGGCCACTAATCCACGCCCCACCTTGCCCACCCCTTGGTGGTGGTTGGAGTTGACGGCGCACACCTCCCCATACCACGCCCCCATCTGGGAGCAGCTTTTGGTACGCACTGGATGCCAGCAATCCCCTTGAGGTTGCTGGTGGAAGGGGGCCAGGGTGGGCTTTAGGTCTTGAATGAGGGTTCCCCCCGCCCACACATTGACCACTTGATGCCCTCGGCAGATGCCCAAAATGGGACGATGGGCGGCGGCAAAGGCATCCAGAAGGGCCAGCTCCGCCCGGTCTCTGGCCTGATCCACGTTGCGGGAGCCCCGGGGAAAACTGCGCCAAAACCGGGGGTGCATATCTCCGCCTCCCGCCAAAATGAGGCCGTCGTAACGCACATCCGGGTGGGGCAGATACACCGCGTCCCCCTGTCCCCCTGCCTGCTCCACCGCCTCCAAATACCGGGCGGCATCCCCACCCCCAGTGGAGATTAAAATGGATACCTTCACGCGTGTTTCCTCCTTCCCCACAACCAGCCAAACACCGATAGGCCCTGCATTAGCAGCACCCCCACATACAACACAGCCCCCACTCCCAGACACACCCCGCAGGCCGTCCACACCCAGACTCCGGACCGGATCATGGTCTGAAACAGCAGGTTGCACCACACTCCGGTGAACACCGCCGACAACACCGGCCGGACAAACCAGGCAAACAGCCGCAGACGCAGCCCGGTGGCCTTCAAGATGGAGGCAAGGTTCAGCCCCATCCCCACCAGAGAGGAGAGAACAAAGCCCACCACAAAGCCCCGCAGCCCCCAGATGGCCACCGTGCCATAGGTAAAGCCCAGCTGCACCACGTCACTGGCAATGGCGTTTCTCGCCCCCTTGCTTTGAAGCCCCAAGCCGTTGAGCGCGCCCCCCAGCACCGACTGCACACAGGTCAGCAGGGTACCCACCGCCAACAGCAGCATGTACTGCCCTGCCTGGGGCTGCCCGAAGAGCAGACGGGCCACAGTTGGCCCCAGCACCACCAGCAATGCCATGGCTGGGGACATGAGCAACATGGTCACCGACATGATGCGGTTGAGAAGTCCCGCTGACGCTCCCCTGTCTCCTCGGGCGGTGCGCTGAGACAGGGCGGGTACCATGGTCAGACACATGGCCCCGATAAACCCGGTGGGCAGGCTCAATAGGGGCATGGTCATGCCGCACAGCACGCCGAAGGCGGACATGGCCTCCCCCGCCTCCATCCCTCCCTCCACCAGTTTAGCAGGGATGAGCACCGCATTGGCTGAGCCCAGCAGCGTACCCAGCACGGAAGTAAGCCCCACGGGAATGACAATGGACCACAGGCTCTTTTCCTTCTGCCTCGTTCGTATCTGCCGTGTTTCACGTTCCCTTTGCGTACGACGAAAGAGCACCACCAGAGTCACCGCCGAAAACACCTCGCAAATCACCATGCCCAGCACAATGAGCCCCACGGTGCGCTCCTGGTTCTGGGGCAGCAACCAGATGAGAAGCCCCAACACCGCCCCGGTGCGGATAAGCTGCTCCATGGTCTCCACGGTGGCGGGAATTCGTACCCGTCCAGTGCCGTAAAAACAGTGCTTATGCAGGTTCTCCACTCCGGTGAGCAGCATACACGGCACCAGCAGCACCACCCCCAACCGGGTGCGGGCATCCCCCAGCAGGTAGACCGAAATGGGGTCAGAGCACCAAATCACCAACACCCCCAAGGGAATGGCCAGGAGAAAGAAGCTGCGCAGACCAGCCCCCAATACCCGCCCTACCCCCGCTTCATCCCCCAGGGCATGACAGCGGGCGGAACGGGTGGACACCGCCACCGTCAGCCCTACCGCAGTCACGGACATGAACATGGAGTACACCGGCATCACCAGTTGGTAAAGGCCCATGGTCTCTGCCCCAATGAGACGGGAGAGGACGAGGCGATAACAAAAGCCCACCAGTTGAGAAAACAGTCCGGTGGCAGTGAGAACCAGCGTTCCCGTCCACATGGCATTCAAAAGCAAATCCCCCTTCCTCATGGCATTGACATCCTATGAGAAAGGGGGATTTTTCATGTGAACTTTTTGCATTTTCGCCGCATAGTATGACAAAAAGGGGGTAGCTGCATGGACCAGCCCACCGGGCCAGACTGGAGTGTCAATTCCGACTTTTCCTTCCTGATAGCAGTTCTTGTAGCCGCCCTCATGGCTCTGCACACCCTGTGTCAGGCCGAGCGCGGACAGACCACCGGGTTTTATCTTCTGCGCTGCGGCGAGTCCGCCCTCACTCTGGGCAGCTCGGGATTCTTCCTCACCCAGGCCCTGAAAGGACTGAAAGAGGCAGACCCCGCAAACGCCCCCGAAATGTGCGCCGCGCAGTGGGAAGTGATGGCCGCCGGACTCATTTTGCTGGCCGCCCTCATCCAGTTTGAACTGATACAATACCGCAGGCGCACCGGACAACTGCCCGACGCGCCCACAGATCCCATTATTTCTTGAGTCGTCCCGCTGCCCGCAGGATGGAAGCCACCGTCTTGCTGTCCTCCAGAGTGCCGTCAATGGCCATCTCCACCGCCTGGGACAGGGGCATCTTCACCCGCTCCAAAAACTCGTCCTCGTCCGGGTGCATCTCCCCGAAGGTCAGCCCCCGGGCCAGATACACATGCTGCAACTCATCGCAGAAACCGGGGGTGGGCAGCATCTCCCCCATGGAAATCCACTCTTTCGCCTCGGCGCCGATCTCCTCGCTCAATTCCCGCTTGGCTGCCTCAAAGGGGTCCTCGCCGTACTCCAGCTTGCCTGCGGGCACCTCCAGGAGCACCTTGGCATAGGGGTAGCGGTACTGCCGTACAAGATACACATTACCCTCATCGTCCACAGGCACCATAACCACAGCCCCGGGGTGGCGGATCACCTCACGCCAGGAAGTGCGCCCGTTGACCAGCTCCACCGTGTCATAATGGACCTTCAACAGCCCTCCGTCATACACCAGCTTGCTGGTGAGTGTCTTTTCCATCAGTTCCATACCACAAAGCCTCCTTTGTCGTTTCCCTGAGTATAGCACACTTTTCTCCCCATTGCCATAGGAGGGAAAAACTTGTATAATGACTTTATCACACTAGAGAAGCAATGAGGTGACTACCATGGAACTCTCCCATGTTTCCATCAAACTATCCACGCTGTCTGCATATCGGGATTTGTTGGACCGGCCCGTCATGGTGACGTTGTCCCAGCTGACCCAGGCATTGCAAGAAAAAGACGGGCTGACAGCTGTCAACGCATACTGTCAGCTGTTTTCCCAGCTACACCAGGAGGGCTGTTCCAGCCTGGGGGAGTGGCTGTACCAGGCTATGCGCTGGTCCGAAGGCCCCTACCCCACCGCCGTCGCCCGGGGAGACTGTCCCCCCCATTTGGAGCGAGCCGCCCAGGAGGACATCTCCACCCTTCAGCAGCTGGCGGATATCCCCTGTGACACCTGGGTCATGTCCATCCATTTTGCGCTCTCCCCCCAGACGAACCAAATCCTACCTTCCCTTCCCCGCTGGCCCCAGGAGGCCTCCTTTGACTTTGCAGATTTGAGCCGCGCTTACCGCCAGGAGGGCATCGGCCTGCTGGCCCGGTACAAAGCCTTTGTATGGGAGGACGGCTCCCTCATCCCCGTGGCCAACCCCGACTGTCCCACGGGTGAGCAGCTGCTGGGATACGACCGCCACCGGGATCAGGTGGTGCAAAACACCCGGGCTCTGCTGGCTGGCAAATACGTCAACAACGTGCTGCTCTACGGCGAGAGCGGCACCGGAAAGTCCGCCACCGTCAAGCACCTGCTCACCCTGCCTGGAATGGAGCCGCTGCGGCTCATCGAGGCGGACAAGGAGAACCTGTCCGGCCTTCCCGCTCTCATCCGCTCTTTGGAAGGCCATCCTTTGAAGTTTATCATCTTCATTGACGACCTCACCTTCGACCGGGATGACCCCACCTACTCGGTGCTGAAAACCATCCTGGAGGGCGGCGTGGAACGTCGGCCCCAAAATGTGGCGGTATACGCCACCTCCAACCGCCGCCACCTGGTGCGGCAAACCATTTCGGAGCGAGCCGGGGACGAGATGGACCGCAACGAGACCATCCGGGAGAAAACCTCCCTGGCCGACCGCTTCGGCATCCGCATCCTTTACGAAGGGCTGCGCCGGGACGAGTATCTGGCCCTGGTGGACCAGCTGGCCGCACAGCAGGGGTGCACCTTGCCCCCTGAGCAACTCCATCAGCAGGCCATTGCCTGGGAACGGCATCACGGCTCCACTACGCCCCGCACAGCACTGCAATTTGTGCTGTCCCTGTAAGAATCAACACCCCCACAACCGGTTGCCCGGTTGTGGGGGTGTTTCTTATCGGATGGCGTCCCGAATCTGGGCCATCACCTGATCCACTTCATATTTTAATTCGGCAGCAGACATCCGCTGTGCTCCGTGACCCAGAATAATCATCTGCTCCAGGCCGTCAGAGGTGGCCACCCGCACCCGGTTGTCCCGGCTGAGCTGGTAGGTGGTGCGCTCAATGTACATGTCGGCGGTCTCCGCCTCCTTGGTGTACACCACGTACAAATCCCCCAACTTCTCCACCGAGCCCTTGCCGCCTTTGATTTTGTAGGCATCAAACACTACAATCACCTGGCAGCCTCGCCAACTCTGATAGTTGCGCAGCAGGTCAATGAGCTTGGCCCGGGCTCCGTCCAAATCCTCTCGGGCCAAAGCGGACAGGTCGTCCCAGGCGTGGATGATGTTGTATCCATCCACCAGTACATACTCCTTGCCTGTGCGGGGTTTCAACCCCTTCCACTTGCGTTCCTTGGGTTTGGCCACCGCTCTCACCGGCTGAAAGGCCCGGGGCTTTACCGCACCATAGGTACGGGCAAAAATCTCCTCCAGCTCCTTATCCAAGGCCACCTGAGAAGCGTAGCCCCGTTGCATCGGTGGGGTGGTGGGCTGTGCCTTTCGGGCCCGCTCCTCCTCTGGCCTCCAGCCGCTGTCCACGTGCATGTGGGAGCGCACCTCGTTCCAGGGGATATGCACGCCCGCTCCATGGTCGCAGAACACCGAGCCTGAGGGGTTGTCCACATCCCGGTCCGGGTCATAGCCCCGCTCCTCCACCACTTGGGGCGTGTTGTGACAGGGGCGGTACCCGTCCAGGCGGCAGGAGAACCGGCCCCGGCCCTGGGTGTAGGCCGCCACTTGGCTCCAGTAGTCCCCCACTTCGGACACGGGCAGGGATCCCGTGAGCACCGCCCGGTCCCCCTGCATCTGGGGACCTTCAAACTCGCCGCACATACGCTGCACGTCGGTCATGGCCCGGCCCACACTCTCCCCGGGCACCTCCAGACGGAAGGTGTACCAGGGCTCCAACAGGATGCTCTCCCCCATCATCAGGCCCTGGCGGATGGCCCGATAGGTGGCCTGGCGGAAGTCGCCCCCTTCCGTGTGCTTCAAGTGTCCCATGCCGGTGAGCAGAGTCAACTTCACATCCGTAATGGGGGAACCGGTGAGCACCCCCAGATGCTGCCGCTCCACCAGGTGGGTCAATATAAGCCGCTGCCAGTTTCCGTCCAGCACATCCTCGGGGCAAACGGTATCAATTTGGATGCCCGCCCCCCGTTCCAGGGGCTCCAGCAGCAAATGTACCTCGGCGTAGTGGCGCAGGGGCTCAAAGTGTCCCACGCCTTCCACCGGTTTGGCCAGGGTTTCCAGGTAGACGATGCTGCCCGGGCCAAAGGTCACGTCCAGATCGAAGCGGCGGCACAGCTCCCGCTCCAGCACCTCCCGGTGCACCTGGCCCATGAGCTTCACCCGCACTTGCTCCCCATGGGGCTCCCACTCCACCTGTAGCTGGGGATCTTCCTCCTCCAGACGGCGCAGCCGCTCCAACAGGGTGGTGGCGTCCACCCCCTGAGGCGGGATTACCTGATAGGACAGCACCGGCTCCAGTTGGGGGCCGTTCCAGTTCTCTTCACAGCCCAAACCTTCCCCGGCTGCGGTGTGGGTCAGGCCGGTGACGGCGCACACCGTTCCAGCGGTGGCTACATCCACAGCGGTAAACTTGGCCCCGGAGTACAGCCGGATCTGGTTGACCTTCTCCTCCCACTGCTTCCCCCGGAGGACCTCCCGCACCTGCAGTCTCCCTCCCGTCACCTTCAGCCAGGTCAGCCGCTCCCCCTTCTCGTCCCGGGTGATCTTGAACACCCGAGCTCCAAAGGCTTCCGGCCACTCTGGTTCCAGAGTATACCGCTCTACCCCGTCCAGCAGCGCTTCCACCCCGTCCACTTGCAGGGCAGAGCCAAAGTACACGGGGAACAGCTGCCGCTGGGTCACCAGCGCCGCCAATTCCTCCTGGGTAAATTCCTCCCCGGCCAGGTAGCGCTCCATGAGTTCCTCGCTGCACATAGCTGCCCCCTCGCCCCGGGCCTGGGGGTCGGCCATATCCACAAAGCCATGGCCCAGCCGTCCCTCCAACTGCTGGAGGATAGCCGTCTTTCCCCCATTGGGCTGGTCCATTTTGTTGACAAAGACAAAGGTGGGAACCCCCGCCTGGGTGAGCAGCTGCCACAGAGTTTCCGTGTGGCCCTGCACCCCGTCGGCAGCGCTGAGCACCAAAATGGCACAGTCCAGCACTTGCAATACCCGCTCTGTCTCCGCAGAAAAGTCCACATGTCCCGGGGTGTCCACCAGAGTCAGCTCCAGGTCACCCCGGCGCAGAATGGCCTGCTTGGCATAGATGGTGATACCTCGCTCCCGCTCCAACTCCTGGGTGTCCAAAAAGGCGTCCCCGTGGTCCACCCGGCCCAAGTGCCGGATGCTCCCCGTGACATAGAGCATGGCCTCTGTTAAGGTTGTCTTTCCCGCATCCACATGGGCCAAGATGCCCGTGGTCAGTCGTTTCATTGGGTATTCCCCTGCCTTTTCTCTGGTGCTTCCAAAATTCTCGTATCACCAGAGTACCCGATTCCAGGAAATATGGCAAGAGGCATCTTAGAAAAACATGCGGTACACCATCAGCACACAGCCGTACACCACGCTGGCAAACACGCCATAGGCCAGCACCGGCCCCGCCACGGTAAACAGTTTGGCGCCAGTGCCTGTGATGCGTCCCTCACTTTGAAATTCCAGAGCCGGGGACACCATGGCGTTGGAAAAACCGGTGATAGGCACCAGGGTACCTGCGCCAGCCCGGCGGGCAATGTCGTCAAACACCCCGATTCCCGTGAGGAAGGCTGCCACAAACACCCACGTCAGAGAAACAAACGCCAGGGCATTTTCCCCAGCCCCCCAGCTCTCGTAGAGAGTGCTCAGCCCCTGGCCCACTCCACAGATGCCGCCGCCCACCAAAAACGCCCAAACCAAATTCTTTCCGGTGGGGGAAGATTTGGCCCGGGCCATCACATACCGTTGATATTCTTCGTTGCTCATGTTCATGGCACATCACCTCCGTTCCAGTATGTCCAGATGCTGCCGTTCTATTCATCAAAACGGGTGGACGACACGTCTCTACCGTCCACCCGCTTCATCAGGTCTCCTCTTGTTTTTGTCTGCGAATGCGCTCCAGCGTTCCCCCCAGAGTGGCATTCTCCTGCAACTCCAACAGCTGCCCAATGAGCTGATTGGATAACAGGAACCCTTCCGGGGTAAACTGCCATCGGCGTCCCCGACGGCGGGCCCATCCCCGTTGTTCGAATTCTGCCAGTTTGGCCGCAAGGGGCTCAAAATTCATCATGTACTCCCGGCGGTACTCCCACTCATCAATGCCGTGAACGGTACGCAGGCGCAGCATCAAATACTCGCTGCCCCGCTCCCGGCGAGTGATCTCCTCCGATTCATCCACCACTTCGCCCCCTTGGAGCATCCCCTGGATATAGGAATCCAAGTCGGAGACAAAGGAGTAGCGCCGTCCGCCAAAGTCGGAGTGGGCCGCGGCCCCCAGCCCCATGTACGGATGTCCCATCCAATACTTCATATTATGCCGGGATTGACGGCCGGACTTGGCGAAATTGGAGATCTCGTACTGTTCATATCCCGCTTTGGCCAGCCGCTCCACCGTCCACAGGTATAGGGCTGCCTGTTGATCTTCATCGGGCAAAGTCTCGCCCCGGGCCACACGCTGGGCCAGCGGCGTACCCTCTTCCACCATCAAGCCATAGCAGGAAAGATGTTCCGGGGCAAGATCCAACGCCTTTTCCACCGTCTCCTCCCAGCTCTCCTGGGTCTGGCCCGGCAGGCCGTAAATCAAATCCAGATTTAAATTTTGAATTTTAGCTTGGCGCACCGCCGCCACGGCCTCCACCACCTGCTGATAGGTGTGGGGTCGGTGTATGGCACACAGCTCTTGGTCGTTTCCCGATTGCATGCCCATGGAAATGCGGTTCACACCCACCCGCCGCAGGTGGCGCAACATCTTTACGTCCACGCTGTCCGGGTTGGCCTCCAGGGTGATCTCCACGTCCTTAGACAGGCAAAACCGCCGCTTGATGGTGCGTAACAGCTCCACCAGCCGCTTCTCTCCGTACCAGGTAGGCGTCCCGCCCCCAATGTATATGCTGTTGAGGGCATAGCTGCGGGCCACGGCTCCACTCTCCACAATATGGCGCAACAGAGCCTTCTGATAGTCGTCCATGCGATCTTCCTTACCCGCCAGCGAATAAAAGTCGCAGTAATCACACTTGCTGCGGCAAAATGGAATGTGCACATACAACCCCAAGCACTCTCCCATAGTCTCGCCTCCCGCTCTTGGAAATTTGCTTTGCCGACGCCATGCCAGTCAAGCCAGCATCGCCTCCTTCGGCGGCCCCATAAGGGGCAAGAAAAGCGGCTAGAATCAGAGCATCATAGCCATCTCTAGAGTTATGATACCACATTTGCCGCCTCAATTCAATCGAACCTATTTTTGGAATATAATTTTTATCATTACATTTAATGATATTCTTCTTGATATATTAAGGTGGGCATGATATAATACCCTTCAGAAAGGATGGTGTCTTTATGGAACACGCACTCACTCCCGATCCCTTCGACGCCCTGCCTCGTCCTCGGAGACGCCCTCAGGAGCACGGACGCACCCCCTTCGATGGTCTGCGCCCTTGGTCCGCCATCACCCACGGCATTGGGGCTGCCCTGGCCATCCTTGGCACTGTGATTCTTCTGGTTCAGACTGTGGCCACCGGCGGGGACATTTGGAAGCTGGTGTCCTTCTCCATCTATGGTCTGTCCATGATCGGATTGTATACCGCCTCCACCCTCTACCACTCGGTACACACCACTGCCAGCAAACGCATCGCCCTGCGCAAATATGACCACGCCTCCATCTACTTTCTCATCGCCGGCACCTACACCCCGGTGTGTCTTACAGCTCTGCGTGGCCCCTGGGGCTGGTCCATGTTCGGCATCATCTGGGCTCTGGCCATCGCCGGTCTGGTGATGACGCTGTTGTGGATCAACTGCCCCCGGTGGCTCACCTCCACGGTGTATATCGCCATGGGTTGGCTGGCCGTCATCGCCATTTATCCCCTCTATGTCACCTTGGGGGCTTCTGGAGTAGCATGGCTGTTGTCCGGTGGCATCCTGTACACCATCGGCGGAGTGCTGTACGCTCTGAAATGGCCCGCCCGGGACAATCCCCGGTTTGGCTGCCACGAGATTTTCCACGTGTTCATCGTGCTGGGCTCGGTGGCTCACTTTATGATGGTGTATCACGTGTTGCTTCCTCTGTAATCCTATAAAAAGTGGCCTTTCCAATAAGGAAAGGCCACTTTTTTAATGTTCTGCCAGCTGTTCCATGATCCAAACGGCGCTGCCACCCTGGGCCTCACCCTCTCGCAGGTCCTGGAAGCCCATGGACAGCCAGAAATCATGTCCCTGGACATTTCCCTTCAGGCAACCCAAGCGGATGCTGTCCATGCCTGCATCGGCTGCCGCTCCAGGCAGAGCCTGGGCCACAGCACGGCCGACGCCCTGGCGATGCAACTGGGCGTCCACCATGAAAAAGCCCACCCAAAGGGTGCGCTCCCGGGGATAGCCCTCCGCCAGGTCCAGCACAGCGTGCAGCTTTCCATCCTTCCACAGGCCCACATAGTGCTTGTCCTGCTGGGCACACCGGGGAGGCAGAGAAGCCATATCCTCCCGGATGCTACGCAGAGAGGGCTTCTCCTGGCCCTGGATGTCGTAATAAGAGGCATTCCCCTCCATCAGGGCCAACACAGCGGGCAACTCTTCTTCTGTCACGCTGTGAATCTCAAACTGAGGCAGACGCTGGCCCAAAGCAACCAGCACCGGCACGTCGGGCAGTGCCACCTTGGTGCCCACACACCGGTTGATGGGGGTACCAAGGTTGTGGAACTTCTCCTCGTAGTCGGTCATGATGCCACAAATCCCGTGCTCGTGCAGGTTGCGGGTGACCTCAGACAATTCAAAACCTGCCTTAGGAAACTGGAACAGAGACCACTCGTACAGATCCCGGTTGTCCGATTTGAAGTGGATCTGACCCCCGTCCCGCAGCACCTGACGGTAGCCGCGCAAAAAGTTCTCATGGGTCAGGCGACGGCGGGAGTGCTTCACAGAGGGCCAGGGGTCACAGAAGTTGATGTAGAGCAGGTCTACCTCGTCGGGGGCAAAGTATTCGCTGAGACAGGCGGCGTCTCCGTCGATGAAAAAGACGTTGTGCAGCCCCTTCTCCCGGCACCGTTCCATAGCAATCACCATGGCATCCGGCACCCGCTCCACGGCCACATACAGGTCCTCAGGGTGGGCTGCTGCCGTCTCTGCGGTAAACCGGCCCTTGCCGCAGCCCAGCTCCAGCCGCAGCCCCTGGGCCTGAGGCATCAACTCCCGCCACTTTCCACGCTGGGCGGTGGGGTCTTTAATCCACAACTCGGCGCAAGATTCCATGCGCCGGTCCAAATTCTTCTTCTTTCGCATTCTCATAGGGCTCACCTCATCATATACTGAAAAGAAAGTCGAGAAAATCATATCATAAACTCTTGCCAAGGGCAAGAAAATCCGCTATAATATAAATCCGTCCAAAACAAAATATCCGGGTGTAGCGCAGTTGGTAGCGCGCCTGCTTTGGGAGCGTGCGGGCTTCATCCATGAGGGATAAAGCGCAACCCCGCAACCCGCTGGGACACTACTAGAAGCGGGAACCATTTCCGCCAAAGCCATTGGTCAAAAACCGGCGTTGACCACATGTTTGACCACAATTGGAAAATTCCATATCCGGGTGTAGCGCAGTTGGTAGCGCGCCTGCTTTGGGAGCGTGAGGCCGGAGATCGAGCCGCACTTTCTTAAAATCCCGGAAAGCTCTGGGACGCTAAGACTGACGGATTTTTACCCCTCGCCGGGAACTGGTCAAAAATCGGCGTTGACCACATGTTTGACCACAACTGGAAAAATCCATATCCGGGTGTAGCGCAGTTGGTAGCGCGCCTGCTTTGGGAGCAGGATGTCGCAGGTTCGAATCCTGTCACTCGGACCAAATTTCGCAGAAAAGCCGCCTATTTATTCGGTTTTTCTGCGTTTTTTGTTCGATTTTTGCAGTTTTTCTATTTGCTGTTTCGTGGTGATTCAAGGGCCAAAACAGCGGCAGGCACATGAGCGAGGATGGCTGCCGAAACAGCCAAATCCCTAACCCATCCCTAACGGGGAAACTTCCGCATTTTGCCGTTCCTATCGGTGCCGTTGTCGGCTACTCCTGATCGTATGTCTACGCTGCGTAGGTCGTGAAGTAGGATTTCTCCTGCTATAAGTCAATCTTTGACCTATCTTAAATTCAATAGAGCGTCCACCAGTATTCGAACACTTTGCGATACTGGTTGCCCTTCTTCGATAGGCCGAAATACTTACGGACCTTTCGATTGGATCTTCGCTTCAGATACCGTTGACAATTGCTGGACTTCATATACTGAACGTGCAGTCCGGAATGAAGTAACGTTCTTAATCTCTCATAGTCTCCCTTGATATACCCCATGTTTGGTGCATACCTGCTGTGTTGAATCAAAAACAGAAGATGGTCTGAGTGCCTGACGCACTGGGTGCGGCGATATTGGCGGCCAGAACGTCGACCACATCCGGGCTCGTTTTTAGTAGATCCCAAGATCTCGGCGATCCGCTTGTTTAACTCTTGCTCTGTCATAAGTCTTCCTGCTCTGTACGGTCCGGGTGATAGGGTTGACCCCGTGCCAGGAGCCACGCTGTTTTGCGTGGTATTCCCGCCGGGCATTCTTACTGCGTTTGTCCAATGGAATCAACTGCGTCACAGCTGATCATCTCCTTCTTTTTGTCTTGGTGTGATCACCCCAGAGGGCATAGCGCAGCAATAGCTGGCTGATATACTGATGGCACCGTGAATGTTCCCATAGCAGACTCCTCTATAACGATTTCATTACAAATGGCAAAGATCACTTGCTATTTCAGAGCACATCAGGTATGCTAAGATACTCCGCTGAGGCGGAGACATCCTAATGAATGGAGGCGATCCATATGTCCATGATTCAGTTTCCTGTCATCGATCCTGTGGCTACCGGGGCGAATATCTGCCGACTCCGGAAGGATCGCGGCCTGACAGTCCGAGATCTCCAGCACTATTTCGGATTTGAGGAGCCGCAAGCCATCTACAAATGGCAACGGGGCCAGAGCCTTCCCAGTGTAGATAACCTCTATGCACTGAGCGCTTTGCTCCAGGTGCCGATGAACGAGATCATCATCTCCACTTCTCATATCGTTTCTTTGGAGCAGCAGGCAGCCGCCTGCTGCTCAGGTCTTTTTATGTGGAAATTTCTTCAGGTACAGTGGGCATGGCAGAATTTCAAAACCGCTTAGATCCTTATCCGCCTGTGTCCATAGGCCTGCCGCGATCCTGCCGGACGGCCGCAGCCCTTGGGTGAACAAGCGACTTCATAAAGAGAATATCACGCCATTATGGCAAATATCAGAGAAGCGTAAGGTCGAATCCTGCTTTTGACAATGGATGTGTGTTAGAAATGACAGTATTTCGGTGGACGAGGATGGAGTCGACTGACGAGCCTTTCACAATGAGTTATGAGCTCATGTTGCATTCATCAGATGCAGTCCATTCTTTGCCGGGGGATGCGCAGCATCATAATTCATCTGCGCCTGAACCGATCATCACTGCCTATCCATTCTGCCACGCCCACCACACCTGAAGGTGTGGTGACGGCATTTATGCAGCCGTGCTCTTTTCGATGAAGTCGCTGAGGATGTCCTCAAAGCTGTCATTCATGTCAAAGGGCGGCTCATAGGATACCTCGGTGTTGACCAGACACTTGTCCAGGGACATGGAGATCTCGTCGGCCCTCTTGCTGAGCGCCGTGGCCATGCCTCGGATCTTGTTCCGGTCAAAGTCGATGGTGGTGACCTGCGTGGCATCACAGCGGTAGGAGACCTGGTTTCCCTCGCCGTTGAATCGGAAGCCGGAGCCTCCGCCGGCAATGGTCTTTTCACTGTTGCGAAGCATGGTCATGTGGCGGAATACCTCAGCCAACTCCTGACGCTGCCGGTTCAGGCCCACCTCGCTGTCCATATCCAAATCCAATGCGTTCTTGGCGGCATGGATAGCCCGGCACAATTTCTCCCGCTCCTCCAGCAAGGACATGAGGAAGGCGGCTACCTGGTTGGCATGGCCGGCATACTCACTGGGCGCAGTTTCCTCCACTACAGCATCCTGGGCATCGGACATGACCTTGCTCCGAAGATGAGTGGTCTTGACCTTGACGATATTGCGTCGGTCCTGAAGGATGGCAGTGGCCTCACACATCAGGCCTTTCAGTTTATTCTGGAATCGAAACGCATCTTTCATATTCATGGATCATACCTCCCTATGTCACTCCCCGGCGGAACGATTTGATGGGTCAAGCATACTCCAAACTTGATCAATTGTCATTGAACTGCTGGTTGAATATGGCGAGGTTTGCTTTTTCGTGCGTTATAGGCGGTTCCGGCTTGGCCGTGGCCGTTTCCATGAAGCCGCTGGCATTCTCTGCCGTTCCTGGCTGTATGTCTACGCTGCGTAGGTTGTGGAGCCGCACCTCTCCTGTTATAATCTCGATAAAATCTTTGTACAGGAGACCAAACTCATGAACTTATATGTCACCGGCAACACCATCAAGCAGCTGCGGGAGCAGAAAAAGATGACGCAGGCAGAACTTGCAGATAAGATCGATGTCAGCAGCAAGACCATTTCCAAGTGGGAAACTGCCAAAGGACTGCCGGACATCTCACTCATCGAGCCTCTCTCCTCCGCCCTGGGTGTCTCCGTCATGGAGCTGATGAAAGGTGATGCCGTCATCAACCAAAATAAGTCCGCCAATCTGCTCCGCTCCAAACTGTATGTCTGCCCCATCTGCGGCAACGTCATTCACTCCATGGGCGATACCGTGATCAGCTGCTGCGGTGTTTCCCTTCCGGCTTTTGAGGCTGAACCGTTGGATGAACACCATGAAATCCAGATAGAACAGGTGGAAGATGAGCAGTTCATCACCGTCCATCACCCCATGCACAAATCCCACTACATATCTTTTTTGGCCTACGTGACATCCAACAAGTTTCAGATGATGAAACTTTACCCGGAGGGAAATGCTGAATGCAGATTCCGCTTCCAAGGCAGAGGATACCTCTACTGCTACTGCAATCGCCACGGACTAATGATGAAGCAAGTACGATAATTCGGCGTGACGACATTCGAAGTTTGAAACCCCATATTTTAATTAAAAAGCCGCCTATTCAGGCGATTTTTTGCGTTTTATCAAACTTGTATTTGGGATTATTCATTTTACATCATACGGCTTGCTGTTGTTGGTTCGCCCGAGGATATAATCCGTGGACACCTTATAGTAGTCCGCCAATTTCAGAAGATGAATCACCGGAATGGTCTGAAAGCCACGCTCGTAGCGGGAATACACCGTCTGGGTGATCCCTAAAATTTCCGCCACATCCTCCTGCCGCAGATCCCTGTCCTCCCGCAAATCTCTCAGTCGTTGAAATAACATACCGCCCACCGCCTTTAGTACTGATTGATACTATTGACGATACCGCAAATTTTCATTACAATGTCGATTGTAGAACTTATAAGTACTAAGGCGGTGGTTGCATGGAGCTGTATCAGGAAATCCTTTGTCATGTGTTGGCAAACGAAAAAATCCAGGTCTCCTTTCCGGAACTCATCCATACAGACGTAACAAAGATTGTGGAGTTGGAATGCTACAAGGCCCTGGGCAAAATTAAAGCCATCCTGGAGGATGACACATTGGCGGACAGCGAATGCTTTCAACAAATCGAGGAAATTGTCTGTGCCTTTGAGGCACTGGGTTCCAACGGCGGCAGCCGGCATGATTTTGGATGACGACGAGTAACCGCCCGCTGAATATCAACAGATGATCCAGCGGCACAATGCTTGTATAAACGCTTGCAACGGTGGAGATCCTTTGTTATACTGATACTAATTGATACTATGTCATATCAGAGGTGAACACCATGGATGCCGGATTGTTTGCCAAGATGCTCTCCGACAAAAGCATCATCGACCTGAAAAAACTTGGCTACAAATACCCTCAGGCGGATCTGAAGGAATTTGTGGCGCTGCTTGACAGCGGTTTTTATAAGCCTCTGCCGCTAAAGGATTTCAATGGCAAGAATCTGGTCTATCTGGATTCTGTTGCCCAGGTTCAGCTGTCGGCGGCCAAGGTGCTGCTGACACCCCAGAGCAGCAGCCAGGTCTATGGCAGAAAGGCTATGGAGGACGAAATCCTCTCCACCTTCTCCATCGAGCAGATCGACACCTCACGGGACAGCGTCCGCAGGATTTTGTCCGGCTACGCCCCCATAAGCGAGAGTGAAAACCGTATCTACGGCATGAAGAAGGGTCTGGAGTTTATCAGTAATCCTCAGCATACGATCAGCGAGGAGAGCATCCACCAGCTCTATGAGCTTACCATTGGGGCGCTTTTACCGGAGGAGGATCAGCTCCTGCCCGGCCATAAATACCGCCATGACAGCGTGTATATTGTGGGTGACAAAGTGGAGCACACCGGCCTTCCCTGGCAGATGCTTCCGGAGTATATGGGGAATCTGGTGGAGTTTATCCATCAGGAATCCGCCATGAACGACCTGCTGAAAGCGGCGCTCATCCACTTCTACATTGCTTATCTGCATCCCTGGTTTGACGGCAACGGCAGAATGGCCCGACTGATACACCTGTGGTATCTGGTGCAGCAGCGGTATTCCTCCGCTCTGTTTGTTCCGCTGTCTGAGTATGTGGAGAAGAGCCGCCGGGGTTACTACAACGCCTACACATTGGCAGAGCAGAATGCGAAGATCAGCGGAGTCATGGATGTGACGCCTTGTCTGACCTATTTCATTGAAAATGTGTACCACAAGCTGGTCTCGGCTTTGCCCGATCCCAACACCACAGAAACCTTCCAGAACGCTTTGTCCCGGGGCGATGTCACAGAAAAAGAACAGGCCCTGTGGCAGTTTGTCCTCACCGCTTATGGGGAAGGCCAGTTCTCCACCAAGCAGCTGGAAAAGGACTTTGGCAATGCGGCCTACGCAACCATCCGTGGATTTGTACTCAAGTTTGAAAAACTTGGGTTGCTGCGCTCTGCAAAATACGGCAATCGCATCAAGTATCAAATTGCAAAATAAGCCTAAGAAGCGCCTTCCGAAACCCGCAGATTCCGGAAGGCGCTATTCTTTGTTTATAGCTTGTTAAAAACTGATACGCCTACGGGCTCAGCTCCCTTTGCAGGTACACCATGTCTACCAGCTGCACCCCACACTCATAGATGGGGTGGTCGTAGTGGTCAGTAAAAAAGTTCTTGACCAGATGGTGCCTACGAAATCCGCAGGATTCATAAAACGGAATCGTGGACGGGCTGTCTCCGGTGCCCACCTGCAGCACCGTATACTGCTCCTTGTAAGTACGGACAAGGAAGTCCACCATGTTCTTTCCGTAGCCCCTGCCCTGAAAGGCAGGCTCCACGGCGAGGTTTTTCAGTTCCAGAATGCCGTCTCCCTCATCTGTCACCACACATTCGGCCTTGACGCCGTCGTCCTCCAACACATACATGGTTCCCCGCTCCAGATAGCGGTCGATCATGTTCTCCTGCTCGTCGGCCAGCAGCAGCAAATCCAGGTATCTCTTTTTGTCGGTTTCCACTTTTCTGATTTTCATGGCATGATCCATCCTCTTCCCGACGGTCTTAGTGGGACTATGATACCATACGATATGAGCCGCTGCAATTCTTTGAGAAACATGACACACAGTTGTCGTGTTCTTGTGCTATAATGCAGTCAGAACCAGGAAAGGCGGTGGTTCCCATGAAAATGGAGCGGCTTATCGGTATCCTGTCCATCCTACTCCAGCGGGAGAAGGTCACCGCCCCGGAGCTGGCGGAGCAGTTCGAGGTGTCCCGCCGGACCATCCAGCGTGACATTGAGTCCCTGTGCCGGGCAGGCATTCCCATCGCCACCACACAGGGTTCTGGGGGCGGCATCTCCATCATGGAGGGCTACCGGGTGGACCGCACGGTACTCACTGACCCGGAGATGCAGGCTATTCTGGCGGGGCTGCGAAGCCTGGACAGCGTCTGTGGCACCCAGCGTTACGCCCAGCTGATGGAAAAGCTGTCTGCTGGGACAGGCGGACTGGTAGCCGACGGCGCACATATACTCATTGACCTGGCTTCCTGGTACAAGACCAGTCTGCCACCAAAAATCGAGCGAATCCAATGGGCCATGGAGCAGCACCGCACCATCCGTTTCACCTACTTCTCTCCCAAGGAGGAATCGGTGCGCACCATAGAACCCTACTATCTGGTATTTCATTGGTCCACCTGGTATGTGTGGGGCTGGTGCCAAATGCGGGAGGATTTCCGCCTGTTTAAGCTCAACCGTATGACGGAGCTTACCAGCGGTGAAGCCTTTGCTCCTCGCTGCGCCCCCCTGCCCAACCTGGAACCGGAACAGGTCTTTCCGGTAAAATACCAGGTCACCGTTCTCTTTGATCCATCCTGCCGCTGGCGGCTGGTGGAGGAATACGGGGCGGACTGTTTCACCGTAGAGCCAGACGGACGGCTGCGCTTCACCGGCGGGTTTCCCGATGGGGACAGCGTGCTCAGCTGGGTTTTGACCTTTGGAGATAAGGCGGAGCTGCTGGAGCCGGCAGAATTACGTGAGCAGCTACGGGAACTGACCGAAACACTGGCCCATCGTTACCGAAAGGGGGATCATCATGGCCTCTCATAAGAATTTTGTGGACTATGTGGCCGAGCAGCTACGGGAAGCCGGAGCCATCCGCAGCCGGAAGATGTTCGGGGAATACGGTCTCTACTGCGACGAGGTGTTCTTAGCCGTCATCTGTGACGACCAGCTTTTTGTCAAGGTCACCCCGGCGGGGGAGGCGGCATTTCCCCATCTGCCCAAGGCTCCACCCTATGAGGGGGCTAATGACTACATCTGGGTGGAGGATGTGGACGACCGGGACACCATAACCGCTCTTACCCGCCTCACCTGTCTGGCCCTTCAGGCCCAGCCAAAGAAGAGTAGGAAATAGCCGTGGCCTTTGACTATAAGAAAGAGTACAAGGAATTTTATCTGCCCCCCAGGACACCGAGCATCGTCACGGTACCGGCCATGAACTTCCTGGCCGTGCGTGGCCAGGGCGATCCAAATGAGGAGGACGGTGCCTACAAACAGGCCCTGGAATTACTCTATACCTTGGCCTATACCATCAAAATGAGCAAGATGGGCAAGCACCAGCTAGAGGGTTACTTCGACTATGTGGTGCCGCCCCTGGAGGGTCTTTGGTGGCAGGAGGGCATTCACGGCGTGGACTACGCCCGCAAGAAGGACTTCCAATGGATCTCTCTCATCCGCCTGCCGGAGTTTGTGACGGAAGAGGCCTTCCGCTGGGCCGTCCGGGAGGCCTCAGAGAAAAAGCAGCGGGACTTCTCCGCAGCGGAGTTCTTCTCCTGGGAGGAAGGGCTGTGCGTCCAGTGTATGCACATCGGCCCCTATGACAACGAGCCCGCCACTGTGGCGGCCATGGAGGAGTATGCCACGGAACAGGGCTATGCGTTGGATTTCAGTCAGGGCCGGTTCCACCACGAGATCTACCTGAGCGATGTACGGCGGTGCCAGCCGGAAAAGATGAAAACCGTCATCCGACAGCCGGTGAAATGCGTGTCATGGAGTTGGAGGCAGCTATGGATATGCAGGAACAGAGGGAAGCACAGGTCCGCCGCTGGTTTTCCATGTGGCTGGACAAGCAGGACACAGGGATTGAGGAACTCTTTGCCCCCGATGCCGTCTACATCGAAAGCTGGGGGCCGGAGTACCACGGCAGCAGAAAAATTAAACTATGGTTTGACGAGTGGAACACCCGGGGCACCGTGGAACACTGGGATATCCGAGAGTATTTCCACAAGGGAGACCAGACCGTGGTGGAGTGGGCTTTCCGTTGCGCCATGACGGACGGCACCATCCAGAGCTTTGACGGCCTTTCCCTCATCCGCTGGAACGAGGCGGGACAGATCTGCTTTTTGCAGGAATTCGGCTGCAACGAGAACCGCTACGACCCCTACGCCCAAGGGGACACCCCGGTGTTCCGGAGAGAGCAGGCATTGTGGTTTTGAAAGGAGCATTGGTATGGCAACTTCCAGGGTGACAGAGTATTTTCCCTGCCCGGTGGAACAGGTGTGGCAGACGATAACTGATCTCACAAATACCGCCTGGCGCAGCGATTTGGCCCAGGTGGAAATCTTGGACGAAATCCATTTCGTGGAGCACGCCAAGAGCGGCTACGCCACAGACTTTACCGTCACGGCCTGGGAGCTACTTCGCCGCTGGGCCTTCACCATGGAAAACGGCAATATGTCCGGCTCCTGGGAGGGGATCTTCGAAGCGGCAGAGGGCGGTACCCGGCTCCATTGCACCGAGACGGTCAACGCCAAGCACTGGTGGATGCGCCCCTTTGTCCCCAGCTATCTAAAGCGTCAGCAGAAGCTGTATCTGGACGATTTGCGGCGAGAACTGCAAAAATAAGCCGTGTTACTCTGCGTTGCTTGCGGCAACGGGCCGTTTTCCCTACAATGGGGCCGAAAGGAGTGAGCCCACATGCTCAATGAAAACATCAAAGCCATCCGGAAATCTAAGGGGCTTTCCCAGCAGGAGCTGGCGGTCAAGGTGAATGTAGTGCGGCAGACCATCTCAAAATGGGAGCAGGGATTGTCCGTCCCGGACTCCGATCTGCTCATTGCCCTGTCGGAGGCCCTGGAGACACCCGTGAGCACGCTGCTTGGAGAGAATGTGGTGGAGTCGGATGCAGATACCGTCAAAGCCCTCTCGGAAAAGCTGGAGATCATCAATTTGCAGTTTGCCCGGAGAAAGACACTCAGAAGATCTGCGCTGCACTGGTCGCTGATTGCAGTATGCGGAATCATTGTGGTATTGTTTGCGGCTATGCTGGCGGTCAGCAGTCCTTACCTGGGCTGGGATTTTCATGACCCGGAGCTCGCCGTGGCAGGCACAGTCTATCACGCCTTTGAATGGCTTTTTGTCCGGCTGGCTCCCTTTGTCCTGATTGCGGCTGCGGTCGGCGTTTTCCTGACGCGGAAAAAGGTATAAGAGAGTCAGAGGCCCCCGGCGAATAGCCGGAGGCCTCTGACCGTGTTTTACTTTACCCAATGGGCCACGGCGTTCCGCAGGAAGCGGGCGCAGCCGGGTACCTGTTTGTCATAGTAGGCGGTAAATCGCTCATCCATCACATACAGCTCCGCAATCCCCCGGTGTCTGACCGGGTCGTACCGGTTTCCGGTGGTGGTGAGCCACCGGCGGTGGAGAGTACAGATTTCCTTGCCCTCCTGGCTCTCCGGAGACACCCCGGCCTGAACAGCGGCCTCCAGCCGCTCCTGAATCTCCCGGCCCAGGTCCGTCCACTCCTGGTACTGTTCCCGGGTCAGGTTCATCACTGTGGCGTTGGCCTCATCCACCTCTTGGTCGCCATACTTGGCGCGGATCTCCGCCCCGTAAGTTTCCTCGTTATGGGCTACCGTGCGCTGCTTGAGCGCCTCAAATTTCTGCTCGTCGCTCATGATCTCGTTCCTTTCTTCTGCTCCGATGGTGTCTTTCACCGACCGGATGAGCTGTTCCAGCCGCTCCCGCTCCGCCTCCAAAGCGGCCAGGTGGTTTCGCAGGACAGCCAGACGGTCAAAGGAGGGATCGTCCAGACATTCCTTGATCCGGGCCAGCTCCACCCCGAGGGCCCGGTAATAGAGAATGTCCTGCAACCGGTCCACCTCCGCCCCGCCGTAATAGCGGTAGCCACTCTCCGCTACCCGGCTGGGCTTCAGCAGCCCGATCTGGTCGTACCAGCGCAAGGTGCGGGTGGTCACCCCGGACAGGCGCGACAGTTCCTGAATGGAATACTCCATAGATATCCCTCCTTGGAAATATAGTACCAGTTGACGGAGCGTCAGAGTCAAGAGGAAATTCTAAAGTTTTTTAATTTCTGGTTGCAACCGCTCCCCATATTCCAAGCATCGATGAGGGACGGATGCGTAGCCTCCGTCCCTCATCCGTTTTGACGGCAAATTACCGCCGTCCCTTCTTCTGCCGCTTTTGAAAGTCCTCCTCAATGGCGTCTTTCCAGTGTTTATCCAAAGGTGCGCTACACCGGACGGCTGCCACGGCCTGGCCCACCACCTCGTAGTTGAGGCGGGTACCCTCACTGTCGCAGTGGTAGTTCACCGCCCGGTCGGGGGCAATGCCCAGATGGCTCGCCGTCTCTACTGCGTCGATGTTGGCCCCCAGGAAGAGAAACTCCCAGCCGTATTTTTCTTTCTGCCGCTGGATCATCTCCTTCACCTTTTGCGCCGAATAGCGGCGGCTGGCATTCTCCATGCCGTCGGTGGTGATGACGAACAGGGTATGCTCCGGCACATCCTCGCTCCGGGCGTACTTATGGATGTTCCCAATATGATGGATGGCTCCGCCGATGGCGTCCAGCAGGGCGGTACAGCCCCGGACATAGTACTCTTTTTCGGTGATGGGGCGAATCTCGCCCAACTTCATCCGGTCATGGAGTACCTCGGTCTCATCGTCAAAGAGGACGGTGGAGACGAAGGCCTCGCCCGGCTCCTTCTTCTGTTTTTCAATCATGGCGTTGAAGCCGCCGATGGTGTCCCCTTCCAGCCCCTGCATGGAGCCGCTGCAATCCAGGATAAAAACGAGCTCTGTCAAATTGTTCTTCATAAAAATTCCCCCTATGCTGTGTTGTTTTGTTTACAAGCACAGTATAGGGGGATCTGAGCATTTCATGGTCGCCTGGTGGGCGACAAATCCATTCAGCCGCCCAGCAGGCTCTGATCGAATGCGAACAGAGCCTCGTTGATTTCGAAGATGTTGTAGTTCCGGTGGGCAATGAAATACTCCACGATAATATCGAACTTGCTGGCATGAGAGAAAGCAAAGCCCGCCTTTCCCAGCATCTCCTGGGCCTCCTCCAGCGGCAGTTCCAGGGCAATGGCGAAGGCCATGGCGGTGGGCTTGGAGGGCTTATAGTGGACATCCGAGCGGATCTTGGAGAACAGTTTGCGGTCGATGTTGGCCTTTTTATAGCACTGGGCGTCGGTCATACCCCGCTCGTCGATTTTCCGCAGCAGCATTTGAGAGAAGCTCTCGTCCAGTTTGCTGAGGGCTTCATCTAGACCAGAGGGCGCCGTGGCACAGGGGGCAGGCATACACTCCGATTCCTCCATGGGCATGGAGGCCATAGCCATCCGGCGACGCTGGATCTCCCGGCTGTCGGTGTGGGCATCCACATAGAAGTCATCAATATAGGCGGCAATATCGGCAAATAGTTTTCCGCCGATGGTGTAGGCGGCCCGGTCGAAGATCACCAGGTACACCGTCATGTCGTGGGAGAGCAGGAAATCCCCGATGGTATCCACAGCCACCTTCAGGGCCTGATCCTTGGGGTAGCCGTACACTCCGGAAGAGATGAGCGGAAACGCCACGGTTTCACACCCATGGGCCAGGGCCACTTCCAGAGAGGAGCGATAGGCCGAGACCAGCAGTTCCCGCTCCCCGTGGCTGCCACCCCGCCATACGGGGCCAACGGTGTGGATGACAAACTTTGCCGGCAGCCGGTAGCCCTTTGTGATCTTGGCCTGTCCCGTTTTGCAGCCGCCCAGGGTGCGGCACTCGGCCAGCAGCTCCGGCCCGGCAGCACGGTGGATAGCGCCGTCCACACCTCCCCCGCCCAACAAGCTCTCTTTGGCAGCGTTGACGATGGCATCCACCTTCATGGTGGTAATATCATTTCGTACGATATGCAGGGGCATGACCGCACCTCCTCGCTTGATAGGGCCATCATACCATAAGCGGGGCTGTCTGGCAATCCAGCAAAGGATGGGGCGCGGTTTCCTGGATGCCCAGCATCTTTTGGATCATCTCAAAGTGCTTGGCTACCGTATGCCGGGTCACCTTGGCCCCTTTGGCGATGACGCTGTAATTGGTTTCGTCCGGATGGAGCCGCATATACTCCCAGATCTGCCGCTGCTTCTTTGTGAGTTTGTCCGGCGGGATGATTCCACGCATCCGGTCCTGGATGGCTTTCCGCTCCGCATTCATCTGCTGGATGAGCACCTTCAGCTTCTCCTCGCACTCCTCCCGGGTGTGGGCGTAGACACATTTGGAGTGCTTGGTGCCGTCCGGCCAGGTGGGCGAGTAGCGCCCCTCAAAGAGATGGTCGTTGAGCTCAGAGATGCAACCGGTTCCGGGTTTTCGGGTGCGCCGGATCACCGGCTGGAAGTCGGTGAGGGGATTCTGCGCTGCCTCCGGAGATTCCTCCGCCACCTCGTTGCCCAGGCCACGGTCAATCTTGGCGGCGGCTTCACTGAGCATATCGCCGGTGATGTGGGTATAAATGTCCAGCGTGGTCGCCGCCGATACATGGCCCAGCATGGCGGAGAGGGTCTTGATGTCCATGCCGTTTTCCAGGGCCATGGTGGCGAAGGTGTGGCGCAGGTCGTGGAAGCGAATCTTCTTGCACCCGGCCCGCTCCAAAATGATCCGGAGCCGCCGGAGCACCGAGCCCGGCGCCAGCGGCAGATCTGGGTTCTTCGGTGATGGAAACAGCCAGCGGGAGCTTGCCGTCTTTTGATACGCCCGGAACACCTCTACCACAGCAGGCGGCAGCACCAGCTTGCGGATGGACGCTTTGGTCTTGGGGACGCTCAGCTGCAGCTTTCCGTTCACCTCATAGACCTGCTTGGTCACGGACAGCATTCCGGTATCCAGATCCAGGTCGGACCATTGCAGGGCCAGCAGTTCTCCCCGCCGCAGGCCGGTGGACAGATCCAGCAGGAACAGCTCGAAGTAGCCCTCCGCCTGGGCCTGCATAAGGAATCGCTGAAGCTCCCGGGGCGACAGCACCTGCATCTCCCGGCCCCGCTTGGGTGGCAGCTTGCAGCCCACCGCCGGGTTGGTGCGGATCAGATTTTCCCGCACTGCCTGCTCCAGCGCCGCCCGGCATTTGGCGTGACACATCCGCACCATGCGGTCGGAGAGACCCTTTCCATATTGTTCTGTCCGAACCAGCCGCCCCTCCTTTTTGAGATGAGCGTAGAACTGCTGAAGATCCTTTTGGGTCAGCTGGCACAGCGGGATCTTGCCCAGCTGCGGGATGATATGCTGGTAGATGTTGCTCTCATAATTTGATTGGGTGGTGGGGCGAAGGCCGGGCTTGGTGTAGTTCTGATACCAAAAGTCCATCCACTCCCCGAAGGGCATATCAGGGCGAATCTTCTCGGACTTGGAACCGCCCACTTCTTCCATCAGCTTGGCCAGCTTTTCCTGGCACTCCCGCTTAGTCTTGGCCAGTACATTCTTCGTTTTGGGCAGGCCCTTGTCATCGTAGCCCACCACGGCCCGGCCCTCCCAGCGGCCATCCTTTCTTTGTCTTATGGTGCCGGTTCCGCTTTTTCGTTTCCTTGCCACGGTTTCAACTCCTCTCCCAACAGATTTTTCAGGAAGCCGCCCACCACATCGCTGGCGGCTCTCTGCATGTCCGGCGTCACATGGGTATAGGTATCGAGGGTAAAGCTGGCGTTGGTGTGTCCCAGAATGCCGGAGAGGGTCTTGGCATCCACACCGCTGGCCAGAGCATGAGTGGCGAAAGTGTGGCGCAGATCGTGGAAGCGAATGTCGGGCAGTCCCGCTTCCTTCAGCATCACCTTCATCCAGTAGTAAGCGGCGCTGGGACGCACCGGCTTCTCCGGGGCCAGAGGTTCCGGGAAGATCCACTGGCTGATGGCGTGTTTCTTCCGCTCTTTCAGACGCTGGACGGTGCTGGGCGGCAGTCGGATGGTGCGCCTGCCCTGACTGGTTTTGGTCTCCCCAATCTCCAGCTCGCCCCGCTTTGTCACATGCACTGAGCGGAGAATTTTCAGCGTCCCGGCGGTTTCATCGAAGTCCCGCCACATGAGGCCGCAGATCTCACCCCGGCGCAGGCCGGTGGTCAGCTCCGTGTAGAAGAAGTCCCGCCAGACTTCGTTTTTGTCCACCGCTGCCAGGAAAGCATCGATCTGTTCCCGGTCGAGCACCTGCTTGGGCTTGTAGTTGTTCTTGGGCAGCTTGGCCCCGTCTGTGGGGTTGTAGGGAATGATATGGTCGTGTTCCGCATCCTTGAGACAGCGGTGGAGCATGGCGTGGATACGGAGCACCATGGTATCTGATAACTCGTGTCCGTACTCCGGGTGGTCGTGGACCCGTCCTTCTTTTTTCAGCTTCCGGTACAGCTTTTGAATGTCCATTCGGGTGATGCGGGAGATGATCTTGCCGCCCAGATAGGGATCGATGTAGCACCGGATGTACTGCTCGTAGCTGCGCAGGGTGTTGGGCCGCAGAGTGACAGCGCCGTACTCCTCCATCCAGCGGTCCAGCCACTGGCGCAGGGTCATGCGGCTGTCCTCGGTGAGCTGTGCATCTTGGTAGAGTTCCATGTCCCGGTGGAGCTTGGCCAGCAATTCCTTCTGCGTCTTTCCCAGCACATACCGGAAGATGGGCTCTCCGTTTTGCTTGTGGCCCACCACGATGCGGCCTTCCCATCGGCCATCGTCCCGCTTGCGCACCATGCCGTCCCCGGATGGTCGTCTCTTTGCCATGTTGTTTCACCTCCAGTAGTTCAGTTTCATTTGTTGTGTAGCCTATCTCACAGGAGGAAACCTGTACGGCTCTGCCACGCACTGATAGAGCACAGCACCGCACCGACGACAGATCAAGTACTGCAGTCGGTTGCCCATCATACCGTGTTTCTTGAATGTGACCAGTGCCTCGCCGTGCTGCCAGCCAAGGCCAATATCCCAGCACCCACAGTACTGGCACCGTTGAATGGGGATCCGATTTGTCATCTTGATTACTCCTCCTTTCCTGTGCTGGGGCGAATACAGTCTGCCTCTCCCTCATCCAGAAGGTGCAGACCATCCGCCTCCATTTCTTTTGCAATTCCCCAGGCCAGTTTGAACCCTGCGGTGAAGCTGGCCTGGGAGATGGCTTCTCGCATCAGGGCTTGTCCATCCACCAAGTCCATGAGCCTGCGCCGCTGTGTCTTGTCCAAGCAGTCCCGCACGTCCTGGCGGGCAGTTTCGATTTCCTTCTCCAGCTCTGTAAGATTGGGCTTTCGGAAGAACCGCCGGTGCAATGCTCTCATGTAGTCGTTCATGTGTGCCGCCTCCTTATCAGCAACACACAATACCCCAACCGTTTTGCAATATCCAGCCCTTATTTGAAATTTCTCAGAAAAATTCTGCGGCTGGCAAGGGCTTTTATCTTTGTATTGCACATCAGATTTTAATACACTCACATGAATCACACCGACTTCTGGAAGTCCAGCACTTCCTTGAAGCTGATGCGTCCGTTGGTGCTGTTCACCTCCCGCACACTCCGGCCACGCATGAGCTGGTAGGTACGCTGGTCCATGTCGGTGTCGGCAGTGAGAATGTGGTTGCACAGATTTTGTTCCACCGCCACCTTGTAGAGATACCTGCCCATGCGCTGTGCGAAGTCATCCGTGATGCCAATGAGTATGGTGGAGAGAACCTCGGGCAGGAATGCACCGGCATTCTTGGTGTTCAGATAGCCCAGATAGAACTCCACGGCTTTTTCGATGAACTCGCTCTGGCTCTTGCAGTTATCGCTCCGGTAGGTGTCCTCAATTTTCCCTCTCACAGAAGGGGTGAAAAAGACGGTTGTTTTCTGTTTTCCTTTGACCATAATATTCTCCTTTCCCTTTACAACTGCCTCAAAGTCCTTGGGACTGTAAGGCTCGTCCCCAACAGAGCGTTCCTCCCTGAATTTTTCGCCAAAAGGAACGCCCTTTGAAAAGCCTGAAACTGCCTGCACTGCGGGCAGTTGTGGACGGCACGGCGCACAAGGAGCGTCGTGCTTTTCTCCTGCTTCTCGTCGTCGCAAGCTCCATATCTCTCATTTCCGCCCGGAAGGGCGAAAACTCGCTCATTCCACTGCTCCTCCTCTCCCCACCGAACCCGCTTGCGCTGGGCTTCGGCGGGGGCCCATTTTGTCCTCCCCCCTGAAATCGGGTCCAATTCGCTTCAATCCTATCTAGTTTGGCAGGGGTCTCCCCTGCCCCTTCTCGTGCCACACAGCGGCTCACAGGCGGCCACACGGGGCATCTGTCTCCTTCCAGCTTGCGTCCCGTTCCTTGGCAGCACGGGCAGCCTTCTTCTTGTCCAACTCCCACTGCTTCTTCTGCTGTTCAGCCACCTGCAGCTGATGGTTGTTGAATTCATCTATGACCAACTGAATGGGAAGGATGGTGTAACGCAGACGACCGTTAAGGTTGCGGCCATCTTTGGCAACTACCGATGTGTGCTCCGTGCGGATGAGTTGCCGCTCCTCCAGCTCCATCACATACTTGCGCACCGTAGTTACGCATTTCCCAATGGCCTCTGAGATCATTCGGTAGCTCACCAGACACTGATAGGTTTTTCTGTCCTCCCGGCTGAGGAGATACCCGTAGATGGAGATGGCATCCGAGGACAGGCCCAGAGAGTAAATTTCATTGGGCACCGGGAAGTAGTTTTTGATAGGATCACGCTTGGTCCAGCTCTTCTTCATTTCACACCTCCAGACTGTGCTTCCACCCACTGCATGAACTTTTCTTTCGGAACCACCATGCGGCTGCCCACACGCAGAGTGGGAAAACCAGGTTCGTGCATCAGCTCATAAGCACTGGATGACGAGACGCCCAATACAGCTGCCACTATTTCCGCATTGAGAAACAGCGGCAGGTCATCGTAGCTTTTACAGCTTGAGAGTTTCATTGCAATACCTCCAATCTTTTTAAGTGCAGAGAAAAATTTTATTGCGTTCCGGAGGTCCCTCTGATAGACTGAACACAGATTGGGCTGTGTTCCGAAACGCAGCGGGCCGTTGAACTGTTGCAGCAGTTCAGCGGTCTTTTTTGTTTCTGGTTGGCCACCACCATACCCGCTCCTGCCCTGCTTAACCTACACGGCGTTTGTTTCCCCTTGGTACGCTCCCCTGTTTTCCCTAACAATGTCATGGCGATACTTCCCCGGCGAGTATCATCTCTGGTGATGGGTATTTCATTTTCAAGGTACGGTTGCCCTTTGGTCTGAGTTCAGTGTAAAATAAAAAAAGAGCAGTTTACATCAGGAAGTGATCTTGAGAGGAGGCGGACCGATGGCAGATGCAATTCCCCGATTGCTGCTGAAGGCAGAAGATAAAAATTTTTGGTCTGTGATCCTGCACCATGCCGACGGCAAGACAACCACACTTCCCTGCGCAACTCCCGCTGAGCATCTCATTGCCGCTTCCGAGATTGATTACCGCCCATACCGCCGGGAGATCCAAACGCTGCGGGAGCAGCATTCCTTCTTTGAATCATGTTTCGAGGTATCCCTGGACGACTTTGAAGACTTTGTTGCCGAGGCGCTTCTGCTGCCCAGTATGCTCCAAGAGATTGATCCGGTGGGGTACTTTGTTCTGGCGCAACTCCTGGACCAATCCCTGCGGCAAGAGGATGACGGCAGTGCATCCTTCCTTCTCCGTGCTGCAAACCAGCTGCTTCAGATTTTGGAGGAGCCTGTTCGGGCCCAGGTGTACTTACGCAATGTATTGGAGATTGCCTGTGACGGCATGGAGCGAGCCACGCAGCAGGAACGATTCCAGAGGCTGATTGGAACCTATCCGGAACTGCAGTCCCTATGTGATCCTGCCCTGCTTCCGGATGGGCCAAGCAAAGGGCAGGTCTATTCCGCCAATTCCCTCATTTCTCTGCTGGGGCTGGAGCTTGCCCTGTACTTTCAGCAGGACAAGCAGCGCATTGCCCGCTGTGATTACTGCTGGCTCTACTTCATTCCCAAGACCAGAAAGGAAACCCACTACTGTGACCGGAAGACAGATGGCTTCCCCTGCAAGCAAAGAGGTTCCCGCTTCAAGCGCAACCTAGATGCAGAGCAGGACGAGGCTTTGCTGGCCTGCAAACGGCTGCGGGATCGGATGTACGCCCGTATGCTACGCTACACCATAGCCCTTCCCGAAAACCGGCAGGACCTGATTTGCGTGGACTACATGGAATATGATGCCTGGAGCGAGAATGCCCGTCTGGCTCGAATGGAATATCTGGACGGAAAGTTGACTGGGGAGGAATTTCTCCGGAAGATCGACACCATGCATGATCTGGAAGACTACACTGTGGATGAAGTGCAGGCTCCACCGGCGAATACCCCCTGGCAGCGGATGGTGGCCGGGGACATGGGCTTTGACCCGGAGACGCACTATCCGGAAGCAGTCATGCAGTTGGATTTGGGGACGGACGATCCCCAATGGCAGACCTGTTCGGCAGATGATCTACGGCGGCGGGACCAGGAGGGACACCAGAGTCTCCGGGAGAAATACGCAACGAAATAACATGAGCCGAGGGGCGCTTCTGGATGAAGCACCCCTCGGCTGTATTCTTTGTATATAGCGATGTATCCTTTGCATGACAGCTTGGAATTGGTGTGTTACAATATCATCAAATCAAGGGCACAAGAAACGGCTATGACCGCTTTCGCTCATGCTCTCCATGACTGCAAGCGCATCCCAGGCGAAGATACCGCAGCTGGTGAAGCGAATGCCTTGATGAAAGATGCAACGGTGAAAAGCTGAACTTGACGGAGGACATTATGAAGATAAATGACATTGAAACTTCAAGGCTTGTATTAAGAGGATTTACAAAGGACGATGCCTTGTGGGCATATGGTATCTGGAATAATCCAGAGATGGGACAGTATTTGCCAGATGAGGCAAAAGAAGAAATAGATGATGAATATTTGAAGATGTTAGAAGGCTTAGGTGAGGATGAGGAATGCTGTTACTTGATTCCTGTTTTTAAGGATTCCTTAGAGCGGGTAGGGACGTGCAGTTTCATAATAAGTGATGACAAGAAAGTATACGACATTGCCTATTGCGTACATAAGAATTTTTGGTGTCAAGGCTACGCAACTGAAATCGCCCAGGGAATGATAGATTATGCTCGTCGTCAAGGGGCCAAGAAAGTAACCATTTATGTGGCTCAGGAAAATGCCGCTTCCAATCGTGTTGCCCAGAAATGTGGCGGAAAAATTATCAGTGAGAGAACATATAAGAAAAAGGGAACAGATAAAATCATGAAAGATTATAAATACGAAATTGTATTGTAAAGTATTTCATAAGCAGAAGGTCTTCGGCACCAAGATCACGCAGGCCACCAGAGTCTGCGGAAAAAATACAGGAAGAAATAAAATGAGCCGGAGGGCACTTCACATAGAAGCGCCCTCCGGCTGTATTCTTTGTTTAGGCGATATAAATTTTGTACTGCTTGTCTACTGTGCTTTCCACTCATGCAAATATTTGAAAGGAAAAGGAATGACAGGCCATCCGCTCGCACGCACGAAATCAACCTCAAGCAGAGGAAGATAATGTTGGAATTGCAATGTTGGGCCAGTGGAGCAGACCCTTCGGATTCTGCATGCATGAGGTAGCGTTCGGTTCAAGGAACTTCCAAGATATCCAGAATAGTAGTATTGGGCACCATCTTTACAAAAATGGCGAATTCCTAACACCCCGCCGAAAAGGGCTTCTTTATTTCGAGCGCTTTTGAGGGTATTTCCAATTAAAACTCCGGTTTCCTCAAAAATAAATCGGTTGATCTGCTTGCCCAGATTACTCCTCAAATTGAGAATATGCCGCAATTCTTTTCTGCTAACTTGCATACCATGCTGGTTGATTTCATCCAGAATCATTTGGCACCGCACGCTCTCATTGCCAGACAAGCTATCAGCGTATTTCTGTACTGTTTCTACAAGCGGCTTGGCCGGAACTTGTTCATCATCTCGCGTCGCGCTAAGAACCTGTTCGAGGTCTTGCATATTGGGAAGAGTATAACGGTCAGTGTCGTAAATGATATGAATGTTATTTTCCTCTTCATAGACAAGACCTTTGATCGTAGGATTGAACTTTCCATGGGGTGTTTCAAACGCCGCGGAAATTTTCTCTCGTTCTGAATTATCTTCCCAGAAAGATTGCTGCCACGATTCAAAATATAGTTCTCCGCCCGGCTGTATGCGGAGCATATCATAACAGATCGGTTCGCTTTTGTCCTTATAATCCGAAGATGCCATAACAAATGTAACCGGTCTATTGACTCCAAGCTTGGCCCAATCATAGCAGCTCATCTGCCGTCGGCTTATATCGATCTTAATAGCAAGTTCCTGGATGACTTTTAGCAATTTGTGGTCTTCTTTTTCTTTCGTTCTACGCGCATTCATGCCTGTTAGCTGAAAATCTTCGACCGTAATATGCTGTACAACGCAATGCTTTGGCGCTTTTAAATATTCATCATCTTCGGGATGATCTTCATAAAACAAAGGATGGTGTATGATCCGAAGCAGTGCATCGCCCTTTTCTGGAGTTCCCTCCATAAATGTAACCTCACTATATTGCGCCAGCTCATAACGCAGCATGGAGATTAACGTGCGAGATTGCTCGTTTCGTACAGTATCCTCCAAATATAGGGGTGTCTCTCTCAAGCGATTTCTGATTCCTGTCATACTATCGACCGAGCCACATACTCCCAGATGGGTACTTTCATCGAGCGAAACCATTGTCAACGATAGATATGGAGATAGCGATTTTCGCACATCTCGCAAAAACTGATGTAAAATTCCAACTTTACAATTTTGATAATCAGTCAACGAACCAAATTCCAAAAAAGGTATGGTATTTTTCCGCCTTTGGTTAAGCGCTCCAATTACAAAGCGGTCTGTACTGTTACCAGGATCATCTCGCAATGCCCGCCGCAGTATGTAGCATTCAGGATCAAATAGATACTGAGGTTTATTTTTACTGCCTTGTTTGAGTCGGGCATTGCTAAAGGTTTTAACATCCAGCTTAACACAACAGTCTTTTGTAAATGAAATTTGGAGTGTCCAAAAACTGGCCAATACTTCTTTGCGGTAATTGACCCAGCTGGGTTGCATGTAATACAGATTTCCAGTCACATTATGATATAGTTCACCGTTTGCCTGGATACTAGGAAGCGCATTACACAGTAATTGAGCCAAAAGGTGTTTTTTCGTTTCGGCCATCTCCTGCGCTGAGATTTCCTGTACTCGTACATTATCTTCACAGCATTCCAGCACCTGCTTGAGCGAGTGTTGCTCAACAGAAGCGCGATGATATAAGATATAGCAACTTGGCCCCCTTTCATACACGACGGCCAATGCCTTGCACTCCTGTAGGGCAACATCTGGAACCCTACTTTTCCAGTAATTGCCCTGATCTCGCCTTGCTTCAAAAATTGAAAAATCCTTTGCAATTGCTTCAAAATCAAAATCAATCTCCATTTGGTTGGTGTGGATCACAAGAGAAACCTCCTTATATAATTCAGCGCGGATTGGTCAACTTGGCCGGTAGGAAGAAGTATTCCTGGCACTTCAATAAGACGCCCGTCATTGCTACATGAGGGCCTCGACACGCCATTCGAGAATAGGTTTACAACGAATGCTCTTTTTCCGCCTACTGCATCCATTTTTTTTAGGACTTTTTCCCGCATTGGTCTTTCCTCTACCTGCATATTCCATTTCCAATGCTTAAAATCAAAGAAAAGATCTCCGTCAGCGCCAAAATCAAATGATTCAAATTTTTTCGGATCTCCGATTTCCTGTAGTGTAAGTCCAAGTTCCTTCTCTAAAATAAACTTGCCTGCCACTTCTCCCAAAGCGCCTTTATAAATATTCTGGAACAGAACCGGGCTCATAATATATGGATCAGTTCCAAACTCTGTAGCCCATCCATGATGGATAAAATGCTCCTTTAACCCTGGATACAACAGGATTTGCGCGAGGCGTGCGTCTTCCTCGCTTACGGTTGAAGGAGACAATCCCTCTGGGAGACTTGCCGTAAACTGCATTTTATCTTGGTCGAAAGAGAGAATAACTTCAGAAAAATCACCTTTTTGCGCGTAGAAATAGCAATGTCTATCCTGCGCCAACGGGATGTAGTAAGTTCGTATAATAGGATTTTCATTCAAGACATCAAGTCCAGCTCTGGGATATTGGAGGACTGTTTGACGTAGGCCTTTCCAAAGAGCCATGGTTTCTTCGGTCCAATCGACATTTAACATCCGCAAAATGTATGCATTGCCTCTGGTGGCTTTGCGTTCCGCTTCATTATGGGTGTAATCGATGCAGGTTTCTCTATTGCCCAAATCAGTTCTCGCCTTCAGTAATGCCTCCATTTCAGGGCTTAAAATACGTCCATTTAGGCAGGCAAGATCCAAGTCATACAAAGTTTTCTCTGTGGTAAATAGATACACAGACGGATTTTTCAAGAAAGTCCGCCCCATACGCCCCACCGCTTGGATTACATCTCGCGTAATCTGTCCGTGAACACTATTACTTTGTCGTAAGATACTTTGAGCAAACGCATTTAACGGACGTCTTCCCGAAAAACGGCCGATACCATCTTTGAGTAGACGATTCAATGTGCGGTAGGAGATTTCATCATTTTCGTAGAGGCACTCTACCTGAAAGCAAAATTTCATCAATCCCTGCGCACTTAGGGGACCATCCTCATTTAGATTCACAACGGAATGCGTGACATCTCCCAAATATAGAGCATCAAAATCCTTTTTCTGGAATCTTGGATCTATTTCGTCATATTCAGCATTCAATGTGACAAGATTGCTTAAATCTTGGATCGGATACTGTAAATTCTGTCCTGCTCCAAGTGTCTGGTAGCTGGATAACACAAAGCGTTTGGCACCACCCTGTAGCTCTTGAAGTAAGTGGTCTTTGCTCTCCTCAAACTGATCACCACTGCGCAAGATGACCATTTCTCCAACAGTCTGTGGCGCATACACGCACTGCAAGTCTTTCAATGCGTCTCGTAGTAAATTTTCATCCATCGCTCGTTTCTCTGGCACGGGCAATACTTGATTCAGGCAGAGAAACGCACGAATATCTGAGTGTGTCCAAAAAGCTTTCATCGCTTCCAATATATTGCAATACCGCTTCTGGACGTATTCTTCGGCACCCAAAGCTGTAAAACGATGTATATATTTTTGCGCCAGCGTTTCTCGAGAGAAAATATCTCCTAGTCGTTCCGAAAGCACTAAGTGATCCTTGCCACGGTCTATCACCTGTAATTTGACTTGAATTTGGCCCTCTTTGTATGGCCTCCATAGTGTTTCCAGCCCTCTCTGAATGGAGGCCTTTGTTTCATCAGAAAGTTCATGGTAATGCTCTTTTAGTTGTTCCTTTATGTATTTCAAATCATAATTTCCAAGGACAGTGGACACTGCTGCAGTTGCGGAAAGGCCAACAACTTTCGCCTGGCAACACAAGTATAACAGAACATTTTCCGGCGTATTCCTCATTTGCAGATACTGAAAATAGGTTTGTGCTCGATGATGGTCATCGTCAATAAATTCAAAAAGACGAAATCCAGTTTCATAGAAGGACAAATCGGGAGCCATCACATCCTGTAGGGATCGCCCGCCTTTGCTGTCTGTGAGTTCTTCTGACATTAGGCGTGTTTGCTCTGACGTCAAATCAAACTGCCGGAAAATGCTTTCCGTTGCAGCGGCTATGGTATAGAGATCTTCCGCTTGTTGTCTGCCTGCGTTGACCAGCTTGGCATAAGACTCGGCCCACCCATATACATACCTTTGAAAACGCTGTAAAAACACATGGATTCTTCGTAAAAGATTTTGAAGTATAATACGCGGCTCATCTTGGTGCGCATAGTACTCGTCTTTTTCTTCGAAGTGAATCTGAACTTGAGCTTCTGTTTGATTACACACCGCACGTATGTGGGTGCGATTCCCGTCCAAAACAGTATGGTAAGACGTGTCATGAAAGAGAAAGTTTCGTCCTTTGTCAATGGCCGTATCTACAGTTTTCATGCTGTAGTAGAGGGCACCTTCCTGATAGATATCCTGCGCTTCTTTTAAGAGTCTTTCCCACGTCAGAGTACGGTCAGCCTCATAAGATTTTCTGACCGTCTCGAGTTCACGGGATATTTGATGCGTAATAGCTCCCCGATAAACCTGCAAAAATAATTGTAGGTAATCCGCTCGCAGATCAAGTGCCCGATCAATCAGGCTATCTAAGATAACCGACCGAGAAGCATCGAACTCATCGATACATACAATCTTGTTTTTCAGCATCCTCTCAGATAGACACTCAAAACTGGGCTCTACTACGGAAATATTGCGTGCCATGAGCTTTTTCACAGATAACAGAAGCACCTTATATTCTGTCCAGAAAATAGATGGATAGAATTTTGCCATCCATTTGTATTTTTCTTTATTTCGAATTGCATCCCGACGGGGTCCTGCCCCCCCTGGAAACGTCTTTTGGAGGTGCACTTCCAGTTCATGCCGAAAACGAGGTTCCAGCTTCTCACGAATCTGATTCCCAAGGTCCTTCGTTATCTCTTTTCCTGCTTCACCAAATTGTTCCTGATATCGTTTTTTCTTCTGGCAAGCAGATAAAAGTTCTAGGTACGCATCCGTCTGGAACTCAGATGGAATTTTTTCTGTTAAAATAGCCTTCTCCACACTCGATGCAGCAGAGGATAGAACTAACACTTCTTTTTCAAATAGAGGAGCCCTGCCGTTCTTTTCGTAGAGATTCCGTAATTCATCTGCGGGCAGATTTTTAAGAAGATTTGTAACAAATAGAATCTGAGCGGATCCGCCTTTTGCGATATACTGATAAATCGCCTGGATTGTTTCGTATGTCTTTCCGTATCCGGTAGGCGCTTCTGCTATTAACAGCCCACTGGATTCACAGGGATCTGAGAAGTATTTTTCAAGTTCATATCTCATGGGTGACCTCCGAATTTATAATGACTCTATTTTAAGAATAACAAATTAGTTTTTTGTAATATAAAAAACTAAGAAAAAGCTACCGCCTTATTTGCGGTAGCTTGCGATGATATTTTGTAGTAGCTGATCAATACGATTGCGCACTGAAGGGGGCGCTAACACCTCTATTTTATTTGTTTGCCGGAGCACCCATCGATCAAAGCCGCCAGATAGTTCTACTTCAGCAGAGAATACAATCCACTCCTGTCGTTCATCATCCGGATGGCATATAATATGAGTTCCAAATGTTTCAAATACCATATCAAGAAGATCCTGATGAATCCTAAATGTAACAATCCGTTTTTCTTTGGCAGAGAACATATCAAATTGACCATAGCTAAATTCAAGTCTGTTGACTGGCTTCCAATCCCCACTATCAAAGGCAACATTTCTCATTCGGTCAATGCGGTAATTTCTTTGCTGATCATCTTCGTCGTGTTCTGGATTTATGGCCACCAAATAATAATGTTCCTGCTCCCATACAACTTGAATAGGGCGAATATGACGATAAGTTTTTCTGATCTGTTGTCGCCCTGCTATATCAAATCTTGAATAATCAAAGTACAAGCACTTTTGTTCGTCAATTGCTCGGTAGATTACCTGAAGTGTCTGTGGGAGCAGTTCATTTTGCATTAAACATGGTCGTACTCGGACACGCTGCTTCAATTGCTGCACTTCGCTCCGGGAAAGAAACCCTTCCAGTTGAGATATAAGCGAGTTCTTCTGAGTCTGGCTTAAAAATCGGCTAATAGAGATTGAATCAAATATCATTCGTGCCTCATTCAAGCCAAAAGTAGGGCGGTACAGTTTATATTTTCGTTGATTATGAGGGCCAGACTCATACTTTAGTTCAAATGCCACAAGTTTCTCATCACTGAGCGCCTGTAGAACAGAGATATCTTCACGAACCCGCTGTTCAGAGCATTTTTCTTCTGGGTACCTTTCAAATAGGATTCGGCAAATTTCTTGTAATGTTAGCCCGTTTGATATATTTGTTTCCGTTTCTAAAATCGAAAGAATATGTAGTAGTCTGGCGCGACTCATATGATCCCTCCACAGTTTACACTCTGAGCAGCCTGAGCTTCCGCCTTGCTTTTTCTTTGTTTATGGCGATGTAAATTTTGTACTGCCTCCAGATTTCGTTTTCTTACCCCTCCGTCTCATAGGGCCAGGTGTTGATGCCGCCAAACTCATAGATATTGGTGTAACCCAACCCGGCCAGGGTGGAAGATGCGGTCTTGCTGCGGTTTCCACTGCGGCAGTAAACCAGCACCGTAGAATCCTTCTCAGGGATCACCTCAGCGGCAGTGTCCTCATCGATGGCACCTACCGGCAACAGGACAGCTCCAGGGATGTGACCGCTGTCGTACTCACTCTGTTCCCGCACGTCCAGGATAATCACTTCCTGGCTGTCAATCATTTCTTTAGCTTCTTCCTGCGTAATCTGCTGATAGGAGCCGTCTGTGGAACTCCCACCGCATCCGGCCAACAGCAAAAGCAGAGAGGAGAGTAAAATTGCAATTCGTTTCATTTGAGTTCCTCCAGAAGTCCGGCAGCAAAGGCTTTGTGCCCTTGCTCCGTGAAGTGTACGCCGTCGTAGGCCAAGGAGATGTCCCACCTTCCGGCATCGGCAAAGCGGATGCCAAGCCGCTCCGCCAGGGCTTGACAGAGACGGGCAAAGGTATGGGAATCCTCAATAAGTTGCTGGCTGGGTACCCACTCGCCCAAAGTCATTGGCGGTGGTGCAATGAGGAGTATCTTGCTTTTCTCCAGACGGATGCCAGATAGAAACCTCTCCAGCTTCTGGGTGGCCTCCTCCGGGCTTTTCCCCTGGAGCAGATCATTGGTGCCAAGCATGACAATCAGCAGATCAGTGTCAGCAGGAAATTGTGGAGCAGAAGAAGGAATCTCCCGCCCGTTTTGCCCCATGTTGTAGACGGTCCAGTCAGTTTCCGCAGCCAGGATGTCCACCCACCGGCTGTCCGCGTCATAGCGCCCGCCGAAATAGCCCCGGGGGTCGTAGCCGTAGGAGTTGGAGTCGCCGAAGCAGATGACCTTCATTCCGCATATTTCCTTTCTCTGTCCTTCAGCGCCATCTGGTAGATTGCCATTAGACTATAGTAATTCATGATATCAGGATACTGATTGGCAGGGTGCCAATAGTCAAGCACCAGTACATCCCGCTGGTTCAGGCGAATGGTATAGTAGAGGCTTTCGTTGTACGGAGTCCGCACAACGCTCCCGGTGGCCGCTTTCCATATGATATCCAGAGCCGAACCAGTATAACAGCAAACAATCACCGTTGGATCACAAAGTTGCAGTTGCTCCAAAAGTCGCTTTGCATCAAAGGCTGCATAGCTGCGAATTACATCCAGGGACGAGTTTTTACCTCCGCCACTTTTTCGGATGTTGACTGCCGCGGCCTGGCGCAAATATGAGTTTCCGAAACTGCCAACTGCCAAATCCGGAATATAGGGCGCAATACAATCTGCTGTGGTGGTCATTAGTCCGTAAGTCCAATGAGAAATACGGTTCCACATCTTTGTGATTTTCTTCTGACTTGTCAGATAACCTTCTACCAAGTCCCAGTCCTCGTTACCACCATATGCTTCTTTCAGCAGAAAAAGCGGGCGGGCTTTTTGTGACGGGGAAAACCACTGCTCCAGGCAAATGACTCCATCGCGAATGAATACATTTGAGCGGTGGTCAATCTCAATCGGGACCACGCTGTATTCGCTGTTTTCGGAAACATGGCCGTGTTGCCGTTTCCAATCGGCAAACAGAGCATTTATCTTCTGAAAATATTGGCCCTTGTCCTGAAATTCTGTATGTTCCATAGCCGCGTAATACCTCATCGCTCCATATTCTTGGGTTGCCGGTTTAAGCGTCCATAGTATTGCTCCAGCTTCTCGTCGCAGATTTGCTCGATCTTCTGCTTTTCCTCCCGGGTCAGCTTTTTCCAGACGGACTCGTCCACTTGGATCACACCCAGGGTCTTGGTGTGGTGGAGCATCTGCATATCCTCAAACCGCTTGAAGGGGTTGGACAGGATATTCCGCTGGGCCTGGGCATCAGTATAGCCGCCTTTGGCATAGATGCTGTTGGCCTTTTCCACCACCAGCCCAGCCGTCCGGCGGGCCTCGTAGAACTCCCGAAAGTAGGTTACAATGTCGCTGAGCTTCACCCGGCCCTTGTCATCGACAAACAGAAGCACCGCCTTGAGCAGTACCGGCTTGTAGGAGTAGCTCATGTCCATCTGCCGCACCATATCCAGAAATAGACCCTTGCGGTTGGTGTCGTCGATGAGCGTCCAGCCGTACTGCTCGGCATACTTCTGGAGCGTCTCTTCTTTGAAATACTTGAAGGTCCGGTGCTCGCTCATGGGCACCACCAGATCGGCTACCAGCAGGCCATCCCGGACATACCGCTCAATGGTCTCCGTCTGCACATCCACCCGGCGGACAAACTCCATCTGGGAGATCATTCCGGCGGCTTCCTCCTGCCAGTTGAAGATGTCCACCAGCTCGTAGTCCAGGGCGTCCACCGGCCAATCGATGAGAGCATCCGGCCTCTCGCCCTTGTCATAAAGCCCCTGTTCAGCGGTTTTCTGCTGCTTGGTTCCCAACACCAGTGCGCCGGGCTTGTACTCCTTCAGCCGGAACAGCCGGTGCATGGAGTAAGGCATATTGTACTGGCTGGCGTTGTCCACGAAGTCAAACACCATCAGGCTCTCCTTGCCAGGAGAGAGCCGCATGCCGCGGCCCAGCTGCTGGGTATAGAGCACCTTGGACATGGTGGGGCGGGCCATAAACAGCACCTCGGTGGCCGGGCAGTCCCAACCTTCGTTGAGCAGGTCGCAGGCGCACAGCACCTTGGTCTCGCCCTTCTCAAACCGGGCCAGCACCTCCCGACGATCGCTGGCTTTGATCTCACCGGACACAGCCTCAGCGGCCACACCGGCGTCATTGAGCCGTCCGGCAATCTCCTGGGCGTGTTTAACGGAGGCGCAGAAGATGACGGTCCGCTTGTCCTTCACATACTGGAGCCAGGTGTCCACGATGAGCCGGTTGCGCTCCGGCACATAGATCTTGCTCTCCAGGTCCCGGATGTTGTACTGGACGCTGTTGAACCGCACTTTGGTCAAATCGATATTGGTGTGGATGCGGATACACCGCACCGGCACCAACTCGCCGAGCTCTACGGCGGTCTGGATGTCCAACTTGTGGGCGGTGTTCTTGAAGATATCCAAGATATTCTTGTCGTCGGTTCGCTCCGGTGTGGCGGTCAAGCCCAGGGTGAATTCCGGCGTGAAGTAGGCCAGGACCTTCTGGTATGTATCGGCGGAGGCGTGGTGGGCCTCGTCCACGATGATGTAGCCAAAGTCATCCGGTTTGAACCGCTCCAGGTTCAGAGCCACGCTCTGGATGCTGCCGCAGACCACGAAGGCGTTGCCCTGCTTCATGCTCTCCACGTAGCGGCCCACCGTGGCCCGGGGCCATAGCTCCCGGAAAGTCTTGGCGGCCTGATCCACCAGCTCCACCGTATGGGCCAGGAACAGCGTCCGCTTGCCGAACCGCTTGGCGTCCATGACGGCGGTCACCGTCTTGCCGGTGCCGGTGGCGTGGTAGAGCAGGGCGATGGTCTCAAAGTTGCAGCGCATCTCCTCCAGGGCTGCCAAGGCCTGTTTCTGGTGCTCCTTCAGTTCCAACTGGGAGCCATCCAGGGACTTGCCCCGCTGGGTGGGGAGGTAGTCCTCGATCTCCTTAAAACTGGGGTGCTGGCCCAGAAAAACCCGCAGCTCGTCCTTCACGGTCTCCGGCTGCTGCTGCATCTGCCGCACCGCCCAGCGGTACACATCCCAGCCCAGATAGATCATGCTGTTCTGCTTGAGCAGGTCGTCGTAGAACTTGTTCTGGGAAACCAGCTTGGGATTGTGTGAAGCTTCGTCGTCAATTTCAATGGCCACCTTCCGTCCGCCGTTTTCAATCAGAAAGTCGGCAAACCGGCTGTTTTGGTAGATGTCGGAGAAGGGGTATTGGGAGTAGAGATAGCCAGCTTTCTCAGCGCCAAAAGTGTCGGAGAACAGTTCGATAAACAGATCCTCGGCACTGCTGCCGGAGGCGGAGCGGTAGGTAGGCATAGGGGTCACCTCAACTTTGCGGAATGAAAATATTGTTCTTCTCTATATGGTTCAAGAAGCAGCAAATTCTTTTTAGAAAAATTAATTCCCCACTCAGGTTTACTTGTTTGTCCGGGTTTCTCATAGTTTCGGTCAACAAGAAGTGCATTGGGCGCAGCCCATGCCGTAGACGGAACCACATAGCAGTCAGGTAAATTGCCGTCCGTGAATCGGAGCAGAAAAACCAACATTGTTGAGCTGATTTCCATTTTATCTTTTGGAACAAAGACATATCCCCAGTTACGGATAGACTTCACTTGGATTTCATAATATTGACCATCCGCTGGATTTCTTGCTACAAAGTCCACGCCGTGATCGTCTACTTCAGAGGTGTAAACATCATATCCATAGGAAACAAACTCCATTTTGGCATAGTACTCTGCATAGCGTCCCAACTGGAGATGGGATAGTTTAGACCAGTTTGTATTCGGCATTTCAGCCCTCCGATACTTCTTTTAGCAGAATCTTTTTCTCAAATCCGCCCCGCTTGGCCGCTTTGTCTGCCCGTACTTGTTCCAGCTCTTCCAATGTCCAGCCACGGGCTTTCACAACAGCCTGCATAACCTCCAGAAGGTCTGCCAGTTCCTCGAGAGATTTGCTCTCCTGGTACTCGGCCAGTTCCTCGTTCAGTTTCTGATCCAGAAGGTGTATGTAGTCCGCATCAGTAAGTGTTTCGCAGGCACAGATTTTTCCGTCTGCTTCAATAATCTCTGGAATACGATCCCGCACCAGCTTGTGATAGGCTTTAGTAGGCATCCTTCAGCCTCCTCAAAATCTCCTTATCCGCAGGGCAAAATGCATACTGATCAATTTCATCCACCGTAATCCAACGGATGTCATTGTGCTCCAATTTCTGGGGGGTACCCTCATGGATGGTCGCATGAAACAGCGTTAGGTGAACTGTCAGATCTGGGTATTCGTGAACCACATCCATGAACACCTCGCCTACGTCCAGAGTAATAGCCAGTTCTTCTTGGCATTCCCGGATGAGTGCCTGTTCCTTGATTTCTCCTGGCTCTACCTTGCCGCCAACGAACTCCCACAGCAGCCCTCGGGCTTTATGGCCTGGACGCTGGCATATCATAAACTTGTTTTCGTCCCAAATCAGGGCTGCTACTACCTCGGTCATTTATCCCACCACCAATTTATTTGTCTTCTTCAAAAACTTCGCCGGAATCGGTCGATCCAGCTGCCAGGTAATATTCATTGGCTTGCTCCCGCTATGCTTCACATAGTTGGCTGTGCCCAGGAAGGTATAGGCCGCTGCACCACCTGTGATCCGGTCCGCCTTAAACTCCCGGACAAACAGCAACACCTTGCTCCCACGTTCCCGGTGGTGAATGTACCGCTGCCCGGTGGGAGAGTCTGCCGCTGTGGTGCTCTGGCTTTGCCAGTGGAACAGACTCTCATTGATGGAGTAGTCGTTATACATGGTGGTAGGCGAGTAGTCCTTATCCGCCTTATTCAGCGTCACAAAGAACACATCCAGCTGCTTCTCCGGCAGCCATTTTACACCCTCGCGCACCGTCGCCGGTTTCATAAAATCCATCGCCACCAGCAATTGATCTCTGGTATAGGTGCAGTGGAGATCCAACGGGCAGCCAAAGCCCAGGTCTACCGGCTCGTCAATGAAATCGATCTGTTCATACCGATAGCGAAGCAGGTCCAAAAGCTCACCCAGGAGCACGGGACTATCCGAAAGGGCATACAAGTTGTCCAGCACCTCATCAGATGCCCAACTCTCCGCCGCCTTGCCCCAAACAGTTACGTAGAACATCTGGAGCATCCGCTGCTCCAGCTCGCTTAGCGCTGCAAAGTCCACATCATCCAGACGGGGCAGCAGGTCCAGCAAAAAGCGGATCCAGCGCCGGGAGTCCACAACGGCCAATCGTCCGAGCGCTTTTGTGAGTATATCCTCCAGCGGTTCGTTAAAGTCCGCAATTGCATCCGCCCGGGCACAGATACGGGAGAAGGAAGAAAACTTGTAAATTGCCCTGGGATCCAGGTGGTAATAGTCCAGGAAATTTGCAAGCGTCAGTTCCAGACCACTGTCCTCCGCAAAGCTGGCCACCCGGGATACCAGTCCGGCGGTATTGCCATAGGAGGCACGGATATTATTCAAAATGTACTTAGCTGCCTTCTTCTCCAGCTGTATGTAGCAACCTTTGGGTGCGGAGACAAATCCATCCTTGATCTCTCGGGTCACGCTACGGGTGGTATTGGACAGCAGGGCCGCAAACTTGTCCTCGAAGTTATACCGCTTGTTGGCCTGGCCGATAAAGTCCAGCACGGTTAGACATTCCTTATCCTCTGCAAGCCGCAGGCCACGGCCCAACTGCTGAAGGAAAATGGTCAAGGACTCGGTGGGACGCAGGAACAGCACGGTATTGACCTCCGGAATATCCACGCCCTCATTGTAGATGTCCACCACGAAGATGAATCGCACCTCGCCGCTGACCAGCCGTCCTTTGGCAGTTTTTCTCTCCTCATCAGAGGATTTTCCGGTCAGGAAGATGGACGGAATGCCGTGGTTGTTGAAATAGCAGCACATAAACTCCGCATGCTCGATGGAGACACAGAAGCCCAGGCCCTTGACTTCGTCAATATCGGTCACATACTTGAGAAGCGAGGACACCACCAGATCGGCACGGCGGTTGGCCACAGCGCCGCTGAGGGTGTAGAGGTTGGAAAGCTCGCCCTTATCGTAGCCGCCGGCACTCCATTTCAGAGTGTCCAGATCCACCGTGTCGGTGACACCAAAATACTGGAAGGGACACAGCAGCTTGCGGTCAATGGCCTCAGGCAGCCGGATTTCTGCGGCAATTCGATTGCTGAAGTAAGGCAGCACGCTCTTGCCGTCCATCCGCTCCGGGGTGGCGGTCAGGCCCAGCAGGATCTGAGGCTGATAGTAGGACAGTAGCTTCTGATAGGTAGGCGCTGCCGCGTGGTGGAACTCGTCCACAACGATGTAGTCATAATAATCCGGGGCGGTCTTGGCGGCGAAATCCTGCGAGTTGAAGGTCTGAATGGACAAAAACAGGTGGTCGATTCCCTCCGGCCGGTAGCTGCCCACAAACAGTTCCCCGAAGTTGGCGTCTTTCAACACTGCCCGGAAGGTGTACAGGCTTTGCCGCAGGATCTCCTCCCGGTGGGCTACAAAAAGCAGTCGGCAGGGCTTTCTGGGGTGTTGCTTACAAAAGCGCTTATAGTCCAGAGCGGAGATCACTGTCTTGCCGGTGCCTGTGGCGGCCACCACCAGATTGCGGGTGTAGCCTCGGACAGTGCGCTCGGCCTCCAGCTTGTCCAGAATCTCCTGCTGGTAGGAGTAGGGCGCAATATCCATGGTGTACATTTCGGCGTTGTTGGCGTCGAAGTATTTTTCCGCTTTCAGTGCCCGGGCCAGCCGCTCCTTCTGATCCTCGGAGTAGTACTCAAACTCGCTGGAGTTCCAGTAGCTCTCAAAGGTGGCGGCGATCTTGTCGATGGTCTCCGGCAGATCCCGGCGAGTGACTTTCACATTCCATTCCAGGCCGCTGGAGATGGCGGCGTTAGATAGGTTGGAGGAGCCCACATAGGCGGTGGTAAAACCGGTGTCCCGGTAAAAGACATAGGTTTTGGCATGGAGCCGTGTGCGCTTGGTGTCGTAGCTGACCTTGATTTTGGTGCTAGGCAGGGCCCGCAGCTCCTCAATGGCCTTCACATCGGTGGCTCCCATGTAGGAGGTGGTGATGATCCGCAGCTCCCCGCCGTTCTGGGCAAACTTCCGCAGCTCATCCATCAGGAGCCGCAAGCCGCTCCACTTGATAAAGGAGACCAGCATATCAATGCGGTCTGCAGAGACAATCTCTTTTTTGAGCTCCGTGTACATCTGGGGCTCATGGATAGCTCCGGTAAACAGGCTGCTCTGGGCAATTGAGGTTTCCGGCCGGCTCAGGTCGGCAGCCGTCTTACCCACCGCCAATCGTGGGTCCTGCTCCCGTAAAAGCGCAAGAAGCTGCTCTGCCCGCTGGTCGACGCTCAGCGTAGCAAAGTCAGCTTCTTGAGTTGTGTTTTGGATGAGGGTTACGATCTGGTTGGCAAGGCCGATCTGGGTAGAAATATCCCCTCCATTATCCAGAATATTGTCCAGGCCCTTTTGCACTACGTCCGCCAGATACTGCGCCAACACCTTGGAGGCCTCCGCCTTATCAATGGGCGCAATCGATTTGCGGGCATTGGGAATCTCCGAAAGCTCGCGGTTCAGGGCAGTATTGATGACTTGTTCATAGAGGCCGGGAGACAGCATATAGTTCACTCTTCCTATATTCCTTTTACGGATGTATGTTGTATTTAGTATAACTGGAATTTCAAAATCCGACAAGGACTTATTAGCAAATATCAACAAAGCAGTCTGGCTTTGTCAATATTTCTTCTCCTATCATTGCGAAATCAGTTTAGCAAAATATTTATCCAATAAACAGGACTATTTCGTGTGGCCCCTTTGTCAAAAAAGAAAGCGGGTGAGTCAAGCTATGTACACCTTTGCAACAAACGGGAAAACAATATCTTTTTTCCCAAGTTTGAAGCAAATGTGCCTATTATCTACCTAAATACCTTCTCCGGTGAAGGGCAGAAAATATTCGAGACTGCTCAGACCACTGGCTGCCCATCGTTTACTTTGGTGGCCATCAGTGATCTGGACTGGAACCATGATATGGTATCTTGGGATAGTCCGCCTGTTTTCAAAAATACTGACCCCTGTACCCGCGGCGCAGACAACTATCTACGGCTCCTGACAAGGAGATTATCCCAATGGTAGAGAAGGAAATTGGCGGAGTCCCTTGTTGGCGCGGAATCGCCGGGTACTCTCTGGCAGGGCTGTTTGTCCTGTATGCCATTTACCAGACGGATTTGTTTTCTCGCGTAGGCAGCATGTCTGGCCCTCTCTGGTTCCCCGGAATGAAGGAGTACATCTTCTCCCGCGAGCCAAAGCGCTGGCCGGAATGCACCTACTTTTCTCTGGGAGACACGGAGGCCAAGACACGAAATCCTGTTTTACAGACAGCCTAAGAGAACACCGAGGCGATACTGGATCATTACCAGAGCAAGGAACTCGATGCGGTATTTCAATTGAACAAAGAAAACCACGTTGTCAATAGCGTAGAGCGCGCTGCTGCTGGAATTGTCTGGATGCTGCGCCAATAAGGCTTGTCAGAAACGCTGTTCCTCGATACAATGGCTGCAAGGAGGTATACTATGGCGACAATTCGACCCGCACTGCGGAAGTCCTGTGATGATCCGGGGCAATCGTTGGGAGTGCGGCTGGTGCGGCGATTTGGGTGCAATCTCGTCTCTTCATCCCTCAGGAAAGGCAAGCTGATGCAGGCGGCCACACCCTCTGTTCAGTTCACCGTCACAGTGACGGACACACCCGATGACGAGAAGAACGAAACTCCACGCAGTTTTTTCCCGTGGTAAGCTGGAGAACATGGTGCGCCAATGGGATTTCTCTGAAAAGGAGTGGTCCCGCCAGAATCTGCTCTTCTTGCCTTTCCAGAGTCTGTTAGATGCTGGTCGGCACAGCGAAGCAGCACCTTCAAGATCAGAAGTTGGCAAATCAACTGCTGCTGGGACATGCATGATCTGCTGATCAGCGGCGACATGCTATCGCTGCTGGTGGAGGAACTGAAGTAGGATGACCGCCTGTGGCCACTTGGGAGAGCAAGAACTGCAGCAGAAGTTGCTGGAATTTCTTGAACATAACCCCTTTTCCGATGAAATAATATTAACAAGTATTTTTGCAACTCTCATCGTATTTTATATTAGAGAAGCCGCAAATCAGCTAAACAGTGATTTGCGGCTTTCATACTTATAAATTGTCTAAAATGGTTTTTAACGCATAGGGCTTGGCATATTTTAGGTTAGCATCGCTCACAAAAATAGTATCTGTGGACATAGGTTTCGACCACATAGCCGGATATACTACTACTTTCTTTTTGCTATAGCGCCCCTCTGCCCAAACTGATTCGTGATTAACATCGATATGTATGCCGGAAATCTGGAGAATTTGTTCCAAGGATTTCAAAAGATACTGCTGTTTTTCGTATGGGATTGCAGATACTCTTGCCCCTGTTTCTCCCCAGTTCAATAAATCAAGTGCAGCCTTACGATCGAGAACGCTGTGGATGTATTGATTTCGATAGTGCTTTAGACACCTGTGGCAAGCACTGTCACAGGTACAGCTTTCGAGAAGTTCTCGAGTTTTGGTAAGTAGCTGTCGAATAGAGGATTCAATGCTAACAGCATAACCTGCACCACTTGAAAGGCTATCATACAAGTAGATATCAACGAAATCTCCATTGCGATTTTGTCGAACACGAAAACCAGTCACAAGCTCTGTAAATTCAATGTCCAATTCCTGACATGCTGCCAAGCGCAGGCCTTCCGCAAGAGACTGTCCAGCACGGTTAAGCCAAGAATTCCTGGTGGGATTAATATCGATCTGCTGTCGATCCAAAGCAAATTCCAGAACAAGCATATCTGTAACAAAGTCATATCCAAGATTCACATTGATTGTATCGCTATGCTTGCAACGTGTTTTGATGAATTTGGATCTATACGGACGCAAAACATCCTTAAGAACCGCGGGGTCATCTCCGGGCATTGCAGCACCGCAGTCGCAGCAGATTGTGAATCCCTTGCCACTAACACCATTGTTAAGCATGATGATTCGCTGATTGGGACGAACAGCCATTCGGATGTTGGCGCATCCATTAACCGCCGTAACATCATCTGCATCGGGTAGTGTGGAATATAGAGGTTGCTGAGTTGCTGAGTATTCTTCATTCAATTGTGCCGTTTCAATGGATGTGGCATTTCGTGGTGCGAATCCCCATGGGCGTAGCATTGGCAACATATTTGTCAATGCTTTATTGCCGCAGAAAGGACAAGTATCAGGGTTATCCTCTTCTAAGCCAAACCAACCACACTGACTGCAGGTACGAATGCTTTTTCGGTAGCTTGCATCCTGAATAAATGCTTTGGCTGGAGATGCAGCAGTTCTTTCGCTCCGCTCTCCTCCGGGATAATACAAACCACCAATCTGGTAGGTCGTCTTATCAACAACAATCGCTCTGCCAGGCGCATATTCACCAATTGCAACATCCAACCCTCGTTCAACCTGATATTTTACCTTCCCACTGACATCGGAAATATATGTGCTAACAACATTTTTGGGGAAAGAATAGGTAGGTATAACACCCTCTTCATAAAGCGCATCCAAAAGCGATTTTTTCCCAGAATCACTGCTATCATCTGTTTCAAACAATTCAGGATGATCATCTCGTTTTTGCTTCAGCGCCGACAGAGATTTTTCAAGTTCATCTTTGTAGCTACCTAATGCACCTTTGGATCCAACGGGCACAAGAATATCATCTTTGCTAATTTCAAAGATTGCCAAAAAGCTGCTGAAAGGCTGTAGGTGTTCATCCAGAAATTCAATGGCGGGAATAGCATCCAAACTGTTAGATTTCTCTCTCAGATAGGTTTGAAGTGCAACCATACCAAGATGTCGCTGGGTGATTTTCTCGCTGCTGATATCAATCCACGGTTTTCTGGGATCGCCTCTGAACATAGGTACTGGGTTGGAAAAGTACAGTGAATCATGTGGTCCATCTTCGCAAAAAGTAACAATGGTAGACAGACTTGAGCCGCGACGGCCTGCACGACCAGCACGCTGCTGATAATTCTCACGCATAGGAGGAATATTCCGCAAACCGACAGCAACCAACGATCCGATATCGATACCTACTTCCATTGTAGTCGTGCTGCTTAGAATATCGACAGGCGCTTCGCCGTTCTGCAAAAAATCCTGAAACCGTAGCTCATACTGCTCTGTTCTGGACCAGAGTTCATCCCGCTGATCTTTATGGGAAAGTTGTGCAGTATGTTCTTCGGTATCAATTACACGAATGGTGTCACCTTGAAGCGCATCCTCAATGGGCTTACGCCAAAAATCCAATGCATCAATTTCTTCCGTTGTCATGGGATGAATCTTTTCACACTGACAACTTGGGCATTTCCCTTTCAGTAAATACGGCGTGAGCTCTGAACAGCGTTCACAACGGAACCACGTGTGTTCTAAATCAAAGCGCGGTTTTATACGAGAAAGGTCAATATAATACTTTCCGTTGGAAGACGAACCTTCATCCATAAATGTTTCCCGCAAAATTTGGCTCCACTTTGCAGCAACAGAATCATTATCGCTCCATCCCATTATTTCGCGGATATCGGTAGAAAACTTTTTGTTCTTATCAATGCCATATCCCACATAGTTTGGACGCACTTTTTCACGAATCACATCCGGGATGGTATGTCCAAGGATCACCGAAGTGTCACAAGTTGAAAGAATCCATGCGTTAAAGAATTCCATGAATTCTTCCTCACTTACTTCGATCCCTGCTTCCTCTAACGCATCAAGTGCATCCCATTTTGCAGCATCCGTAGGTTCTATCCAACTGAGGGCTGAATCAACCAGCGTATTATATCCCCCACAATAAAAACGAATGAGCTGTTCCTTCATTTGGGTGGGCGCATTATCAATGGTGAAGCGAGGAGTGTACTGTTGCCCACGTTTCCTTGCACGTGTGTAATTCTTCAGTGCCTGTGTTCCATGCTCAATTAACCGTTCTCGTTGTTTTTCTGTCTCGCTATCATGGAAAATTTGAACATGATGCTCCACAGCTACCATTGCAAAGTAGTCATAGAAATAGTTCATGGACTGCTCTGCAACTTCGTGTTCCATTCGATCAATGGCAAGCACCGCAAGCTGTCGGGCCGCAGTCATATCAGATGCGTCAGACATATCTCTTGCCAGCTTAGCTGCACGTTGGCGGCTATCTGAGAAAAGCAGAACTTTCCGCCCCTCGTTTGGAAGTCGATCGGGATCGCCTGTTTTCCCTGGAACCGCAGGTTGAGCTTGGAATTGCGCTTTAATCAGATTGAAGAAGGACTGGTTGCCTCTTGTATTAAAAGAGGTCAGTTGCATCTTAGATAGTTCATGCCGACAATGCGGACAGGTGGAAAATGTCAGAATGTCTGGTCGGGCCTTTGCTGTGAAGCCGCTATAATACAGCTTTCTGATGCCCTGCTTTCCATCCAAGGAATCATCAGAAAAGTCGATGAAGCCGCTTTGAACATCTAAGTAGCAAGGCGAAATTTTATTCTGTCCTTGACGTTCCGGCAATCGATAACCTGCAGACGGAATGAAAAGATGTATTTCTTTAACCTCATCTTCATTTATCATACCAGGTTGATGCCAGAGGTATGTACGTCTTCTGGCTTCAAAATCTTGCTTCAGCACAAAACCTCTGAAGAAAATACTACCGCACCGGCGATCATTGTATAACTCATAAATCGTGCTTCCGCATTCTTTGCAAGTAAGATTACCATCCGAAAAATAGACCTCACCCAATGTTAATCCATTTTCCGTGTGCGAATGAGGACAGTCTGGATTAGTACAAGCGTAAACGCCCTTGATTCCACGAAAAAGCATATGCATTCTTGCTGGAAACAGAACACTTCCACTTTCGCTTCGCGCCAAAGGTGCGATTGAAAGCATAACACTGACAGCGTGCAGGGCATCTTCTAAACTGTTATCAGGAAAGATAGACTCCGCTAATTCTTGTAAAGAGACTGCTGTTCCGCGGCAAAGTTTGAACATTTGGCAGAATGGTACATAGTCTACCAAATGGTCGTATAGCCATTGGTATGCATCTTCAGAGGAAACGAATGGAGCAGGACTATTGGCAATACCTGTCCAAAATCCATTGAGTGCCATAAGGCGTTCCGGATCATCGCCCTCAAACGCATCCGGAAGAAATTCTTTAAATTTACTGAAGGGAATATGAACTGCACTTCCGCTGCCTATTTCCTCTCGTTCGCCAGTAAGATAACAGAACGGATGCATGTCGTCGGATGCAGTCAATTCATTTGCAAATGTCCTGACGGCCTTCCTGTCATTCTCGTCATTGTTGGGCATACTTGCAGTAGTCAATATAAATTGAACTCTACTGCGATTAATGCCCAAACGGTGGAATAAGCGCCGGATGAGCAATGATACCTCGCCGCCTGCAGAACCACGATACATATGCGCTTCATCAATGACAAATAGAAGCTTATTATTCGGATCTGCATTTAGCCATGCCTGAGTATCTGACCATATTTTATGCTCTCTTGGCCGAAGAAGCATATATTCAAGCATGGAGTAGTTTGTAATCAAAATATCGGGGCAGAATTGCTGCATTTCAAAACGAGTTACCAGTTCTGCATCCTCATCGTTCGGAATATGTTTTCCGTTATAGAGTTTTTCAAGAAATTCATCAAAATTTTCTTTGGCCGGTAGTTTTCCGTCCTTAATGAGTTTCTCTAAAAAAGCTTTTTCTTCGTCGTTTTCAGGATTGACCATACGAGAATATGTTGCCGCAAGTGAACGGTCCTCACTACGTCGGGGCTCCTTACCAGCATAAGGAGTTCTGCCGGTATACATGCCGAATTGAGGCCGGCGGGAATTATTTCCACATGCGGTGCGGAATATATTTATAAATCGGTGGTCTGGATCGCCAATCAAACGACGCAAACGACTAATCTGGTCAGAAACCAGGGCGTTCATAGGATACATGATAATCGTTCGGACACCACGCATAGCCCAACTATCAGGGTTATTTCTTGCTTCTGAAGCAAGTTTTGCCATCAAGGGCCACATAAAGCATTCTGTCTTACCAGAGCCTGTACCTGTTGACACGAACAAATCCTGACCTTCAAATGCCGCTTCCAAAGCGGAAATTTGGTGACAGAAAGGTGATGGATATACGCCAAGATTTGCATCTGATAGCGCCTTAAAATAGTCTTTCAGCCAATCAGGTAGCTTGGGAGATAACTGAATTCCGTTTGGCGAACTCTTGTAGGCGGGTGATGATTCAACATACGGTTTTTGATAAAGAACACCTTCTTGATTCAGCTTATTTTGTGCAGCAGACAGCAAGATAGGTGACTTCCCAAAATATTGAGACTTTATATAGTTTTCCAGAGCTTCACGCAGTTGCAAGTGAACTCCGTTTGCACCATTGGACATAATCATTCCTCCACAAAGCAGTAACCCATTGATTCCAACTCATGTTTGAACATAGGATAGATTTGCCTTGCCATCATTCTTGTAAAGACTTGGGGCGTTTTTGATGTAAAATCATATCGCACAGGCCAGCTATAGAGTTTGAAGAAGTTTTCTTCCGAAGGTGGCAGACGATAACCAAGTTTAATTTCTACCAGACTGCCCCTTGCCTTCGTTTTGATTTCTGGAAGTGTTCCATGTTTTTTTAGAAGTGATATTGCAATCCTTCTATATTCGCCGTGGTTGCCTGGAATATTCGAAAAATAGTCCCGCATTCTCCATTCTGGAATCGGTGTATTCAGAAATACCCCATTACTGTATCGATAAAATACAAAAATTTTATTTGGTTCACCATATCTTGCAAGGGATATGTGGTCATTTTTTTCGGGAATCTGTTGCCAATACCCCCATTTAAATGGAGGATCAAGCCGCAGAAACTCTGAGTTATCTGGCCATTCTATTTGTTCCCATTCGCAATGCGCCAGCAGTTCTTCGAGATAGCTTTCAAACGACTGCTTCTGCAAACCAAACATTGATGATATTGTCCTGTCGGAAGTTGAAGTTTGAACGGAATAGAAACCCAATCCGCTCATAAATAACTTCAAGTCAGGTGAAATACCTCTGTGAAGAACAAGATCCCCATTTCCTCCAGTTGCAAGAGCGGCTGGGGATATTTGATAAGCGGAATGATAAAAGAACCCATTTCGCAGATAGATAGAGTACATTTCCTCAATCAGATCCGTCTTGTCATGCGGGAGGAGAAATCCAATCTTCGGATAAATGCCTTCATAAGCATCAAAAATCTGGCCAATTCTGCTTTTGAAGTGCTGAATAGAAACTGAACCTCCATCCTCGGTGTGATCCCAAAGCGAAGCGAGAGCCATTTGCCCAGCAACACTATAAACGACCCGACAAACCCATTCGTTGTCATCTGACTGCGGAATATTTAATTGCCTTCCAATTGAAACAATTAGGTCGTTTATCATATCGTTCACTCTTCCTCAATATATCTTGCAACTTCAGCTTTTACCGAACTGGAGATTCCGCTCTCGCCTTCAATAACATCCTTTAAGACATCCAATCTCCCGGTAAGTACGCAGAGAGGAAGCACACCAAAGAGCAGTTCCAAGTCCTTATCTTTTGCGGGATTCTCCAAAATGCATTTTGCATCGGACAGGACACGAGTTAACTGGCCCAATAGGAGTTTGCTAAGGCCCAAACGCTTAAATGCAGATATCCGGAGAGACTGTTTTTCCTCAGAAACATATGGTTGGAACTTCTCAGCGCGTTTACTTGGCCATGTCTCGAGAGCAGGTAAACTTCCTATAAAACATTCACTCAGGACGGGGAGCATGTAATTATAAAGGCCTTTCGGCTCAATAAGCATATCCTCGACATATGGATGGGTCCAGATTATCTGCTTTTTGAGTCTGGTAAACTTCTGCGGTAATGCATCCGTCCACCCTTTTCCGAACATATTTTGAACCGACACAATAGAATCGTCAGCCTCGCTGATTCTTTCCACTATAGAAAGGTCACATTCATCTCCTAAAGTCAATTGTCCTGCTCCGTTTGCGTACATCGAAACAGACAGCACCTCAGCAATATCCTGTCCCCCAGGGCCTGCAATCAAAGTTGGCACATTGTTGATATGGGTTGCATACAGAAAAGCAGTGAGCATTGAGCAGAAGTCTGGTTCAATGCCCAACGCACATGACAAATTCTGATAGATTGCATCATATTCATTGCGCCAGCTTTCTGCGAGTTCAATATCCTCATCAGAATATTGGCCACTGGTACTGCTGTATTGCCATGAGGCAGGGGGATTCCCATACGGCAAGGTTGCATTTGACTGAGGCAGAAAAACAGAAATATCAGCAATGAATCCTGCCATATCTTTTTGCGCGTCAGCAATTTTCTGGCGCACTGCGACCAGCGTTTCTTTTCCAATCGATTCATATTGCGCTATCTCTGCAAGTAACCGATCAAGTTCACCTTGTTTTGTGGCAATTTCTGCAAGTAGTTCACTATGCTGCTTTTTTGCAATGGATATTGTTTCTTCCATTTCTGAAACTTCTGCCTCAGCTTTGGCAATTTCAGCAGCATGAGAATTATGCCATTCCACGGATACGGCTTTTTCGCATAATTCTCTTAATTCATCGTGATTCTTTGCAATTTCAGCCAACACATTAACATCGATATCGCCGACTTTAATCAATGCATCTGCTCGATTAACAAAATCATCAACTGTCTGTTTTGCTTGGTCCAGAGTACAATTTAGTTTTTGAACAGTCGCGTCGTACAAAGATTCTCCGCAAATCTTCTCAAGAAGAAGTTTGCAATGTTTCCATTCAGCCTTGGTGGCACCAATACACTCCTTAAACAAAGGCCATGTGGTGCGTTCAAGAATGAGCGTGCGAATAACCTCGTCTGTATTTCCTATTGAAACATATCCAGAAGGCTCTCCCACCTGAAGTGTTTTTAGAAATCTTAGGTTACGATCATCCCAATTATAGATATCCCCGGAGGAAATTGTGTAGCTTGGCAGGGAGTAGACAGTTTCCGAAAGTTTTGCACATCGATCCGAAATGTTGAACTCATTTGCACGACACAGTACGCCTGCGAACTGCCCCCGTTTAGGTTCATAGCAAAAAAGTGTATCGCAAAAGTAAGCTTGTGTACGAGCAGTTCCATTCTGAAGTTGTTCAACCACTTCGTCTAAAGACTTTGCCATGAGAACTACTACACGTACCGGCGAGTAGTCTTTGACATAGTACGACTGGACATAGTCAATTGCTGGGTTATCCCTATTAGGAATTGCTGTCCACTCCCAAATACCGACCGTTCCAAGCGCAGTAGGCCCATCGTTGCGGTACAGTCTATCTCTGTTTTCAAAATAGTTATCCGTCCGTTCCGACTTGAATGGTGTATGTAAAATATCATCTTCCACATCTGCTAAACGGTTCAGCCATATACGCCCTTCGTAATCTACTGTAATGTAGCACAGTGATGTGAAGGAAACTTCATTGTCAATCATCATTATCCCTCCCAGGATTATTTTGAATGGTTTTCCTGAGCAAATTTAAAGCTGTACGGGAAATTTCGCCTCGCCGCAAAGCCTTGCAGAGCCATTTTTGCGTTTGGGGATATTTCGAGAATTTACTGACAAAACTTCCAACTGCATGCGTTACAGGAATCATCGGGCCAGAGCAAGAGCTCAATTTTTTGACAAGTACAGCATCCAGCACCATAATATCCATGTTGACGGTTTCCTGCTCAAAACAAATGGAGCGGATGTAGTCGCAGCCTTGATAAAAATGTATCTCTGTGCCAAATGATAGTCCATCGATTGTTAATTGCTCCTCGCCAGAAAGCTTGTAGATATATTCAGTCTTACCATTTCTTTGAACCACAGCCTTCCCATCATACGGGCAAGAAACTGATATGCACTTTAATTTGGGGAGTTTTGCATAGCTCTCTTCATTCAGCGTGTTGCCAGAATGGTCAGATATGATTATTGCTGGTAACGGTGCCTTTTTGCGCAAGGGTTGCTTTACCAAATAGGAGAATCCCAAGGCTTCAGATTTTCCAATTGAGATTAGCTGTTCTCTTTCCCTTGTACAGAGCTTGTATAATTCCCCGTCTTGAGTACCCAGCACATTCGCAGTTGCGGGGTATGATTTCAGTTCAGCATCATCACCGCATAAATAGAAGTAAAACTCCGCTGAGTTGTGGTATATAAAATATGGGTCCTGTATGTATGCTGGCCAGATAGGATAGAATTTTGTTGGTTTTTCGGTCAAGAAAATAGCATATTTAAGAAAAAACTTTGCGGAGCGTTCTGAAAACCTTTTAATGCGAATTTTATATAAATACCAACTATTGAAAGAGTTTGCGCGCGTTTTGGCTATTTCCATTGCTTCGATATCTGCAGGGACAGTATATATTGGATGTCGTTGCAATAAATAATAGAAATTTCCGGCATACGCCTTTCCGCCAGATTGGAGAATCTGGCCATTTCGTCCGTCAAAGAAGGAACCGGTCTGATTAATTCCCGGTATATTATCGGACCAAAATCTTCTTAATTCGGGATTAGCATTTACATATTCAACACAGTAAATCTGGCTTGGAATAGAGCCAACACTCAAGTAGGTGGTTCCAATCCGCTCAATTCGCTCAAACGAGTATTCATATACTTGGTGTGAATCTCCGGCTATCTTAATTTTGTCGCAGTGTGCTTTGTGGTCTGGGGGATAGAAAAACCCTATTTGTAGAGAAAACGTCGATCCCGTTACAACAAGACGCAAAGGCATTATATGGCTGTTAAGTGAAACAAGCCGCTGCGTTCCGGATTGAGAAAGCTGAATTTGCCTATCTTCACATTCTTTATTTTGTTCTGCACTACTATGAAAAAAATACCGTGTCCCAGTATCCACTCTTGCTTTGGAGAAACCGACATTTTGTGCACACAGTTCACATACAAACTGGCTTCCTCTTGCAGAAACTTCGTAGGGGTACAGTTCGTTTGCCTTTTCGACCGTGATACGGCGATATCCAATTTTAGAATCCCACACGCATACATGAGTTAATGGCATATACGATCATCCTCTGCTTTTTTACAGTAAATTCGAATTGCCCATAAACGTACACAATCACTGGATTTTACGCATTTGTGAGCGCTTTTCTATTGGATAATAGAGACACATTTCCATTTTAGTGATGCTTCCTATGCATTATGTGTAGCCGTGATATAGGACTCAGGTTTTCTAAAATCTTAAGTACTTTTTTTATTAAAAACTATTTATTTTATGATACGACACAATATCTGATTTTTCAATATGCACACATCAGGCTGTATTCTTTGATTAGGCGTGCTAAAACCTGTTACGCCTGAGGGGCAGAAATGGCTTGCATTCAGGCTTCGCCAGAGGTACAATACCCCAACCTCCGAACATGAAAAAGAGCCCTTCTGGACAGGCGGCGGCAGCGGATGCCGCGCCTGGTCAAGAAGGGCTCTTTGACCACATGTTTGACCACAGACAGCGTCGGAGCACTCGGAAACAGTGGAATTAAGAGTGTAAAAGAGTGAGTGAAATGTAGCGAAAATGGTTAAAAACCATTAGAAAGTAGCAGAAAAAATTTAGTTCAACCGTTTGGGAGCAGGATGTCGGGAGTTCGAGTCTCTCCACTCGGACCAACAACGGAGTAAAGCGAGCTTTACTCCGTTGTTTTTTATAATACAAAATTTGATATTTGCTAACTTTCCCGTTTTCTTTTCCCAAACTGGACCCGCTGCGCTGGGTGTCGGTTTGGTTTTCTTTTTGTAAACGAAGAATCCCTAACCGCTCCCTATTGGAAAAGATTCTCTCCATTTACCGCAGACTATATGGAAAACACAAAAAAGGCACACATATTGTACAGAAAATGGGTCATCGAGCAGAGATAATAGGGACACCCAATCTTGCTTCGTTTGATTGCAAAGGCGTATACACTAAAAACGAAGGAAATCACTGTTTGCTTGATGATTCCACCTGTGACAAAGTGCAGCAGGGCAAACAACAGGGAGGCAATCACGATGGGCCCCCACCTATTCCTCATGTTTGCATGCAGCCACTCGTACAGATAAAATCGAAACAGAGCTTCCTCAGAAAATGCGACAACAAGCTGCAACACCAAAAGCAGAACCAGCTGACTGATGCGAATGCGATACGGCGGAAAAAGCGATACCTCTCCAAACACAAAGAAAAACAAAACCACCGCTGCTGCAAACAACAGCGCAAGTCCCGCTGCACTCAGCACCGTTTTCACCGAAAACCCCTGGGGCGTTCGGATGTCGATATCAAAGTCCTGTTTGAGATAGGCAACCGACATCCACAGAATCAAACCGTTGTAAATGAACGATACGCCATAGGGAATCTCCCCCACAGCCAGATTCACCAGTAAAACAACAACCACTACAACGGTAAGATTCAGGATATGGTTCTCTCTGCGATCCATCGTATCACTCCTCCCCCTGGGCAATTCTCAACGGGTCAAGGGCATGGGTATGCCCTGCCCCACGTTTATTTTACGGGATATGGCTTGCTGTTGTTGGTTCGTCCTAGGATGCAGTCGGTGGACAACTTAAACTTTTTCAAACGCTCAACCAGATTGGTACTCAGATGTCCTTGAGCCTCATCAATATCTCCACATCCGCCGGACAAAACTCATATTGGTCAATCTCATCTACCGTGATCCACCGGATATCGTTGTGCTCCAACTTCTGGGGCACCCCTTCCTGGATGGTAGCATGAAACAAAGTCAAATGGACCGTCAAATCCGGGTATTCATGGGTCACGTCCATGAATACCTCCCCCACATTCAGAGTGATGGCCAGCTCCTCCTGGCACTCCCGGATGAGTGCCTGTTCTTTCGTCTCCCCTGGCTCCACTTTCCCGCCTACAAACTCCCACAGGAGGCCTCTGGCCTTGTGGGCCAGACGCTGGCAGATCATAAACTTGTTCTTGTCCCAAATCAGGGCTGCTACTACTTCGGTCATATCGCTATCTCTCCACTTGCATCTTTATTTTTCTCATAATTGAACTACATCTGCAAATTTAGTATAACTGACTTTCCAAAATTCAACAAGTTTTTTCCTGTTCTTTATGCACTGGCCTAGATAAAAAAGATGGAATACAATTTAAAAGTTCCAGAAATAGCTACTATTTTTCACTGAGTTTACCGCAACGCTCCCCGTCTTGACCGACTCCTCGTACCATGCTACAATTTTTCCAAGTCCATAGAACTTACGGTGGTCTGCCCTTCCACATAAGAACAGACCACCGTAAGCCAAAGAAGGGTTTGCCCATGAAAAAGAAGATGACAGCACTGGTTCTTGCGTTGCTCTTGGTATTCGCCTTGACTGGGTGCCAAACGAACCGCGAGCCATCCTCCATGTACGCCCAAGCAGAAAACTGGGCCTATCTGGAGACAGATAAAACTGCTACAGCAGATGTATTCTTTATCTGTCCCACCGTCTACGGCGGCGAAGACGACCAATTCCATATGTCCATGGACGACGAGGCAACCAAGGCTGCCTTCCTGGGTGCCACCAATATGGAAAAGGGCATTTACGACCAGGATGCCCGATTCTTCGCCCCCTACTATCGCCAGGTTGGGCTGAATGTCTATGAATTGCCCGTGGAAGAACGGGAGACCTATCTGTCCACAGCCTATGAGGATGTCAAAGATGCCTTTACCTATTATTTGGAGCATTACAACGATGGTCAGCCCATCATTCTGGCCGGGTTTTCCCAGGGCGCTGACATGAGCCTCCGCCTGTTGAAGGACTGCTTTGCCGATGAAGATGTCAACGACTTATTGGTAGCCTGCTACGCCATTGGTTGGAGCATCACCGAGGAGGAGTTGGAGGAGTATCCCCACCTTCAATTCGCCACCGGGGAAGACGACACCGGTGTGATTGTATCTTTCAACAGTGAAGCGGAAACTGTCACCGACTCTCTGATGATTCCCAGCGATACCACAACACTGGCCATCAATCCGCTGAACTGGAAAACCGACAGCACCCCCGCTGGGAAAGAGGAAAATCTGGGCGCCTGCTTTACCGACTACGACGGAAACATCGGCACTGAAATTCCTCAGCTCACCGGAGCCTATATTGACCCGGTGCGAGGCGCTCTGAAAGTAACCGATGTGACCCCGGAGGAATATCCTCCTGTGCTGTCCATCTTTTCCGACGGAGTGTACCACCTGTACGACTACCAGTTCTTCTACCGCAATTTGAAGGAAAACGTGCAGGTTCGGCTGGATGTCTATCTGGCACAGCGAGCAGCTTAACTGTGTATTCCAACTATGCTATATGAAGGGCCTGTTGCAAAATAGGCCAGAACAACAAAACGAGAGGCTAACCTTTTTGGGGGTTGGCCTCTCGTTTCATTTGCTTTACAATTTGTTTGTGGAGACAAATTATAACAAGCAAGATCAGTGTACCGTATATGAGTGCCACGGTCAACTGGTATTTGCATTGAACTCACAAAAAATATTACCGGAGAACGCACCCGTCCGACTGGCAAGTGCCCAGCTTGAGGAACTGGATTACAGGAAACTATATCGCACCTATTCGTCCAGAGGACGGAAATCGGCAGTGGAACCACGGGTGATGTTCAAGGTAATTGTCTACGGGTATCTGTGTGGCATCTACTCCAGCCGGAAGCTGGAAGAGGCGTG
>NZ_NFHE01000030.1 GCF_002161235.1 Pseudoflavonifractor sp. An85
TAGCATATATGGGAATGGGAGTATTCCACCGTCCTATACCTCATCCCTGTAACTTATCCACCGTATCAGTTCATTATAAAAATCTTAGATTTTTGTCTTGACAACTGAGCCACTATACTTCAAGTCTCAAGACAAACCATTTCCAAATGGGAATCGGGGGTATCACTTAGATAAAGATACCACACCAATCCCACGCTGACTTTTGCTCAACCGATACAGCCGGAGGACTGGATAACAAGAAAAGGCGGTATGCGACCCGTGGAGGGGTAGCGTACCGCCTTTTCTTGTGGGGGTTTCCAAAGGGGGCAACGCCCCCATTTGGCACACGACTTTGCGAAGCAAAGTGTAGTGTGTTATACGCTCTGTCGGCGTTGCCGTGAAAATGCCGTTGCCGCCGGGGAGGGCAAGGGCATTTGAAGCGGCAGGAAAACAGGGCTGTGCTTGCGTGGCGTGGAGCCGCAAGCGCAGGTCTGTTTTCGACAGCAGACAGGGCGTATATGAACGCCCCCGTCCCTCGTCCTACGCTCCGACTTGTGGACAAAGTGTCCCGAAGTTGTGGCCACACTCCCGGAAAAATAGCAGGACAGCGGGCAACCGTCAAGACTGAAATGAACGGGTTTGCACCCGGTCTTGACCGCCACCCGCCGTCCCGCTGAATGGGTGGACAAGGCGGCCAATCCCGCAAAGTGCTTGGCCACTCTCTTTCTGATTTTGGAGCGTTCCTTTTCTAAAAATTGAAATGGGCGGGAAGCCATTTTAGGGCTTTCCCGCCTTGATTACCCTTTAGCAAAGACGGGCGTGACTGTCAACGGCGGCGCATGAAATGCGCCGTTCATCTTGACCGTTGACTGGCTCGGCTGGCTTTGCTACTTGCTTGTATCAAGTATTAGCTTTTTGTTAAAGCAAGACTTTTGGCTAAATCAAAAGGAGTACAGAATGCTTTTTGAGCATTCACTCTATTTCCAGCACCCCATTTTGCTAATCCAAAGTTTACATTTGCATGTTTAGCGCACTGCATGTCGTAGATACTATCGCCAATGTACAGTAACTCATTTGCTTGACATTTTGTCCATTCCATATATTTCAAAAGCGGGTCTGGTTCTGGTTTGTGTTGTAGCGTATCATCAGCACAGACTACGGTTTCAAAGTAAGATGATATATCAAATTTCTGAAAATCGCTTCTAAATTCTTCATGGGTTTTAGAGGTAACAATGCCTATGCCTAATTTTAATTCCGAAATAGTCTCAAGCAATTCTTTTATCCCGTGAAATACAGTAATCGTGTCCCTGTATTTTTCCATGTTTTTGTCCCACATGGATAGTGCTGACGCTATATCACTCACTCCTAAACGCCGCAAAGCATTTTCGCCGGTAATTCCTAAAGCAAATGTTAATTCTTTATCGGAGATTATCTTTCCGTTTATTGCTCTTATAGTATCTTGCAAAGAATGAATGACGGCATATTCTGTATCAATCAGAGTTCCGTCTACATCAAAAACAATCTGCTTATAAGCCATAGGACTGTTCCTCCTTTTCCCTCGGTCTAATCAAAAAGAGTTGACCAGTTTTTGGTTCGATATGCTTCAAAACACATTTTTACTTGCTCTTCATTATTCTTTTCCGTGGCCAGTTCCGGCAGTTCATTTTCTGAAAAATATGCAAAGCCCGTAGTTTCTATATTTTCTTTGAAGGCACCTCCGATAATGGTGCAAAGTACAAATATTTTACATACGCCATAAGCATATACTGGCAAGTTATGTTTAGAGCGGTCTTGAATTGCAATCACTTTATCAGCAGTTACATCTAAGCCCGCTTCTTCTTTGACCTCCTTAATAGTATTTTCTTTGACAGACACATTTACATCAACCCAACCTCCGGGAAGTGACCATTTTCCGCTATTCTCTTTAACAAGAAGAATTTTTCCATTTTGAAAAATAGCGGCTCTGGTATCAAGTTTTGGCGTCTGGTATCCTGTTTCATTACAGAAAAGGTCTTTCGCTTTTTGAACGGGTATATCTGTCTTATATGCCATTATCTCAGCAGAAATTTCCCGTATCCTTTCATAGCGTTCTCTATCAAAAATGTCTTTTCCATAGGTCAATCCTGCTTGTGCAAGACTCTGTAATTCTATTGCCCATTCCAGCCATTGTTCTTTCATGGTTATCCTCCCTTGCTACTGCGATTTTCTCTGATAAAATATCAGTCATTTTTTTGGTTCATCACTTTCTTTAACAACTTTTGGAACAAGTCGGCAGTTTCTTCATCCATCGGTGCAAGCTGTCCGATCTGTCCGGCTATCATCGCCGTTACATCGTCAATGGAAAGCGGTTTCTGTTTCTGCTCCGCCAGTGCGTCCCGCATGGTTTGGAACATAGCGGCAGTCACAGCTTCCCCCGGTTGTTCCCCGTTGTCAATATCTTTCTTAATGTCCCGCAGGATAGCCAGGAACACATTTTTGATTTTCTCAATCTCCGCTTCATGTTCCCCCATCTTCTGGGCGTTCAAAAGCTGTAAATCCTGCTTTGCTTCCACCCGGTGTTCCGGGTGTTCTTTCATCAGGTCGGACAGGGAAGCCGTTGCTATCTCGATAAGCTGGTTTCTTGCTGTTATGCCCTTTGCCGCCGTGTCCTGAAAATAAATCCATATCAAATCTATCAGCTTGGGAAAATTCCTGTGTTCCAACAGGCGATTGAGGATTTGCACATCAACAGCACCCGTCACAAGCCCTCTTACGGCTCCCTCGGACAAGCCTAATTCAGAAATATCGTAGCTTTTACGAACGCTCACGGTAGACAAGCCCAGTATGTAGTCTGTCGACACCTTAAATTCCTTTGCCACACCTATGAGAATATCACTGCTGACCGTTCTCGTTTCGCCGCTGACAATGCGGCTCAACTGGGAAGCGGAAACGCCTATCTTCTCCGCAAGTTCCTTTTGTGTGATGTGGTTCCCGTTACATAAATCGGAAATCCGTTGTCCGAGTGTTCCGGGTAAAGCCATAAACACGCACCTCCTCCGCATACTTCCATTATACAGAATGATTGCAAAAATGCAATTCTCGCAAAATTCCGGGAATTGCATTTTTTCGTGTAGACTTATGCTCCCATCGGGTACAGGAAACACCCGGAAATCAAAAACAAGCTGATAATCGACGAGGAAACTCGCTGGATAGTGGAGAAGATTTTTGACCTTGCCTTTCATGGCAGAGGGGCGGCCAGTATCACAAGAATACTGATTGAGGAAAAGGTTCCTACGCCGGGATTTATCAACTTCCAGCGTGACGGGACTTTCGCAAACATCTATGCGGGTGCGCCGGAGGAAAAAAGCTACGCATGGACGATAGCGCAGGTCAAGAGCATTATGAAAGACGAAACCTATATCGGTCATACCATCCACTACCGGGAAACAAACATTTCTTTTAAGAACAAGCGGAGGATACGCAAGCCCCAAAGTGAATGGGTGCGGGTGGAGGACACGCAGGAGCCGATTATCAGCGAACAGGTTTTCCGGCAGGTACAGGAGCAGATAGCAAACCGCCGCAGGAAGTGCAAGGATGGTACGACGCAGATTTTTTCCGGATTGGTAAAATGTGCGGATTGCGGCTGGTCGTTGTCCTATGGGGAGAACAGGCAGAACAGCAAGCCTTACGGTCATTATCATTGTAGCAAGTACGGACAGGGCACACGCCAATGCTCCATGCACTATATCCGCTATGATGTGCTTTACGCCTATGTCCTCTCCCGTCTGCAATACTGGTCGGGGCTGGTACAGCATAATGAAGAACGGCTCTTGAAGCGGCTGTTAAACGCCAATGACAAGGGACAGGCCGCCGCAAGAAAGAAGCAGGCCGCCGAACTGAAAAAGGCAGAGAAGCGGAAATCCGAAGTTGATACCCTGTTTGCTCGGATGTATGAGGACTGGGCGGCGGGGCGTATCACGGAATACAACTTCTCTATGCTGTCCGGGAAGTACCAAAGCGAACAGGCTGAACTGGACGCAAAGATTGAGCGGCTTCAATCCGCTATCGCCACTGAAAGCCAGAACGCCGCAGACGCAGAAAAATGGATTGCCTTGATGAAAGAGTGCGTCAATCCAACGGAACTGACCGCCGAACTTTTGAATACGCTGATTGAAAAAATCGTTGTCCATGAAGCGGTCAAAGGTGAGGACGGAAGCCGGGAACAGGAGGTAGAAATCTTCTACCGCTTTATCGGCAAAATTGATTGAATGATACCAATATCTTTAACTATGTGATACCGGCCAATCCTACCCTGATTTTGAACGATTAGTTATGCTAAGTGACTATTTCAATTTGACCTTAGATGAATTGGTAAAAGGCGTTGATGTTCAGGATGTGCGGGAAAAAAACATGACAGACGAGAGAGTTACATCCATTTATTTGGACATCGAAAACGGAAAAGCAGCATTCAAGAAAATTATGGAGATAGCAGGGTGTATATTCCTCGCATTGGTTGCCGTTGTTCTGATTGGTTTTTTAGCTCATTTGGCTTTCCCCGATATCGAATGGCTCTGGCGGCTCTATTAACAAAGAATTTGATCTGCCAAGCCTACTAATGCAAAAAGGAGCGCCGCAGCTGCGGCGCTCCTTTTCTGATATCTCTATGGAGTTTTTAGTGCACGTCCAGCACGTCGGTGCCGTGCTCCACCTGGCCCTGGGCCACCAGCTGGCAGGTGTCGAAGTCGTCCACGTTGCCCACCACCACGGGGGTGATGGTGCGGTAGCCGGCCTCCTGGATGGCCTTGCGGTCCATGGTGCCGATGACCTCACCACGGCGTACCTTGTCGCCCTCTCGGATGGTGAGCATAAAGGGCTTACCCTGGAGCTGCACCGTGTCAATGCCCATGTGCACCAGCACTTCCAGGCCGCCGTCGGTCTGGATGGTGAAGGCGTGCTTGGTGTCAAAGACCATGGTCACCTCGCCGTCGGCGGGGGCGTACACCTTGTCGTCCTCGGGCTCCACGGCAAAGCCGTCGCCCACCATCTTCTCGGAAAACACGCCGTCGCCCACTTCGGTCACGGGCATTACCTTGCCGGTGAAGGGGCTGGACACCATGCCGCCCTTCACAGTGGGAGCGGCCGGAGCGTCACTCTCCTGGGCAGCAGGCTCCTGATAGTTGGCCAGATAGGCCTCCACATTGGAGCGGATAACGGACACCCGGGGGCCGTACACGATCTGCACGCCCTTACCGGCGGTGATGACACCGGAGGCACCGGTGGCCTTCAGAACCGCCTGGTCCACCTTGGCCCCATCCTTGACGGTGCAGCGCAGACGGGTGATGCAACAGTCCACGTCGGAGATGTTGTCCTTACCGCCCAGACCGCGGACGATCTCAGCGCTCAGAGCGTCGTCACTGCCGCCCTTGGCGCCGTTGTCGCCGCCCTTTTTCTGGGCATCCACGTCCTGACGGGTGTAGAGCTTGATCTCGTCGGCGTTCTCCTCACGGCCGGGGGTCATGTAGTTGAACTTCTTAATCATGAAGGAGAACACCAGGAAGTATGCCACGAAGTAGAACACACCCACGATGACCACCCAGATCCAGCTGGTCTTGTCGTTGCCCTGGAGAATACCAAACAAGGTCAGGTCGATGAGGCCGCCGGAGAAGGTCATACCCACGCCCACGTTGAAGATGTGCATGAGCATGTAGGCAGCGCCGGCAAACACACAGTGGACGATGTACATGACAGGAGCCACAAAGAGGAAGGTGAACTCCAGAGGCTCGGTGATACCGGTGATCATAGAGGTCAGAGCAGCGGAGAGCAGCAGACCGCCCACCACTTTACGATTCTCAGGCCGAGCGCAACGGTACATAGCCAGAGCAGCACCGGGCAGACCGAAGATCATCAGGGGGAACTTACCGCTCATAAAGCGGGTAGCAGCCACGGAGAAGTGCTCGATGCCGGGGGTGGCCAGCTCGGCAAAGAAGATGTTCTGGGCACCCTCGATGAGCTGTCCGCCCACCATGGCGGTGCCGCCCACGGCGGTCTGCCAGAAGGGGATGTAGAACACGTGGTGCAGACCGAAGGGAATCAGAGCACGCTCAATGAAGCCGTACAGCCAGGTGCCGCCGTATCCACTGGCCAGCACAAAGCCGCCCAGATGGTTGATGCCGATCTGGATGGTGGGCCAGATGTAGTACATGGCGATGCCCACCACCAGGTAGGTGGCAGAGGAGATGATGGGGACAAAGCGGGTGCCACTGAAGAAGGACAGAACCTGAGGCAGTTGGATTTTAAAGAACCGGTTGTGCAGCGCGGCCACGCCCAGGCCCACCATGATACCGCCGAACACGCCCATTTGCAGGGAGTTCAGGCCCACCACAGTGGTGGTGGCGCCGGACAGCTCGGGGGCGCCAAAGGCGTTGATCATAGCCCCGATGGTGGCATGCATGACAAAGAAGGCGATGGCTGCCGACAGGGCCGCCACTTCCTTCTCCTGCTTGGCCATACCGATGGCCACGCCCATGGCGAAGATGAGGGGCAGGTTGTTAAACACCACCGAACCGGCGGCGTTGAGCACCTGCAAAATGGCATAGATGAAGGTGCCGGGGCCCATAATGCCCATCAGGCCGTAGGTCTCCAGCATGGTGGTGTTGGTAAAGGAGCCGCCAATGCCCAGGAACAAACCTGCCACGGGCAAAATGGCGATGGGGAGCATAAAGGAGCGGCCCACCCGCTGCAATACGCCGAATACTTTGTCTTTCATCAGAAATTCTCCTCCTTAGCTTGGCCCATGGCCAGGGCCAGTCGTTGTAAGTGGACGGTCAAAAAGGTGAGTTCCTCGCCGGGCAAGTCCAGGTCAAACACCCGCTTGAGCCGATCCCGCACCCGCAGGGCGCAGTCAAAAGCCTGGGGATAGTGCTGCCGGATCATGCCCTGGAAGGTGGCATCCTCCCGGGCCTGGGGTCTGGGGCGCGCCAGCCGCTGACCCAAGAATTTCAAGTGGGTGATCAGCCGCTCGTAGTCCAGCCCTTGCTGGCAAGGCGCAGCCCCGTAGAACTCCGCCACCTCCGCCATGATCTCCCGCACCAGCTCGGTGATGCGCACCATGTCCGACATGCGCCCATCCAACTGAGCGTTGACGATATGCAGGGCGATGAAGCCCGCCTCGTCCTCGGGCAGTCGCACCCCCAACGCGCTCTCGATGATCTCCAAGGCCATCTCTCCCACCTCGTACTCCTGGGCGTAGAAGGTCTTGATCTCCCACAACAGCTGGTTGGGGTAGTACACGCCGTTTTTGTGCCGCTGCATGGCAAAGGAAATGTGGTCGGTGAGGGTAATGTACACATTCCCCGACAGACGGCGTTGCAGCTGCCGCTCGGCGCTCTCGATGATTTGGGTGCTCACCTCCAGGTATTCCGGAGGCAGCTCCACCATCAGCTGGGTCAGGCGTTGGGACTGGCTGTGATCTTGCAGGGCGTACACCTTTTCCACCCGGGAGGGGGCTACCACGTCCCCCGGTTCCTTTTTGAAGCCGATACCAGGCCCACGCAGCACCACCTCGTGGCCGCTTGAATCCTTGGCACACACAAAATTGTTGCCGATGGCCCTCACAATGCGGTACCCCTTAGGGGACTGCGTGGACGACGGGACGTTTTCCATGTACCTCACCCTCTCTCTAGAAAAAATAAAAAGACCAAACCACACAGTGCCATATGAACCTAACGTTCCACTGCATCGGTTTGATCTTGCCTGCTTGACCAGTCACAAGTCCCTTTGAAATTGTCCAGGGACAGAATAGCTCACTGCCATGGTTTTGTCAAGGAAGAATCGTTGCAGTCGCGTACTTTTGTCACCCCCCACAGATTCATAGGGGGCAAATTTGTGAAAAAACACGGGCGCACCTCACGTAGATGCGCCCGTGTCTGCTACTTTTTCCCGCACCGAGAGCAGTCTCCCGAGCAACCGCAGCACTGCCCCTTGAGCTGGCGGCGGACGGTGCGAATGAGGTACCACACCGCCCATACCACCAACAGAACAATCAGGGCATAAATCACATATTTCATACTAAACTCCTTAAAACAGCAGCATTCCCACTTGGAACACCACAAAAGACACCAGCCAAGCTGCCGCCAGCTGCCAGAGTACCGAACGCAGAGTCCACTTCACGCTGCCCATCTCCCGCAGCATGGTGGACACCGCCGCCACACAGGGGACGTAGAGCAGGATGAACACCAAAAAGGCATAGGCCGCCACGGGGGTGTGGAAGGTGCCAGACAGGGCAGCTGCCACCGTGGCCCCGGCGTCCAGGGTCGACACGCCGTAGAGCAGGCACAGGGTGGACACCACCGCCTCCTTGGCCACAAGGCCGGTGAGAATGGCCACCGCTGCCTGCCAGGTGCCAAAGCCCAGAGGCCCGAACACGGGGGCCAGCAGAGAACCGATGGTACCCAGCATGGAGTGACCGGGGTCCTCCACCATCACCAGACCGTGGGAGGACACGCCGAAGCTCTGGAGGAACCACAGCACCACGCTCATGGCCAAGATGAGGGTACCTGCCTTCACCAGGAAGCCCTTCACCCGCTCCCACACGTGCATCAGGCAGTTACGGGCGGTGGGCAGACGGTAGGGGGGCAGCTCCAATACGAAGGCGGCGGGCTCACCCTTGAACATGGTGTGGCGCAGGAGGATGCCGGAGACAATGGCGCACAGAAGGCCCAGCACGTACAGGGAAAAAATCACCAGCCCTGCATGCTTGGGGAAGAAGGCCGCCGTCAATAGGCCGTACACCGGCAGACGGGCGGAACAGGACATGAAGGGCACCAGCATCATAGTCATGCGCCGGTCCTTCTCATTTTCCATGGTACGAGCGCCCATAATGGCGGGCACCGTGCAGCCAAAGCCCATGAGCATGGGGATAAACGCCTTGCCGGACAGGCCGAACCGGCGCAGCACCCGGTCCATAATGAAGGCCGCCCGGGCCATGTAGCCCGAGTCCTCCAGGAAGGACAAAAACAGGAACAACAGGGCGATCTGGGGCAAAAACACCAGCACGCCGCCCACACCGGACAGAATGCCACCCACCAGCAGAGAGGTGACCCAGGGTGCGGTGCCCGCCTGCTCCAGCAGAGCGGTGACCACACCGGCCAGCCAGTCGTTGAAGAAATAGTCCACCCCGTCGGCCAGAATCTGGCCGGGGCCAAAGATGATGCCGAACAGGGCCAGCATCATCACCAAAAACACCGGCACCGCCAGCAGACGGTGGGTGACAATGGCGTCAATCTTATCCGAGAGGGTCATGGTGCCCAAGGGTTGGCCCCGCTGAATGCCCACCTTCACCACCCGCTGAATGAAGCGGTAGCGGGCGTCGGCAATGAGGGTCTCCCGGTCACCCAGGGGGTAGGCCTGTTCATACTGCTGGGCGATGCGGTCCACCTTCCACCGGGTGGCCTCGTCCAGCCCCAGGGCCTTTTCCACCAGTTCATCCCCCTCAATGAGCTTGATGGAAGCCCAGTGGGCAGGGATCCCCGCCTGGTAGGCCCGGTCATGGATGAGGGCGTCCACCTGGTGGTGGATGTAGTGGGTGTACTCATCGTACAAATCGTCGGGCTCCACCGTGAAGCCGGTGTGCATCTGATGGTGGGCCTCCTCCAGCAGCTTCTGGATGTTCTGACCCGTGCGGGCGGTAATGGGGATGACTGGCACACCCAAAGCCCGGGAAATGCGCACCAAATCCAGCTTATCCCCCCGCTTTTCCACCTCGTCCATGAAGTTCAGAGCAATGACCATGGGTCGCTCCAGCTCCAGAAGCTGGGCAGTGAGGTACAGGTTGCGCTCCAGATTGGTGGCATCCACAATGTTGATGATGGCGTCGGGGTGCTCCCCCACCACAAAATCACGGGCCACAATCTCCTCCATGGAGTAGGGGGAGAGGGAGTAAATACCGGGCAGGTCTACGATGGTCACATCCCGGCCATCTACCCGGGCCACGCCCTCTTTCTTCTCCACCGTCACACCGGGCCAGTTGCCCACGTACTGATTGGAGCCGGTGAGGGCATTAAACAGGGTGGTTTTGCCGCAGTTGGGGTTACCCACCAGGGCAATTTTCATCTCCCGCACGTCGTGGTCGTCCTTCTGCCCGCCGCCGTGCTCCCGGCGGTGATGGTCGTGGGCCTCGCTCATGCGGCGCACCGCCTCCCGATCCGGGGCGGTGTGGCGGGGCTGGGTCCCGTGGGGCTCCTCCCCAGGGGCGCACAGGAGGATATTGCACGCGTCCTCCTTGCGCAAGGACAGCTCATACCCACGGAGGTTGACCTCGATGGGGTCGCCAAAGGGGGCAATCTTCCGCACCGTCACCGTGGTGCCGGGGGTCAACCCCATATCCACCAGCCGACGCTTCACCGGTCCACGGGGGTTGTTGATGGCCCGGATCACTCCGGATTGCCCCGGCTGTAAATTTTGCAGAGAAATGGTGTCTGTCTTCGTTTCTGCCATTCTCCTTCACCTCGTTTCCATATGCTAACTGTGGTATTGTACACCTTCCTACTGGGAATTGCAATGTGCGGAGTGTACGAAAAAGGGACCCAAAAGCCTCCCTTGTGTAAAGGGAGGTGGCCCGGTGTCAGCCGGGTCGGAGGGATTGACGGAACAAGCCGTCCTGTTTTGTCTGTTCTTTCTCCATACCCAGCCGAAACAATCCCTCAGTCACCTTCGGTGACAGCTCCCTTTACACAAGGGAGCCTCAGAAAGTGCGGTGCGGAATGTCAAAAGTTCTTGACATTTTAACTCCCCTCTGTTATGATGAGAATGTCAAAAGTATTTTACATTCTATTGCAACATCAAAGGAGGAAAGGAACCATGAACATGCCACTGGGAGCCATAATTTTTTTGTTGGTTGTTTTATTGGTATTTACCTCACTGGACATTTTCATGTTGGTGTCCCTCTTGATGCCAGGCGATGAACGCAACCAAATCATTGTCTGGAAGGCCAGCTCGTTTACTCTCTTGGCCATGGTGGGAGCCAACATCCTGGATGTAATTGAAAATTTTGTACGGGCACAGCCCATGGCCCAAAATCCTTTTGTTCAACTGGAGATAGCCGCTATCATCTATTTTGTTGCTCTCCTATTTTATCGAAAAAGGCTTGGTGGTTGACCGTGAAGAATATCATTCGGAGCAGGCGCAAGGAATTAGGCTTGTCCCAAGAAGAATTGGCCAAAAAATGTGGTGTTTCCCGGCAAACCATCAATGCGATTGAAAATAACAAGTATGATCCAACCTTGTCCCTAGCATTTCATCTGGCCAGGGAGTTGCAGGTCACTGTGGATGAGCTTTTTACTCCAGATACCCCATAAAAAACCCCGCTTGCAGCATAACTGCAAGCGGGGTACATATTTTTATACTGATTTCTTATGGTACAGCATCCGGCTGGCATTCAAAATGGCAATCACCGCCACTCCCACGTCAGCAAACACCGCCTCCCACATGGTGGCCACGCCAAAGGCGCCCATGAGCAGGAACAGCCCCTTTACCCCCAGGGCAAAGACGATGTTCTGGATGACGATGGCCCGACACTTGCGGGCAATGGCCATGGCGGTGAGCAGCTTGGCGGGGTCGTCGTCCATGAGTACCACGTCGGCGGCCTCAATGGCAGCATCCGAGCCCATACCGCCCATGGCAATGCCCACATCTGCCCGTGAGAGCACCGGGGCATCGTTGACCCCGTCCCCCACATAGGCCAGGACGGAATCCTGGGGCTTTTGCTCCAACAGCTGCTCCAGCCGCTCCACCTTGTCCTGAGGGAGCAGCTGGGCGTGGACCTCATCCAGCCCCAACCGGTGAGCCATGTCCTCACCTACCGCCTGGGTGTCGCCAGTGAGCATCACCGTGCGCACCCCTTGGGCCTTGAGCCGGGCGATGGTATCGGCAGCATGGGCCTTCACCTGGTCGGCAATGAGCACATAGCCTAGATATTTTCCTTGGGCTGCCACATGCACCACCGTGTCCACCGACACATGTTGCGAGGGGTTTAACCCCTGTTCTTTCATAAATTTGGCGTTTCCGGCCCAAACGCTTACCCCATCCACCTGGGCGGACACCCCTCGTCCGGGAATCTCCATCACATCGGTGACGGTGTGGGCCTTCACGTCTCCCTCCCAGGCAGCGCGCAGGGACTGGGCAATGGGGTGGTTGGAGTGGCTCTCCGCCAGAGCCGCCCACCGCAGCAGGGGCTCCTCCTCCCCTGCCTGCACCGGGTGCAGCTCCTCCACGGCAAATTTGCCCTGGGTGAGGGTGCCGGTTTTATCAAAGACCACCGTCTTTGTCTTAGCCAACAACTCCAGATAGTTGCCTCCCTTCACCAGCACGCCCTGGCGGGATGCCCCGCCAATGCCGCCGAAGAAGGCCATGGGAATGGAAATTACCAAGGCGCAGGGGCAGGAGATGACCAGGAAGATAAGGGCGCGGCGCACCCATTCCCCCCACTGGCCGGTAATTAGGCCGCCCAGAATGGCCAGGGCCGCAGCCCCCAGCACCACCGCCGGGGTGTACACCCGTGCAAATCGAGTGATAAAGTGCTCGGCTTTCGCCTTTTTCGCGGCGGCGTTCTCCACCAGCTCCAAAATCCGAGCCACGGTGGACTGGCCAAAGGGTCGGGTCACCTCGATGTGGAGCAGTCCCGTGAGGTTGACGCAGCCGGAGCTGACCTCCTGGCCCTCCTCCACTTCCCGAGGTACGGACTCACCGGTGAGAGCAGCGGTATCGAGAGAGGAGCCGCCCTCCACCACCACGCCGTCCAGGGCGATGCGCTCACCCGGGCGTACCACCAGAGTCTCCCCCACCTGGACCTCATCCGGGTCCACAGTCACTTCTTTGCCCTTTCGCAGCACATGGGCGCTGTCGGGGCGAATGTCCATGAGCTGGGCAATGGAGCGGCGGGATTTGTTCACCGCCATGCTCTGGAACAGCTCGCCCACCTGGTAGAAGAGCATGACCCCCACCGCCTCGGCGTACTCTCCCAGCACCAGAGCGCCCAGGGTAGCCACGCACATGAGGAAGTTTTCGTCAAAAATCTCGCCGTGGGCGATGTTGCACACCGCCTCCCACAGCACATCCCAGCCCACCACAAAGTAGGGGATGAGGAAGATGGGCAGCCGCCACAGCCCCCACGCCTCGGGGGTAAGCACCGCCCCAACGAGCAGCACGCCCGCCACCAGGATGCGGGCCAAATCTTGTTTATGCCGTCTGGTCATGGCTGTTCACACCCTTACTTGACAATGCGGCAGTGGCGCTCCACCCGGGAGATGCACTTCTGGGCCTCCGCCACAATCTCTTCAAAGCGTCCGTCCTCGGCCTCGATGGTCAACTTCTGGGTCATAAAGCTGATGGACGCACTGTGCACCCCAGGCAGTTTGCCAATGGCATCCTCCATCTTGCGGGCGCAGTTGGCGCAGTCCAGTTCCTCCAGTTTGAATACCTTTTTCATACAAAATACCCCCTCTTATTCCATGATATGTTCCATGCCCTGGGCGATGATCTTGCGCACATGGTCATCGGCCAGGGAATAATACACCGTCTTGCCCTCCCGGCGGGGCTTTACCAGCCGCCCGCCTTTGAGCACCCGCAGCTGGTGGGACACCGCCGACTGGGTCAGCCCCAACAGCTGGGCCATGTGGCACACGCACAGCTCCGACTCAAACAGGGCGTACAAAATCTTCATCCGGGTGGAGTCTCCAAAGAGTTTGAACAGCTCCGCCACGTCATACAGGCACTCATCCGAGGGCATGTGCGCCCCCAGTTGCTCCACCACTTCCCCGTGGCAGCAGCTGCCCAATTCCATCTCTTGCTGGGCCATGGCTTTCCCTCCTTTTTGCTAATATATGAACATCTGCTCATATATTAGCACATTGTGTCTTACCTGTCAATGGGCGTGTGCTGCGTTTCCATCTCCTTCTGTGACAGCTACAAAAAACGGATGCAGCTATATGCTGCATCCGCTTTTTGCAGTTCTTATGCCTGGGGCTCCTGGGGCCCGTCTTCCTCCGGTTTCTCCTCGGGCTTTTGATCCGGCTCCTGGTCCTGCTCCGGCTCCTCCTGAGAGGGGGCGGGAGGCATGGGCACCGGCTCGCTGACCATGTGGATGGCCCGGGCGGGAGGCTCGATGTTGCTATCCAGGGTCACCTCGGCCAGAGCGGGGTCCCGGCCCTCGATAATAGCCACCATCTCGGCACCGGTGATGGTCTCCTTCTCCAGCAGGTAGGCGGCGATCTTGTCCAGCAGCTCCCGGTTGTCCTTCAAGATCTGGATGGCATCGTTGTGGCAGCGGTCAATGATGGCCCGCACCTCGTCGTCGATGCCAGCGGCGGTATCCTGGGCACAAGTCAGGCCCATCTGACCGTCCAGGTACTGGTTGTGCACCGTGGCCAGGCCCATCATGCCGAACTTGTCGCTCATACCGAACATGCTCACCATCTTGCGGGCGATGTCGGTGGCCCGCTCGATATCGTTGGCCGCGCCGGAAGAGCGGGAGCCAAACACCACTTCCTCGGCGGAACGGCCCGCCAACAGGGTGCGGATCTCGGCCAGCAGGTCCTCCTCAGTCATGAGGAACTTCTCTTCCTCAGGCAGGTGGAGGGTGTAGCCCAGAGCGCCCTGGGTGTGGGGCACGATGGTGATCTTGGACACGGGCATGGCGTTGTCCTTCTGATTATGGGCCACCAGAGCGTGGCCCACCTCGTGGTAGGCGATCATGCGCTTTTCCTGCTCGGTGAGTACAGTGCCCTTCTTCTCGCTGCCTGCGATGACAAACTCGAAGGAGGTGAGCAGGTCCTGCTGATTGACCGCCTTGCGGCCCTGGCGCACCGCCCGCAGGGCGGCCTCATTGACCAGGTTGGCCAGGTCTGCGCCCACGCAGCCGGCCGTGGCCTGGGCGATCTTGTTCAGGTTCACGTCCTCAGCCAGACGAATCTTCCGGGTATGCACCTGGAGGGTGGCCAGACGGCCAGCCAGGTTGGGCCGGTCGATGGTGATGCGTCGGTCAAACCGACCGGGACGCAGCAGAGCCTTATCCAGCACCTCGGGACGGTTGGTGGCGCCCAGGACAATGATGCCCTTGCCGGGGTCGAATCCGTCCAGCTCAGCCAGCAGCTGGTTCAGGGTCTGCTCCCGCTCGTCGTTGCCGCCCATGCGGTTGTCACGGGACTTACCGATGGTGTCGATCTCGTCGATGAAGATGATACAGGGGGCCATCTTGTTGGCCTCTTTGAACAGGTCACGGACACGGGAAGCGCCCACGCCCACGAACATCTCCACAAAGTCGGAGCCAGAGATGGAGAAGAAGGGGACGTTGGCCTCACCGGCCACAGCCTTGGCCAGCAGGGTCTTACCGGTACCGGGAGGGCCCACCAGCAGTGCGCCCTTGGGCAGCTTGGCGCCGATCTCAGTATAGCGCTGGGGATGGTGGAGGAAGTCGATGATCTCCTCCAGGCTCTCCTTGGCCTCGTCCTGGCCTGCCACGTCCCGGAAGGTGACGCCGGTGGATTTCTCCACGTACACCTTGGCGTTGGCCTTGCCCACGCCGCCCAGGCCGCCCAGACCGCCGCCGCCCATCTTCTTGAACATGTAGCGGTAGAGGAAGACCATGGCCACCACCAGAATCAGGGTGGGAAGCACATAGCTGAGCACGCCGTAGAGCATGGTCTGCTCGCTGCTGATCATTTCCGATTTGTACTCCACCCCGTGCTCGGTCATCAGGTTGATGATGTCCGAGTCCTCCACCGGCGGCATGGCCGCCTGGAACTTCAATTTGTTTTTCTGGTTGCTGCCAAGCTGGTCCATCAGCAGGTTGCTGACGCTCAGGCTGGTGGAGCCGGAATTTTTGATTTTATCCTTGTACTCTTGCAGGGGGGCTGCGTCGTCCTTCAAGGTGAAGTAGTACCCGTAGTTGTCCATCTCCACCTTGTCCACATAGTCGCTGACCACCCACTCCCGGAAGGTGGAGTAGGGCACCGTGATGGTGTTGGCCGAGCGCATGGTCACCAGGCAGCTGTTGAGCAGCACCACCAGCAAAATGGCCCACACCACAATGCCGATGAAGCCCAGGGATGGTCGCTTTCTGTTGTCATTTTGATTATTGGGTCCATTGGGTCCCGCCATAGGGGTGTCCTCCTTAAAATCACACAAGCCGGGTAAGATTGCCCGGCGTTTTTCTCCTGAAACGGTTTCGTTTCACCATTTGCGAGAAGTATAACACATCTGAAAGGCAAAAACAAGAAATGTTCTTGGCCTGGGTGTAAACTTTCTATGACTGAACAGGATTTCTCCGTTAGATTCTCCGTTTTCCCTCTTTTTCATCCGGCAAAACCGTGATATAATGTAACGTCAAAGCTACGACATATTTCCCTTCATATAGATATTACACAAGAAAAAGGAGCAGCAGACATGCGCCAACGTCAAAGAGAACAAAATAGCCCCGCCGACGGCATTATCGAAGGCCGCAACGCGGTCATCGAGGCCCTGCGGGCTGGTACCGCCGTGGATAAAATCTACATCGCCAAGGGCGAGACCGACGCCACCCTGGGTCACATCGCCTCCACCGCCCGCAATAAGGGCATCGTGGTGGTGGAAGCCGACCGCCGCAAGCTGGACGCCATGAGCGCCACCCACTCCCACCAGGGCGTCATTGCCGTGGCGGCGGTGCGAGAGTACGCCAGTGTGGCCGACATCCTCCAAGCCGCCCGGGACAAGGGAGAAGCCCCCCTGGTGGTGGTGTGCGACGAGCTCAGCGATCCCCACAACCTGGGCGCTGTCATCCGTACCGCCGAAGCCGCCGGTGCCCATGGCGTCATCATCCCCAAGCGCCGCTCGGCTGGCCTGACCGCCATTGTGGCAAAAACCTCCGCCGGTGCCGTGAGCTACCTGCCCGTGGCCCGGGTGGCCAACCTTACCGCTCTGCTCAAAGAGCTGAAGGAAGAAGGTCTTTGGGTGTTCGGCACCGCCGCCGACGGCGCCACCAGCCTGTATCAGGCGGATTTGAAGGGACCCGCCGCCATCGTCATCGGCAGTGAAGGGGACGGCATGAGCCGTCTGGTACGGGAGCAGTGCGACTTCTTGGTGTCCATTCCCATGCGGGGTCAGGTCAACTCCCTCAATGCCTCCGCCGCCGCTGCTGTGGTGCTGTATGAAGCTGTGCGCCAGCGCAGCTGATGCACCTTTGATAAAAGGAGTATCTCCATGTCTGAACGCTACGATCCCCAACAACCCAACTACTCGTTGGACGATATTTTGGCCGAATTTGGCTCAGGGTCCGCTGGATCGTACTCCACCCCCGTGGAGGAGCCGGTGGAAGAGTCCCCGCAAGAACCTGCCCCCAACCCCAACTCCCTCCAAGACCCCAAAAACCTGGAGGCCATCCAGGAGCTGAAAAAACGTCTGGAAGTGCGCCCGCATCCTCAGGAGGAAGAGGCGGAGCAGGTGGAAGAGGACCACACTGTCCCGGAGCAAGCCCCCCAAGAGCAGGAGCCCCAGGCAGAAGAGGAGGAACCATCCAAAGCCAAAGTGGTTCCCTTCCCCGACCAGCAGCCCCAGCCCAAGGTCCCCGATCAGCCTCCCACACCCGGCCCTGAGCCGGTACAGTTTGCCAAAAAGGAACCTCAGCCCCAGCAAAACCAAGCAAATGAGGAGGACGGCGACGAGGCCCCCATGCCGGTGATTGAACCGGCCACCCTGCTGCGCCATCTGGGCGCCCGTCTGTCCACCCTCCAGCGGCGGGCCGACCACTACGCTGACCACATGTATGACCAGGCCGAGCCGGACTCTGAGACGGTGAAGGTGGAGACTTACCTGCCCGGTGTGGACCAGGAGACCCCACCCAAGGCCCCAAAAAAGAAAAAGGTGGCCAAACCTCCCAAGCCCGCCCGGGTCAAGCCGGTAAAGCCTCCACCCCCGGATACGCCCCCAGCCGAGTTGGCCGCCCGCTATCAAAAGGGGCTGAAGGCCCGACGCCATCGGGTCACCGCCGGGTGGCTGTTGAGCCTGCTGGCCATTATAGTCTCCGTTCCCCTGCCCATTTCCATCCCCTTTTCCCTGCCGGGGATGAGTATCCCCCAGCTCAAGGCCTGGATTCTGGCCGCTCTGCTGGCCATGGTGGGCATTTTGTGCATGGAAATTCTGGTGGTGGGCTTTACCCGCCTCTTCCAGCTCCATCCCCGGGCAGAAACCCTGGCAGCTCTGGCCTGGTTGTTTTCCCTGCTGGATGCCCTTACCTTCGGCGTCTGGCCCCAGCGAGGGGACGCCATACCCTGTTGCGCCGTCACCGCCCTGGGTCTGAGCATGGCCATGTGGGGTCGGTGCCTGCGCCAACAGGGAGACCGACTGTCCGCCAAGGCCGCCAGTCAAGTCAGCGCCCCCTATGTGGTGTCGCTGGACGAGGACAAGTGGAATCACCGTCCGGCCTACTGCAAGTGGGCGGGGATTGCACGGGGCTTTGGCTCCCAGCTGCAAATGGAGGACGGGGCCCAAAAGGCCTGGTCCATTGCCACCCCGGTGCTGTTGGTGGTGTGTCTGGCCTTCGCTCTGCTCTCCTCGGTGGCCCAACAGGCCCCGGAGCGCTTCCTGTGGGCCGCTTCCGCCTCCTTCACCGCCGCTGCCTCCTACTCTGCCCTGCTCTGCTACGCCTTGCCCTATCAAAAGCTGGCCGCCCGCCTGTACAAGGTAGGAGCTGCTATGGCCGGTTGGGCCGGGGTGTCTCGCTGCCGCCACGCCGGCATTGTGCTCACCGACGGGGATCTGTTCCCCCCTGGCACCGTGCAGGTGTCCCACTTTGAGCTCTATGGCAACGTTCCCAAGGAAAAAGTGGTGTCCTACGCCGCCACTTTGCTGAAGGTGGCCGACTGCGACCTGACCCAACCCTTCTACAAGCTGTTGCAGTCCACCGGCGCTCTCTACCGCGAGGCCTCCGGCGTGCGCTTCCATGAAGGTGGCATCACCGGTATCATCCACAACCACGACATCATCGTAGGCACCTCGGACTTCATGCACCTGGTGGACATCCCCCTGCCCCGGAGCTTGAAGGTCAAGCACGCCATCTTCTGCGCCATTGACGGACAGCTGGCGGCCATGTTCCCCGTGTCCTACTCTCTGCCCTCGGCGGTGCGGCCCAGCCTGTCCACCCTCATTGGGCTGAAGGTCACCCCCATTTTGGCCACCCGTGACCCCAACCTGATCCCCGCTTTGCTGGATCAGAAGTTCAAGCTGCCGGTGGACAAGATGGAGTTCCCCTCCACTGACCGCCGCCGGGAGCTGTCGGACACCATGCAGGAGCACTCCACCCAACCGGTAGCAGTGCTGTCCCGAGAGGGTGTGGGCGTGTTCTGCGACACCGTGTTGGGCTGCCGCCGCCTGCGCTGGGCCACCCGCCTGAGCCTGGGCTTCTCCCTGGCCGGAGCCGCGCTGGGCGTCTGCCTCACCTTCTTCCTCACCTACTCCGGGTCCTATGAGGCTCTCAGCCCAGTGAACTTCCTGGTCTTTATGCTGGCCTGGCTGGTTCCCGAGCTGCTCATTGCCGGATGGGTCAACCAATATTAACCACAAAAAACTGCCGCAGCTTTTGCTGCGGCAGTTTTTTATAATTCCATCACCCGGTCACAACTCTGGGCCAAATGGGGCTCATGGGCCACCAAAATCACTGGTTTGCCCAACTCCTTGAGTCGCTGCAACATACGCTGGGCCCGCTGGGGGTCCACCCCGGTGAAGGGCTCGTCCAACAGCAGCACCCCCCGCTCCAAGGCCAGGCACCGGGCCAAGGCCAGCCGCCGGGCCATGCCGCCGGACAGGGCTGCGGGGTAAGCCTTCTCCTCTCCCTCCAGCTCCACCAGCTTCAACCAGGTTTCCGGAGGCGTAGCGGTGTGGCGGGGGGCCACATCGGTAAGGTGCTGCCACACGGTGCGCCAGGGCAACAGCCGGTTCTCCTGAAAGAGAAAGGCGGTGCTGTCCGGCTCCAGGCCGGTGACCCGCCCCTGGTCTGGGGTAAGCAGGCCACCCAGCACCCTCAGCAGGGTGGTTTTTCCGCACCCAGAGGGACCTACCAGGGCAGTGACCCCGTCCAGGGGGATGGTGAGAGACACATGGTCCAAGGCCACCTTATCCCCGTAGGACACGGTGAGATGATCCACTTGTATCATGCGTTCCCCTCCCCTCTGGGTTTCAGCCACAGCCCCAACAGCCCCTCCAGTACCAGGGACAGGGCCACAATTACCAACGTCCAGGCAAACAACTCCGGGGTCTCCAGAGCCTGTCGGGCCTGCTGGATGCTGGAGCCGATGGCCCACTTGGGGGGACAGAGCACCTCAGCGGCCACCCCGGACTTCCAGGCCAGGCCGAAGCCGTTGAGAATCGCCCCGGTGAAATGGGGACGCAAAGAGGGCAGATAGATCAGGCGCAGGGTTTTGAAGCTGGAGAAGCCGTAGGCCCGGGCCATTTCCAACAGCTGCCCATCCACCGCTTTCAGCCCTGCCGTCAGGCTGCCCCACACCACCGGGAGCACCATCATCCCCGCAATGAGGCCGGGAATGTTGGCCCGGCTCACCCACAGATACACCAGCAAAATGAAGGACACCACCGGCGTGGCCCGCAACACCCGAATGGCGGGGGAAAACACCCAGTCCGCCCAGATGCAAAAGCGGGTGAGAAAGGCCAGAACTGTGCCCAACACCACCCCGCCCACCAGGCCGGACACCACCCGTAACAGGGTGTATCCGGCGGAGAGCCAAAATTCCGGGGTGCAGCTGAGCTGGCCCAGGCACTGGGCCACGGCGTAGGGAGAGGGCAGTAACAGCTCCCGCCCCACCCAAAAAGACGCAAGTTGCCATACCCCCAGCCAGACGGCCAGGGGTATGGCGATACGCAACAGTTTTTTGGACCAGTTAGGGCACATAGTAGATGCCGTCATCGGGCACGGCTCCGCCCACAGCGGTGGGGTCAATGGAGTAGAGCACCTCGTAGTAGCCGTTGATGGCGGGCTTCATGTCAGCCCCGGACAAAAACACCAGATTGCACTGGGGAATGGCCTTCTGGGCGATGGCAGCAGAGGGAGCAATGCCCAAATCCGCCACCAGCTGGCCGGCCTGCTCGGCGTTGTCCTTGACGTAGGTCACGGAAGCCTCATACTCCTCCAGGAAGGTCTGCACCGCCTGGGGATGCTCCTCAATAAAGTCGGTGCGGGCCACCACAGCGGACATGATGAGCTGGCTTCCGTTGTCCAGGTCGTTCCAAGCGCTGGTCAGGTCAATGGCATCCCGGACGCTGCCCTGGCTCTTGGCAATGGCGGCGGTGGCAGCGGGTACAGGGAGCATAGCAGTCTCAATCTCACCGGAAATCAGTTTGGCGCTGATCTCGTTGGGATCGGCAAAGACGATCTCCACGTCCTTGTCGGGGTCCAGGCCGTTGGCGGTGAGCAGGTGGCGCAGAATGTACTCAGGATTTGCGCCCTGGCCGGTGGCGTAGATGGTCTTACCCTTCAAATCTGCCATGGACTGAACGGCAGTGCCTCCGTTGCTCTCCAGAATGTGAAGCACGCCCTGGGTACCCAGAGCCAGAATCTGAATGTCGCCCTCGGTCTTGTTGTACAGGTTGGCGGCCACGTTAGAAGCCACCATAGCAATGTCAAACTCCCCGTCGGCAGCCGTCAGCCCCGCCACCACCTCGTTGTTGTCGGTGGCCACGGTGTAGGTGTAGTGGTTGACGGTGGCATCGCTGTCACTGTCGGTGAGCAGCTTGGCCGCACCAATGCCGGTGGGGCCGGAGAGTACGGCCAAACGCACGTCCTCACCCTGGAACACTTCCTGGGTAGGCTGGGTGGTGGCCTCCGGAGAGGCCTGGGGATTGGCCGCAGAGCAGCCCATCAGGCCTACAGACAGAGCCAGAGCCATGAGCCAAGATGCAACACGCTTTTGTTTCATTTCATATCTTCCTTTCCCAATCATAAGTTTGCATAGGTGCCCAGACGGCGCACATCCGTGATGTGGATGGTCTTTCCGTCCCGGGTGATGAGCCCCTCCTCTTCCAACGCCTCAAAGGCCCGGTAGAGGGTGGCCCGCCCCACGGCAATGCGTTGGCACAGCTGGGTGGCGGAGAGGGTGACGTCCCCCTTCTCATCCTGTGCGGTGAGCAGATACTGGGCCAGACGGATCTGGGAGCTGCTGGCACACATGGTATCCAGCCGACGGCTGAGAAAATGGATGCGTCCGGAGAGATACACCACATAGTTCTCCGCAAAGGCCCCACTTTCATGGAGCAGCTTGCGCACCTGATCCTGGGGGATAAGCAGCACCGTACACGGGGTCAGCGCCTTGAGGGTGGTGGGGTATTGCTGCGCCATTTGAAACAGCGCCGCCGCCCCAAACACGTCCCCCTGCTCCAGCACCGACACCAGCAGTTGCTCCCGGCGCACCTGCACCTGCCCCTGTAACAGCACGCCCAGACAGCGGCGGAACCGCTTGGGCTGGTATATGGTCTCCCCTTTGGCAATCTCCAGACGGTCCGCCTGCTCCAGGACCCCCTGCAACACCCCGGGCTCAACCCCGGCAAACAGCGGGTGGCTTTCCAGATGTTCCATGACGCCCCTCCAATACTGTCTCATTCGAGACAGTATTCTACCCTGCTACCTGTCCCTTGTCAAGACGAAAGAAGGGGAGATGGGACAAATCTCCCATCTCCCCTTGGAACAATCCAATTAAAAGGATACCAGAGGCGCATCTCCGGTATCTTCCCCCGGCTCAATGGCCCGGATTTCCACCTCATAGCCGTAATTGTCATTGACCTGTACCGTCACTCGGTCCCCCACCCGGCGGCCCAACACCGCCCGGCCCACGGGAGACTCCTTGCTCACCAGCCCCTTGAGGGCATCCTGGCGCATGGTGGTGACGATCTGGATGACCATCTCCTCGTCGTCATCTTCCACGTAAAGGGTCACCTTGTCGTACAGTCCCACCGTCCCCTCCTCCGAACGGTCGGAAATGATGGTAGCAGTGCGGATCACATTTTCCAGGTAGCGGCATCGGCTGTCGTTACGGTTTTTCTCCTGCTTGGCGGCCTTGTATTCGAAGTTCTCGCTGAGGTCGCCGAACGCCCGAGCCTCTTTCACCGCCTCAATGAGCTTGGGCCGCAGCACAAAGCGCCGGTGGTGCAGCTCCTCTCGCATGAGAGCAATATCCTTTTCCGTCAGTTCCTTTCCCATGGCTGTGTGCCTCCTTTTCTCTTCAGTTTCCCACAGGAACAAGCCGCCGTCAAGAACATTTTGCTTTTTTGAAAAGAAACTCTTGACACCACCCCTGTGGCGTGGTATTATAATTCTTGCCCACGGGCCGGAGTGGCGGAATTGGCAGACGCCCGGGACTTAAAATCCCGTGGGAGAAATCCCGTGCCGGTTCGATCCCGGTCTCCGGCACCACAAGTTTATATCGCGGGGTAGAGCAGCTTGGTAGCTCGTCGGGCTCATAACCCGGAGGTCGTAGGTTCAAATCCTGCCCCCGCAACCATAAATCCCAGATGCGAAAGCATCTGGGATTTCCTTTTTCCTTATTCACTCTTCACTATTCACTAACTTTACCAGGATTCCAGGACTTTTTCGGTAGTTTAGGTTTATGGCGCTTTTACTCTCTCGTCGGCATCGAAGTGCCAACAGAGAGGCTTGACCCAAACGCTGACCCATACGGGAGTTTGGAGCGGTGAGAGCTGGATTTTCCCGGAGAGGATGCGCCAGAACATAATCTACAACACCGGCAGCTACTCACAAAGTAAAAGCAGCCCTGGACTAGCCGTGCAGGACTGCTATGTAAAAATTGGCCTTACTGGGACAAATTCGAAATTTTCATTTTCTTATCTTCGTCATACCATAGGTATATGGAATAGACCAACATAACAATGAGCCCCAACACCAATACTGGATTTAGCTTAACAACAAACACGGATAAAAGCGTATTTATCAGTCCGTGAAAGACATTACAAGCGAAAACACATTGTGTCTTTTTATAAATCGCAGCCAGCCAAAAACTTAATATTACTGCAAGGATTAAAAATAACAAAAAATCCATATTTTGTTGAGATGAGCCTTCCACAAACCAAAGCGGAATATGCCAAACGCCCCATACCACACCTGTAATTACGGTCGCTATTTGAAAATTATACTTTTTCTCTAATAGAGGCTGCATTGTACCACGCCAACCCAATTCTTCTTCTCCTCCATATATAAATACGGCTTGAAGAAAAACGACTGGTACCAGATACCACGGCAGTACCGAATTAAATTCCATCGACGAAATTCCAATTGTTACTATTGCCATAACAGACAGTATCCAAAAACAGGTCATCGATTTCTTTTTTCCATGAAACACAAACTTTTTCACAGAATCGAATGTCAATTTCTCGTCTATTAGAAGTAAGGCTGCGATTGTCGGTCCAAACCCGCCTATAATATGCAAAATGGTACCTATTGGATGTGTGAACGAAATAATGCACAATTTCGTTAAAGCAGCAAGACTAATCCAAGCTATACCTGTGATAGAAAATGTAATTATTAGAAAATACATCAAACGATTTTTGTGCATTTTCGCAATCCACCTCCGCAACATGAAACTACTTATTGTTATCATACCACATCCAGCCATCCATGTCACCAATGCTCCTAAATTTTGTGTAAGACAGCCCATAGAGTGTCTTGAGATTGTAATTTGAAGTGGCCCTCCCTACGCCCCCATTACTCTGGAAACCTTACAAAACTCCAGGCAGAAGTTTTCAAGCAACAATCAAGTCTAGATGGTCCCCGCCAGAACACTCCCCATCGTCTGCGCCGCCTGCCGCTGGGCGGCACTGGTGATGTGGGCGTAGGTGTCCAGGGTGAAACCTGCGGAGAAGTGGCCCAGCATCCCGGACACGCTTTTCACATCCACCCCGTTTTGCAGCGCCAGGGTGGCGAAGGTGTGGCGCAAGTCGTGGAACCGCACCTTGGGCAGTCCTGCCCGTTTCAGCACTCTATGGAGCATATGCAGCACACTGTCCGGGGAGATAGGCCCGCCATTGGGGGACGGGAACACCCATGGGCTATTACCCACTTTCCTTCTCTGTTCTCTCAGAACGCTTACCGTATCCTCTGCCAGTGGCAGGGTGCGGTAGGCGTTTTTGGTTTTTAGTGGCGCTTCCACCACTTCTCCATTAATGCGGGAGACTTGCCGCCGTACCCGGAGGTCACCCCGTTCCAAATCAATATCTTCCCATTTCAGCCCCAGCAGTTCGCCCCGCCGCAGGCCTGTGGCCAGTTCCAGGTAGTACAGCTCAAACACGCCGCTCTCCCTGGCCTCCCGGAAGAAGGAGGACAGCTGCACCGTAGTCAGGGTTTTCATCTCCTGGTGTTCCACTCGGGGCAGAGCGCAGCCCTCGGCCGGATTACTGAGAATCAGCCACTGCTCTTGGGCTAACTTTAGGGCAGAGGATAGAATTTGGTGGATGTTCCGCACCGTCTTGGCACTGAGGCCCTTGGGCTGTCCCTTGGCCTCCACCCGGTCTACCCTGCCTTGGGTCAGCAGCTTCTTGTAGAGCTTCTGTAAATCCAGAGAAGTGAGTTTTTCCAGCGGAATATCTCCGATATTGGGACGGATGTGGTTGTGGATGTAGCCCTGGTAGGTCTGGTGGGAGGAGGGCCGGACTTTGATCTTGGCGTAGTCCTGGAACCACACCTCCATCCACTCTCCCACCGTGTACTTGCCCGCCTTGGTAATGTCCAGTGCCTGGGCTTCTCTGATAGCCTGTTTCAGCTTCTCCTTGACCTCTGCTTGGGTCTTGCCCAGCACATTTTTATAGATGGCTTTCCCCGTCTCCGGGTCATGCCCTGCCGTATATCGGCCTTCCCAGCGTCCATCTTTTCGCTTGCGGATGCTGCCTTCGCCATTAGCTCGTTTCTTTGCCATGTGTGTCGCCTCCTTTGTAACGACACAGCATACCACAGAATTCTGAAATAGCCAGGGGACACGGGTAGAGTTAAGAGAAAATTATCATTTGGGGCGTGCTTGGTGTAGCGTAAACTTTTCCTTCACCACTCCCATTCTCATCAACGTGTCCAGTATATAACCACATAAGAGCTACACCCTCGTCATGCGATAGAATGTGCCATTTCCTATTCCGGTTGTCAGCTCATACGGTTCGCCATCAATCTGGAATCCCGCTCGCTGGTAGCACTTCACCGCCCTGGTGTTCCATGTACGCACTTCCAGGTACAACGGCTTATCAGGATAGCGGCTCTTGGAAATACCATAGGCCAAGGCCAGCATCTCACGGCCATAGTGCTGGTTGCAGAGTTCAGGGTTGACGCCAATCCCAATGAACACCTCCGTAGCTTCCTCCAGGATGTTGACAAAACCCACCAATGTGTCCCCGTCTGCAAACGCAAGGTAGTTCTGCTCGGACTTTGGATCCATGAAGCCAATTTGCTGTGCTTTCATTTCCTCATAGGGGGGGAGATTGTAGATTCCATACTCACCCTTGTACTTCCATGCACAAATCTGATGCTTGTCGTCATCCGTCAGATTTCGATAGATTAGTTGCTGCATGTTCTCATACCTCCGTGTCAACTCGCCTTGAACTATAATGCAAGCACATAAGTATGTCCCTTTTCCGTGGCCTCTGTGGCCCGGAAGCCACAGTCCTCAAAGAGTTTCCGGGAAGCAACATTGTAGTCATATATTTCAGCCACACGCAGAACATCAAATTCCAGGGTCTTGGCCCTGGCAATTAGTGCCCGAATCACCAGTTTTCCAATGCCCTTTCCTTGCAAGGTTGGGTCTCCGATCACGATGGGGATGTCCTCTTTTCCAAATGTGACATCTCCAACCGGAACAAAGTGAGTACTATCCTCCGCTTTGTGCTCGATCCAGTACAGTTCACCCTGCCCCTGTAAGTAATGATACATTTGGCAAAGCCGCTTCATATCGTATGGGTCGGTTTTGCCATCTACCAGCAACAGAGTCTCTTCGTCTTGGTACCAATCCAATGCGAACGCACAGTCATCTGAAAATTTTCTCAACCGCAGCGTACTGCTGATATTTATAGTATCAGGTTGTATGATTCCCTCAATGGGCATTTCATCCCCTCCAAACACTTCTTTCGTTCTATTCTACCAAAGCCCCACAACCTCAGCAAGAGTGGCTCCTTATTCTTCTCCTCTCCGTCCCCTGCGGAAGGGCCTTTTATCTTTGTTTATGCGACGTAAATTCTGAGCCACGAAACAGCTACAACCCCTGTAAATTTGTTGCGGCTCTAAGGGTACGGGGAATCACGCCAGCCTTCGGCCACTATTTTCTCGTTTACAACACCCTATTTGACCCCTATGAAAATGCCCGCACTGCGGGCATTTGTGGGGCGGAGAGGGGGCGGTCACGCCCCCTCTCCTTTCTCCTGCTTTTCTTTCGTCGACTGCCCTCTGCCCCGAAAATCGGCCAAAATCCCCGCGAGAGGCCTTGCTGGGGCAGTTACCCTCCCCATCCGCCAAGAGGCCACACAGCGGCTCACAAAGCGTTTAAGGCCGCAAACGCATGGATAGCTATAGCTCCAGCCGCTCATTGATATAGCCAGCGAACAGTTTTTCCATTGCAGAAAGGTCACGCTTCATATGGTATTCTATAGTGGCTCAGTTGTCAAGACAAAAATCTAAGATTTTTATAATGAACTGATACGGTGGATAAGTTACAGGGATGAGGTATAGGACGGTGGAATACTCCCATTCCCATATATGCTAAG